>NZ_LT907844.1:3656744-4383488 GCF_900215505.1 Cohaesibacter sp. ES.047
GTCTGGCGTGACGACAGCACTATCTCGGCCGTTGTGGTCACATCTGCAAGTGAAAAGGCCTTTTGTGCGGGCGGCGACATTCGCGCCGTGTATGACTCGCGTGAAAATCCTCTTTATGACTTTTTCTACGACGAATATTCCCTCAATCAGGCCATTCATCGCTACCCCAAACCTTACATTTCCCTGATCAATGGCATCGTCATGGGCGGAGGTGTCGGCATTTCTATGCACGGGCGGTATGTGGTGCTCGGGGAAAACACCCTGTTTGCCATGCCCGAAGTGGGCATCGGCTTTTTCCCCGATGTTGGTGGCTCTTACCTGTTGTCCCGCATGACCGGACGCGCTGGATATTATTGTGGAATGACAGGGGCGCGGGTCAAGCGCGGCGACTGCTTTGCATTTGGTCTTGGTACGCACGCGATTGCCGGTGAACGCTTCGACGAGATCATCGAGCGCCTGTCTGAAGGCGAAGATCCCGAAGCGCTCCTAGATGCGATGCACAAACCTGTCGACCCCGAAAGCCCGTCAGAAACGCTTGATGAGCTCAATGACCTGTTCGCCAGCGACAATGCTCTTGACGTGCTCGCGGCCCTTAGGGCAAGTGAAAGCGACTTTGCGCGTAAAACGCTGGACAGCATGGTCGAAAAGTCCCCGACATCGGTGCATCTTACCCTTGAACAAATTAGGCGCGGAACAGATCAATCCTTTGAGGAGTGCATGCAAATGGAGTATCGCATGGTCAAGCGCATCCTCAAGGACAGCGATTTTTATGAAGGGGTGCGTGCGACTCTGGTTGACAAGGACAAGAAACCGCACTGGAATCCGGATAACTTTGATAAGGTAGACGCAGCGCACATTAAAGACCATTTCGCGCCGCTTGAAGATCAGGAATTGACGTTCAACTCGCAATGACCCTTAAACTGACAGATCATGCCCCCCAGATATGGGGAGAAAACCTGCCCTTCTGGTTCGTCGTTCTGGCGCGCCTCGCCAGTCTGTTTCTGATGATAACCGGGTTGCTCTACTGGGTAGGGCTGATTGGCGCCTTCGGGGTGAGCTCGCTCGAAGCGAATGATTGGCGGATCGCCGCTATGCATGTGTTGCTGGCCTGCTCGTTCCTCATCGCATCCGTAGGCGTGTGGCAACTGACATTCTGGGGTGTGGTCATGTGGGGCTTGAGCGCCATAGCCCAGACCACTGCCATCATCTGGTTTGAAGACTTTGTTTTTCAGCCTGCAGCGGTCTCTTTTCTGCACTTGCTTGCGCTTGTGGCTCTGGCTGTCAGCTGTGGCGTGATCTATATGAAAGCAAGACGCCACCAAGCCGAATAGCTGTCGCGCTGGCGAAACGCAGCCTTTCAATATCGTTTCTATTGCATCTGTCAGCACGTCTGAAGGCGTTAACACGCCCCTCGGAGACGGTGCAAATGTGCTTAATGAAGCCTTTTTGGCAGAGCATCATGGCGGGCTGTAGATTCCTGGCACCTTAGAATCGTATGAGGGTGGCGGTACAAGTACTTAGAAAATGAGCCCGGAAACGAAAACTATAACTTACTGTTTACCACCATTCCAAGTCGACGCGCCAAAATGCTGGCTTTTTTGCACTTAAGTGTTTGTTAAGGCAGTTATTTAAGCAGTTTTTATGTCTGGCGAGCTAATGTCACACAAGAAGCGGGGAAACCGCCAGCAGTCAGACAGAAAAAAATGTGAGGCTCAGTAGAATGATGACAGCACAGAGAGCAGTGGACACGACTGGCCAGACCGAAGAAGATATGAATCTTCAGCCGCTGTACATGGATGCCCTTCGTTTGGTGGAGCGACTCCATCGCAGACTTCTTGATGTGATCAAGGATGAATTTGAACGCCGCGGCCGGACAGACGTGAACAGCGTACAGGCTTTGCTCCTGTTCAACATTGGCGATTCCGAAGTAACGGCAGGTGAGCTTCGCTCCCGTGGTTACTATCAGGGGTCGAACGTATCCTATAACCTCAAGAAACTGGTCGACATGGGCTATGTGAATCATGAGCGCTCACGTGTTGATCGCCGCTCGGTCCGCATTTCCCTGTCCGATAAAGGACTTGAGATCCGCAAGATCGTGAGTGAGCTCTACGAGCGCCACATCGCCACGATCCAGCAGGTTGGAGGCATCGCGCCGGAAGACTTTGCCGCGCTGAACAAATCACTTCAGCGACTGGAACGCTTCTGGACCGACCAGATCCTGTACCGGCTCTAGTTTCTGCCGACGCGCTTGGCAGAGATATGAAGGCCTGGCCTTCAACACGACAACGTGGACAACGAAATCGTCCGGTATGATACGCGACACAAGTGCCGACGACGTGCACGTTCAGAAACTGACCTCATGACCAGTTCCCCGCAGGGTTGCTCCCCTGCGGGGCTTTTATCGTTTTGGGCAGGGCCCTTGCTGCTGTCAGAAATAATCGGCCACAAACGAGAGTCTTAAGCCTCCTCTGCACTTCTGTTGCAAAAAAGTCATACCCGCCAACGTTAACAAGCGGCAGGCCGGTTCATCTTGCGTTCATCCTGAATTTGCCACATTCCCTTGGCATCGCTGGAGCATCACAAACTCTCGAACGACGTTTCTGTTCGTTTCGGGACGCGTCGTATCCCAATCGCAATGCTCGGCATGCTCGACCTTAGGGCTGAGAACGACAAGCATCCTTGGCTAATGTACGGAACCAAAGGTGTTTGGGATTGTTATGAGAGTATATCATTCACATGGAAGTGACAGCATCGGGAAGCAATGTGTTGCCAAGCACTGCCCGAGTCATAGTATCGTGATTCCATGTGTTTATGAGTTGAACGGAACAGAATTGACCAATGCAAGGTTCGATACGTCCCCGAATGTGGGATGATCAATCGAACGATGGAGTGATAAGTGGTAATCAAGACCAAAAAGATGTCCACCCCCGAAGACTGCAATTTCGGCTCTGACGCCGGGACGTCCCGCCGCACATTCCTCACGGCAAGTGGGTCTTTGCTTGCTGGCTTTGCGGTCACGGCATCGAGCCCGGTATGGGCTCAGGCCATCAATCCGATCGATGATGTGATTCGACAAAACCAGGTCGAGTGGGGGGATCGTTTCGATACGCCCGGTCAGACGGTCGCCGCGGTACGGTCTGCAGAGCCGACCTTGTCGAAATCCACCGCCGAGAACATCGAAAACGCGATGCAGTTCTACTATGGCATCGTGCAGCGAGGCGGATGGCCAATTGTTCCTGATGGTCAAACGATGCGCATCGGCATGCGCTCGAACGCTGTCAATATCCTTCGGCAGAGGCTCACCATGTCCGGTGATCTCAAGCAGGATATCGGTGTGAGCGATGTATTTGATTCCTATGTCGATGCTGCCGTAAGGCGCTTTCAGTCGCGGCATGGGTTCGATCCCGACGGCATCGTCGGCAATGATACGCTTGCAGCCATGAATGTGCCGGCCGAAATTCGCCTGCGCCAGTTGGAGACCAACTTGGTCCGCGTCCGTTCGATGTCCGGTTATCTCGGCGACCGATACGTTATGGTCAACATCCCGGCTGCTGAAATTGAAACGGTGGAAAACGGCTTCGTGCATTCTCGCCACACTGGCGTCGTTGGCAAGATCGACCGTCAGACCCCGGTTCTGAAATCGCGCATCCATGAAATCAACTTCAATCCCTATTGGCATGTTCCCAAAAGCATCATTCTCAAGGATCTGATCCCAAAAATGCAGAAGGATCGCAACTATCTGCGCGACAACAAGATCAAGATCCGGGACTTGAAGAACAACGTCGAGCTTGATGCCACTCAGGTGGATTGGACCACGGATGACGCCCTCAACTACCAGTTCCGTCAGGAGCCGGGTGCCAAGAACTCCATGGGGTCCATCAAGATCAACTTTCATAACACGCACGCCGTTTACCTGCACGACACGCCTTCAAAGACTCTGTTTGGCAACAGCTACCGTTTCCACTCGTCGGGCTGTGTACGCGTTCAGAACGTGCGAGAGTTTGTGACTTGGGTTTTGGAAGACACCCCTGGTTGGGATCGCATGGCCATTGACGATGTTATCCGCTCCGGTGAGCGAGAAGACGTCAAGGTTCGTGGCAAGGTGCCTATCTACATGACCTACATCACTGCCTGGGCGACCTCGGGTGGCATGATCCATTTCCGCGAAGACATCTATAACCGTGATGGTCTCAATGCCATGACCCCGGTTGTCGCCCAAAGCGGCCAGATACAGCAATAATAGGCGGGAGCCAACCTTATGGTGTCACCAAACGCTGGTGAAATCTACATTGAGTTCTTCGTCATCGGCCCGCAAATGAAGGCGGTTGCCGTTGACGCTGCAACTGGCGTTGAAGTGACCGTTTTTGGCCCGAAAACGGTCTCGCGACTCGAGCTTCAGAACCTTGCCGTGCGCAAGCTCAAGATGCGGCTGAAGCAATTGGGACACTAGGGCCTCTCCAATTGTTAAATAGAATTCATTTCGTAACGCGTGACACAGAGTGAAATCCGCTTGGGTTTGCAAAACGACTGTGCTAATTCGGATTGATGTCTCTGCAGTCGGATCGCATTTTTAGTACATAATGATGCTGAAATGTGTCCATTGCGTTGACATCCACTCAGATATTGATGGCAGACAGAGAGTGGGCATTTGTGGTAGCAAAGGGCCTTCGGATCAATGTCTTTTGCATCACCCGATCACGCCCGGTCTTGTCGGAAGAATAACGGTTTCTTCAAGCAAGACGGCGCTTCAAGTCAGCTAGGCTGTTCCGGTGACCTTGTCGCTGGAATTGCTGTTCAATGCGAAAAGAAACGTATCCCGTCCTCTTGGTGATCCAAGCGCAGTGGATACGCTCTCGTCAAGAGAAGGGGTAGGTTCCATGTCCGCAACCGAAACCAAATCGGGAGCCATTTTCCCGGAATTTTTCACACGTGATCTCGCCAGTGCCGACCCGGCCATTGCCAAGGCAATCGAGGATGAACTCGGTCGCCAAAAGCACGAAATCGAGCTGATCGCTTCGGAAAACATCGTCTCCAAAGCCGTCTTGCAAGCGCAGGGCTCGGTGATGACCAACAAATATGCCGAGGGCTATTCGGGCCGTCGCTATTACGGTGGTTGTAAGCATGTAGACGTTGCCGAAGATCTGGCGATCGAACGCGTTACCAAGCTGTTCGGTTGCGAATTCGCAAACGTTCAGCCCAACTCCGGTTCGCAGGCCAACCAGGCCGCCTTCATGGCGCTGATCAAGCCGGGTGATACCATCCTGGGTATGAGTCTTGACGCTGGTGGTCACCTGACCCACGGTGCAAAGCCCAACCAGTCCGGCAAATGGTTCAACTCCATCCAGTATGGCGTGCGCAAGCAGGACGGCCGCATTGATTTTGAACAGCTCGAAGAGTTGGCAAAAGAACATTCACCGAAGTTGATCATCGCCGGTGGCTCCGCTTACAGCCGCGAGTTCGATTTCAAACGTTTCCGCGAAATTGCTGATTCCATTGGCGCCTACCTGATGGTCGACATGGCTCACTTTGCTGGCCTCGTGGCAGCGGGACTGCATGAAAGCCCGTTCCCGCATGCTCATATCGCGACCTCAACCACCCACAAGACCCTGCGTGGTCCCCGCGGTGGTCTGATCCTGACCAATGACGCTGATATTGCCAAGAAAGTGAATTCGGCAGTCTTCCCGGGTCTGCAAGGTGGACCGCTGATGCACGTCATCGCGGCCAAGGCCGTTGCGTTCGGTGAAGCGCTGACCCCGGAATTCAAGGTCTACGCACAGGCAGTGAAGGACAATGCTGTCGCGTTGGCCGACACGCTCTATGCCGGTGGTGTAGAACTGTCGTCCGGCGGTACCGACAACCATCTGCTGCTCGTTGATCTGCGCCCCAAAGGCCTGACCGGTAAAGTCGTGGAATCTGCTCTGGGGCGGGCCTACATCACCTGCAACAAGAACGGCGTTCCCTTCGATCCCGAAAAGCCTGCCATCACCTCCGGTATCCGTCTTGGTACCCCGGCAGGCACCTCGCGCGGCTTTGGTGTTGAGGAGTTCAAACAGATCGGACAATTGATCATTGAAGTCCTTGACGGCCTTGTCGCAAATGGGGAAGAAGGCAATGGAGCCGTGGAATCAGCGGTGAAGGAAAAGGTCATCGCACTGACCGACCGTTTCCCGATCTACACGGATCTCTAAAAGCGTTTCCAACGCTGGCATCGCCCCATGACTGGCCGGTGCCAGCGCAATACCGAAGAGGTCGAGCCATGAGATGCCCCTATTGCGGTTGTGATGACACACAAGTGAAGGATTCTCGACCTACAGAAGACAACACCGCCATTCGCCGCCGCAGGGTCTGTACCGGCTGCGGCGGGCGTTTCACCACATTCGAGCGCGTACAGTTGCGCGAATTGTCGGTGGTCAAGCGCACCGGACGTCGGGTTCCCTTTGATCGCGACAAGCTGATGCGGTCCGTTCAGGTCTCGTTGCGCAAACGTCCCGTCGATATCGAAAAAGTCGAGCGTATGGTCTCGGGCATTGTTCGCCAGCTTGAGAGCACGGGGGATGCGGAGGTGCAGGCCGAGCATATCGGCACGCTGGTGATGGAAGGGCTTAAAGGTCTCGACGAAATCGCCTATATTCGCTTTGCTTCGGTTTACAAGAATTTCCGGGAGGCAAAAGACTTCTCGGACATGCTCAACGAAATGTCATCCGATCAGGACGAGGACGATCCCGGGCAGGACGAAGACTAGCCTGCAGGGTCCCCCTCGCTTCGATTGGCAGATCGTGACGAACAAGGGATGAGGATGCAGCAGGTCTCACAAGCCTTGACCGATCATCAATTGATGGATCTGGCCCTACGGCTCGGGGCCCGCTTTGCTGGCGCGACGGGTGACAATCCCGCCGTCGGCTGCGTGATCGCTCGCCATCATCCCAACCACACGGACATTCTGGGCATAGGCTGGACACAGCAAGGTGGCCGACCGCATGCAGAGCGTGTTGCTCTAGCCGAGGCCGGTGCTGCTGCCAGAGGCGCAATTGCCTATGTGACGCTCGAACCCTGTTCACACCATGGACGCTCATCACCGTGCGCAGAAGCCTTGATAGAGGCGGGGATCGCCCGTGTCGTCTGTGCCCACCCGGACCCGGATCCTCGCGTTTCAGGGCTCGGTTTTGCTATGCTGAGGGAGGCCGGTATCCTTGTCGAAACGGGTCTTTTGGAACCCGTCGCCCATCGAAATCTCGCCGGCTTTTTGTCTCGGATAACGCGAGGGACGCCTTGGCTTGAAGCCAAAATGGCCCTGTCTCCAGATGGAATGATCGGCAAGCAGGGCGTCGGCAACTATCCCATTACGGGTGTTGAGGCGAAGCGCCATACCCATGCCATGAGGGCAAGAGCTGATGCCATCCTTGTTGGGGTTGAGACGGTTCTTGTTGACAATCCGAGCCTGACCGTGCGTCTCCCGGGGCTTGAGCATCGCTCTCCGCTCCGTGTCATCCTTGACAGCAAGGGCCGTACACCAGAGACCAGCGCTCTGGTGCATGGGGCACGGGACGTGCCGGTGATGATCCTGACTACAGGTGCAATTTCAACGGAAAAGGCCTTGCTGCTCGAAGACCATGGCTGCACCGTGCATCTGGTTGAAGCAGATAAAGAGGGCAGGGTGGACCTTGACGCAGCTCTTCGATTGCTTGGAGACCGGGGCATCAATCGGCTCTTTGCCGAAACCGGAGCAAAGCTTGCTGAAGCTCTGCTGACAGGGGCTTTTGTTGATGAGTTTCATCTCTACCGTGGCTCCAAGACGGTTGGTGAGCACGGGCTGAAGGGGCTGGGCGATGATCCCGACGCGATGCTTCAGGCAGCCGGGCTTTCTTTGGAGAGAACAAAACACGCTGGTACGGATCGCTTGCAGACTTATGTGCGAGCCGCTAGTCTTTCCGCATTATATCAGAGGAAATAAAGACTTATGTTTACAGGTATTGTTACGGACGTCGGTGAAGTCGTGGTACGCGAAGACATTCCGGCTGGCCAGCGCGTTCGCATTGCGACACATTTTGACCCCAAGACCATTGCCGTGGGCGCTTCAATAGCTTGCAGCGGCGTTTGCCACACCGTCATCGAGGCGGGGGCTATGGATGACGGGCGCAACTTCTTTGTGGTCGAATCCGCCAAGGAAACACTTGACCTGACCACGGCCTCCGAATGGGCAGTTGGACGCAAACTCAATCTCGAACGCTCCCTGCAGATGGGTGATGAATTGGGCGGGCATCTGGTGCTGGGCCACGTGGACGGCATGGCAGAGATCGTCGAGCGTGTCGATCACCCAGACAGCGTGTTCTACAAGCTCCGCGCCCCGGATCAGCTTGCCCGTTTCATTCCACAAAAAGGCTCAGTCGCCCTTGATGGCTGCTCGTTGACGGTCAATGACGTTGACGGGGATGACTTTACCATCTTTCTGATTCCCCATACCATCGCTCACACCACATTTGGTGAAAAGCAGGTCGGCGACAAGATCAATCTTGAGGTGGACATGATGGCGCGCTATATCGCGCGGCTGAGCGAATACAAACCGAGCTGATGCAACCGGACCATCCGCAGCTTGGAATTTGCCCGAGGCACTCGCAAATAGGACTGGACAAACCAGCCCGGACATGATTTGACACGCGCTCACGGCACTTCGCCGATTAAGTCTATGGGATCACGTCAATGAGCGACAAAGCCACGAATATTCTGATCATCGAAGCCCGGTTCTATGAGGATCTGGCGGATGAACTGGCCCGCGGCGCAATGGCCGCGCTGGACGAAGCTGGCGCCTCCTACGAGCGGATTGCGGTTCCCGGTGTGTTGGAAATCCCCGCCGCTCTTTCCATGGCGCTTGCCTCGGTTGAAGAAGGCATCAATGACTATGATGGCTACGTCACTCTGGGCGTCGTGATCCGTGGCGAGACATCCCACTATGATATTGTCTCCAATGAATCCGCACGCGCCATCATGGACCTTTCGGTGGAAGGATGCATTGCTGTCGGCAATGGTATTCAAACCGTCGAAAATGGCGATCAGGCTTGGGCGCGTGCCCGTGTGAGCGACAAGAACAAAGGTGGAGCCGCCGCACAGGCCGCACTGGCTATGGTGGAGCTCCGATCAAAATTCGGTATTGAAGAATGAGCGAGCAGGATAAACCGGTACGCACCGCAAATCAGCGCGGATCGGCCCGTCTGGGCGCCGTCCAGGCCCTTTATCAGATGGACATCGGCGGAACACCGCTAACTAACGTGTTGCAAGAGTTTGAACTCTATCGGCTCGGCAAGGAAGTGGACGAAGAGCTCTACCTTCCGGCGGATTTCGACTATTTCAAGGATCTCGTCTGCGGTGTGGTGCGTGAACAGCGTACCCTCGATCCGATGATCCACTTCGCGTTGGAAAAAGGCTGGCCGCTTGCCAGAATCGATTCCACCATGCGGGCGCTGTTGCGCTGCGGCCTCTATGAATTGGAGAGCCGCAAAGATGTGCCCGCCGCTGTGATCCTGACCGAGTATGTGGATGTCGCCAAAGCCTTCTTTGAAGGTGAGGAACCCCGCATGGTCAATGGCGTCCTTGATGCGCTGGCGCGCAAAGTTCGGCCCGATGAAGTCAAGCACAAACCATCAGCCACAAAACAATGACGCTGACCGCACTCTGATTGCGGGCAGACATGGATGGGAAAGGCATTGAGGGGAATGGCAGACAAGGCCGTCCGGCGCAGTGAAAGCGCAACGATCGAGCACTATTTTGCCCCTCTTTGCGATCCAGATGCCTCCTTCGGGCTGACGGATGACGCGGCATTCCTCACCGTTCCAGACAACACGCAGCTGGTCATCACCAAGGACATGATCGTTGCCGATGTTCATTTCTTTCGGGACGATGATCCCGTCAACATCGCGCGCAAGGCGTTGCGCGTCAATCTCTCGGATTTGGCTGCCAAGGCGGCGAAGCCATTGGGATATCTGCTCGGACTGGGTCTGCCGTCCGATTGGACCGAAAGCTGGCTTGAAGCCTTTTGCGAGGGACTGAGGCTCGACCAGAACGCGTTCAATTTTCCCCTGCTTGGTGGCGATACGGTGAAAAGCCCGGAGCGTCTCATCCTTTCTGTAACGGCCTTTGGAACGGTGCCCAAAGACCGCACGATTGTGCGCCCGAATGCGAGCCCCGGCGATGATCTTTATGCGACAGGAACCATCGGCGACGGAGCGCTGGGGCTTATGGTGCGCAAGGGTGAACTTTCCGGCCGCATCAGCAAGGACCAAGAGGCCTGGCTGCTTGATCGCTTTCTCCTTCCGCAAGCCCGGACCGAATGCGCAACGTTGCTCAAAGCCACAGCAAAGGCGGCCATGGACATATCAGACGGTCTGGTCGGTGATGCGGGCAAGATGGCGCGAGCCGCTGGTGTTTGTCTTGAAATTGACGAGGCGGCCATTCCTCTGTCCAACGCGGCCAAAAGCGCCCTGGAGCAGGACAAAACCCTGTTTGATCGCGTGCTCTATGGTGGCGACGACTATGAACTTCTGTTCACGGCAAGTCCGACAATGCGGGACAGCATCGAGAGACACGCTGAAGAACTCACTGTGCCTGTTACCCGTATTGGACGGGTGCGCGACGGGGCAGGGGTCAACTGCGTTGATGCCAAGGGCAATGTGAAACCACAGACTGACCACCCTTCCTACGAGCATTTCTGATCGCACGGCGTCTGCATTCCCAGAATGACCAAAAGAAAAGGCCCTCGCAATCAAATGCGAGAGCCCTGATATCATTCGGCATAATGCGATCTGGAGGAATCAGCCGCCAATCTGCGGTCCGACATTGCTCATGATGCGGTTGAGGAAGTTGACTTCTTCACCGCCGGTCGGTGTCACCTGATTGGTGAAGTCAAACAATCTGCCATCTTTCAGACCATATTTGATGGTCCGCGAAACCCTTTGTTCCTCATCGAAATAGACGGCAACAACGGTCTGGTCGACGGGCTTGGGATTCATGAAGGCAACGGGACGTTTGCGCGTCTGAGAAATATAGTAGAAAACTTCGTTGCCAAAGTCAGCCGTCGTTGATGGCGATCCGAGCGTCAGTAACACCTGTTCGCGGCTGGAACCTTCGACGATCTGATCAAGGGTATAGTCGGACGGAACAAAGCCGTGCACCGACGTGGTTTCCGTCATGCATCCGGCCAACAGCAAGCTGCCGCAGCACGCAGCGGCAAGGCAGGCAGAGCGCAAGGAAAAAGATGAACGACTGCTGGATGATGTGCCATTTTCCATGGTCTTGAAGCTCGAACTGCGCATGTGAGCCTGATACTCCTGATGGTAACTGTTCCAGTCAGATTGCCGCCGAATGGTAACTTGAGCCCCGGCGGGTCACTTTTGGTCTTGATCGGTATCCGTTTTGCTCCTCAAATGCAATCTTTGTTGCTAAAAGGAGCAATGAATTCTGGCAAATCCTATCCCATATCGGTTAGGAATGTGTTCAATTCGCTTGTTGTTCTTGCCCGACCTTTACGAGGCAATGCATCAGGCCAGCAAGAAATTAAGGTTCAAACAGGCAGGCTGATGATCTTTAGACTATTCCGCAAGGAAACCGACCGGGAAAAAGCTGCTGCGGAACTCTATGAGGCAATCGTGGCACAGGCGAGGCAACCGGAGTTCTATTTGGACTATGGCGTGGAAGATTCCACCAATGGCCGGTTCGAAATGATTGTCCTTCATGCCTATATGCTTCTTTATCGCCTGCGGCAGGAAGACAGCGCAGCCAAGACACTGGGACAGGCGGTGTTTGATCGCTTCTTCCGCGATATGGATGATTCCCTGCGGGAGCGCGGTGTCGGCGACCTCTCGGTGCCCAAGAAAATCAAGAAGATGGCCCAACATTTCTATGGCCGCGTGGAAGCCTATGACGCAGCACGCGCCGATAGTGAGGAAAGACTGGCAGAAGCGATCGAGCGCAATGTCTTTGCGCGATCACAGGATGTAACCGTTGAATCCCGGAAAATGGCGAATTATGTATTTGCCAGTGCAACTGAGCTTGACGGTCAGAGCGTTGAAGATTTTGCATCCGGCAAGATCGAATTTGCGTCGTTGCCAGACCACAACACCTGAGCGTGACCGCCGGGCTCCGTTTGAAATACGGCCAAACAAGACAGAACCATACGGAAAACTCCCATAAATATCTGTCAGTCCATTGCCATGGATGCAGCATTTGTAGCAGAAGAAGAATGAAAACGAACCACCGCGTCAGAGCAATAAGGAAGGGTTGAACCCATGACAAGGAAAGACAAGATGGAAGACGCCCCCATCATAGACCCCGTCCTGTCACTCCCGGTAACGATCCCACGGCTCAAGAGTTTGGGTGAAACCGTGAAGGTCACCGCTGATGCCGCAGTGCGTGAAGCATTGCGCGAGCGTCTGGGCGTCCTGGCAGTCAACACCTATGCCATTGACGCCAAGGTTTTGCCCTGGAAGAAGACTGGCGCAAGGATCGAAGGGCGCGTAATGGGCGAGGTCGAGCAGGCCTGTGTCGTAACGCTGAAGCCAGTTCCGGAAACCATCGACGAACCCCTGTTTTTGACGCTGGTTCCCGAAGGATCCAAATATGCCCTGCGTCCGAACAATGCCGAATCCGGCGGTGAAATGGTGGTCGATCCGGAAGGCGAGGATCCCCCCGAAACCTTCTCCGGTGATGAGATCGATGTGGGACGCTACGCCGAAGAATTCTTCACCATGGCGCTTGATGACTATCCGCGTGTTCCCGGAGTGGAATTTGATGGTCATCTCGAAGATGATCCCGCCAAGGCAACCGAAGACAAGCCTTTTGCGGCACTTGCCGGCCTCAAGGACAAATTGACAAAAGACGATCAGAACTAGGGCCTTTGGGCAGTTTCACCAAGAAGGCGGTTGTTTCTTCTCGGGAAACAGATATTGTCCACCGGGTCTGTTGCAACAGCGCATGACTTTTGGGCAGGTGTCCTGTTTTTGACCAGTTTTAACGCTATCACCCAACCATCCGGTCGGATGATCAAAGCCGCACAGAGAAGTAAGAATGGCCGATTCAATCAATATAGCGCTTGACGTGATGGGGGGCGACAACGGGCCGTCCGTTGTGCTGGAAGGAGCCGACATCGCGCTCGTCCGACACCCGGACATTCGCTATGTGCTTTACGGCGACAAGGATCAGGTCGAACCGTTGCTCGAGAATTTCCCCCGTGTGAAACAGGCCAGCGTCTTTCATCACAGCGAGATTGTCATCCAGATGGATGAACGACCCAGTCAGGCCTTGCGTCGTGGTCGCGGCAAGTCGAGCATGTGGCAATCGATCGAAGCCACCAAAATCGGCGAAGCGGATGTCTGCGTTTCTGCAGGAAACACTGGCGCTCTGATGGCCATGTCAAAATTCTGCCTGCGTACGATGGCCGACATCGAGCGTCCGGCGATCGCTGCGATCTGGCCAACCCTGCGCGGCGAGAGCGTTGTGCTTGATGTGGGGGCCAACATCGGCGCGGATGCCCAACAGTTGTTTGATTTTGCCATGATGGGTGGCGCGATGGCGCGTTCGCTGTTTGGCATTGATCGTCCAACCGTTGGACTTCTGAACATCGGCGAGGAAGACGTCAAGGGTCTGGATGAAGTCAAGGAAGCAGGGCGCATGCTGCGCGATTTCAACTTGCCCCATCTCAACTACAAGGGATTCGTCGAGGGCGATGATCTGGGCACCGGCGCGGTCGACGTCGTCGTGACCGAAGGTTTCTCGGGCAATATCGCCCTGAAAACAGCAGAAGGTACGGCAAAGCAACTGGGTGAATATCTGCGCTCCGCAATGACCCGCACGCTGATGTCTCGAATCGGCTATTTGTTTGCCAAGTCTGCCTTTGACCGATTGAGGGAGAAGATGGACCCGCGCAAGGTGAATGGCGGCGTCTTTCTTGGTCTCAATGGCATCGTGATCAAGAGCCACGGCAGCACCGATGGTGAAGGGTTCGCCGGCGCAATCGGTCTCGCGTACGACATGGTCAGAAATGGCCTAACCGAAAAAATTGAACAGGATCTGTCTGTTTATCATAAAAACCGCATCGCGGTTGACGAGGAGAACGCATAAGTGAGCGTGTTACGGTCCGTCATTGTAGGATCCGGATCCTACTTGCCAGAAAATTGTGTTACCAACGACGAGTTGGCCAAAACAGTCGATACGTCAGACGAATGGATCCGTCAGCGGACCGGCATCGAACAACGGCATTTTGCTGCCGAAGGCGAATATACATCAGACCTAGGCTACAACGCTGCACGGGCAGCGCTTGAGCATGCCGGTATCGATGCCCAGGACGTTGATCTGATTATTTGTGCGACAGCAACGCCGGACAATACCTTTCCGGCCACTTCTGTTGAAATTCAGAACAGGCTTGGTATCAACCATGGTGCGGCCTTTGACATGCAGGCTGTTTGCTCCGGCTTCGTGTTTGCGCTCTCCACTGCCGATCTCTACATCCAGTGCGGCAAGGCGAAAACGGCGCTGGTGATTGGCGCCGAGACATTCTCCCGTATTCTTGATTTTGAGGACCGGACCACCTGTGTGCTGTTTGGCGATGGCGCAGGTGCCGTCGTGCTCCAAGCCGAGGAGGGGGAAGGCAACGTGTCCGACCGGGGCATTCTGACCAGCCACATCCGCTCTGATGGCCGCCACAAGGACAAGCTCTTTGTTGACGGAGGCCCATCGACCACAAAGACGACGGGCTACCTTCGCATGGAAGGCAAAGAAGTCTTCAAGCATGCGGTCGGCATGATCACCGACGTCATTACCGATGCCTTCGAAGCGACTGGTGTAAAAGCGGATGATCTTGACTGGTTTGTCCCGCATCAGGCCAACAAGCGCATCATTGATGCCAGCGCCAGAAAACTCGGGATCCCACAGGAGAAGGTGGTGGTCACGGTCAACCGGCACGGCAACACCTCGGCTGCTTCTATACCCCTTGCTTTGAATGAAGCTGTTCTCGACGGACGAATCCAGAAAGGTGATCTGGTCATGTTCGAGGCGATGGGTGGCGGGTTTACATGGGGATCCGTGCTGCTGCGCTGGTAGGATTCAGGCTTTCATAAACATATCTGAACAGAATTGTACGGGATTGTGTTCCGCTTGTTTTCACAATGGCGCTCTTTGCGACACAATGCTACCATGTCCGCACCATTTTTACGCATCACGACAGTTGACGGATTCGCATTACAGCAATACCCTTCACTGATTAGATGAGTCATTGAGAAATCTAGCTAAATAATAAGAGGACTATGACATGGGGGGCAAAACGGTAACGCGCGCAGATTTGTGCGAAGCTGTCTATCAGAAGGTCGGGCTTTCCCGCACGGAATCCGCCGAACTGGTTGAAATGGTACTGGAAGAAGTGAGCAACTGCCTCGTTGAAGGCCAGCAGGTCAAATTGTCTTCCTTTGGCACCTTTTTCGTGCGCGACAAAAACGAACGGGTCGGGCGCAATCCAAAGACCGGTGAAGAGGTGCCCATCTCCCCGAGACGTGTCATGGTGTTCAAGCCTTCCAACGTTCTGAAGAAGAAGATCAACGACTCTCTGGCGCCCAAATAGCCCTGATATCAACACAAAGAGCGGTACTGTCTGGGTCGGATCATTTTGAATATCAATTCGTTTTGAGACGTGAGTCTTCGTTTGACGAGTGAGTGATGCTCGCCTGCGATAACTATATTCAAAAATACACTGATAGCGGTGGAAAAGCGTGTTAGGTGAATAGCTTGCGCAAGAGTCCTGATGCATTCCGAACAATAAGTGAAGTCGCGGAAGACCTCGACCTGCCTCAACACGTGCTTCGGTTCTGGGAAACGCGATTTTCACAAATCAAACCCATGAAACGCGGCGGTGGCAGGCGCTACTACCGCCCCGATGATGTGGATCTGCTCCGCGGCATTCGCCATTTGCTCTATGATGAAGGATACACCATCAAGGGCGTTCAGCGCATTCTCAAGGAACAGGGTGCGCGCCATGTGATCGACACGGTCAATGAGGACGGGGCTGCTGGTGATGTGCAGGCCAGCACAGGGGAACAGGGCGAAGCGTCTCCTGTGCACCCGGCAAACGCCAACGCCGCCGAACCGAACCAGTTGGAGCTGCAGCGGCCACCCCTTGTGATGCCCCAAGCGCCCCAGACCGCTGCGCCACAAATGGCCCGGCAGGAGCCGACAGCACCAATGCAAGGCACTCCGGCGCCCGGCCATCCGTTCGTTGCCCCACCGCAGCAACATCCATATCCGGTTCATCATCATCCTGCAGAGCAACCGCCAGCATCCGCTCAGCAGATGCTGTCGCAAGCGGCAAGGAAAGTGGAAGCGGGCCCCACCGCCAGCGCGGCATATGCCTATCCTGCAGAGCCTGCAACGGACCAGCAACCTCAGCACCAACCTCAGGTCCAGCCTCAGCAGCAAGCCCCGCAGCCACAAGTTCCTCCGGCTGCAGCGCCCCCACAACAATCGTTCGTGCCCCATGAACAGGCGGCACCTGCCTTTGCGCCATCGCCACAAGCACCAACTCCAGCGCCAGACCTGAATGGCCCCGCTCAGAATCCCCCGTCTCCTAGAGGTCTGAGAGAAGGCGACCCCAAGTTTTTGCGCGGGGAAAGTGCTTCGATCAGTGTGGAGGATGGCCGAGCGCGCTTGTTGGAAGAAGAGCAGAGAACCGGGCTGTTCTCGCGTTTTCGGGTGCGTGCAGACAGCACACAGCAGGGTCACGCCAAGACCGAAGATCAAGGCATCGCGCGCGATGACGTGCGCCGATTGCAATCCACGCTTTTCGAATTGCTCGAATGCAAACGGCTTCTCGATCAGGCGCGAAACGACTGATTTCCTATAAAATATTGATAAATTGAGGTTTTTAGCGCAAGGCTTCCATCAGCTCTTGCGATGCCGACACGATTGACTTGGTTGCGAGTGCACTGGCCTTGAAGGCTTGCTCGGTCTCGATCAACTCAACCAGACGTTCCGGCTCCAGACTGGGCGATGCACTGACAGGTGCAATCGGTTCCTCGGGTTTCACCTCCCGCTCTGCCTTGACAGCAGGCTGTTGCGTGCGGTCCGGCACAGGATTCGCGATACCTGCAGCGATATCCTCGAGCCTGTTGGCGGCATTTTGCATGCCTGCGGTTGAGATGTTCAGAGCGTTGATCATGACGTGCAGTTTAAAGCGCAGATTTTAAGAAAGCGCTATGCAGATCGTTAAAATTCGAATGATTTGGGCGTTCGATGCATTGGGGAGGGATCAACCGTTTGCAGTTGGACGGTCTCCGCTCGAAAACCGAAAAGCAATGCCTCAGAAGAGGAAGATTTGCCGCTGTTTCTTGCCCTTAAATGATTGTTTTCATAAAGGTGTTTTGCTATTCTATCTATCTGATTTCATTGTAATAGTTTGGATTGATCATGGTAGATTTAGCCAAGTTGGAAAAGGCCCTTGATGCGCTCCCCAATAGTTATCGGGGCCCGGGCGGCGTCGCTGGTGTCGTTAAGGACGGAAAGGTTATTGCATCGCGTGCATGGGGCTATTCAGATCTCTCCTCACACCGAAAAATGTCAGCCAAAACACGTTTGCCAATCTGTTCGATTTCAAAGCAGTTCACCTGTGGTGTCATGCTTCATGCGTTCGAGGACTTCACGCCTCTGAATGAGCGATTGGCGGATCTTCTTCCCAATTTCAAAGGGACGCTGCCGACCGTCAAGGAGCTGGCCGACAACCAGTCAGGCTTGCGCGACTATTGGGCTCTGACCATTCTGCAAGGGGCCAAGGCGGAACAGACTTTTGCTCGCGATGATGCGTTCAAAATGTTTGATCGGATAAAAAGCTGTCACTTCGAACCTGGCACCAGCTATTCCTATTGCAATGGCAACTTCCGGCTTCTGGGCGAAGTGATCGAGCGAGAAACCGGCCGTTCTTTGCAGGGGCTCTATAACGAGATCATCTGGGGTCCAGCCGGAATGAAAACCGTTGCGCTCACACCAGACAGCCGGGTGCCGGCAGATGATGTCGTTGGGTATGAAGGTAGCGAGACCACCGGTTTCATGCCCGCCGATAACGGTATTTACTGGTTCGGTGATGCCGGCATTTCCGCCTCTTTGGAAGACATGCTGGCCTATGAAAGTTGGATCGACAGCTCGGTTGATGATCCAAATGGTCTTTATCAGCGTCTTTCGGTCGAGCCAACATTCAAAGATGGCAGTCCCGCAAGCTATGGCTATGGGCTGGCACATATGGAAATGGCTGGACGGAAAGTGACCGGCCATGCAGGGGCCTTGCGTGGCTTTCGCGCGTTCCGCATGCATTGTGCTGAAGAACGTCTGTCGGTCGTGGTGATTTTCAACCATGAAGCGGATACATTTGGTGCTGCGGCTTCATTGTTTCACACCGCAATCGGGCATCAGCCCGAAAGCCATAGCCCGATCCCACTTGAGTGGGAAGGCCAATGGCTTTGTGAAGAAACTGGCATGCTCGCCCGCATAAAGAGCAATCGCTCTGGTGGTGTCCTGACATACTCCACGTCGGAAGAAGCCGTATTTTGCGATGGCGACAAGGGGTTGAAAGGTGAGGAACTGGCCATTTCCCGCAGTGGAGAGACCCTGACCATGACACGTTCGGGCGAAAACCTCACAGCCAGCCTGACGCCACTACCCACTGAGCCTATCACACCGGATTCTGATCTCGAAGGGCGTTACTATTGTGACGAACTCGACGCGACATTGACGATCGTGGCGGAGGGGGGCGGTCTCTATGCGCGCTGCGAAGGAATTCTTGGGGTGGGCATAATGGAGCGGATTCATCCGGTTGGTCCTGATGCCTGGGTCATGGTTACATTGCGCTCCATGGATGCGCCCGCGCCGGGTGACTGGACCGTTTTGGCCAAACGAGATACATCGGGCAAAATCGAAAGCCTGACAATCGGATGCTGGCTGGCCCGGAAGATTTCCTATCGCCGTCTGTAATTTGCGCTCTTAATCATCACCACCCAGACATGAAAAAGGCCGGCTGCCATATGTGAGCAGCCGGCCTTCTGTTTGTGCCTTTGATCAAGTGTTGGTTTGAACCTTTAAAACATGATCAGTGTACCGCTATTTCCTTGGGGGGGACACGGTACGCGACATCAAACTCCCTTATTCAGCATTCTTGACAGTGTCTTCCAGGAAGAACCGACCGAGCGGGTTCTGGTAGAAATTCTCAACGTTTTTGCTGCTAACGTTGATGAACGGGCTGTAGAACAGGTCGATCCAATGGGCATCGGCTTTGGCCAATTTCTGGATTTCGAAATACATCGCTTTCCGCTTGTCCGCATCCAGTTCGAGACGGGCATCAGCAACCAGCTGTTTGACCTTTTCGTTGTTGTATCGGGTCATGTAGTTCATGTTGACATCATGGCCCAGAACGAAGGTGGTTTTCTGATCCGGGTCGAGAATGTCGTTGGTCCAGTACATCATGGACAGGTCATACTCGCCATCAACCAGCATATCCCAGGTCTGGCTTGCGTCCATCTTGATGAGATTGACGGTGATGCCGATTGCAGACAGCTGCTGCTGGATGAGGATGGCAACCTGTTCATCGACTTCGTTGCCGGCATTCACAAGATAGTCGAGGGAAATGTCGGACACACCGGCTTCAGCCAGTTCAGCCTTGGCCTTTTCCAGATCAAACGGACGAGCGCCATTTTCATCGCTGTGGTAAAGAGCACCAGCCGGAACATAGCTGTTGGCAACAGTCGCCTGACCGAAGGTGACGGCATCAACGATGGATTGCTTGTCGATCGCATAGTCAATGGCTGCACGGACATGAACGTTGTTGAGATAATCGTGCTCATGGTTCATCAGCAGATGATCTTCGCGGGTGGAAGGCTCGATGTGAAGGGTCAGATCTTTGTTGGCTTTCAACTCCTCAACGCGAGAGAAGGGCACATAGATAGCTGCATCCAGCTCGCCGGACTGCACGCTCAGCATGCGGGTGTTGTCGTCTGGCATGGAAATCCACTCGACACCATCAAGGCTTACAGTGTCGGCCTGCCAGAATTCCGGGTTCTTGGCCAGAATGACACGATCACCGCGCAGCCATTCCTTGACAGTGAAGGCACCTGAAGCAATCGGGTTCTGGGAATAGGCTTCCTGACCCATTTCTTCAAGGCCTGCCTTGGAAATGACAGAGGTTGCCGGCATCGCAAGCGTGGAGAGGAACGGTGCGGACTGTTCAGACAGGGTGATGACCAGCGTCTTGTCATCTGGTGTCTTCATGTCGGCGATGATCTTGTAACCGTCAGACCATAGGGAAAGCTCATCATCGCGAATGCGTTCCAGAGAGAATTTTGCATCTTCAGCGGTGATGGGCGAGCCATCGGAGAATTTTGCGTCCCGGAGATGGAACGTGTAAGTCAGGCCATCGTCGGAGATGTCCCAGCTTTCGGCCAGACCGGGAACGAGTTTGGAACCGGTTTTATCGACGCGTACAAGCACGTCATAAACATTCATGAACACCCAGAAGTCGATGTTCTGAGCCGTGTTGATCGGATCAAAGGTGCTGGAATCCTCACGACGACCAATGGACAGAACGCCAGCGGCATCAGCCAATGTGACGGCTCCCATGGCCATGGTAAGAGCTATAAGTCCCACTCGGGTAAATCGTTTAAGCATCAATGTTAGTTCCTTCTGTTGAGCGATTTTTATTGGTTTTATTCTGCGAGAGCGGCGAGTTTTGTGCCGATCGGCTTGTCCGGATCGATGTTGGGGATCGCGGACAGCAAATTGGCGGTATAGTCTTGTTTGGGATTGTTGAACACGTGTTCTGTTCGGCCTGCTTCGACAATGCGTCCGTGATGCATCACGATCACGGTTTCGCAAAGCTCTCTGACGATCGCCAGATCATGGGCGATGAAGATGATCGTAAGGCCCATCTTCTCCTGAAGGTCTTTGAACAGGGCAATGATCTGCGCCTGAATGGTGACATCAAGGGCCGCTACACATTCGTCGGCAATGATCGCTTTGGGATTGACGGCGAGGGCGCGGGCGATACCAACGCGCTGACATTGGCCACCAGACAGGCTCTTGGGTTTTCTGTCCCTGAAGCTCCTGTCGAGCCCGACCAGATCAAGCAACTCGTCGATCCGTGCGCTAATCGCATTCTTGGCAATCTCGCCTTGGGTTTCCAGAACCTCGCGCAGGGCGGCCTCGACGGTCAGGCGCGGGTTGAGCGCGTTGTAGGGATCCTGAAACACCATCGCGACTTCACGGCGCAGGCGTTTGAGAGCCAGATCCTTGTTGAGCGTCAAAACCGAGCCATCATAGGTCACATGCCCCGCCGTAACCGGAGTGAGGCCGATCATGGCTCTGGCCATCGTGCTTTTGCCAGAGCCACTTTCGCCGACAATCCCGACGGTGTCCCCCGGGAAGATCTGGCAACTGACACCTGCGAGCGCTTGAAACGACTGCTTGTTCGAGAACCAGCCCTTGCCGGAATTGAATTCAACTACGAGATCATCAACTTCGAAGATCGGCGCAAGCGAATGCTCATCGTCTTCGATAGCCAGACTTGTCTGAGGTGCTTCGTCAGCATCAAAGGATGGATGGGAGGCGATCAGAGTGCGAGTGTAGGAGTGAGAAGGGGAGGCAAGCAGTTTGCGCTTCTCATCCATCTCAACGATCTCACCGGCCTGCATGACGGCGATCCTGTCACAGGTCTGGGCAACGACACCCAGATCATGGGTGATGAGAATTATCGAGAGACCCCGTTTTTCCCGCAACTCGACGAGAAGCTCCAGAATTTGTGCCTGAACCGTGACGTCAAGGGCGGTGGTTGGTTCATCCGCGATCAGGATGTCGGGCTCACAGGCCAGAGCGATGGCTATCATGGCTCTCTGGCGCATGCCGCCCGAGAATTCATGCGCAAAGCTTCTAAAGGCGCGTGCCGGATCGGGGAAGCCAACCTGATCAAGCAGACTGACAGCCTCGGTTTTCGCCTGAGCCTTGGTGTATGTGCCGTGCCGGAAAAGACCTTCGCAGATCTGATCGCCGATGCGCATCACCGGGTCGAGATGGCTCGTCGGGTTCTGGAAGATCATGCCGATGCGCCCGCCTCGGACTTGCGTCATGGCGCTTTCATCAAGCGCCAACAAAGACCGGCCCTGCAACAGCACGTCACCATCGGTGATGGAGAGTTTGGGCGAGGGCAACAGGCCGATGATAGCCCGGCACAGCAAGCTCTTGCCAGAGCCGCTCTCACCCACCAGCCCGACGATCTCAGACTTGCCAAGATCTAGCGTCACGTCTTTGAGCAGAGACCGCGTCTCAAGATGGTCCTTATATTCAACCGAAAGATCCTGTACCGAAAGAAGGGCGCTCATGTCTTTGCCTCCCACATGTCGCCAAGGGCATCACCCAGAAGCGAAAAACCAAGGGCAAGAATGACGATGGACACGCCGGGGAAGAAGGTGATCCACCAGGCTTGTGAGATGAACCCTTGTCCCTCGGCAACCATGATGCCCCATTCTGCGGCGGGAGGCTGAACACCCAGTCCCAGATAGCTGATGGCGGCACCGTTGAGCAGCACCAGAATGACGTCCGACATCGCAAAGACGATGGAACCGGTAAGGGCGTTGGGCAACAGGTGACGGAACATGATGCGCAGTTTCGAAAAGCCGAGGCTCTTGGCTGCAACGGCAAAATCCATCGTTTTCAAAACAAGGATCTGTGCACGCACCAGGCGGGCATAGCTCACCCAGCCGACAAGCGCCATTGCGATATAGAAACTGGTCAGGCCCGGCCCCAAAATGGTGATGATGGAGAGCATCAGAACCAAAAAGGGGAAGGCAAGCACGATATCGATGATCCGCATCAGGATGGTATCGACAATGCCGCCCATGAACCCGGCCACAGTGCCAAGCAGGGTGCCGATGATCATCGGGAACAGCACGCCAATCAGCGCAATCTGCAAATCGATGCGAACGCCCCAGATCACGCGGGAGAAAACGTCGCGTCCGAAGTTGTCGGTCCCGAACGGATGCAGCAGGGACGGCGCATGAAGGCGTGCCGTTGGATCCTGCAAAATCGGGTCATAAGGAGCCAGAAGAGGCGCAAACACCGCAGCAATGACGAACAGAGCCAGAATGCAACAGCCCAGCGTGAGGGTGCTGTGATTGCTCAGAATGGCGCGCCAGTTGGGCGTAAGAAAGGAATGCTTTGTGTTCGTCATCAGAATTTCACCCTCGGATCAAGGGCGGCTGTCAGAATGTCTGCCGCGAAGTTGATCAAAAGGGTCGCAACCGCGAACACCATGGCTACACCCTGCACGACCATATAGTCGCGCGAGAAAATGCCTCGAACCAGCAATTGGCCCATGCCCGGCAGCGCAAAAACGCTCTCGACAACGACCGTGCCACCAATCAGCCAACCGATGTTGACCGCCAGAAGGTTGATGGTTGGTACAAGAGCGTTGGGCACGACATGGCGCCAGAAGACCATTTTTTCCGAAACCCCGCGGGCCCGGGCCGCTGTGGCCACATCCGAACTGAGACCGGAAATCATGGCAGACCTGAGGCTGCGCGTGATCACCGAGGACAGCGACAGGGCCACCGTCAACGACGGCAGGACAAGGTGGGTGAATTTATCGAAGAAGGTGCGCCCATATCCAGACACTGGCAGCCAGTCGAGCTGAATTGCAAACAGAATGATGAGCATGACCCCAAGCCAGAACTGCGGAAAACCGAGCCCGGCTGTTACCAGAATGCGGGCGACATGGTCAGCCGCACGGCCCTGATTGCGAGCCGACAAAGCGGCTAGAGGCACGGCGATGATCAAGGACAGCAGCACCGATAACAACACCAGCATGAGGGTCGGCTCGATACGCGTCAGGATCAGATCCAGAACGTCAATCTTATAAAGGGTTGAGCGCCCCATCTCGCCGTTTGCAAGATTCTTGAGGAAATAGAAATACTGCGTCAGCATCGATTCATCGAGGCCGTACTGCGCCCTAATCTTGGCAATGGCCGTTGGCGTGGAACGCGTGCCGAGCAACACCCGTGCCGGATCACCCGGGATGAGCCGAACGAGAATAAAGGTAACAACCGAGATGCCGAACAATACCGGCAACAGCTGAAAAGGGCGGAACAGGACAAAGCGATAGCGACCTAGCATTGCTCACTCGCTGTCATATTTGGACAAGAAGGATTCAACAACGGCCATACAACTTTCTTTTTCTTCGACATGCGGCATGTGACTCGAATTTGGAAAAACATGCGCAGTCACATCAGGAATTTCGTCCCAGAAGGGCTGCAAACACTCGGTGGTAGCTTCGTCATAGGCACCGCGATACGCGAGGGTTGGCGCGCAGATCTGATGCAGACGGCCAACGGCAGACCAGTCTTTCAATGTGCCGATGACGTGAAACTCGGTCGGACCGTTCATCGTGTGATATACGGTGGGATCTTCATCCATTACATCGAATGTCTTCTGGACTTCTACCGGACGGGGCTTCATGCGGCAGACATGGCGGTCGTAGAAAACCTCCGTCGCTGCCTTGTAGTCGGGATGGTCAAGGGTGCCAGCTGTCTCGTGCAAAAGCAGGGTATCCTGAACATCCTGAGGCAGCTTCGAACGAAGCTCGGATGCACCTTTGAGCCAAACAGGCATAGAGCATGGTGAGTTTGCGATTACAAGAGCCTTCAGGCCTTCAGGTTGCTGAATTGCATGTTCTGACCCCAGAATTCCACCCCAACTTTGCCCCAGATAGGCATAGCGGTCCTGAATGCCGAGATGCGAAAGCAATGCATCCAGTTCGCCTAAAAAAAGGTCAATTGTCCAAAAATCAGGCCCTTTTTCGCGCAGGTGTGTCGACTGGCCATTGCCCAATTGATCATAATGGATGACCGGGCGCCCAGTCTTTGCCAGTTCCTTGAAACTGTCGACATAGTAATGTGCACAGCCGGGGCCGCCGTGACCGATGACCAGCGGCAGCTTGTCGGATTTCAGATTTCCGCTAATGCGGTACCAGGTCTGGTAGCCCTGATAAGGAGAAAAACCCTCTTGTGTTTCGAAATCCGCCACGACATGTACCTCTTATTTCTTGGTTCAGAGGTAAAGCAAACCACACTAAGGCTTTCGAAAATAGCTATGGAATTTTATAGGTTTTCAATGTGTCCGATGGCTCGTTTCGAGCAATCGATAGTGTGATGCCATCACGAGAGCTTGAAATCTGTTGCGGGCACCAAGTTTTTTCGTCGCCGACGTCAGATGCAGGGTAACGGTGGGAATCGATCGGTCGATATGATGGGCGATTTCCTTTGCAGTCAGACCTTGACCACACAGTGCAAGGCATTGCTGTTCCCGCTTCGTCAGGGACACATGAGGGGTGAGAAAGGCGTCATCCTCGAAGCCGTCAATAACCGCGTCGTGCAATGCATGAGCCAGATAACCGACTGAGGAGACGGCATAATCAAGATCCGCATTGTCGATCCTGGACGTGCTCATGGCGGTAAATGTGGCCAGCGCTCCATCGGGGCAACGAATGGGTACGGTGATACCGCATCGCATGCCCGTGTCGCACAGGTAGTTGATCACCGGCTGATGCCTGTCATCAAGAATTCTCTCCATCACATCGCTTTGCCGACCGTCATAGGTCCATGTGAAAGGGCGCGTGATCTCACGCGAGGCATCCATCACCGGATCCTGCTCATAGTAACGTTCGGCGCACCACAGATCGACCATGTCGCTGGGAGCGTTGCGCATGTCATAGACCGTGGGGAAGATGAACTTGCCTTCATAGGTCAAAGGAACGGGTGAGAAATCATAAGTCGAAACGTCAAAACCAAAATCCTCCAATGCCACTTGTGCAACCTGCATCGCATCTTCCAATGCAATACCGGGATAAAGATTGATCAAGGCCTCCTTGTTCAAAATGCTCATCGACAATTCCTTTCATGCACGACACGGTTACCAAGCAAATGCCGTGCCACTAAAAGGGCGGGGCTTGATCACGCCTGCGCGAGCCCGAAAAAAGAGATTTTGCTAGCGATAACCGAAGGTTGTGCTTGGCCTGAAATCGCGTTGGAGAGAGCCCCTGCTGGCAAGAAACTTACGTCTGGAGACGCTGCCAGACTGCATGGAGGAGTGAGCTGACTTGCTTGCTTGGCTGTCTTGAAATCAGGCCCTTCTCCGGCCGCAGCAATGCCGCGTCAGGCGCTCCTGCGTGTCATGATATGGTCTTGTGATTGAATGGCCTTCAAGGCTGCCGGGATGTCTTTTGCAGGCATCGGATGGGCATAGGCAAACCCTTGAACCGAATTGCAGCCAAGCTTTGCAACGCAATCGACCTCTTCGCGTGTTTCGGCTCCTTCCGCAACAATCGTGAGACCCAGACCATGGCCCAGCGTCACAATGCCGGCGAGCAACTGCTGGTTCTTATGATCCTTGTCGACATTCATCACAAAGGTACGATCAACCTTCAACTGATCGAAGGGAAGGCGATTGAGGTAGCCCAGCGATGAATAGCCCGAGCCGAAATCATCAAGGGAAATGAGCAGACCGAGCGCTTTGAGCCTATCCAGAATGCTCCCAACATGACCTTCATCTTGATCCAGAAACAGATTCTCAGTGACCTCAAGGCAGATGTTGCTTCCTGCCAGTTCGTACTTTTCGAGAAGCCCTCGGACGATATGGGGAAAGTCCGGTTGCAGGAGCTGGATAGGCGACACATTCACGGCCAGATGTTTGAAATCGAAGCCGGAATCGCGCCAGCTCCGTGCTTGGCTGCAGGTCTGGTCGAGAATGAGTGTCCCCAGATCGACGATCAGTCCGGTCGATTCCGCAATCGGGATGAACGCTCCCGGTGAGATCATGCCCTTGGTTTTATGATGCCAGCGCGCCAAAGCCTCAAGGCCGGTCAATTGATTGGTTGAGGGATCGAACTGGGGCTGGAAATAGGGCTGTATGGCCCGTTTTCTTATTGCCTCGCGAAGAGCGCGTTCAAGCTCTATCTGGCTCTGAAGGACAAGATACATCTCCTCTGCAAAAACAGCGCAACAGTTGCCTCCGTCTTCCTTCGCCTGACGAAGGGCCAGATCGACTTTCAAATGAGCATCATCGGCTGTGTCGGCATCGCGTGCCAGATGGACAACGCCGATGGCGGCGCTCATGTGAACCTCGGTAGAACCGAGTTCGATGGGCTTGCAAAGACGCAGCAACAGGTCGCCGTAGTTGCTTGAAGTGCTACCCGAGCCGTCCTGTGGTAGCAGAACGGTGAAATGATCAGCAGAAAGACGCGCAATCAGAGCCTCTTTACCTGCGACTGCCTCGATGGCTTTGGCAACGCACTTCAGAAGCGTATCGCCCACTGACTGACCGAAGGCGACATTCACGTCCTTGAACCGATCGATGTTAATGTGCAGAAGCATCCATTCGCGCTCGCCTTTCTTGCTTTGCAAGACGGCCTCACGCAGATCGGTCAGATATCGGCTGCGGTTTCCCAGTCCGGTCAGAGTGTCGGTGTAGGCCAGATAGCTCAGTTTTTGTTGCATCTCGACGACACGCGACAGGCCCTGAGCCAACGCGCCGACTTCCCCGGAGCGCTCAGTGAAGGGCACATCACCTGTGTTCTTTCCTGCCGCCAGATCGTTTGCTAAGCGCACAAGTCTCTTCAAAGGACGCAGTTCGGCTGTCATTTGCCATACGCCGACCCCCACGACGAGCAACAGGATGACGATGGCATAGCCGATGATCAACGTCTGCATTTCTATGCGGTTTATATGAAGATCATCAACCCATCCCACGTCGACCGCCAGAGCGCCTGCTACGGCACCTTCGCGCGACTGGATGGGAGTAAGATAGGCAAGCCGCAATCGCCCCATGACGGGAACATCGCCAGTGAACGGCTTGTTGGCGATCAGATTTTTATAGGCTGGGTGGCCCTCAGACAGGGACATGGGTGGCGGCATGGAGCCGTCCGGTCTGCGGAATGTGGTGGCGATGCGGTCGAAGCTCATTGTTTCGGGATTGAGCTTGAACAGGTTCGCTGCTCCCTGATTGGTCATCCCGATTTCCTTGAGCACCACATCATGCTCAGGGCGAAAGGTAAGGGCTGTCTCGACTGTCTCGGATACAATGTGGACCGCCTGAGGTCTATCCATTTGATCCCGGATGATCTCGAATTCGTGGTCGAGACTGTGGCTGAAAATGGACGCAGCGGCGCGCGCCGCCCGGTCAATCCGGATCGAAGCGTTGTCCTCTGTCACTTCATGGAGCTTTGTGTAGCTCAGATGAGCCATCACAAGGATTGAAAGTGATACCATCACGATCAACAAAGCTGTCACGCGGACAGTGAGCCGATTGAAACGCATGAGATCTAGGTTCATCAACAACACCACTCTCTGCGGATGGCCTGCGGTTTAAACGATGCAGACCAGAGCCAATAGTCTATTCACCCCCATATGCCCGCTATCCTTGACATCATGGCGGTAACAGACAGTTAGCATGACCAAAAAACGTTTGGTTTAGGTGAATAACTAATTACTAACCTTCCGAATAAAGTGAAAACGCTCGGATGTTGCGCTCTACGTGAAGGTGGTGACAAACTCAGAAAACACAAGCTTAGCAAACAGAACTGTCTTTTATGGTGGTGGCGGTCACGATCGATCGTTGGGTCAGACCAGGCGGACAAACTGTTCGGTGAAGATGACGACGACATAATAACCGGGAATGGACGCGATGACCTGCTGAACGGCCGCGACGACCCGATCAACTCGACAGGTGGAGTTGATGAAATCATCGATGTCAAGCTATTTTGGGACAGATGCCAGTGGCGCTGGTTGGATATCCCTAAGGATAGTCCCATGCCACCTAGGCTTTGGGGGGAAGAAAATGGTCGGAGCGATAGGATTCGAACCTACGACCCCTTCACCCCCAGCGAAGTGCGCTACCAGACTGCGCTACGCTCCGACACGAGGGCTTTATAGTCGCAATGTCATCGGCTTGCAACAATCTCTTGAACGGAATTTCTATTATCCTCAAGCTTTCTGTTTTTGATGCTTTCAAGCGCTGAACGCCAAACGCGCGCCGGAGCGCGCGCTGCTTGATATCACTTGAGAAGCCTATGATCAGTAAGCATTTTCCTGAGACAGCAATTTGAAAGGCGTTATGAAAAGAATGTAGAAATCGAGCGCCAGCGACCAGTTTTCGATATAATAGATATCGTGCTGGACACGTTCCTTGAGCTTCTCTTCGTCATCCACTTCACCGCGCCAGCCATGGATTTGAGCCCAGCCGGTGATGCCGGGTTTGACCTTGTGTCTGGCCATGTAGCCGTCAGCAACTTCTTCAAACAGGCGATTATTGGTTTGTTGATGCGATACATGTGGCCTCGGACCAACGAGCGACAGGGTACCGGACAACACGTTGAACAGCTGCGGCAGTTCATCAATCGAAGTGCGACGGATGAAACGGCCGACCGGGGTCACCCGGTCATCATTCTTGGTGACGGACTTCTTCGCGGTCTGATCACTCTGATTGTGATAGAGAGAGCGGAACTTCCAGACGACCACTTCCTCATTGTTGAAGCCGAGGCGCTTCTGCTTGAAAATGATCGGTCCTTCGCTGTCCCGTTTGATGGCGATTGCCGTGATCAAGAACACAGGCGAGAGAACGATCAAAGCGAGGGTGGCAAAGAACAGGTCAAACAGCCGTTTACCCAGCGATCCCCAGTGCGCAATCGGCTTGGCAAAGACAGGAACGGTCGGCAGCTTGCCCACATAGCTGTATGTCCGGCGGCGAAACTGCATCTTGTTCATATGCGCGCTGAGGTGAATGTCGAGCGGCAAAACCCACAGTTTGTGAAGCATCTGCAAAACGCGGTTCTCAGCGGTGACGGGAATCGTCACGATCAGCATGTCGATCTTGCACAGGCGTGAAAATTCTACCAGATCGTCGACGTCGCCGAGTTTCGGATAGCCTTCCACGATCGCAGGAGACCGCTCATCGTCGCGGTCATCGAAAATGCCGCAAATCCGGATGTCGTTGCCATCCTGACTTTCGAGGGTCTGAATGATATCGGCCGCGGGCTTGCCGCCTCCGACGATGACGGCCCGACGTTCGAGCCGCCCGTTGTTTTTCCACCTTAGAATGAGCGTGCTTTCGATGGCACGTGCCACACCGGACGCACCGATCCCAACGATGAACCAAAGACCCAGCCAACTACGGTTTTCTTCAAGGGGCGTGCCAGAAAGAAAGTTGATCAGCAAAAACAGGATGGTTACCAGCGTCCAAGCGCCAATAACCTTGCCGATCTGCGGTGCAACGGAGTTTAGCGCGTGAATCTGATACCCGTCAGCTGCCAGGAGAAAGAGAACAAAAATCCCGGCACCGAGCATCGACAAGAGAAGCGGTATCTGCATGTCAAAGAGATAGCCACCCCCAACAATCAGGGACGCGACCACACCGAGCACTGTCATAAGGACAAAGTCGGTCAGTTGGATGATGCCGCGAACCATGGAAGACGCATATGTGGTTGCGGAAAACTCCGACGCCACATCCCGTGCCATATCTGAAATTTGCTTGTTCGGATTCGGGCTTTCCTCAAAGGGAACCGAACGCACTGCGTTTGGCGAGAAAGCTGTATTGGGATCCAGAGCTTGCATTCTTTGACACCATGCCTTTGAACTTTGTTCTACAAGCACAGATATCAGTCAAATTATGAGGAAGATTTAATAGAATATTTTTTATGTCTCTACGAGCTACCTTTTGGACCATAGGGTAAAAAAAAAGCAAAGATCACCCGATAGGAAAAGATACTTGAGCTATGATTGGCTGAAACTGGTGTTGACCTTTAGAAAAAGCGCTCTTTGACATAGATAGTGTCGCCCGGGCGCACAGGTGCGGTGAGGCGCACACGGCCTGTCAGGATCTTGCCATTGAGTTGGCGCGTGATGTCAACAAATCGCTGCTGGGCGCGTGGTGTGAACCCGCCCGCGATGGCGATTGCCGTCTGAACCGTCATGCCGGTAACGAAGGCATATTGCCCGGCCGTGTTGACTTCGCCCATCACGAAGAAGGGCCGATATTGCGAAATCTCAACCGATACATCCGGATTGCGGATATAGCCATTGCTGAGCCGGGTGGCGATATCATGAGCAAGTTCGCTGGTTTGCTTGCCGCGCGCAGCCACATTGCCGATGAGCGGCACATTGATGTAACCCGACTGATCAACCGTGTGCTCGTTGTTCAATTCGGTCTGATTGAACACGATGACCCGCACCTTGTCGCCAGAATCCAAAAGGTAAGGTCCGACAAGTGACTTGTGAAAGGCATCCCCGGCCGGTCGATAGCCTGTACAGCCAGAAAGACCAATCGCGATGATCATAACAAGGAAGACGCGTAAAAACATGGAATCGACTCGGGTTGATAGACTGCCCGTAGCTAACGATATTGTGGTTAATGGGTCGTAAAATTTTGCCTCAAACGCCAAAAATTAACTTTTGATGTTTGCAAATTGCACGATTTTGGTCGATTTTGGGACGCTTGGTAGGGTTTGTTAAGAACTTGGTTACTATATTCCTGCAGCAATTGAAAAAACGACTCTTCGAGCTGCATGCCAATGTCGATTCGACCAACACACGAGCACCAAAAAGAACAAGTGAGCGATGCCCCAATTGATCGGGCAGGGGAGCGAGTATCAAAACCTCGCTTTTCGCTGCCGAACTGGAAACGCAGGCTATGTCTGACGCTGGTGGCATCCATGTTGATCGGTGCTGGTGTCTATGGTGCGATGAAACATCCAGCCCAGGTTTATCAGGCAACGGCACGTGTGCTTCTGCTCAGCCAGCAGGAGCAATATCTTGTAAAACAGGCTGCTGTGGTCGAAGAGAAAGCCAAGGCACGCATCGACGCCGAAGAGTTGGACGCGCTTTTGCCGTCGCAATCCGTCGCAATTGATATCGCTGACGCCTTTGATCTGCGATCGGATCCCTATTTTGCACGAAGATCCGTACTGGACAGGATTCTGGCCTTTTTGGGAGCAGATTTGCTGATTAGCAAAAGCTCTGCGCAGCTAGCGAGCAATATCAACCAGTCCATTATCGTCCAGCCCGATCCGGAAAAGCGTATCGTCAAGCTCGGGTTTCTCGCTCCAGATGCGGAGCAGGCTGCGGAAATTGCCAACCGGCTGGCGTCGCTCTATCTCGCAAACCTCAAGGATAATCAAAAAGCCGAATTGCAGCAGGCTGTCGACAAACTGGCTGAGGATGTCAATCAACTCGCATCCCATCGCAACCGCTTGCTGGACCGCATTCGGCGGATTCAGGCCCAGCTGAGCCGCACCAACCTCGCCACAGCCGAACCTGGCTTGGACGAAGGGGAGCAACTGGTGTCGCTCATCGCTCAGGAGCGGGCGCAGAAAAGCATGCTCAACCGCATGATGGCTCGGCAACGCGAGGCGGAAACCAGACTGGAACTGGACTTGTTGCCGCCCCGCGCCCGTTTGCTATCGCAAGCCACTGCGCCAACCCGGGTCATCCATGACCCTGCCGCACTCTATGGTCTGTTGGTGGCGCTGTTGTTCTTGTCCGCCAATGCGCTGCGCTGGTTCCGTTTGATGTCGAAAGCATCGGGTGATGTTTCGGCAAAACCCAAAGCTGCAAAGCGCCAGGCCCCCAAATGGTCAGAGGTCATATCTGTCAAGATCAAAAGCAAGGTGGGCCTGACTGCTAAAAATGCAGGTGAGGGTCGTTCAGATGACGAGCAGAGCCCTGCAGAGCAATCTGGTGAACGGGAAAAGACCGAACCCATTGAGCCAAGACCCAACAATCGGTTGGCTCTTCATCGCTTGGCTCTCAGTGGCGTGGGTGGCCATGTCTCAGACATTGCCCGTTTGGCGTCCAAGCATACCTCCAAGCGCGTTGTCTTGATCTCCGAAGAACCGGATTGGGGAGATTTGGGAACGGACACGCTGAAAAGCTTTGCCAATGCAGGCTTGCGGATCATTCATGTCGGCCTTGACGAGAATAGAACCTTCAACCGCAAACAGAGCGGCAAGCTGCGCGTGGGCCTTTCTGATCTGATCGATGATCTGGCACGGGGAGGAGACCTCATCCATGGCGATGGGGCCACGGGGATCTGCTCTGTGTCCGTTGGATATCGGTCATTGCATTCAGAAGACTTCGCGAGCGAAAAACTTGCCAATTTCATGCAAGCGCTGGAGACCGTTTTCGATATTGTGTTTGTGGATCTGGGACCATTCTATAGCGATGAGGCAGCACTCAGGGCCTTTGGCGGAGGACGCAGCACTGTCGCGTGCATTCATGCCCCGCTCTCGGACATCAACCTGATAAAGCAGATCAATGACGTCATGTGTGATTTTGGTTATAGCGAGAGCCTGATCCTGCCGCTCGGACCACGGCTGCTCAAGCAACGGATCGCCAAGATGCGGCAGTCTCCAACCCCTGTTGCGGCAGAATAGCCGTTACTTCTCCATCCAGCGAATAATCAAGCCGGCAGGGATCACCCAAAGCGCGCCAGTGACGATAAAGAACAGGATCTGCATCCACGGTTCGGCCCGCGCCACAACCACGGCGCCAAGTGTCATACCAATAGCAGCATAGAACACGATCAGGCTCACAAGAGCGATCATTCCGAAGAATTTACGGGTGCGTTTGTTCATGTGTCAGCCGGGCCTTTGTCTATGGTGCGTTGCGGGCTTGAGCGTGCAAAGCCGTCTGGACGTGATAGCCCAGCTTGCAGGCAGAGAAAAGCCGAAACCGTCAGGACCGGGAAAAACGACGGTCGCGACTTTGGACGAACATGCCTGTGCGCACTCTGTTGGCATTCTCGATATTTTGCACAGCACCCCATGGGCAAACGGCAATTCCATCGCGTATAACTCTTTTAGACATTTGTTGCCGAACAGGGAATCGCTTCACACCGAGAGGTGAGAACACGGTCAGATCGAGGGAGAATCCAACCCATGGACGAGCAGATCTCTGCGGCCGAGAGGGCCAGCCGATATGTAGACAGGGCGCCCAGCAAAGTCGGACGAGCCCGCCCGGTTGTTCGAAACTGGCTCTATTTCGTCGCCTTTCTCGTGCTGTTGATGGTTGTCGTGGGGGGAGCGACGCGCCTGACGGACTCCGGCCTCTCGATCACGGAGTGGAAGCCGATCCACGGCGCTATTCCTCCCATGTCCGCTGCTGAATGGACTGAGGAATTCCAGAAATACAGGCAATATCCCGAGTATCAGCGCGTCAACAAAGGCATGTCGCTTGATGAGTTCAAATTCATCTTCTGGTGGGAATGGGGCCATCGCCAGCTTGGGCGCTTCATCGGGGTCGCCTTTTTCGTGCCCATGCTGTTCTTCTGGCTGACGGGGCGTCTGTCTGATGGCATAAAGCCCGGTCTATTGGTGCTGTTGGGGCTGGGCGCCCTGCAAGGGGGCGTCGGCTGGTGGATGGTGGCGTCCGGCCTTGTTGACCGGGTTGATGTCAGCCAATACCGCCTTGCGACCCATCTCACCTTTGCCGCTGTCATTTTTGTCATGCTGATCTGGGTGGCGCGAGGCTATCGGCGCGCTGATCGGATGCCGGAGTGTGTCAGTGCCGACCGTCACATCCTGCCTGCGAGCATCCTGCTCCTGCTCCTGCTTATGCAGATCTTCCTAGGTGGTCTGGTTGCTGGCACCCATGCGGGGATGACATACAACACCTGGCCCTTGATGGATGGACAGTTGATCCCGGATGGTCTGTTCGTGTTCGATCCGCCTTGGCTCGCCGCCTTCGAGGACCGGATGACCATCCAGTTCAACCACCGCATACTGGCCTATGTCATCGCTTTGTGGACCTTGTTCATCTGGGTGCGAACCTGGCGTGATCCCTATGCGGCGCAGATGACAATCGCAGCGACGGTGGTGGGGGTGCTTGTGGCGCTTCAGATTATCATCGGAATCGTCACGTTGTTGCTCGTGGTGCCTTTACATGCCGCCATGACCCATCAGGCGCTAGCCGTTATTCTTCTGGGGGTGACAACGATCAAGGTGCGCGATCTTTATGACAATGCGGTGCGCTTCTGACTTAGATGTCTGACGCAGATAACCGCAATAAAAAAGCCGGGATCGCTCCCGGCTTTCGTTATTCCGATTTGATCAGGCCATCGCCTGTTCGATGTCGGCCTTGATGTCTTTCAGATCCTCGATGCCGATGGACAGGCGGATCGTGTCTGGAGCAGCGCCTGCAGCAGACTTCTGCTCATCCGTGAGCTGACTGTGCGTGGTCGATGCCGGATGAATGGCCAGTGAGCGGGTGTCGCCGATGTTGGCAACATGGCTCAGAAGCTTGAGGCTGGTGATGAATTTCACCCCGGCCTCGTGGCCACCCTTGAGCCCGAATGTGAAGACCGAGCCGACGCCCTTGGGCATATATTTCTGCGCCAGAGCATTGTGTTCGCTCGATTCCAGACCGGCATAGGAAACCCAGCTGACCTTGTCATGTGTTTCGAGCCATTTGGCAATCGCCATGGCGTTTTCGCAGTGACGGTCCATGCGCAGTGGCAGGGTTTCGCAACCGGTCAGGATCTGGAAGGCGTTGAACGGAGAAATAGCCGGGCCAAGGTCACGCAGGCCAAGGACACGGCAAACGATGGCAAACGCAATGCCGCCGAACGTCTCGTGCATCTTGACGCCATTATATTCAGGGCGCGGCTCGCTCAGCATGGGGAACTTGTCGCTTGCTGACCAGTCGAACTTACCGCCATCAACGATGATTCCGCCCATGGAATTGCCGTGACCGCCAATGAATTTGGTCATCGAGTGGACAATGATGTCCGCGCCATGATCGAACGGCTTGCACAGGTAAGGCGTGGCCATGGTGTTGTCGACGATCAGCGGAATGCCGGCGTCATGCGCCACCTTGGCAAAACCTTCGATGTCACAGATGAACCCGCCCGGGTTGGCATTGCTCTCGATATAGATCGCTTTGGTTTTCTCGTCGATCAGGGCGCGTGCGGCTTCCGGGTTGCTCGCGTCGGACCATTTGACCTTCCAGTCAAAGCTCTTGAAGGTATGGTTGAACTGGTTGATCGAACCGCCATAGAGCTTGTCGGCAGCGATGAAGTTGTCACCGGGGCTCATCAGGGCGTGAAAGGTGACGAGCTGCGCGGCATGGCCGGAAGCGACCGCAAGCGCTGCGGTCCCGCCTTCGAGCGCTGCAATCCGCTCTTCAAGCGCAGCCTGCGTCGGGTTCATGATACGGGTGTAGATGTTCCCGAATTCCTGAAGCCCGAACAGGGCTGCAGCATGATCGGTATCGCGAAACTGATAGGACGTGGTCTGATAGATCGGTGTTGCCCGTGCTCCGGTTGTCGGATCTGGAGCAGAACCTGCGTGGATGGCCTGAGTTGCAAAGCCGGGCGTGGTTTCATTGCTCATGATATCCCCCTTGTTCGATTCTTGTTCAATGACGATTGGGGCCGCGCATTCCTTGAGGAGGTTGGCGGCCAGCGTTTGGTGGCAATATGTGGAAGGACTTTATCTCAGCGCGCCATCGTTCGCTAATTCAAATATGAAAATTGAATTTCAAATTTAAAGTCATCGGCGCACATATTTTCTAATTTCATCTGACCGAAAATAGTGAGGCGAAAACCTATGGCGTTTGAAGCGCGCATTCGCTGCAATCAAATATTACGACACGGCATGTGCGCCATTCCATCGCGCCAGACTGCGAAATCGCTGGGCGAGCTGAGAGCCCGAGGGTGGGGCTAGTCAGATACGACGCGTGGGTATTCGATCTTGGGGCAGCGGTTCATGACGACCTTGAGGCCCGCTGCTTCTGCACGCGCCGCGGCCTCATGATTGATCACGCCCACCTGCATCCAGACAACCTTGGCCCCGACCGCGATGGCTTCATCCGTGACACCGCCAGCAGCTTCGGAATTGCGAAAGACATCGACCATATCAACCGGATCGCTGATGTCCGCCAATGTGGCAACGACCGGGCGCCCGAGAATTTCGCCGCCTGCCTGTCCCGGATTGACGGGAATGACGATGTATCCCTTGGAAAGCAGAAATTCCATCACCTGATAGCTCGGGCGAGATGGCTTGTCACTTGCGCCCACGAGCGCAATGGTTCTGACATCGTCAAGAATAGTTCGGATATAGTCGTCGGAATAATGCGTGTGGTCCACGAGAGCTGCCTCTATTTTTTGCTGGGCCAGACAGGGTCGCGCTTCTCGAGATAGGCGCTGATTCCTTCTTTTGCGTCGGCATGCAGAAGGTTCTCTGTCATGACATGGGACGCAAGATCATAAGCCTCATTGAGGGTCATGTCAGCCTGTCGATAGAAGGTTTCTTTACCGAACTTGATGGCGTCTGACGACTTGTTGGCAATCTCGGAGGCATATTTGTCAACAGCGGTCTGAAGATATTCAAGCGGAACAACCCGGTTGACCAGCCCGTAGGACTTGGCAGTATGGGCGTCGATCGGCTCGCCGGTGATCAGCATTTCCATCGCCTGTTTGGGCGGAATGAGGCGGGTGAGGGCCACCATGGCGGTCGTGCCAAACACGCCGATATCAACGCCCGGCGTTCGGAACGTCGCTTCATTGACAGCGATGACCAGATCACAAGTCGCGACCAACTGACAACCCGCTGCATAGGCCGGTCCCTGAACTTCAGCTATGACCATCTTGGGAATGTTGATGATGGTCTGCATCAGCGCCACGCTGGTACGCGTGATCCGGGCAAAGAAATGCTTGCCGCCATCCGAATCCGACCGGTGCGCCGTGAAGTCGTTGAGATTGTAGCCACCGCAGAAGACCGGGCCGTTGGCTGCCAGAATAATCACGCGCGTGCATTCGTCCTGACCGGCACGTTCAAGCTCAAGGATGAGGCTGGCCATCATTTCTTCGGTCAGAAGGTTGCGCCCCTTTGGCCCGTTCATGGTTAGTCGCCGCACGGGACCATTCTGTTCAACAAGGACAAGAGAGGCTTTTTCGGGGGTGATGGCCGACATATTCGGTCTCCTCAATTCAAGTTCATGCTTGCACTTCTTCTGCTTGATGGATTGAAGCGCATGTCGGTTGAAGCAACAAAATCGAGTGCGAGCGGCCAAGAAACGCGGCGGCATTTCACACGAGTTCGGAGATTGATCACGGGCCAAGAAGAGAGTCAAGTTGTCCTCTTGCATAGCAGCTTTTCCAGTGGCACCAATAGGGACGAGGGAGAGCAGCTCTGTGATCAAACCGATTACCCAGCACGAAAAGGTCCGTCAGTCACTTGGTTGGCTCGCGGAGGTAGAAACAGGGCAGGACTGGCTTAATCGCCTCCCAACAACGCTGCAGCATGTGTGTTGGCAGTGGGGGCTTGAATTGGCTGGAGAGCCGCATGGTGGCGGATCTGTGTCTTTGGTCCTGCCTGTGGTCAAGCGAGGGATTGCCACGCCCATGGTTCTCAAGATCCAGTGGCCCCATCGAGAATGCCGTGATGAAGCCGCAGCCTTACGAATCTGGAATGGCAATGGCGCAATCTATCTGCTTGATCATGATCCTCTCAATCACGCCCTGTTGCTTGAGGCCTGTCGGCCCGGCACCTTTCTGGCTGGCGGCATGCGGACTGCTTTGGCGGTTTATGCCGATATCCTGCCGCGTCTGTGGGTGAAAACGGATGAACCCGTAAGGCGTCTCGAAGAGGAAGCCCGCATGTGGATGAAAAATCTGCACCTGATCCGCGAGCAAAGCAGCCCGGACATGGTGCCCCTCATTGACTGCGCGCTGAATTGGGGTACACGTCTGATCGATACACAAGGAGAGCAGGTTCTGTTGCATCAGGATTTGCATGGGCACAATGTTCTTGCCGCAGAACGTACGCCCTGGCTGGCAATCGACCCCAAGCCGCTGATTGGCGAGCGTGAATTTGCTCTTGCCTCAATTGTCAGAGGCTTCGAGTTTGGCCACAGCAAAATAGAGACCATGACCAGACTGGACCAATTGTGCCGCATGTTTCATCTGAACAGGGAGCGAGCCTTGGGTTGGACCATCCTTCAAACGGTCGCATGGTGTCAGGGCAGCCCGCATGAAAAGATGCATTGCGAAACCGTGAGGTGGTTGATGGAGGAGGGAGGTGGCCGAGATCGTGCGACCTCATGAGGCATTGTTTGCCGACAGGCATGAACTGGCGGGTCATTTTCCGCCACAAACAGAGTGTTTTATGTGGTAAATAAATACCGTAAAATCATACTATTGATTTCATTGATGTTTTTCGAGTGAAATTGCTTGACAAAGTTTTAGAGATCCATATAAACAGCGCCAGACATTGCGGCGACCAGCTCAACGGTCGCCGTTTCGCGTTGTCATAACGACACTGAGAACGGAAGAGCAATGAAAACTTTTTCTGCAAATCCTTCCAATATCGAGAAGAAATGGATTCTGATCGATGCGGAAGATCTGGTGCTGGGTCGCCTTGCTTCGCTGATCGCGATGCGTCTGCGCGGCAAGCACAAAGCTACCTTTACACCGCACATGGATTGCGGTGACAATGTTATCGTCATCAATGCTGCCAAGGTCATGCTGACCGGCCGCAAATACGAGAACAAGAAATACTACTGGCACACTGGCCATCCGGGCGGCATCAAAGAGCGTACCGCACGCCAGATCATCGAGGGCAAGTTCCCCGAGCGTGTGCTTCAGAAAGCCGTGCAGCGCATGATGCCGGGCGGTCCTTTGACCCGTACCCAGCTTTCAAATCTGCGCGTCTATGCCGGTTCCGAGCATCCGCATGAAGCACAGACTCCTGAAGTGCTGGACGTCAAATCCTTGAATGCCAAAAACGTGAGGGTCGTCAAATGAGTGATTCAGTCCAGTCTCTAGAAGATCTCGGCTCCGCAGTTGGCATTGAAGCTGAAGAGTCTGCTCCGGTTCATGTTCAGAAGCTCGATGCCCTTGGCCGTGCTTATGCAACCGGCAAACGTAAAGATGCTGTTGCCCGCGTCTGGATCAAACCAGGTTCCGGCAAAATCACCGTCAACAAGAAAGAGATGCCCGACTATTTCGGTCGTCCCGTTCTTCAGATGGTTGTTCAGCAGCCCATCATCGCAGCTGATCGCGCTGGCCAGTTCGACATCATCTGCACTGTTGCTGGTGGTGGTCTGTCCGGTCAGGCTGGTGCCATCCGTCACGGCCTTTCCAAGGCTCTGACCTACTACGAGCCGGGCCTGCGCGCTGTCCTCAAAAAGGGCGGCTTCCTTACTCGCGACTCTCGTGTCGTTGAACGTAAGAAATACGGTCGCGCAAAAGCTCGTCGTTCGTTCCAGTTCTCCAAGCGTTAATCGCACGGAGTTCGAAAGAACAATCAAGTTTCAAGAAGGCGGTCCTCGGGCCGCCTTTTTTGTTTGTCCTATGCGTGTCGTCCACAAAAAAGGGCTGTCTCATGACAGCCCTTTTTGATGCGTTAAGTCGCTGGCACAAAGATCACGACGTGATGGTTTCGCCCTGCCGATAGGATATGCCGTAGAAGAGGGCAAAAAGCACTGGAACGACAATCAGCGTCAGGACCGTTGCTGCCGTCAGCCCGAACATGATCGTAACCGCGAGCGGAGCGAAGAAAATGTCAAACAGCAGAGGCAGAAGGCCAAGAACGGTCGTCAATGCCGCCATGGTCACCGGCCTGAGGCGCGAAACGGCGGCACGCGTGATGGAATCATGCATGTTGAGCCCGTCCTCCTCATTGAGCCGTTTGATCTCCTCGATCAGAACAATACCATTCTTGAGCAACATGCCCGAAAGCGACAGGAAGCCAAGAAGAGCGGTGAAGCTGAATGGCTGATCGAACAGCAACAGCCCGGCGGTCACACCGATAATGGCGAGCGGCACCGTCAGCCAGACCACAAGGGTCTGCTTGAAGGAATTGAACAGCATCACGGTGATCGCAAACATCACCAGCACTCCCAGCGGCACGAAGGTAAAGACAGCTTCGTTCGCCATCGACTGGGACTCATGCTCGCCACCCCACGAAAGGGCGTAGCCCGGCGGTAATTCGAGTGCTGAGACCTGCGGCTGCAGTCGCTCGAACAGGGCAAAGCTGTTGGTGTCCGAGTCCGGATCCGGGTCGGCCCAGACTTTGATGGTGCGCTTGCGATCGCGGCGCATCACCAAGGGGTCTTCCCACTCAAGATCAATGGAATAGACCACCTGATCAATGCCGACATAGCGTTTCAGAACCGGGCTGTAGACCTGAATGTTGCCCAGATCTTCGACGCTTGATCGTTCATCAAGCGGTGGCCTGAGGATAATCGGCAAGGTCGTGGAGCCTTCGCGAACCTTGGCGATTTCAATGCCCTTCACATTCATCAGGATGGCCCTGTCGACATCCGCTTTGGAGATTCCCAAGCGTCGGGCTTCCGCTTCGGCAAACTGAGGCCTTAAAACCTTGGTGCGTTCCCGCCAGTCATGACGCACATTGATCGTGTCAGGATCCTTGCGGTAAATCGCCATGATGTCACGCGCGATCCGGCGCAGCTCTGCCGGATCCGGCCCGCTGATGCGCGCCTCGATCTTGGCTGCATTGGCTGGCCCGATCTGGAACCGATCCGACTTGATGAACGCCTGAGGAGCACGCTCCTTGAGTGTTTTATCGACCCAGGACCGCACCCCGGGCAGGTCTTCATACTTGTTCACCTCAATGATGAACTGGCCATAGTTGGCGTAACTGCGCTCTGAATTGTAGGTAAGCATGAACCGTGCCGCGCCCTGACCGATGGTCGTCGTGATCTGCTTGATCTTGTCGTTTTTCTCAAGCACAGCCTCCAGTTGGGTCATGTCCTTGATGGTTTTGCGAATGTCCGATCCCTGCGGTAGCCAGTAGTCCACCGTAAAGGACGGCAGGTTGGACGGCGGGAAGAAAGCCTGATTAACAAAACCAAAGCCATAAATGGCGCCAGCGAGGCCGCCCAGAAGGACAATGACAGTCAGCCATCGAAACCGCAGGGCGAGAAGCAATCCCCATTTGTAAAGATGGTAGAAAACGCCCTGATATGGATCTGAGTCTTCCGTTTCTCCGTCCGTCTTCACATTTGCTTCCGAGAACATCAGCGACGCCAAAAACGGCGTCAACGTGATGGCCAGAATCCATGAGATCATCAACGAAATCAGAAGGATCCAGAATAGAGAGCCCGTGAATTCACCAGACTGGTCCGGTGACAAGCCGATAGGCGCAAAGGCAACCACTGCAATGACCGTTGTGCCGAACAACGGCCAGACGGTCTGCGAGACGATCCTGCGTGCAGCCTGTACACGCGTCAAACCTTGTTTGAGACCAATCAGGATCCCGTCCGTGATCACGATCGCATTGTCAACGAGCATCCCAAGCGCAATGATCAGCGCGCCCAGCGAAACGCGGTGCAGGTCGATGGCAGCAATCTTCATCACGATGAATGTGCCTGAGATGGTCAGCAACAGCACAAGGCTCATCAGGATACCGGACCGAAGACCCATCGTGACGAGCAAAACCACGATGACAATACCAACCGCCTGCGCAAGCGAGACGAGGAAGCTGTTGATCGAGGCAGCAACCAGAGCGGGCTGATCATAGATCGTTGAAAGCGAGATCCCGACCGGGCGCTGATAGTCCAGCTCGGCAAGTCGGTCCTTTATACGCCCACCGACCTCGACCACATTGACACCGGAAGAAAAGGAAATACCCAGAGACAGTGCCTGTTTGCCGTTGAAACGGTAGACATGATCAGGCGGTTGCTTATAGCCGGTTTTGACGTCAGCGACATCTGACAGATAGATCAACTGATCTCCTGTCTGGCCCAACAGAACGTCGCGGATCTTGCTTTCATCGTCGTATGAGCCGGTCGAGCTGATCCGGATATACTCGCTGCCGACCTTGATGTTGCCGGCGTTGGAAACGAGATTCTGGTCCTGAAGAAGTTTCTGCAGGCTGGCAACAGAAAGATTATAGGCGCTCAATTTTGCGCGGCTGACCTCAAGGATGATCTGTTTTTGCAGTTCGCCACTGACAGAGACCTTGCCGACGCCGTCCACCAGCACAAGTTCGCGTCGGAGAAAATCTGCATAGTCATTGAGTTCCTGATGGCTGTAGCCATCGCCAGTGACCGCCATGAAGATGCCGTAGACATCGCCAAAATCGTCATTGATGATCGGGGTGCCCGAACCGATCGGCAGGCTTGCCTGCATGTCCCGGATCTTGCGCCGCATCTCATCCCAGATCTGGGCCAGATCATCCTTTCGGTAGGAGGGCTTCATTTCGACGGTAACCTGGCTGAGACCAGCCGATGAAACCGAGGTGATATTGTCGACATAGGCGAGCTGCTGCAGGGCTGTCTCAATGGGTAGCGTGACTTCCTCTTCAACCTCAAGGGCTGACGCACCCGGATAACCGGTTACGATGACAGCCTGCTTGATGGTGAATTCAGGATCTTCAAGGCGTCCCAGATCCATGAAGGCAATAGCCCCTCCAACCAGCAGGAGGATAGTCATCATCCAGCTGACGGTTTTCTTTTCGATGGCGTAATCTGTCAAGTTCATGAGATTTAACCCTTACAGGCCGCCTTCCTTCTTATAGGGACGCACCTTCATGCTTTCTGTGACATGAGCAACCCCGACGGCAACCACGCGATCACCTTCATCAAGGCCGGACTTGAGACGAATGGCGCCTTCCTCAATACCAAACACATCCACTGCGGTCTTTCGGGTCTGGTTGTTCTCGTCGACCCTCCAGACCCACTTTTTACCGCCTTCATCAAAAACAGAGCCGAGCGGGACGACAAGACCCTTAATGCCCTGACTACTCATCGCCTTTACCATGTCTATATCGACACTGACGCTCATGCCGGGAAGAACCGTAATGTCTTCAGGTCGCGGCATCGTAACCGTAACCCTGAAAGAACGGGTCACTGCGTCAGGCTGCGCCTCGTGCTCCTTGTAGACGGCGGTAAAGACCCTGTTCGGCAGCGCGTCAAAGCGCACATTGACTTGTGGTTTGACGACGAGCTTCATCGGATTGAAAATCAGGAAGATCTTTTCAGGCACGTTGAAAATGACGTCGATATTGTCGCCATCCTGAAAGTTCACAACAGTGGTGCCAGCGCCCACATATTGGTAGCGCTCCACATCGACCGTCGCGACCGTGCCGTCATAGGGAGCGTGGAGCGTGGCATAGTCAACATTCTCTCTGGCGCTTTTCAAGGCTGCCGCCGCAGAATCAAAGGTGGACTGGGCCGTGTCGAGCGAGGCTTTGGCGACATGATTTTGTTTGAACAGGGTTCTTGTTCGCTCAAGTTGTGTCTTGGCTAGATCGAAGCTGGCTTGCTTTTCGGCCAGAGCATTCTGGTAGGTCGCGTCATCGAGGCGCGCTATAACGTCACCTTCCTTAAGGGCCTCCCCTGAGCGAACCGGCAAGTCGCTGATTTGGCCGGGAACGCGGAACGCCAGAACGGAACTGCGCGAGGCATGCGTGACGCTGGGGAACGTCTTGTGAATGCTGAAGGCGACCTTCTGGGCCGTTGCTATCTTGGCAGGGCGGGCAAGGGGATCTTCTTTCTGAGCCTCTTGCGCGCCGACAGGAAAAAGACCGTCACTGCAACCGGCAAGCAAGCCGACAGAAACGAGAACGATGGCGAAATGTTTGATCATGGCTCGCTATCACAGGATTGAGGAAAAGAGGAGGACTCGAATTTGTGATTTGAATATTTAAATACATACATGTATGTATAATTGTAAAGTGAATTGTCAAAGGTACCGAGACTTTTCAATCAAGCGTCGTTAACGACAAGCCCATAAACACCATCCATAAACACCATATAGGAGACGCAATGGCCCGAAAGACCAAGAAACAGGCGGAGCAGACCTACCACACGCTTCTGGATGCTGCGTCCGAGCTTTTCTACAATCAGGGCTATACGCAGACGACACTCAATGAAATCGCCCGTCACGCTGGCATGACGCGTGGGGCGGTCTATTGGCATTTTTCAAGCAAGTCCGACATTGTGCAGGCAATCTGGGAGCATCACGCAGAGCCGGTGTTCAATCCGATCAGCCTCGGACTCAACGAACTGTCAGAGGACAATCCGGCAAAAGACTTTCGGGCTGCAGTATCAAGGTTGCTCAGCCTCATCGCCAGCGATCAGCGCCTGGCCCGGGCCTTGTTCATACTCATGCACAATATGGAAACATCCGTGAAGGATGGTCAGTTGCTGGACTTTCTGAAACAAGCCCATGCGATGGTCCTGGATACCTTGCAACAGAGTTTCGATGCGATCAACAGGGCAGGGCAGCTGCGTGATTCCCTGAATACAAAGCACGCATCGCTCAGCTTCTTCTGTCTGCTGCTTGGGGTGGTCCACCAGTCACTGCTGCCATTTCGCTATCTCGATGTCGGAACGGACGGGCACATCATCATGATTGACTTTCTCGACGGTGCCTTGAAGCCATCCAAATGAATTCTTTCTCGCGAACCAATATGGTCGAGGCCCGACCGATCGCAGAAGCCGCCCATCCGGTTCGTTCAGTCACCGCAAGTCAACAAAGATTGGCACAAAACCACAAGCGCACATCAGCCAAGGGCTTAGGCTCATGTGGAAATGTCAAACACATGACAAAATAGACGTTGCTTCACACCTCCTTGATCTTTAAACACGACTGCGGAGAGGTGGCCGAGTGGTCGAAGGCGCGCCCCTGCTAAGGGCGTAGGCGGGTAACTGTCTCGAGGGTTCGAATCCCTTCCTCTCCGCCATTTTCTAAGCGATAAATTGAAATTTCTATCGTAAATTCAATCGCTCGATGCGCGAGCTCCCGCAAGATCCTCCAAATTTGCTACACATTTTGCTACACAAACCTATGCAAAGGTCTATGGCCCTTTCCACGGTTTTCTTCAATTCTCCATGTTGAGTGGAGCTGACTGAGCGCTTCAACCTGCAAGGGATGCATTCAAGCTAATACCAACGGCATTTAATTCTGACCTTCTTGAGCCCATTTTCTCATACCTATTGAATGGATGATGGTTGGGTTGGCGGAGAGGCTCTTCCATGCTTGGCAACCAGCATCAAGAATGGCGGCATAGTCTTCGAAGACCCGATTGGACAGGAAGGTACCGCGCAGATACTGCCAAATATTCTCAACTGGGTTCAGTTCCGGTGATTTGGAAGGCAACAGGAGGATGGTGATATTCTTGGGCACGTTGAGTCTGCTTGTCGTATGCCATCCGGCACGATCCATCAGCACCACGGCATGAGCGCCGCGCGCCACTGTCCTTGAGACTTCTTCGAGGTGCATTTGCATGGCCTGTGTATTTGCAAAAGGCATCATCAATCCCGCGCCAACGCCACGCGCTGGACATATTGCACCGAACAGATAGGCATTTTTATATCGCTGATCGGCTGGCAGACGTGGTCTGGTTCCCTTTTTTGCCCATAGTCGGGCCAGTCCATTCTTCTGACCAAGCCTAGCCTCATCTTGCCACCAAATCTCGATGGGCTTGTTCTTTGGCAAATGGCCTACATGCGCTGCCAACGTTGCGGAGAAGTTTTTTTGAAAGCATCAATGACTTCAGGCTTTTGTTCTGGATGTTGAGGTCGACCAGATATGCGCACATACCCCATGCGGCGCAAAAGATCCCGTACTCCACGTTCCTTGTAGGAGACCCCAAACCGCTCTTGGATCACACGCACCAGATCCTGGCTACGCCAGACAGAGACGCCGTCCTTCTCAGGATCAGGACCGGTTTCAACGATAGCAACAAACTCTTCGAGCTGTTCTGGGCTCAAGCGCATGGGAGCGCCGGTTGCTTTGATGTCGACAAGACCATCGGTGCCTTGCTCATTGAAGCGAAGAACCCAATCTCGCAAAGTCTGGCGGTCCATACCGCCGACTTTGGCGGCATCAGCACGGTTCATGCCGTCATAGACAGCCGCAATGGCCAGTAGGCGGCGGCTCTGTTTGGCATTGCGGCATCCTTTGGCAAGACGGCGCAAACTATCGGCGTCAAAAGCATCGCTAAGAATCAAAGCGGCAGACATGGCAAAATCTCCTTTGCCATGTTGAATCACGCCAGTGCTAAAAATGGAATCCCTAAAGAGTCAGAACTTCACGCCCTTGGTATAAGTAGCTCGGCATTGGTCGATTTACATGAATTGCAGCATGCGATTATGCGCCTGCTTTACAGCAGGTCTGTTCCGGGCGGGAAGTTGCCCTTCGCTGCAAGGGCGAACCACACTCAAGCCTAACTGTTCGGTCCCGGGATTTGATGGATCGGATTCATTTTGAATCTTTCCGGATCCTCTGTCCACTTTTTGCAGATAAATTCGTATGGGGTCAGGCCCCTTAGCGTCTTCAATCGTCTAGCGAAGTTGTAGGCATCTATGAAAACAGCCAGATGCTTCTGGAGTTGCTCGTGATCGTCGTAATGGAACCGTTTGACGGTGGCATCCTTAATAGTCCGGTTCATCCTCTCGACCTGACCGTTGGTCCATGGGTGCTTCACTTTTGTCAGGCGGTGTTCAATGCCGTTTCCAGTGCAGACCCGGTCAAAGATGTGCTGGAACTCATGGAGATCGCGAGACCGATTGGTGAACTGGATGCCATTGTCGGTCAGAACAGTATGGATGGTATAGGGCACAGTGGCGACCAGATTGCGCAGGAACTGTGCAGCATTCATCTTTCCTGCCTTGGTATAGAGTTCAACGAAGGCATACTTGGAAGTCCGGTCAATAGCCACAAAGAGATAGAGCTTGCCTTCAGCTGTCTGTACCTGGGCAATATCGATATGGAAATAGCCGATCGGATAGCTCTTGAAACGCTTCTTTGGCTGCTTGTCGCCTTCGACACTCGGTAGTCGCGAAACTCCGTGTCGTTGCAGGCATCTGTGCAGTGAAGAGCGCGTCAGATGCGGGATTGTCGGCTGGAGTGCATAAAGGCAGTCGTCGAGAGGCAACAAGGTATGCCTGCGGAAGGCGACAATGGTCGCTTCTTCTTGCCGCGAAAGCACAGTCGAACGTGGCTCCTTCGGTCCGGTTCTTAAGTCCGCTTGTGAGGTGCGCGTCTTCCACTTGACGACCGTTTTCTGATTGATGCCGTATCGCTTGGAAAGCACTCTCAGGCTCTCTTGACTATTTTGTATTGCTCGACGGACTGCCTCTGTCGTCGTGGCGCTGCCGTGTAGAACTTGGCCCATAGTGCTTCCCTCCATTCAAATGAGAAAGGTGCACCATCAAAGCATGGGATCAAACACCTAACCTCTAAGCAGACCTTGCATAGCGGCCGAATTTCCTTAAATTGCTTGAGTGTTCCGATCCATCAGTTTTTTTGAACGACTATTCAGTTCTTTCTGCTATTGCTCAATTTATTTGCCCAAACGTCACCATTGAACCTTCGGAAAAATTATGTTCCCAAACTTCATTCATGATTTGCCGCTCCCAGACGACAGTATTTCACCGAAGCTAAAGGCGCTGCTCACACCAATCGGCTTAGACTCATTTGAGCGCCCCGAAATATCATCGCGCTATGAGCATGATCAATACGGCCCACATTACGAATACATACACATGATTTTGGCCTTAACAGATGGGCCCGATACGATTTCATTGGACGACTTCCATGAAACGTCTGACGGTGTCGTGAACTTTTCAACTCCTATTGTTGATGAATGTGGCGGGCTGGTTGATCCTGCGCCAAACATATCGGGCTATGATTAAGTCGTAGCATCTTGCGGAAATGGGGCATTCTATACCTATAATTTAGCTGAAAAGGTATGGATGACACTCGGCTTGTCACCCCGATGTGTCGGCGGAAACGACCAAAAAATCATATATGATGACTTGGCCCTTCCCGAATTTAGTGTGGCCGAAGGGGAGGTTTCTAGTTCGTATCATTTTAGTTCTAGCAGAAACATCAGTTGGCGAATGTCCAATGAATATCTTAGGAATTACCTTTGGATGCGTGGAAAATACGGAACGAGAGTGTTTTTCTATGAAGCTAACATCACTGACACTCCAGACATAACGACACTGCTGGGGGCGAAAACACACATAAATTTCAAGCCTGACGGTGGATGGTATGATCTATGCATTCGGCGCATCAATGGCAAGATTTTGGTTCAGCTTTGGGCTGTAGTTTGTTCCATTTCTCCCGAGAAATGCCAATTACAATCGGCGGATAGCTTGACTTGGCCCGGTGTGAGTGGGGTGATGAATCATCAACGTGCTAATGCACTGGTAGATCCTTCAATCATATACCTCGACGACCGCTTTCTGGAGCGCTATGAACAGAACAGCTTTTACGAGACCACTCCTTTTGAAGACAATGGCAGTTGGACATGCAATCCATCTTACTCTGGGCAATGGTCCTTCACTGATTGCCGCCGCATAGGACGAAACTTGATAAAGGTTCGCCTCCGTGAATTGTACAAAGGCAAGCCGGATAGAGAAATAGTTTGGGCGCACTCGCATACTGTTGCTCTAGGGGGTGTCGATCAAACTGACTTGGAAGAAGAGCATATCGTTGCAAAAGTCCAGCGCTTTCTTGATACGCTTCTGGACCTGGCAGATGGACTCGCATGGTTAGCGGGGGAGTTGGGGAGCGACGGTCTATCCTCCGAAGAGTTGATTGGTATATCCCGTGAAGAGCTACGCGCTGAGCGGTGGTTGCCATATCCTAAACTTAGCCGTCTTGCTCAGGTTGCGCCTCTTGACATGACCGAGCAACAGTTTCTCTCACGATGTAAAGAAATTCATGAGTTATGGCAAAAACTTCCCAATGGCGTCGTTAGAAAAGTTATCGATCAAGCCGGTCATGACAGCAAAAAATACAAGAGCTTCGGCAGTCTAAAACTTCTACAGGTTCTGACGAATGTTCTTGAGAGGCTTAATAGCAACCGCGAGACAGTCTCTAGCTTTGATGCCGGACATCAAGACGCTGAGGTGACCGGTCGAGATTCTCGACTGGCTCCGCTGTTTCTGACCGCTGACCTCCGGAATGCTGACGCCCATATTGGTGGATCAATTTCGCAAACACTTAGCGATCTGGGGTTTGATATGTCTCAGACCAATTCAGGCTACGGAAGAGCACTAGACTATGTCTTTGATCAGAATATTGCATCTTTCGCACATGTAACGTCAGAGATTGATACGGGCCTGTCGCAAACTTTTTTGGCATAGAATTTCATTCCAGTTCTTTGCTTTTTGCGGTCGAATGCGGGACTATGGAGAATTTTGTGCCCTGGCGTGGTAACTCTAATATGAGGAGACCCACGTATGAGCATCGACAAAGCCCTTTTGGATCATCTGATGGAAGGCCGCAAAGCGGGCGATCTGTTCGGAGAGGACGGGATTCTGCAAGAACTGACCAAGGCGCTGGCCGAACGAGCCCTGAGCGCCGAACTGGACGAGCATCTGACCGAAGAACGCGCCGATGCGCCGCCTGAAGGCGCGAACCAGGCGCTAAATCGTCGCAATGGCCGCAGCCAGAAGACGGTGACCACCGACAGCGGGAAGGTCATTCTCGACATTCCCCGTGACCGCAACGGCAGCTTTGATCCTCTGCTGATCGCCAAGTATCAGCGCCGCTTTCCCGAGTTCGACACCAAGATCATCAGCATGTACGCGCGCGGGATGACGACCCGCGAGATCCAGGGGCATATCGAGGATATCTATGGTATAGAGGCGTCCCCGAGCCTGATTTCGGCGATCACCGATGCCGTGATGGAGGAAGTGACCGCCTGGCAGAACCGCCCGCTGGAACCGTGTTATCCGATTGTGTTCATGGACGCGATCCGGGTCAAGATCCGCACCGACGGCGTGGTTCTGAACAAGGCGGTTTTTGTGGCCCTGGCTGTTCTCCCGGACGGCACCCGCGACGTTCTGGGGCTTTGGTTCCAGGCCAATGAGGGTGCCAAGTTCTGGGCTAAAGTTCTCAGCGATCTGCGCAACCGTGGCGTTCAGGACATTCTCATCGCCGTCGTGGACGGTCTGAAGGGCTTCCCCCAGGCCATCGAGGCAGCCTTTCCTCAGACCCAGGTCCAGACCTGTATCGTGCATCTGCTGCGCCATTCCATGAGCTTTGCCAGCTACAAGGATCGCAAGGCCGTCGCAGCGGCTCTTAAGGCTGTCTACACCGCTGTGGACGCCACAGCCGCGGAGGCGGCGCTGGCGGAGTTCGAAAACAGCGACCTTGCCGCCAAATACCCGGCAATCGCACCGAGTTGGCGCCGGACTTGGAACGAGGTGATCCCGTTCCTTGACTATCCGCCCCAAGTGCGCAGGCTGATCTACACCACGAACGCCATTGAAGCACTGAACTCGAAAATCCGCCGGGCCGTTCGCTCCCGCGGGCATTTCCCCAGTGACGAGGCAGCTGCGAAATTGATTTATCTCGCGCTAAATGCTACCTCTGTGGAATGGAAACGCTCCGTGCGCGAATGGCACTCAGTGAAAAGCCAGTTCGCAATAATGTTCGAAGATCGTTTCCAAATGGCGTAATTAATGCGCCAGGGCACAAAATTCTCCATAGCCCCATTGGGTGATCCGGGAAGACTGAAATAACGCAACGATCCACAAGCAAGGAGATCTGCCGCGTGTATCTAACGTCTACGGGCAAAGTGTCCCGGTGTATCGCTGTTCGCTTCCTTCCAACGGGCACTTTTCAATTCCAGAGACGTTGACAGTGTTGCTCCGTAACTTCTGGCGAACAATGACCGCGCCTTCCTTGCTGATCCCGTAAACCTGAAAAACACTCTTGGCTATATCAAGTCCAATTGTGGTAGCTCACTTCATGAACGGCTTTCCTTCCGGCAGATTATCGGTTTCGAACCCTGAGCTCTTCCAGTCCTTCCTGCCAGCCGACGATCGGTAGATAGCCGAGCTCCTGTTTAGTCTTGGAGATATCGAGCGTGATCTCAACAGCACTCGTCGCATATTCCTGAAAACTCAGAGGTCCGCGCAGCCGGCCTCCAGACAGACGATAGAGACCATCGCCCACACGCGCAATCAGGCGCAGAATGGGGCGCGGGACTGATTTGTTGGGGGGCGAAATCCCCTGCGTTGCCAGCAGGCCCGTCACAGTTTCCCGAAATGATCGGGCCGGACCGTCGGAGATATGATAGATTTCACCGGCTCGCCCATTGGTTAGTGCCAAGTCTACCGCATGGCACAGATTGCCCACATGGGTCGTGGAGCAAAGATAATGTCCTCCGGAGATCCAGGCGAACTGTCCGTTTCGCACCATGGCCGCCAGCGTCGGCAGTGCCGTGGTGTCGTCGCGCCCCCAGATCATGCGGGGACGAAGGGCAATGACGGCCATGGTGTCACTGTTGCGATTCAGTGCGATCCGCTCTGCTTCGGCCTTGCCGCAAGAGTAGGCACCGGCGGGACGGCGGGGAAGGGGATGGTGTTCATCGACATTCCTCAGTGGGTGGCCATCCTGCAACACGGAATCCGAACTGATGTGAACCAGGCGTCGGATTCCCGCATCTGAGGCTGCGGCAATGACGGCCTCGGCACCACGGGCATTTTGTTCATAAGCGTTCCGACCAGATCCATGGTCGAGGTTGGCGGCCGCGTGAACCAATTCTGTGGCTCCGGTCATCAGCGGTGAAAGGTCGTCGCGCAGCAGGTCACCCCGAACCACGTTGGCTCCCAATCCGGCTATCAGCTCTGCGCTTTGGTCGCTGCGCGCGAGGCCAGTTACCTGATGTCCGCCATTCTTGAAATGTCGAATGAGGTTTCGCCCTACATAGCCGTTCGCGCCGGTGAGAAAGATATGACGTTTAGTCATTTGAGCTCTCCCCGGTGAGTGTCCTTTTTCGGACCAGCGTTTCTATGTCTTCGAGGATTTCGGTGCGTTCGGTCTCGCTCCATTCAACCAACCCCATGTGCTGCTGGAACTTGAGGCCTTCCAGAGCAAGCCAGGCGAGACGTGTGGTGCGGGCATCGGCTGCGGCTTCAATTACCGTCTCGCGCAGATTTGTCTGGTTGGAACGGAACACGCTGCGAAGCGCTTCATCCTGCATCAGCGCAGAGATCAGTCCGAGGACGGCGGCGTTGCCTTCATTGCCCCACAGCGTTCGCTTGGTGGCCTCCACCCTGCCGAGCAACGGCGCGTCCTCTTGTCCCGCGAATTCTGCTTCGCAACGCGCATTGAACGCATTATCAGCCTTGATCGTCCGTGCGACGAGGGCAGCCAGAAGATCCCGTTTGCTGGTGTGCTCGTAAAGAACAGTCGCCTTGGAAACCCCCGCCTCTTTCGCAACGGCGCCCAGCGTCAGAACACCATCGCGGGCGATCACACGTTCCACGGCATCAAGAATATTTTCCTGATCATGCATGCGAGGACGGGGCATAATGCTCTCCTTATTTATTACCGACCGTTCGGATATAAACGTGGAGTAATCAACTGTCAAGGCGCTGGCCCTCCGGCGGCACTGCCGGAGGAGACTTGATGCTCTATCTTCCGAGATAGTTTGCGAGCTCGTCCGGTGTTCCCTTCGGGAAGGCCTCCCTCAAATGGTCGAGGAAGGCAGACACGCGGGCGCTCAGCAGCCGGCGCGTCGGGTAGAGCGTCCACAATGAGATCTCCGATCCTTCGACATCGCCCCAATGGACCAGCGTGCCATCGGCGATGTCAGGACTGACGAGGGATATCGGCAGGCGCGCAGCCCCCACTCCCATCCTGACCGCATCGCGCACCATGACGTGTGATGCCAGATTGAGGATCGGATTGACGGAGACACTCGCTGGGCCTGTCCTTGCCGTCCATCGTAATACTCATCGCTATTTTCCTCACTTATAGCATGAGCAGATTTTCAATGGGTCAATACATCGAGGCTTCTCCCGATTAGATTATCCTGACGGAATCAGGCACCCAAGCGGTTGATCTGCTTTGCCGATTTCTCATCGAACCGGGCGACAAGGTGTTGGTCGACGATCTTTGCTACTTCAATTTCCATGCCTTGTTGCGCGCCCATAGAGCCGAGATCATCAGTGTGCCTTACACGCCATCGGGCCCGGATCTCACCTTGTTCGAACAAGCGATAACCGAACACAAGCCGCGGATCTACATCACCAATTCGGCGCTGCACAATCCAACAGACGCAACACTGTCACCGGTCGTGACTCATCGCTTGCTCAAGTTGGCTGAACTGTCCGAGATGACAATCATTGAGGATGATATCTTTGCTGATTTTGAAGTCGAGGCCTCACCGCGCCCAAGGACTGGATCGAGGATCTCGCTGATTTGAAGATCGCGACGTCTTTTGGGGGAGGGCATTTCTCCGCTGAGCTGGTGTTGACCCTGCTCAAGGACGGCAGCTATCGCAAGCATATGGATGCCCTGCGTTCTTGATTGTCACGCTCCATGAGTGAGACAATCTCTCGCCTTGCTGAGATTGGACTGGCCCCATGGCTCGAGCCAACTGCAGGCATGTTCCTATGGTGTAAACTGCCGGATGGGCTTGATGCTGCAGATGTTGCCCGCCATGCATTGGCACAGGATGTCGTCCTTACGCCGGGTAATGCCTTCAGCCTGTCCCGGGCTGCAAGCGGTTTCATGCGCTTCAACGTTGCTCAAAGCGGCGATGACAGACTGTTCGCAATCTTGGTTGACGCCATGAAGAGAGCCCATTGAATAGGTTTCCAACTTCATAATGGTCACGTTGTATGGGGGGATTATTGAGCGAGTTGTGTTTATGAATCCGTTTTTGCGTTTGCTGTGAATAGGTCCGTTTTGACGTGCAACTATGTGCCTTCAACCGCGAAGTAATGGTGCACGCGCGTCTTGGGAGGAGGAGGCAGTCAACAGGTTCGCGTCCCCGTCGGATGCTTCAGCAAAGGCGGATTGAGAATTTCGGAAAATTCAATTTTCCTCCCTGTCATGCCTGACTAATATCTACTTTGGAAACGGGACCGCCAACGGGGATTGCTCCTCTGGCTCCCCGAGAACAGGGTTATGCCATGAGACGGTTCTTCAAGATCACACTCCTCTTTCTATTCATATGCATTTCGACGGTAGCATTGTATGGGGCACTTGGCTACTTCGACGCATTGGGCGACAGTGCGGCATTACGGCAACGCGCTAACACGATACTCTCCGAAAACCGCGGTGGGGCTTCACTTGGAGCCGATCGATACCGGCAAATTCTGCTCGTCCAAGACCCTAATTTTGAACACCATAACGGCGTAGATGTCACAACGCCGGGTGCAGGACTAACGACCATCAGCCAGTCCTTGGCGAAGCGCGTAGGCTTCAAGCAGTTCAAACCTGGGATAAGAAAGATCCGGCAGACTGGCTATGCCTTTGGATTGGAACAGGAGCTATCCAAAAAGCAGATCATGGCCTTGTGGCTTGATACCCTTGAAATGGGGCAGGGGCCCGATGGCTGGCTAACCGGGTTTCATCATGCGAGCGAAATTGTCTATGGCCTTCAACCCGCTGAGTTAGACGATGATCAGTTTTTAACCCTTGTCGCCGTGATCATTGCGCCCAGTCGTTACAATCTCCATGCTCAAGATGCTGCTTTGAAACAGCGCGTTGAGCGTATATCACGGCTGGTGGCGGGATCGTGTTCCGCACTCAGCAATTCTGATGTGTGGTTGGAAGGATGTCGCGAGTAACCTTGAGGTCCGCCACCATTGCATCATGCATGCTAGCTCTTGATGTCGACGGAATGCTGCATTCGAAACTGATCCTGTTCTCCAAAGCTCAAATCTTTGATGGCGTTCAGTGTTTCCGGGCCGTAGATCTTGCCAGCCAACTGGAAGATCTGTCCCTCAAACTGGACATCAAACACGTCAAGCTGCTCTCCGGCCTTTATCCTCTCGGACGATATCTGTTCTTTCAGCGTTAAAGAAGCGGAGAGATATTCTCTCGGAGACATGTGGACCTGTTGCTGTTTCAGGTCTTTCAGATCGGTCATCAATTCTGACAGATGCTCCGATCCTTTTGGACCTACAGCCTCTTCGGCTTGCTTCGGGCTGCTGTCAAATCTGGTTTCAGATGCAGATTGTTTCGAATTGTTGAAGGTGCTGAGTGTGACGAAGTTGTAGCTTGATCCTATTGTGCTCATGATTGATTTTCTCCTTTGTATTATGATCTTGATAGTAGGCAAAGGCTGTGCCAACTTTTCGGATTAAATAAAAAATCGACATGGCGCAGAATTGTTTGCTTAAATAGGATTGTTTTTTGACGTTATGTTGAATTTAGTATGCGAAGGTAGGAAATATATTCCCATTTGATCGGTAATTTATTCAGGAGTCAATTTGAATGATTGTATAAATATGGGCGTAGTGAATGCGTAAATTAGAACTGTTACTTCAATAAAGTTGATATAATTATTTAGAGAAGGGCCTCAATGTTTGATCTTCTCGTTACCCGAGTCCCTGACTTGCTGAAAGCGCGCGCCTTTCCATCATTGAATGATAGCGCTGAAGAATGAAGCCAGATGCAGCAATGAGCAGGGCCCCAAGTATCGTTGGTATGTCGGGGATGTCTCTGAATACGAAGAGGCCAAAGATCACGGCACCCACTAGCTCAAGGTAGACCAATGACGACAAGGTTGACGCGTCAACATATTGGAATGCCTTGATGGTCATGAAATGCGCCAGCGCCGAAAAGCCTCCCATCACCGCAAAAAGCCAAATCGTCTTCACGGGTGGCAGCTCGAATGTAAAAAAAGCCTGCGGGCTAAGCAGCAAAGTTCCGACCGCGCATTGAAAGCAAAGCGTTTGAAGCGGGTTGCCTGCTCGAGAAGCCTTCTTTGTAAGAACGAGATATCCGCCATGGCATGCGCCCGCAATGATACCAAGGGCGTGAAGTTCTGACTCTTTAGGGATTCCATTTTTAGCACTGGCGTGATTCAACATGGCAAAGGAGATTTTGCCATGTCTGCCGCTTTGATTCTTAGCGATGCTTTTGACGCCGATAGTTTGCGCCGTCTTGCCAAAGGATGCCGCAATGCCAAACAGAGCCGCCGCCTACTGGCCATTGCGGCTGTCTATGACGGCATGAACCGTGCTGATGCCGCCAAAGTCGGCGGTATGGACCGCCAGACTTTGCGAGATTGGGTTCTTCGCTTCAATGAGCAAGGCACCGATGGTCTTGTCGACATCAAAGCAACCGGCGCTCCCATGCGCTTGAGCCCAGAACAGCTCGAAGAGTTTGTTGCTATCGTTGAAACCGGTCCTGATCCTGAGAAGGACGGCGTCTCTGTCTGGCGTAGCCAGGATCTGGTGCGTGTGATCCAAGAGCGGTTTGGGGTCTCCTACAAGGAACGTGGAGTACGGGATCTTTTGCGCCGCATGGGGTATGTGCGCATATCTGGTCGACCTCAACATCCAGAACAAAAGCCTGAAGTCATTGATGCTTTCAAAAAAACTTCTCCGCAACGTTGGCAGCGCATGTAGGCCATTTGCCAAAGAACAAGCCCATCGAGATTTGGTGGCAAGATGAGGCTAGGCTTGGTCAGAAGAATGGACTGGCCCGACTATGGGCAAAAAAGGGAACCAGACCACGGGGCTATGGAGAATTTTGTGCCCTGGCGCATTAATTACGCCATTTGGAAACGATCTTCGAACATTATTGCGAACTGGCTTTTCACTGAGTGCCATTCGCGCACGGAGCGTTTCCATTCCACAGAGGTAGCATTTAGCGCGAGATAAATCAATTTCGCAGCTGCCTCGTCACTGGGGAAATGCCCGCGGGAGCGAACGGCCCGGCGGATTTTCGAGTTCAGTGCTTCAATGGCGTTCGTGGTGTAGATCAGCCTGCGCACTTGGGGCGGATAGTCAAGGAACGGGATCACCTCGTTCCAAGTCCGGCGCCAACTCGGTGCGATTGCCGGGTATTTGGCGGCAAGGTCGCTGTTTTCGAACTCCGCCAGCGCCGCCTCCGCGGCTGTGGCGTCCACAGCGGTGTAGACAGCCTTAAGAGCCGCTGCGACGGCCTTGCGATCCTTGTAGCTGGCAAAGCTCATGGAATGGCGCAGCAGATGCACGATACAGGTCTGGACCTGGGTCTGAGGAAAGGCTGCCTCGATGGCCTGGGGGAAGCCCTTCAGACCGTCCACGACGGCGATGAGAATGTCCTGAACGCCACGGTTGCGCAGATCGCTGAGAACTTTAGCCCAGAACTTGGCACCCTCATTGGCCTGGAACCAAAGCCCCAGAACGTCGCGGGTGCCGTCCGGGAGAACAGCCAGGGCCACAAAAACCGCCTTGTTCAGAACCACGCCGTCGGTGCGGATCTTGACCCGGATCGCGTCCATGAACACAATCGGATAACACGGTTCCAGCGGGCGGTTCTGCCAGGCGGTCACTTCCTCCATCACGGCATCGGTGATCGCCGAAATCAGGCTCGGGGACGCCTCTATACCATAGATATCCTCGATATGCCCCTGGATCTCGCGGGTCGTCATCCCGCGCGCGTACATGCTGATGATCTTGGTGTCGAACTCGGGAAAGCGGCGCTGATACTTGGCGATCAGCAGAGGATCAAAGCTGCCGTTGCGGTCACGGGGAATGTCGAGAATGACCTTCCCGCTGTCGGTGGTCACCGTCTTCTGGCTGCGGCCATTGCGACGATTTAGCGCCTGGTTCGCGCCTTCAGGCGGCGCATCGGCGCGTTCTTCGGTCAGATGCTCGTCCAGTTCGGCGCTCAGGGCTCGTTCGGCCAGCGCCTTGGTCAGTTCTTGCAGAATCCCGTCCTCTCCGAACAGATCGCCCGCTTTGCGGCCTTCCATCAGATGATCCAAAAGGGCTTTGTCGATGCTCATACGTGGGTCTCCTCATATTAGAGTTACCACGCCAGGGCACAAAATTCTGCATAGTCCCCAGACCACGTCTGCCAGCCGATCAGCGATATAAAAATGCCTATCTGTTCGGTGCAATATGTCCAGCGCGTGGCGTTGGCGCGGGATTGATGATGCCTTTTGCAAATACACAGGCCATGCAAATGCACCTCGAAGAAGTCTCAAGGACAGTGGCGCGCGGCGCTCATGCCGTGGTGCTGATGGATCGTGCCGGATGGCATACGACAAGCAGACTCAACGTGCCCAAGAATATCACCATCCTCCTGTTGCCTTCCAAATCACCGGAACTGAACCCAGTTGAGAATATTTGGCAGTATCTGCGCGGTACCTTCCTGTCCAATCGGGTCTTCGAAGACTATGCCGCCATTCTTGATGCTGGTTGCCAAGCATGGAAGAGCCTCTCCGCCAACCCAACCATCATCCATTCAATAGGTATGAGAAAATGGGCTCAAGAAGGTCAGAATTAAATGCCGTTGGTATGAGAGCGAGGCCAACTCCCAAGCTAGCGTCTTCCAGTGGGTTCAAAATGATGAGCATGCCCGCGATTGATAGCAGGGTGCACGTTATCTTGACCAAGGAAGGCTCTTCGTTGAGGAAGAAAATGGACAATATCATCCCAACGATTGGGCCAATGAAATAGGCTGCGATTGCGGTCACAAGAGGTGTGCTCTGCAGTGAGAAGAAGAAGAGCGTCATCGCAACAACGAGACAAATCGTCCGCAGGACCTGGAGCAAAAGCGCTGTTCTTGGAAACAGGCTCCTGCCCATTTTGCTGAAAGCCACAGGCAGCACAATGAGAGTAGCAACCGCATATCTAGCCCAGGCGATCAACAAAGGCGAGTATGTTTCCGCCAGCAATTTGGCAATCCCATCTACGATCGGTACGGTCAGCGACGCTGTGGCAATGAGCAAGATACCGAAGGTGGATTGGGCCTTGATGGTGCGAAGATCTGACACGTTTCCTTCTTATAAGTATGTGCTGAGGCCACCGGCCGTCAGGTCAGGCGTTGCATGTAATTGTCTGGTCGCTTTAGCGGGTGAAAACCCATCTTCTCATAAACACCGTGAGCGTCTTCTGTCGCCAACATCCAACTGGGAATATCTTTGAGCTCCGGGTGGGACAGAGCTGTTTCTGTGATCCATGACCCCAGCCCCTGACCACGATAGCCTCGGTCGATGAACACGTCTCTGAGATAGGCGAAAAGGGCAAAATCTGTCACGACGCGCGCAAACCCACACTGCGCTCCCTCCTCATTGCGAAGACAGAAAACCAATGAATTTCTCATCGCTTTGGCGATCATGTCGGCATTTGCGTCTTGTGCCCAATAAGCTTCGTTCTTCAGTCGATCAACGATATGATGCATGTCCAGAAGAGATTGATCTGTTGTAATCGTGAAGCTGCCACATGTGGCCTCGTACACGGTATTCAGGTGATTGTTCTCTATCATTCTCGACAAGTGGCTTTCTTGGGATCTTATGCTTGGCTTTATTCTTCGTTCCATAGACGTCTTGGAGTTGTGTATTGCATTTTAGCCAGTCATGACGATTTTGAATATCGAATTATGCGAAATTGTCAGTTTGAAAATTCAGAAGTGTTCGCGATGGAGCCTTTTCCTCAAACACGCGAGTCTACTGATTATCGGAGAGAGGCTTCGGCGTGAACGCAATGTCTCTCTCTCCGGCTCATGAGAGCTTTATGACTCCGATTGCCTCATGTGGGTGAAGCGTTCCGATGGAAAGCCAGATCGGTAGGACAAAAGGGTGACGATGTAGGATAAGGTGATCAACACCAACACAACCGGTGCAAACGAGCTGACCCCGATCGAGTTGATCAACAGTCCGCCGACAACACCGCCACCCGCAATAGCCGCATTCCAAACGGTTACGAGAACCGATTGGGCAAGGTCTGCGGCGGGTCCTGCGGCATCTGAGCTAGCTGTTTGAAACAAGGTTGCACAGCCTCCGAAGGAAAGGCCCCATATGGCGGCAGAAATGTAGATCATGGAGGCATTGTCTTTCATCCACCACAGGATGGCGGCGGCGCATGCAAATAGCAGGATGCTTGCAAGGGTAAGCTGGCGCAAGCGACCGTCAATGAACAGGCCTACAATCCAGATGCTGACGAGGGATGCAATCCCGAATACCAGCAGAACCACATCTATGCGGGTTGCCATCCTCGCCTGAGCGAGCAGTGGGGCGATGTAGGTGTAGAGAATGTTGTGGCCAAGGACAAAGGCGAACATGACGAACAATATCGCGGCAATGCCGGGGCGGCGAAAGACGTGTCTTAATGATTGACGCGTCCGTGCCGGCTGACCAGAGAAGTCAGGAACCACGGCAAGAATCCATATGATCAGGAGACCTGTCAGGATGCTCATAAGGGCGAAGCAGGCGCGCCAGCCTAATGCTCCACCCATGAAGGTGCCCAAGGGCACACCAAGTGAAAGCGCAAGAGGAGTTCCCGCCATCGCGATCGCAATGGCCCGTCCCTTGCGATGAGGTGGTGCCATGCGCGTCGCGTATCCGGCAATGAGGGCCCATAGCAGCCCAGCCGAGACCCCGGCGATGAAGCGGGCAACCATCGTTAGCGCATAACTGTCTGAAAGTGCTGTAACCGAATTTGAAGCCAGAAATCCCAGAATGGCGGTCAGCAAAAGGGGACGGCGCCTCACTCCTTGGGTGAGAAGCATCAGCGGTATTGCGGCCGTGAGCGAGCCGAGGGCATACACACTGACAAGCTGCCCTGCTTCAGCTTCGGATACCATGAGGCCTGCGCTTATCTGTGGGAGCAAGCCTGCAGGAAGCGCTTCGGTCAGGATGGTGATGAAGGCAGCCATGGACAGGGCCAGCAATCCGCCCAAGGGAAGCTTGTCAGAGCCTGAGGGCGCGGCGCCTTCAGAGATGCGGTTAGTGCAAGTCATGACTGATGTCCTCGCTGACGCAGGCTGGGTTGAGGGATCGCAGAGTCTCGGATCTTCCATCGGTGAAGCTGGGAAGATCCAGCTTTGGAATGATCAATGCGCAGAGTGCGGGCATAAATAGACCTTTCATGGTGTGTTGTAGCGAAGGCCGATGCTTGCACAGCCATGATTGCGGAAAAATAGGCTGCAATTCCGATGACTTCGGACTAATATGTCCGCTATGGATGTTGCATCCATAGATAGCCTGACGACGCTTCACGTGTTTGTTCATGCGGCGGAACTCCGCAGCTTTACTGCCGCAGGGCATCGCCTTGGCACGTCATCATCAGCGGTTGGCAAAGCAGTGGCGCGGTTGGAGGAGAGGCTGGGGGTGCGGTTGTTTCATCGATCCACCCGTGCCATCACATTGACGTCCGAGGGTGCCCTGCTTCTGGAGAGATCCCGCCGGATCCTGGGGGAGCTCGAAGCTGCAGAGGCAGAGTTGTCCCAATCTCACGCCACTCCGAGCGGCGTGCTGCGTATCAGCCTGCCGATGGTTGGCATGCTCCTGATGCCTGCATTGTCGGCCTTCATGCGGGAATGGCCAGACATCGTGCTTGATCTCGACTTCAGTGATCGTGTCGTCGATGTGATCGAGGAAGGGTTCGATGTAGTTGTCAGAACGGGTGAAACCGGAGACTCCAGACTGATGACGCGAAAGGTTGGTGCCTTCCGATATAGTCTTGTGGGGTCTCCGAGCTACTTTGGGGAAAGAGGAGTTCCGGAACGGCCAATCGAGCTCGCAGATCATCGTTGCCTGCGCCATCGCTACCCTTCAACCGGCAAGATTGAAGAATGGCTCATTTTTGATGAGAGCGCTGGGGAACTCGTCGATATTCCTTGTGCAGCAACCGCGAGCGCAGTCGATCCGTTACTCTATATGGCAGAGAATGGACTGGGTATTGCGTGCCTTCCCGATTTTGTCGTTCAGCATGGCGTGGCCAATGGGGCTCTCATGCGTGTTCTGGGGGGAGCCGTCCGGAACACTGGAAGCTTTCATGTCTTGTGGCCGTCCAGCCGGTATCCTTCACCAAAGCTGCGGGTCTTTATTGACTTTATGACAACGAGATTGCTCTCCCCCGCGATGTAGTCCTTAGCTCCAACTGTGCTGTGCCCATCCTCTGCAGGCAGTTCACGATTTCATGAAACCAGAGGGCCGGTAATCGCTTGGCCATGGCGTTTGCAGACGCTTGCGACCTCTTCGGGAGTGTGAGGGACCGATAGCTCTGACATTGCTGCGAAAAAGCGATCATGCCCGGCAGGCGTTGAGACGAGTGTCATGCGAGCGCGTTCATCTCCAAGAGCCTTGAAGCCGTGAATGGTACCCTTGGGAATGAATACATGGTTGTTGGGCTGTATCTGAATGCGCTCCTCCCCAGAGAGAAAGAGTAAGGTGCCATTGAAGACATGAAAGAGTTTGTCTTCGTGAAACGAGATGTGGGCCGGTGCTCCCATTCCCGGTTTGATGATCAGGTCCATAACGGTGAATGGCGCTGATGTACCTCCCAAAAGGATGATTGCATCGATGCCGGAGAATTGTGCCAAGCCACTTGAGGTCAAGAGGCCTGATTGAGGTGCGTTTTGTAGTGGTGATGACTTTGACATATGGCTTCTCCTTATTTCTAGGAGAAGCCTAGACCCAGAAGCTTGTTCAGATAAGATACCTAACTTCATCATCTATGGGCAATATTCTGCACAATGGAAAAGCTGGACTATCTTCAAACCTTCGTTCAAGTGGTGCTATCCAACGGTTTCTCTGCAGCAGCAAGGAAGCTCTCGATGCCGCGCTCCACTGTGAGCCTGCATGTGAGATCCCTTGAGAGAGCGCTCGGGGTTCGATTGTTGAAACGTTCCACACGGTCCGTTTCGCTGACGGATGACGGGCGTTTGTTGTTTGAGCGCGTCGAGCCGGGGCTCGGAACACTGCAGAGTGCACTGGACCATGTTCGCAACGAACAGGGGCATCTGAACGGGCTTATTAGGATTACGGCTCCAGCCGATTTTCCAACCGGCGTGCTTGTTAACGCAATAGCGGACTTTCGCAGAGATCATCCAGCCGTCTTCTTCGATCTCATGCTGACAAACAGCGCGCTTAACCTGATTGGTGACAATGTCGATATTGCCCTCAGGGTCGGAGATCGAGGAGACTTGGATAGAGTGGAGCGCAAACTGACTGATGTGACATGGCGCTTCTATGCAAGCGCGCAATGGATTGATCGGAGAGGTTTGCCTTCAAGGCTTGAAGATCTTCAGGACTTCATTGCGCCCCCTGAAGATCTGCGCGCGTTTCTTGAACGGTTCGTGCTTGCTGAAGGAGCTTTGCCAGAGGGTATCATCACGGCGGATAACCACTTTCTCATTCGCGATCTCATTATAGCCGGTGTCGGTGTGGGATTGCTGCCTGCAGGAGTATGCAAAAATGCGGTCTCTGAGGGAACCCTTAGGCCAGTGTTTGAGGACGCTACATCTCGAGCTACGCAACTAAATATCACATTTCCCAGTCGCGCCGACATCACGCCGCGGGTTCGCGCATTCGCTGACGTTTTGGTCGCTCAGATGCGGCTGGGCTCACCCTGATTGGGGAAGTGAAGTTGGCATGCCCAGTTCGGGCCTCAAAATTGAGACTATTGAGATTGGGAGATATCGCCACTCTTGGCCATTCTCGATAACCATCGTCTTATGGTGCTCTCTTCGCCACGGGACATGCCCTCAAGCAGATCCTTCTCGAGCGAATAGACTCGATCCTTTGCCGAGCTCAGAACGTCACCCCCCAAATCGGTAAGCTCAATATGCTGCTTTCTTCCATGATGATCGTGTGGTCTTCGGGTGATCAGGCCCGCCTTTGATAGATTATTGAGGATGACGCTCATGGTTTGCGGGGTAAGAAAAGCCATGCGTGCCAGATCAGCGCTGGAATGCTCCGGATAGGCTTCGAGCATCACCAAAGCGGAAAACTGTGGCTGGGTGAGAGGGAGGTCGGAGAGGACGTTTTCCACTTGATAGCGATATATGTTCGCCGCCTGGCGGAGCAAGTAGCCCAGATATCCGTCTTCTCCGCGCTTTCCTTCTCCGCTCTCTGGGAGGCTCGACGGGGCGTGTCTCTTGATCATTGTCAGAACTCTGATATTAATGTAAGAGTTCTGACAATATATCAAATGATGAAAGGTTACAACATGAATGCGCTTTCAGGTTTCAGCGAGCACTCACTTTCCTACTCTTCATTCGAAAAGCTGGCCCCAGCGGCACATGCCGCTCTGCTTGCGATGAGCAAATCAGTTGACGGGGGCGGGCTCGAAAAGACCCTGACCGAGATAATCAAGATCCGGATTTCGCAGATCAATTGTTGCGCTTTTTGCAATGGGCTTCATCTTAACGCCGCACGGCGTGTTGGTGTTGATGAAGCCAAGCTCGACTTTGTTTCGGTGTGGCGGGATTCAACGGTCTTCTCAGATCGGGAGAGGGCTGCGCTGCTTTGGGCGGAACATGTCACATATTCGCCCACCGCCCCCGTGATTGAGAGTGAGATGAATGCGATCAAGGCCGCTTTCAGCGAGACCGAGATTGTCCATCTGACGGTGGCAATTGCGAATATCAATGCCTGGAACCGCATCGCCGGAGCCCTTCACTTCTCGCGAGGGTGACAGCGGTCTAGTTTGCCTTGACGGCTTCAAAATATAATCATGATACGGAACGCGCAACGAGATGCACCTAGTTTGGCCACACAGCAATGCCCACAGATGCGATCAGCATCACTGCAAAGGTGACATTGATTGCCCGCCCGATGCGGGGGCTTTGCAGGTGCCTTGAGAAGGCTGCACCAAAAGCCAGCCAAATGGTGTTCACAACAACAATGACGCTGCCCAGAGTCAGGATTTTCACCGTCACGTCGAGGGTAAAGTTAGCCGGAAAGATGGAATGACTACCATAGACTGCACCAATGGCCGCGTAGGCTTTGGGATTGGTTGTTGCCAAACCCAAGGCGCCCCAAAAGGATAGTGGTGATCGTGAGGCTGTCTCCATGGGCTGCGGTTTCGCTCCACCAGACGTCGGTGCCGTGGCGATCCTATAGGCCAAATAAAGAATATAGGTGCCGGCCAACAGTTGCAGGCCAGCAAAAATTGTTGGTTGGGCGGTTATCACGGCCGTCAGCCCGGTGGCGACGATCAGCAGAACGAAGTTGGTCCCAAGAATAATTCCCAGAAGGTAACGTACAGAATAAGTGAAGCCGAATGCAGATCCCAGACTGGCAAGGCTGAGTGTTGCCGGCCCCGGGCTTCCCATCAGGGGAAGCGCCGCGAGAAGAAGAAGGACAAGGTTTTGGACCATGATCAGAGGTTCGCTTTGTCGAGTGCGAAAGGGAGTGGGCTGTGAGGTTATGAGCCAAATCGGCCGCCAACCGATTGAGTGCGGTTTCCATAGGAAGGGTTCAAGTCTTGATTCCAGCCTATTGAAATGCGATGCTTGCGAAAATTGAATTTATTAAAATCATCAGTTCAGGAAATTTGAAGTGTCCCCGTCTTTTGATATTGATGCTCTTCGTACGGTCGTTGCAGGCATAGATCTTGGCAGTTTCGCACGCGCGGCAATCCAGCTCGGCCGGTCGCAATCCGCGGTTAGCATGCAACTGAAAAAGCTTGAGCAGCAGGCCGGGACGCAGCTGTTCACGCGCAAGGGGCGTGGTCTGGTGCCCACTGAAGCGGGTGAGGCATTCGTCGCCTATGCCCGACGCATCGTTGCGCTCAACGATGAGGCTGCTCTCGCCATGGGAGCGGCCACGACAAGAGCATCTGTGCGTGTGGGGATGCCTCAGGATTTCTTTGATGATGTCATGCCCGCGACACTGGCCACCTTCGGGCAGCGGCATGATGCCGTGCATGTTGAGGTGCGTGCTGGCGAAAACCATCGGATTGCGGAAGAGGTCAGGGCAGGTCGTCTGGACGCTGCGATTGCATTCTACAAATCAGGCAGCCCCATGGAGGGCGAGCTGCTGTTCGAGCTTCCCATGATATGGCTCGCGCACGAGAATTGGAGAGAGAGGATCATTGATCCGCAGGCTATTCCTCTGGTCCTGTTCAACCATCCCTGTCTGTTTCGGCAAGCTGCCCTGTCATCTCTGGAGCGGCAAGGGGTCCGCTGGAGAGCTGCCTTGACAACACCCAGCTTGCCGGGTGTCTGGGCGTCTTTACGATCGGGTTTGGGCATCGCAGTGCGCACAGACTATGGAAGGCCGCAGGATATGGTGTCTTTGCGGGAGGAACTCGGATTGCCTGAGTTGCCGGCGATAGAGCTTCGTTTGCTTCGCGCCCCGAACATCTCGCCTGTTGCAGAGCCTCTGGCTGCAATCTTGCGGCAAGAGACCCTTGAACGTGTCGGGTCCAACACGGCCGGGTGAACGTCCGCGCTGTGGTTGTGGCTGGTTCCAGATTGGTTTACTCGACGAGGCCCTTATGTGTGCATCTCAAACGCCCCTCCCCACAGACAGACCGATTGCCGGAGTTCTTGCTGCCGTGATCAGGGATAACAAAGTGCTCCTTGTGCGCCGCGCAAACCGGCCGGATGCTGGACGTTGGGTCTTCCCGGGTGGCAAGGTGGAAAAAGGAGAGCCTTTGCTAGACGCTGCCATGCGAGAGTTGCGCGAAGAAACGGGTGTCCTTGGCAAGGGCCTCAAGATCCTTTCGGCCGTCGACGCTTTTGACAAGAATGCAGACGGAGAGGTGGAGCAGCATTTCATTCTCATCGTTACTTTGTGCCAATATCTTGGGGGGAGTTTGAAAGCTGGCGATGATGCCGTTGATGCGCGGTGGGTGGAGCTGGATCAACTACGCACGCTTGACCTTGCGCGCAGTTTTGATCTCGCCGAGTTAGTACGGCAAGCAGCCCAAATGATGGGGAAACCACAGCGCTAGGCAGGGCGCCCTGATCCAGAAGCCATCAGGATCAGGGCTTTGGAGATTCCTTCTTAGTGGGAAGAATCCAATGGCATATAGAGCTCTCCTGTTTCCCGGAATTTCTCGGCCATTTTTTCCATGCCTTCCTTCTGTGCTTCGGCACGAATGTCGTGGGAGATGCGCATGGAACAGAATTTGGGACCGCACATGGAGCAGAAATGCGCAACCTTGTGTGCTTCCTTTGGCAAGGTTTCATCATGCATCGATCGTGCGGTTTCCGGGTCAAGGGACAGGTTGAACTGGTCTTCCCAACGAAACTCGAAGCGCGCGCGCGACAAGGCATCATCACGGATCCGGGCCGCCGGGTGACCCTTGGCAAGATCGGCTGCATGGGCGGCAATCTTGTAGGTAATCACCCCTGTTTTGACATCATCCCTGTCGGGTAGACCCAGATGCTCCTTTGGGGTCACATAGCAGAGCATCGCTGTTCCAAACCAGCCAATCATCGCAGCGCCGATCCCCGACGTGATGTGGTCGTAGCCCGGTGCGATATCGGTTGTGAGAGGTCCAAGAGTGTAAAAGGGTGCTTCTCCGCAGGTTTCAAGCTGCTTGTCCATGTTGGACTTGATCTTGTGCATCGGGACATGTCCGGGGCCTTCAATCATGACCTGACATTGCTTGTCCCACGCGATCTGCGTCAGTTCACCAAGTGTCTCCAGCTCTGCGAACTGGGCCTCATCATTGGCATCGGCGATAGAGCCGGGGCGAAGGCCATCGCCCAGACTGAAACTGACATCATAGGCGCGGGCAATCTCGCAGATCTCTTCGAAATGCTCATAAAGGAAGCTCTCCCGGTGATGGTGCAGGCACCACTTCGCCATGATCGATCCACCCCGACTGACAATGCCCGTGACACGCTCGACGGTCATCGGAATCATGTGCAGGCGTACACCCGCATGGATCGTGAAATAGTCCACGCCCTGTTCTGCCTGTTCGATCAGGGTGTCGCGGAATACGTCCCAGCTCAAGTCTTCGGCAATGCCGCCCACTTTCTCGAGGGCCTGATACAGGGGCACCGTTCCGATTGGTACTGGAGAGTTGCGAATGATCCAGTCGCGGATATTGTGGATGTTGCGCCCGGTCGAGAGATCCATCACCGTGTCGGCACCCCAGCGGGTGGCCCAAACCATCTTCTCCACTTCTTCAGCCATGGAAGAGGTGACGGCGGAGTTGCCGATGTTGGCGTTGATCTTTACCAGAAAATTCCGACCGATAATCATCGGTTCGGCTTCGGGATGATTGATGTTGGAGGGGATAATGGCCCGGCCCTTGGCGATTTCACTACGGACAAACTCAGCGGTTACGACGTCCGGAATGCAGGCGCCGAATGCTTCGCCATCAGGAGCCTGAGATTGGCTTTGCGCGGCTCGGCCCAGATTTTCGCGAATGGCCACAAACTCCATTTCCGGTGTGATAATGCCCGCTTGGGCATAGGCCATTTGGGTGACCGCCTCGCCATTCGCCGCTCGTCTCGGTGTGTGCCTTATCGGGAAAGGCGGTGTGAGCCGTTCCCCTTCCGCAAATCCGTTGTCCTCTGGTTTTATCACTCGGCCTTGATAGGAAACGGTATCGTTTCGTGCTGCGATCCAGTCTTCTCTCAGACGAGCCAACCCTCTGCTGATTTCGATGTCAGCATCTGGATCGGTGTAAGGGCCGGAGCTGTCATATGCGATCACGGGCGGCTCGCCTGCGGTCGGATGGACAGCAATGGCCCGCATCGGGACGTGAATATCGGGGTATTGGGCGCCATCAATCCATATGCGATGTGATGCGGGTAGTGGGCCAGTGGTGACGGTAAATGAGAGATTCTGCATGGTTGGAGCCTCCATAGCTCTGAAGCATTGGAGACCCAGTTCCGCGTTGAGTGGAGAGAAGGCTGCGAAGCAGTCCGGAAAAAGGATGCGTGGTTAGACCTTCTTCCCTGAAGCTGTGCAGCCAGAACACCATCCCTACGCCAGTATGAACTGGATCAGGTTCATCGGGTCACTGCGCTGCGTTCGAACTCAAGAGGTTCAGGTGCCAGCAGTATCTCAGTTTCTTGTCGAGACCCCCCGTGTGAGGATTTGTAGAATACGAATCTTCTTCATATTTGTCAATTAATTTGAAGTGTTGCGTGGAATGGATCTGTTTTATTGAAGTATTAGTTCAAAGTTTTTCTTTCTTTCTTGCCCAGCTCATCGCCTTTTTCTGATACGACTTTTATGACGAGGTATCGTTCTAGGGTGCCTCACTCTGATTGAATTATGAGGGTCGCCTCTGCAGAAGGTGCGCCAATTTTCCGCTGATTTTAGCGCTTTTGGTGCTGGGTAACTGCTCTTTTGGGGACTGCTTTAGTAATATTTCAAGGCTTTCCCCAATCTGTATTTCCAGATGAACCGACCCGTAGTGATGGGTTGAATAGTGCAGAAAATTTGAACTGAACCTTTTAAATTATTCGTTTTTCTGCACGTCCATATTTGGCTAAATTTTCTTCTAACGGTTCAACTTCGGGAGAAGAGAAATGCACGGAAGTGATGCGATCGGCTTTATTGGCCTTGGCACCATGGGAACGCCTATCGCTCTTAGGCTCGCAGAAACAGGTGTACCGCTTGTCATCTGGAACCGAACATCCTCTCGTACCGATCCGCTGAGAGAAGCGGGCGCAGTTATTGCTGCAATTGCAGAAGATGTGTTTGCTCAATGCCAGACCATCCTGCTTATGCTTGCTGATGAGGTCGCTATTGATGCTGTTCTGTCCCGAAATACAGATGGCTTCGCATCTTTGGTGGCCAATAAACTCGTAGTTTCAATGGGAACCGTATCTGCGGATTACTCAGAATCCTTATCCGTGGACATTTCTCTGGCACGAGGCAGATATGTCGAAGCCCCTGTCTCAGGTTCCAAGAAACCAGCTCAACTTGGACAACTTGTCAGTCTTCTGGCGGGCAACGATGAGGAAACGAAGGTGGTCCGCCAGCTTCTTCAGCCATGTTGCAAAGACGTTTTTGAGTGCGGACAGATCCCCAAGGCTCTTCAGATGAAGTTTGCAGTAAACAGCTACCTGATCAATATGGTCACCGGGCTGGCCGAAGCATGGAACTTGGCTGAACAAAACGGATTGGACACTGCGCTTTTCACAAACATCTTGAATGCAGGTCCGATGGCGAGTGATGTTTCCAGAACCAAACTTGCCAAGCTCTGTACCGGTGATATGTCCCGACAGGCAGGCATTCAGGATGTTTGGAAGAATTGCCAACTCGTGATGGAAAGCGCCAGCTCCGTCGAAGCTCCATCACCCTTGATGAAGGTTTGTTCAAGCCTCTATCGAGAGGCCGTCGAGATGGGTTTGGAAAAGGAGGATATGATTTCGGTGGGAAAGGCATTGAAGAAGAGAAAAAACATCGCTGGTTCTAAAATGTAATCAGCTCTATTCCTCAATCATCATTTCACCAGTTATGAAGCACTCGGAAGGTTGCAACAATGGTGGTCGGCGTTATGCCAAAAACAACTGGTCTTCGCTGATCACGTCTGAATAGCTTTTGTCCTGCGACCTATTTTCGCAGACCAAATCACTTTGATCCCAATGCTCATCGCGTCGTTGCCATGAGAACGCTTCCGCCAATCATGAGACCTCCACCAGCATATTCCACACGCTTTAGTGCCTCTGAGCTTTTAAGGGCCGCACGTGCCTTATCGGCGATGAAGGCGTAGCCTCCAAGCAATATGATGACCACAAGACTGGACGTCAGCGTTAGAAGGCCCAGTTGTACAGACAGGTTTGTGTTCGGATCAATGAACTGTGCAAGAAAGGCGATATAGAAGACAATCGCCTTGGGATTGAGGATGGCAGTTACGGTACCAACCCAAAAGCTGTTCCAACCACCATGCCCTTCATGAGTGAGAGGGGCGGCTTCAGCGGTGTTCAGGCGCGCTGAACGGATTTGTTTGTAGCCAAGATAAGCCAGATACAGCACTCCCGCCCATTTGACGGATTGAAACACAAATGCAGAGGTTGCCAGGATCGCACCAACACCTGCAAATGACAGCCCCATGAGGATTATGCTGCCTATGACGTCACCGAGAATACACATCAATGCCGCCAGTCGCCCTCGCGTCAGTGACAGGCTGATCACGAGCAAAACACTAGGCCCCGGAATTAGGGTCAACACAATACAAGCGATCGTGTAGGCTAGCCATGTGTCCAGTGCCATTTACTTGATCCTTTATTTGCGCTCAGTCCAAACCGCTAATTTCTGATCTTGTGGAGGCCAGAACGGCTCCAAATCCAATGAGCACAATATCCAAGAGAACAACCATATCTGGAGTATCCTGAAAGAGCAAGATGCTCCATAGCAAAGCGAATATGAGATAACAATTGTCAAAGAGGCCTATGATTGTGGCCTTCTCTAGAAGCTGTGGTATCACCCTTGCTAGGCTATGGTCGTTTGGTGCAGACTGCGGTTGCGACACTAGGTAGAAAGCCTTCAGTGGGGGATTGGCGGATGCGTTTTATTGCAGAGAATCTAAAGTTCCTTTTTCCGGTGCTGCTGCTCTGTCATCCGGGCATACCAGCGGCTTCGGAAGATGCCGACCTATACAGAGCCACCACTTTCGTAACAGGAGAGCGTGAAGAAACAAGGATACCTAGTATTCAAGACACCTTCAGGCAGGTTCTTGTAAAGGTCTCAGGAACGTCTAGTCTCCTGAAGGTCAGCAACCTTGAGGACGAAATAGATAAGGCTGGCGATTATGTGGCTGGATACAGCTATCGCGACCGAATGGAAGGGATTCCCCACCATGATGAACAGGGCTCGCGAGACCGCCCATTTGATCTGACGGTGCACTTCGATCCAGAAAAGATCGATGCCATAATCAGCAAGTTCGGGTTTCACAAGTGGCAGTTGCCACGCCCCAGAATTTTGTCTCTCGTTAAAGTCGAGTTCAAGGGAAGCGGCTTCTTTCTTGCTAATGACACGGATAAGGGCATTGGTCAACGCGAAGCATTGATGGCCGAAGCGGACAAGTTAGGGCTTGAAGTCGCCCTACCAGACATCGCAAAGCTAGAGGAGGTAAAAATGGAAAATTTGTCCTCGACAACTCTCAATGAATTTGCTGAATATCTGGGCGGCGATATTGCCCTGCGCGGAGTTCTTACATGGGATGACAGTTATCTTCATTGGAAATCGCGCTGGCAAATGCGAGTTGCCGGGCAGGATAACCAGTGGGAGGGGACGGAAGAAACCTTTGATAGCTCGTTTCGTGCCGCTCTTGGTACCGTTGCTGAGATTCTATCGCAGTCAAGATGAGCGGAATGCAAAAAATGCTGATTGATATAACGGGCTAATGTATAAAAGGACCTTCTACCTGAGCCCATTAGAAATGGAGAAATTACCGTAATTTCGGCCCATGGACGAAGCCGCACTCGCGGCAAGGGTGCGGGTGGCTGGTGCCGTTAACACTCTGAGATAAGTCTGTTTTGCGATCATCGTCGTCTGACTGACGATTGAGGTGTTCTCGATCTTCAGACAGGAGGTTTCCATGACGGAGGAGAGAACCACACTGTCAATGATCATTCAAAATTAAGCCACCTTCAGTACTTAAAATTGGTTCTAGCTCATATTTGCTGAAGATGTAGTGCATGCTTTGGCTGATTCATCGGAGGATCCGCTATGCATCATCGATTTCAGTGCGAAAGCCTCGTGCCTTACGGCTTTTCAGTAAATTCAATCCAAATCGCCGGAGGGAGTGTGCAAATTCAGCTGCGGCCACGTTCTCGTTCAGGGGTATGTCCCGACTGCGGGCAGCCAAGTCGACGCATTCAAAGCCGATATATAAGACGAGTTGCAGACCTTCCCCTCGGCGGGCGGTGCGTACAACTGGTTATCAAGGTCCGTCGTTTCTGGTGTGGCAAAGTTCTGTGCGGGCGACGGATAGTCTGTGAGAGGTTTGATGACCGTGCCTTGGCTCGCTACAGTCGGCGAACCCAACGCTTGGAGACTATCGTTCACCACCTCGGCTGAGCGCTTGATGGGAGACCTGCAGCGGCCTTTGCCAATCGTCTTATGATGCCGATACTTTGCTGCGGGTGGCTCGCTTGATTTCTTTGACTATCTTCTCGGACGCGCTGCGCCCTTTACCTGATGTCTGTCTCATACCCACTCCTATGGGATTACGATGAGACAAAATACCTCTCTTAGCAAATCAACCTATTTGGACCCATATGCGCTGACGGGGAACATTTCGGCTCATAAATAGATCGCCAAAGCCGCCAAATGAGAACCGTCTTTTCACGGATCAACGACGGGAGCGCCTCATGCAAGGAAGTGCTTTCGGTTGTGGTGTTCTGGTCATGGTGTTAAGGGGCAGGGGTCATTCCAAATGTTTGGGCACGGGAAGTACGATAAGCTTGTGCAAGGCCAATTTGTCCTCAAGGGTCATGTCATCGCCATAGAGTTCGCGATCCCGGATGGCCTTGACGCTGTGGCCCATCAATTCGCCACGGTCGTCATTGGGCAGTTGAACCTTCTTGAGGCGAGATTCAAACGAGTGCCTTGTGCCGCCGACTGTGTGCTTCTCTGAAGGCAGCAGGCCTTTTTTCCTGAGAGTCTTGTTTATCGTGTTGGAATAGTTGCTGTTGCCACGATACTTTGGAAATCCTTCTGGGTGCCGTTTGGCTGCTGCCAGAGCGACACCGACGAGGGGTACCATCCTTTGAGAGGCTGTATTCTTAACCTCGCGACATATGTCTCCTTCTTCCACCTTGATATGAAGGTGCGGGATCGGATGATCCAGTACAATCGAATGCGGGGGCAAATTTGAAATCTCACTCTGACGGCACCCTGTTTCGATGGAAATCAGCAGAATGTCGATCACTTCGTCATTGATACCATCCAAAGCACCAGGGGCAAACCATTTCTCCGTCATCCAGTTTACCGGGATCTCGAGTTTCCGGTTGGGTTTATCATAACGGTCCTTCTTGATGCCAATGCCCTGATAAAGCTTGGGCGGTTCAGTCATTCCGATGCTTTCGTAATAGGCGCTTAGCATCGAACGCATGAGGATAAAATCCTTGTTGGCAGTATCAGGCTTTGTTTTTGCGCATTCCGGGCACATCCGCGCATGGATTCCAATTTTATCCGCGCACCGATTCCGATCGGATCCGCGCAGTGATTCCGGGGCATCCGCGCCCCCCCTGATGTAATGCTGCGAGGCAATCAGCAGCAGGCTACCCTTCCTTTTTTTGGACTGGAAGGTTGCCCAATGAAGAGATTGCCAATGCGAAAAATAAGAGAAGCTCTCCGCCTGTCTTGTGAGGGTATGTCAACCCGTCAGGCCGCTTCCAGTCTGTCGATAGGTGGCACGACATTGCGCGAGTATCTGTACCGCGCGAAAGAGGCCGGACTATCCTGGCCGTTGCCTGCAGATCTGAGCGATTCCGATCTCGAGAAATTGCTTTATCCCATCCGGGACAAGGATGACACCAAGCCGATCCCGTTGCCAGACTGGACTTGCGTGCATGCGGAGCTGCGCCGCAAGGGCGTGACGCTGATGCTCCTGTGGCAGGAATACCGTGAAGCCCATCCTGATGGTTATGGCTATAGTCGGTATTGCGAACTCTATACCCGCTGGGAAGGCAAACTCAGGCCTGTGATGCGCCAGCGCTATGCAGGCGGCGAGACATTGTTCGTCGACTATGCAGGCCAGACTGTGGATGTGGCCTGCCCCAAGACCGGTGAGATCAGGACGGCCCAAATCTTTGTGGCCACGCTCGGCGCATCGAGCTACAGCTATTGTGAGGCGACCTGGACCCAGAGCCTGCCGGATTGGATTGGCAGCCACACCCGGGCTCTTGCCTTCTTCGGCGGCGTGCCGGGTATGATCGTGCCTGATAATCTCAAGTCAGGGGTGACGAAGGCCTGCTTTTACGACCCGGTGATCAATCGCACCTATGGCGATATGGCAGCTCATTACGATACTGCCGTTGTGCCAGCCCGGCCCCGCAAACCACGCGATAAGGCCAAGGTCGAGACGGCTGTGCAATTGGCCGAGCGCTGGATTCTGGCCAAGCTTCGCAATCACCAATTCTTTGGCCTCGATGAACTGAATGCCGCCATCCGGCCATTACAGGATCAATTGAATGGCAAGGTGACCCGGCATCTGGGTGCAAGCCGCCGGTCCTTGTTCGAGACCCTGGACAAACCAGCTCTGAAGCCGTTACCCAAAGAGCCTTATGTCTATGCTGAATGGAAGAAGTGCCGGGCCGGGCTCGATTATCATGTCGACATTGATCACCATTATTACTCGGTGCCCTATCAATTGCTGCGTCAGGATCTCTGGGTTCGGATTACAGCCCGCACCATCGAGATTTTCCATAAAAGTCAGAGAGTTGCCGCACATGCCCGGTCATCGGGTAACCGCCAACATACGACACTGCGGGAGCATATGCCAGCCAATCATCGCTTCCGTTCAGGCTGGACACCAGAGGCCATGCGCGAGAAAGCTGTCAGGATAGGCCCCCATGTTGAGACCTTCGTGGATGTCGTCATGCGCAAACGAAACCATCCTGAACAAGGCTATCGCACCTGCATGGGTGTCCTTCGGTTAGCCAAGAGTTTTGGGTCCGATCGCCTCGATGCAGCCTGCGAGCCGGCACTCGTCATCAATGCCCATTCCTATACATCCGTACAGTCCATTCTCAAAAGTGGGCTGGATCGCAAACGTCGAGAAAAGCCCTCGGACGGCCCTGTGATCACTCACTCCAATATCCGTGGGTCTCAATACTTCCATTAAGGAGAAGATAACAATGCTGATACATCCAACCCTGGACAAATTACGATCCCTCAAACTCGATGGCATGGCCGAGGCCTTTGCCGAGCTTGAGGGGCAAGATGGCTCCGCTAACCTGACCCATGCCGAATGGTTGGCTCTTCTGGTCGAGCGGGAAAGCGTCAATCGCGAAACCAAGCGGTTTGAAAGCAGAATGCGGGCTGCTCGCCTGCGTCATGTCGGCGCCTCACCGGAAGACGTCAATTATGGGGCACGGCGCGGTCTCGACAAAGCCCTGTTCCAGACCTTACTGACGTCCAAATGGATCGGCGACAAAAGGAATTTGAGCATCGTCGGGCCATGCGGGGTCGGCAAGACTTGGCTTGCGTGCGCCCTTGCACAGGCTGCTTGCCGGGATGGCATCACGGTCCTGTACAAGCGCACCTCGCGCCTGTTCGATGAGCTGGAATTGGCTCACGGCGATGGGCGCTTCCCACGTCTGTTCAGGACCCTCACGAAAGCACAGTTGCTTATTCTTGATGATTGGGGACCGGATCGCCTCAATGCCAGCCAGCGGCGCGACTTGCTTGAAATCGTCGAAGAAAGATATGGCAATAGTTCGACGCTCATTACCAGCCAACTGCCCATCAGCACATGGCATGATGTCATTGGCGAGCCGACCTTCGCAGATGCCATCCTCGACAGGTTCGTGCACAACTCCTATCGCATCGAACTCGAGGGGCAATCCTTCCGAAAAACTCACGTCAAAATGGATGACGAAACCGGCCAGAACTGATATCAAAAATCAACCGCCTCACGGCAATGCATCAGAGCCGCGCGGATAGCCCGGAATGGGTGCGCGGATGTTGTTGGAATGACTGCGCGGATACGTCGGAATCCGCAGTTTTTCCCGAAGAGACTTTTTTCTGCCAGAACATCTTGTGTTTTTGGACAGCGGCGGCGTCGATTTCTGATACGAGGATGTCCTTGTTTCCGATTGATTTCATCAGATTTCGGACCGCCTTTTTCCTTGGGTTACGCCATTTGCGCAATTGGTCGTCATTCTTGTGCCTGTTGTCATGAGCGCAGAATTCTTCAACGTTGCCCACCAATTCTGACAACCGCAAACCTGGCTCTTCAACACCTCCGAGAAGAGCACGGGCAGCCCCAACATCATCTCCTTCCGCAAGTTTTTCGAAGCGAACCAGGGTCTCCTCCAGCGGAGCCAACAGCAATGACTCAGACGGCAGATAGTTGAGACCTCGTTTTTTGACGATATCTTGAGCAGCCCGGTAGGCATCGGTACTAGTCGGCTGGTCCTGAAGAAGCTTCAAAGCCTCAAGCTCGTCCAAGATTCCCTTCCTCATGGCTGGAGCCAATTCGGCGGCCTGGCGAGCGCTGTCTGTCTTCAATGTTCGATGGATCTCGGTCTTTCCGGCGATACCGACATATTCCTTCGGGACCCGCATCCTGAAATGGAAAGTCCCTTTTCCGCGCTTGATCAAACCGCTCATGAATTGTACCCTTTTCACCAGTGTTGCAACGTCGTCCGGCCAACGACGGTTGCTACACTTTTTGCTACACATTCCGTTTGAATGCTCACAATGCAAGTAGGGCTAAACTTCTAGAAACAAAAAGAGAAATCAATATCGGCCAGATCCACCAGAAGGACTTCCTCTCCGCCATTTTCTAAGCGATAAATTGAAATTTCTATAGTAAATTCAATCGCTCGATGCGCGAGCTCCCGCAAGATCCCCAAATTTGCTACACAAATCTATGCAAAGGTCTATGGTCCTTTCCACGGTTTTCTTCAATTTTCCATGTTGATGGAGCAGACTGAGCGCTTCAACCTGCAAGGGATGCATTCAAGCTAAGTAGCTCGGCATTGGTCGATTTACATGAATTGCAGCATGCGATTATGCGCCTGCTTTACAGCAGGTCTGTTCCGGGCGGATAGCTGCCATTTTCTGCAGTTGCGAGATCTCCAGAGCCGCGAACTAAAAGCGTTCATTCGAGGTATCTCGGTTCCAGACCTGACAGCAGCGGCAAGGTCGGGCGGCTTCCGTTTAAAAAGGGCTGCACTCAGATTTCTTGCTGAAATCCTAGAATTGTAGACACCATGTCCCCTAAAAATGAGGCAAGGAGACTACGATGCCCAATTCCCATTTCACTGAAGAATTCAAGATTGAAGCCGTCAAGCAAATCACCGAGCGAGGGTACTCCGTTGCAGAGGTATCTGAGCGGCTTGGTGTCAGTAGCCATTCGCTTTATGCGTGGAAACTGCCATGACAATGCTGTTGCCGAAAGCTTTTTCAACCTGCTCAAGAGAGCACGCATCCGGCGACGAGTCTACAAAACAAGGGCTGATACCAGACAGGACATCTTCGACTACATCGAAATGTTCTACAATCCAAAACGCAAACACGCTACAAACGGAATGCTCTCGCCCGTCGAATATGAGCGACTAAAAATTTGAAGCCCCGAGGTGTCTACAATTCTAGGGGCAATTCATATGGAAAAATCTCAGCCACACCCTCCAGACTATCTTGAGGCTTCCTCACGAGACCGAGCGCAGAATTAAGCCTGTTCGCCGGTTTTGTTATTCTCAAAATTCGTGGCTCGATCTTGAGTACTGAGTTCGATTGTTTGTTTCAGTAAAAATTGTGCCTAAGTGAGCAATTGACACCGCGGGCGCGTGATGTAAAAACGCTGGCGAAGGTTCTCCCAAGGCGAATGCTACGGGAGATGAAAAGGGAATATGGTGAGGGTGACCCAACTCGGGACCGATGCCATAGCTGCCCCCGCAACTGTAAGCGGATAGGACTGAGCAACATGCCACTGGGGCAAAGCCCCCGGGAAGGCGCTTAGATCTGATATGCCGCAAGCCAGGAGACCTGCCTTCGAGGGGTTCTTCAAAGAGCCTTTTATCAACCGGGCGGGGTGCTCCGGCGATTGTGAAGGATGGGCCTCTATCCGCGCTTTCTGCTGCTGCCTTGCTCATTGTCAAAAAAGCTTCGGGGTGAAGTGAGGATGACCAACGGCCTGTGCTTGGCGGGATCAATCCACTCCATTTCTCGATTCTATTGGCCAAAACCATGATGTCTCTCTAACGAGAGCGCGTGGTCACTATGTCAAGGAATGCATTATGCTCTTCAGCAAAACCAGCTTTATTCAGGCCTCACTAATCGCGGTCGGCATTATCGGCGCTGCCACGGCTTGGGCGGCAGAACCGATCGAAGTCGGCCAAACCTATCTCACTAGAGGCGTTGAACCCACCAAGGGGTCCAATGGCTGGGCTCTGGTCAGCCATGGCATTGGCGAGAATCTGTTCTCCGTTGATGAGAAAGGCGCGTTGGTGCCCCAACTCGCAAACGATGCCAAAAGGACAGGTGATCTGACTTGGGAAATCGAGCTCGCACCCGGCAATTTCTTCTCTGACGGCTCTGCTGTTGATGCGAAAACTCTGGCTGCCGGTTTTGAAGAAGTCTTTGCCGACAACAAAGCTGCATTGGCAACAGGAGGCAAACTGAGCTTTGAAGCTTTGGCTGATCTCACCCTTAAAGTGACCACTGAGAAGCCTGTGCCACGCATTCAAGCCCTGTTTGCCGAATGGCCTCTGATTGCCTTCAAGCCTACGGGTGATGGGCAGGCTGTTTTTTCCGGTCCGTATGCGGTCACTAGCTTCAAGGCGGACTCTGACATCGAGTTGGTTCCCAATGCCTATTATGAAGGTGCCGAAAACCGCTCGCCTGTCACTATTCACAAATTCGGCGATGCTCAAGCAATGACTTTGGCGCTGGAATCCGGCGAACTCGATTTGGCATTCGGATTACCCTCCGAGACGGTCTCTCGGCTCAATTCCAATCCTGATCTCACGGTCAAGTCATTCCCTGTCGGCTATCAGTATTTTGCATGGCTAAATACAACTCGCCCGGCCTTGTCCGACAAGCGCGTGCGTCAAGCTCTTGATCTAACATTTGATCGCAAAGAGTTGGTTGCTGCGATCAACGGTGGCTTGCCTGCAATTGGCGCCTATGCTCCTTACTTCCCCTTTGCAGCCAAACAAGCTCGACCTACGGATCTCGAAAAAGCCGCGTCTCTGCTCGAGGAAGCGGGGTGGGTGAAAGGATCTGATGGAGTGCGCACAAAGGATGGCGTAGCCCTGACGCTGTTAGCTTTGACCTACCCACAACGCCCTGATCTCGTCACGATGCTGCCGGTGGTCAAAGCGGAGTTGGCACGTGTTGGTATTGCTCTCGAAACCCGAATTGTCGACAACATTTCGCAAGTCGTTGGCGAAGGGGAATATGACATCGCCTTGTGGGCGCAACATACCGCACCAAGCGGAGATCCGGCGTTCTTTCTTAACTCCATGCTGGCTACTGGTGCGTCTATGAACCACGCCAAATATTCGTCTAAGGCATTTGATGCCATTGTCGCCAAATTTGCGAGTGAGAGCGACGCAAACAACCGCAATGCACTGGCTTTGGAAGCACAAACACAACTGTTCGAGGATGTTCCGATCAGTTTCCTTGTCTCTCCGGTCTGGTATGCCGGGATGTCCAAACGTTTGGAGAACTACCAGCCATGGGGTTCTGACTATCACGTGCTGCGCGCCGATATTGGTGAATAGTCTCAAAAAATGAAAGCTCTTTTGCGACAGACGGCTGGTATTCTCTCAAGCTTGTTGGTGATTTCCATAATCACTTTTGCGGTCATCATCAACATGCCTTCCGATCCGGTCGACATTGCAATTAGAGCCTGGAATCTGGCCGCGACGGATGAAACTGTCGCGGCCCTTCGTCAGGAATGGGGATTGGATCAGCCCTTTCTAATTCGATATTTCAATTGGCTCCTGGGCTTTGTAACAGGAAATTGGGGGCGCTCTTTCCAATCCGGCCAACTGGTCTTTGCTGAGTTTCTTGAGCGGCTAGCAATCTCTTTCTTGTTAGGGTTTTGCGGTTTGGCCCTTGCCGGCATTATGGCCATTCCTCTTGGTTTCTTTGCTGCGCTTAAACCGGGAGGTGTGGTCGATCACTTTAGTCGCACCCTGTCGGTTTTCGTGCAAACAGTGCCTGCATTCTGGAGCGGATTGGTGTTGCTATGGGTCTTGGGTGCCAAATTGCATTGGCTACGCCCCTTTTCTCAAGACGTCGAAACTCTATTTTTGGCGATCTGCCTGATCGCGCTGCATTCAACGGCAGTATTTGCTCGCGTTTATCGCAAAGCCCTGCGCGACTGCATCACCGCACCCTATTTTGCAACGGCCCTCTCCAAGGGTCTCACGAGACGGCAGGCATTGTGGCACCACTGCAACAAGAGTGCGCTGTTCGCGCTTTTCTCTGCGGTCCATTCAGAAGCTGGCTGGGTGATCGGCAGCACCGCGACCATGGAGATATTGTTTAACTTTCCCGGCATCAGCCAGTTTCTCGTTAAAAGCATCGAGGCACGAGATCAGATGATCCTGCAGGCCTACGTCATGGTGGTCGCTCTCTGGATGGTCCTCATTTCGGTTCTCGTCAAGGTTATCCAGCGCTGGTTGGATCCGAGGGTTTCATGAACCGATTCTATGGAATAGCTCTGCTTCTTGTCTTGCTGTGCCTGTGTGGCTATTGGCAACCGGTTGATCCTGATGCTGTCGATGTCTTGTCCAAGTTTGCTCCAATCAGTCGCGATCACCTTCTGGGGACGGATCATTTGGGGCGAGATGTGCTATCCAGGATCATGGTTGGGGGATGGAGAACCGGGACGGTTCTGTGTCTTGTTGCGCTTATCGGCTTTGTCAACGGAACGATGTTTGGCAGTATGGCCGCTCTTCTTGGTGGTTGGGCTGAAGAGGGAGTTTTGCGCACGACCCAGCTTTTTCTGATGGTGCCAACTCTGATCATTGCTCTTTGCGCTGCGTCCATTTTGGGCCTGTCGCCCGTTACGGGTGGCTTGGCCCTTGGATTGGCCGGGATTGGCCAACAAACCCTAATGGCGCACGGCTTGACGAAGCGCTTGCTAGGCCAGCCTTTCATTCTGTCTGCCCATGCAATGGGACTATCCCGCACAGCGATTCTTTTCAGCCATGTTTTGCCAAACACATTGCCAACGCTTTTCACGTATCTTGGTAATCAGATGGGAGCCGCCGCAGTCGCCTATGCTTCTCTTGCCTTCATCGGGCTTGGCGTGGATCCCTCCAAGCCAGACTGGGGCAGCATGTTGTTTGAATATCGCATGTTCATATTCGATCATCCGATGTTAATGATCTGGCCAGGTATTGCTCTGTCAGTCGTGGTATTCACTCTCCATCACACCTTTGATCATGACTGAACAAAGCAAAGGTGTTCATTGCGAAAGCAGTTCGGGATACGGCCACATTTGGGGCGTTATGGCGTTTTGAAACGGGCGTCGATAAAAACATAGCAGGTATAAGGATAAGCTTGTATCGGGGAGCTGCTTAAATCTTCGGCAGCTCTACCCTGAGCGGAAAAGAGTTAAGCCACCCGTGAATAAAATCTCGGATGGCAACATCTGCGGGAATCAAGTCGTGAGAGACTTTCCATGGCACCTTTTAATGCCAGCTAAAGCCCGAAAAGAGCTATGTCTAGCGATTGGACGGTCGGCACAGGCCTATTTGAACTCTGTGACGTCGATCCAGAGCACTGCATCTTGAGAAAGTTCCTTGCCTTCATGTTCGGTCGCGGGCCCCGCACCCATGCAGGCAAAGCCCCATTTGCCCGCGCGTGGCAGGCCGAAACTGAACATGCCGTTAGCATCGGTGAAGGCAACAATTGCGCTGTCGGGAACCGGCCCATCGGCTTCCTTGGAGAAGGCGTTGGCTTCCAGATCGACCGTCGGATTGATATATTCGATCTCGCATTCGATGCCTGCGGCAGGCTTACCTTCGGACAGTACCTGGCCGGTGAATGAGCTGCCAACAAAGATCTGATAGGGCTTGTTGAAAGGAACGATCTCTGTCGCAAGTCCCAGAGGCTCATTCCAGTCGGTCGGCATGGCCTTGTTAACGAAGCTCTTGGTGATCTGCTGGATGTAGATGTCTTCGCTTTCCTCATAGTAGGGCGTAGGGGTCAGGGCAAAGATATAATCCCCGTTGCGCTTGATCTTGTATGAGGTCTCGAATCCTTTGGCGTCATTGTGGGCGCCCTTCCAGACGATCGGATTCAATGTCGGTAGCAGATCGGTTTTTTTGCCTTTGAAATAGACATCAAAGGCTTCCGGCTGGCCCATATCCATGGCATGGCCGTTTTCCATCGGATGGCCAAACATCATTTTCAAGGGAATTTTCGCCGCCTTGTCGAGCATAACTTCCGGCGTATAGAGCAATTGGAAATGGGCCTCAGCTGTGCTGGACATTGCAATGGCGGCCAGCGCGACCCCTGTCAAAAGCTTTTTCATGTTTCTGCGCTCCTCAGCGTTTCAGAAAAATTGTTCTCAAGTTCAGAAAGAACGAGTCCTCCCGTCAGCAAGCTGTCATCCAACTCACGGCAAGGCATCTCGGATTGGTTTGGAAGTGATGCCGCCCACTTAAAAAGGCGACATGGGGGGATTCAGGATTTACTCGACAATATCGCTACCGTTGATCTCAACTTCATGGCCGGGGCCTGCATCGAAAATGACTTTGTAGTCGCCATCTGGCTTATCGAATTCGAATTCACTATCTACGGTCATTTTTCCTTCCAGGATCAGGTTTTCGCTGCCATCAAAGATCTTCATGGCGACGCCGGAGGCAGAGGACCCATCGGAGAATCCACCCTCACACAGTACGGTTCCATCTCCGTTGTCATAGCATGCACAGATAGGCGTGTGGGCTGAAGCTGCCCCTGTCAATAGAAGTATTGAGAAAGCAAAGCTCGAGACGAGACGTTTCATTAAGTACCACTCCCTATTTATCATGTAACAAAATGTCGCACACCTCCTTCGGATAGATTTTTACTTTAAAATCATTCCAAAAATCGGTGCGGAGACCAAAACTTTTCTTTAATCTGAATTTTTGTCTCAAGTTTTACTTTATTATGCGAGCGTCATGTTGTAAATGGTAATCATTCGCAATCGCATTCAGACCAGACCGAAGACCACGCCCTCCGGCCTATCTATGTTGAACCTTTGAACACGGAATTGGCGTCATTCATGAGCAAAAATAGTCCACCCAATTCGGAACATAAGTCTCTGACTTTAAACGATATTATGCCAGGCAACAAAGTCACCATCCGACGACACCATTCAACGGAGGCCGTGCGCCAAAGGCTACTCGACCTTGGCCTCATGCCGGAGACGCGGGTTTTGGTGGTCCGAGCAGCCCCTCTCAATGACCCGCTGGAGTTGCGGCTCGACGCAACCGACATCACCTTGCGCCGCCGTGAAGCGGCAACGATCGAAGTCAGCGAGGACTGATACCAAGGGCGTGAAGTTCTGACTCTTTAGGGATTCCATTTTTAGCACTGGCGTGATTCAACATGGCAAAGGAGATTTTGCCATGTCTGCCGCTTTGATTCTTAGCGATGCTTTTGACGCCGATAGTTTGCGCCGTCTTGCCAAAGGATGCCGCAATGCCAAACAGAGCCGCCGCCTACTGGCCATTGCGGCTGTCTATGACGGCATGAACCGTGCTGATGCCGCCAAAGTCGGCGGTATGGACCGCCAGACTTTGCGAGATTGGGTTCTTCGCTTCAATGAGCAAGGCACCGATGGTCTTGTCGACATCAAAGCAACCGGCGCTCCCATGCGCTTGAGCCCAGAACAGCTCGAAGAGTTTGTTGCTATCGTTGAAACCGGTCCTGATCCTGAGAAGGACGGCGTCTCTGTCTGGCGTAGCCAGGATCTGGTGCGTGTGATCCAAGAGCGGTTTGGGGTCTCCTACAAGGAACGTGGAGTACGGGATCTTTTGCGCCGCATGGGGTATGTGCGCATATCTGGTCGACCTCAACATCCAGAACAAAAGCCTGAAGTCATTGATGCTTTCAAAAAAACTTCTCCGCAACGTTGGCAGCGCATGTAGGCCATTTGCCAAAGAACAAGCCCATCGAGATTTGGTGGCAAGATGAGGCTAGGCTTGGTCAGAAGAATGGACTGGCCCGACTATGGGCAAAAAAGGGAACCAGACCACGTCTGCCAGCCGATCAGCGATATAAAAATGCCTATCTGTTCGGTGCAATATGTCCAGCGCGTGGCGTTGGCGCGGGATTGATGATGCCTTTTGCAAATACACAGGCCATGCAAATGCACCTCGAAGAAGTCTCAAGGACAGTGGCGCGCGGCGCTCATGCCGTGGTGCTGATGGATCGTGCCGGATGGCATACGACAAGCAGACTCAACGTGCCCAAGAATATCACCATCCTCCTGTTGCCTTCCAAATCACCGGAACTGAACCCAGTTGAGAATATTTGGCAGTATCTGCGCGGTACCTTCCTGTCCAATCGGGTCTTCGAAGACTATGCCGCCATTCTTGATGCTGGTTGCCAAGCATGGAAGAGCCTCTCCGCCAACCCAACCATCATCCATTCAATAGGTATGAGAAAATGGGCTCAAGAAGGTCAGAATTAAATGCCGTTGGTATGATATGACGCAGATAATAAAAGTTGCACTCGCGGGTCAACAAAACGCAGGAAAATCAACACTGTTCAACTTGTTGACCGGCGCGAGACAACATGTGGCCAACTACCCTGGTGTGACGGTCGACAAGAAGTATGGGCGCTACTCCTATGGCGGCGCGTCGGTGCTTGCTGTTGACCTGCCGGGCACCTATTCGCTGACCTCGTTTTCCCTCGAAGAAAGGGTCGCCAGAGACTATCTAATCAAGGAGCGACCCGATGTCGCAGTCAACGTTGTGGATGCCTCCAACCTGCGCCGCTCGTTGCATCTGACCTTCCAGCTGCTGGAGATGGGGCTGAAATCCGTTCTGGCCTTGAACATGATGGACATGGCAAAGGGGCGCGGCATCGAGATTGATGTGAAGGGTCTATCGAAGCGGCTCGGTCTGACGGTTGTCGAGACGATCGGGAGCCGCGGCATCGGCCGAGATTCGCTTCGGAACGCGATTGAGGACGAGGCCAGTCGCCCGGCGAGGGAAATGAATGTCGTTCACTACGGATCGCTCGAGCCGATGATTGCCGACCTTGCGGTGCTTCTACGCGATTGCGCAGCGGAGTGGAACCTTCCCGAACGCTGGCTGGCGATCAAGCTGCTTGAACAGGATCAGCAGGTTCGGGCGTTGCTCGAAGAAAGCGCCGGATTTGAATGGGCCGAGGACATCAAAGCCAAGGCCGATGAACTGTCCGAGCTTTTCTCAAGGCAGTCCGGAGGTACCAGCGCATCGGATCACATTATCACGAAGCGCGACAAGCAGGTCGCCGGTCTAATGGACGCCTATGTCATGGGCAACAACAATGGTGGTGAGAGCATTACCAACAAAATCGACCGCGTGGTGCTCCATCGCTGGTTTGCTCCGTTGGTGCTCATCCTGACCGTCTTTCTGATCTATCAGATCTCGATTGTCTGGGGCTACGAGCTAACCAACTATACATGGCCCATTCTGGCCAAGTTCCGCGAGCTGGTTGCGGGCATTTTGCCCAATGCAGGCTTTCTTGAAGACCCTTATGTCCGTGCAATGGGGCTGTGGCTGGTTGATTCCGCCAACACGCTTCTCAACTATGTGCCGATCTTCATCATACTGTTCGCACTCATCGCCATCCTCGAGGATTCGGGCTATATGGCGAGGATCGCCTTCATTCTCGACAAGGTACTACATCGCTTTGGATTGCATGGACAAAGCACCCTTCCGCTCATACTTGGTGGCGTGTTTGCCGGAGGTTGTGCCGTACCTGGCATCATGGCTACCAAGGGCATTCCGGACAACCGAGCCCGCATGGCGACCATCTTCGCCGTGCCCTTTATGAATTGCCTTGCCAAAGTCCCTCTCTACACCCTGCTGCTCGGCATATTCTTTGTCGAAGATAAATCCCTGATGATGTTCTACATCTCGACGATGACGGTAATCTTTGCACTGCTGGTTTCCAAGTTGCTCACGATGACCCTGCTTAAGGGGCAGGAAACCTCTCCCTTCGTCATGGAGTTACCCGCCTATCACATCCCAACCGTTTCTGCCGTGCTCAGACGCTCAATCGAACGCACGTGGATTTACATCAAGAAAGTGGGAACCATCGTGGTCGCCGTCGCGGTCGTAGTGTTCACGCTGTTGCAGTTCCCCGGTCTGTCCAGTGAGCGTATGGCTGAATTTGAGGCTCAGGGTGCTGCGGCCATCGCCAAGTTCCAGAAGAGTGTTAAGGGAACCCAGTTCGAGGAACAGGCGAGCAATGAAAATGTCGTTGATCTAGTTAATTTTTACAATGACTACAAACGGGCCAAACTGAATGCGGGCGGGGGGGCGAGTTCGAAGGCCGTGAATGTCAGCTTTAAAGCGCAAAACCCTTCCTTCTATTCAATGGTAAAGCCACCGAAGGGGAACAAGGTCGCTAAAAAGGCAAGCAGATCTCTAAGGTCTCTCTCCAAAGCGCGCAAATCGATCCGGCGGGGCATGAAAGAGGAACGGATCAGGACTTCTTTCCTTGGTTCTATTGGCAGATCGCTCGAGCCTGTTACACAATTTGCTGGCTTCGACTGTAAGATCAATGTGGCTCTGCTGTCGTCTTTCGCCGCCCGAGAGAGCTCTGTTGCCACACTTGGCGTTCTATTCCAGCAGGACGAGGACCAAAATGCCACCCTAGAAGAGCGCATGGGCTCTGAGACACAAGCAGCAGGTGCGACTGCTTTGCTTGCCGTGTCGATGATCCTGTTCTTTGCGCTCTATCCGCCTTGCCTTGCCACAACGGTGATGGTCAAGGTTCAGACCGGATCCTACAAGTGGATGGTTTTCTCGATCCTGTTCCCGACAGCTCTTGGCCTTGCTGTTTCAAGTCTGGTCTACACCTTGGGCAATCTGTTTGAACTGACGGGCATTCAAATGATGTCGATCGTCTATTTCTCGGCCCTTGCCTTGTTGATTGTCGTTGGACTGGCTAGTGGACGGCACGAGAGGCCAGTCTCATTTGGCACGCTCATCAGTTCGCGGGAGGACTAACTATGGATCCCACTCAAAATCAGTCTACCACATCTGTGTTTGACGCCGCAGGTTCGGGCTTTCTGGATCTTGCCTTGCTCGGGTTGGTCGTAGCCGCAGCGCTTGGCTATCTCTATATCAAGCTCTGGCGCGGCAGGGGAGCCTGCTCTTCATGCCCGACAGGAGGGCCGGGCTGCTCGGGTTGTAGCACAAGCAATTTCGAATTTGACAGTGAAACCCCTCTGGACCCACCTTTCGGAGGTCAAGATGCTCCAAAGCGAAACGGCGATTGAAGTCAAAGGCCTCTGCCACAGATATGGCGAGCGTACGATCTATAGCGATCTCAACTTCACCGCCCCCAAAGGGCGGTAGGAGCACTTTGGGGCAAGAATGGCTTGATTTTCGGAAACACTTCGTTCCTTTTCCTCTTTTCCACATCAAGTGAGATTTCCTGCTTGCTATAGCACATCGGTGAGACCAACATAGCAGCGATGGTTTCCGATCGGCTGAAATGCCATTGGGATGAAAAGGGAACACGGTGAGGAATAGCCAAAAGGCGCCAACTCCGTGACTGCCCCCGCAACTGTAAGCGGCGAGTGAGAATCGATACGCCACTGGGATTTGGAGAAATCCGAAGTCATCCTGGGAAGGTCGATTGAGCAATGACCCGCAAGTCAGGAGACCTGCCATCTTTCTATCAACGTAACCCGGACGGGGTGTTCCGGAAGGTGACTGAATATGCTCGATTTGGCCATTGCCAACTATCTAAACAGTCGTCCTTTTCCCCGCAACTCAGCGGAGGAGAGCTTGGACGTCACTGCTTCACATCAGATCTCGTTATGCACCACATGTCAGCGCACGCAAGGCGCTTGCACGGCAGGCTATGGGCTTGTTGAGGCACTGAGCACGGCTATTCACAGAGCTCGACCGATGATTGAGGACGCGTTCGAGATCTCTGGATATTCGGACCTGCCCCAATGTCCAGAAAAGTGTCTCGTCGGATGGCTCGCCACCCGCAATCATATCTATCTGTTTGGCGATGTCACCGAGAATCAGGACCTCGGTGTTCTTGTCGAGCTGGCGCAGTCAATAGTTGCGCCCGGTAGCGGCTGGAGCAAGTCGAGCTCCGCGCGGAAGTCGAACATCGACAAGCCTGTTCTGGTGCCCGCCGCCATATACGTCATCGAACTCAATGAAGAAAAGAGCAAAGCGGCATGAGAGCTGCGCAATTCAAAATGCTGGCGACCGCTTCTGCTATCTCTGCCCTGAAGAAAGCCGACGTCCTCACACGGGACGCTCAAGGAACCACTCCAACGCCGTTCAAGGCGCACAGGAGTTACCGAGGATGACCGGAACAGCCAATTTTTCGGCCTTAGTCAGAAGGTCGACCATCCTTTCCTATCTCAAAGCTCATCTTGAGACTGGTCTGGTGCTTTTGGCTGTTTCGGTCTCACTTGCGATCAGAGTCGGAGCCGTACCCATTCCGCAAACGGGGTAGGGGTCCTTTCTCAACAAAGGATCTTCCGACCTGATCGCTTCTTTTCTCACGTTGAAGCCAGCTAAAAGGCTCCGTTCATTTCAGTGTCTGCTTTTTGCCATTCGTTGGATAGCTGAGATCATCTATCGGCGCTCCATTCTGGATGTGGTTGTCGAGAATTTCGTCGATATCCTTCTCGTCCACTCCGCCATAGACAGTGCCCTCTGGCCAGACCTGAACGACAGGAGCAAGACTGCACGGGCCGAGGCAGCTGGTTTTGCAACTCATCATGCCAGCGCCGCTGTCCCTCAGCTTCAAACGGTCCTGTTCGGATCGCAGATGACTGTAGAGGACGCTCGCTCCAGCGTCATTGCAGGCTCCCCCCATACAGACCAGCAGACGATATTTCTGATCGGGCACAACGGTTCCCTTTGGCACCTTAACACGCTCCTGAACAATGTCGCTTTCATCCGCCGCAAAGGTCAGCGCCTCGATCATGTCGCAGAGCCGGTCAGTTTCCCCGATGGGAGGATGCGCGATCCTGATGCGCGGGAAAAATGCATCGCCGCGCTGTTCGATCCAGCGATGAACCGATTTTCTGATCCAAGCAGGAAAGGCTGGCTCCATCGGAAAGATCAGCGAGACGATGATAACTTCGGGCACCTTGAGATCGGCAAGTTCGCCGAGGCGGGCGCGCAGCGACGGTGTTCCAAGTTCCTGCAAGGCATATGTTGTCGTGTAGTGAGGATTTCTTGCAGAGATCGCCTCACACAATCCTTGCAATTCCTCTCTGGGTTTGGCAGCCATGGCCGCCTTGGCCAGCAATAGAATGTAAGGTTTCATCGCACATCTCCGCTTTCGATTGGCAACACATAAGGGTAGGACTGAACTTCGCCTACGAGGGCCTCGACCTGATAGGCATGATAGATATGATCGGCTGTGAGAACGTGCTGCCAGTCTCCGCGCGCACGAATGCGCCCCTCAGCCAGAAGAACCAACCGTGAGCAATAGCGGGCGGCAAGGGAAAGATCATGAACCGCGATGATGATGGTCATGTCCGTCTCGGTCGCAAGCGTCCGGATCAAGGCCATCGTTTCCATCTGATATTTGAGATCGAGTGCCGAGGTGGGCTCATCGAGCAGCAGAAGCTGAGGCTCCTGCACTAGGGCCCGTGCGATGGCAACTCGCTGGCGTTCACCTCCGGATAGGTTTGAAACCTCAGAGAATGCATGATGGGCCATGTTGACCCGCTCAAGGGCAGCAATCACCATGTCGCGATCACGCGCTCCCAAAGCACCGTTCAGGTGCGGTGTCCGTCCGAGCTGAACCAGATCGACCACCGATAGCGCCACATCATCCGGGATATGCTGAGGCACATAGGCCACATGGCGGGCATACGCGCGGCGTGGATAGGTGTCGATTGCCTTCCCGTCCACTTCGATGCTGCCGCTGTCCGACGTAGCAAGCCGCGCAAGACACCTGAGAAGCGTGCTCTTGCCAGCACCATTGGCCCCGAGCAGACCGACGCATTCTCCCTTCTCCACGGCGAGGGAAATGTCGTCAAGGATGGTGCGTTTGCCATAGCAAAGAGATAGGTTTTCAATACGGATCATTGCATGGCCCTCCGGCGTTGTCTCAAGATCAGATGCACGAAGAGCGGAACGCCCACATAGGCAACGACTATGCCGACAGGAATGACTGCAGGTGAGAAAAGGGATCGGCCGATCGTATCGGCGACCAGCAACAGGACGGCGCCCACGATCATTGAGAACGGCACCAGCCAGCGGTGATCATTGCCGATCAACATGCGCGCGATATGGGGCGAGACCAGCCCGATGAAGCCGATCACCCCGGTGAAGGCGATGATACAGGCTGTGACGAGCACCGATAGGAGCGCCGTCACCAGCCGGATCGACTTGAGATCATAGCCAAGGGAAGCAGCCGTTTCTTCTCCCGCAGCCATGGCGTTGAGTGCCCACGCCATACGCCAAAACACAGGAGCCGCAATGGCGAGCATGACCGCAGAGAAGCCAACTTCCTCCCAACCGGCAGCATTGAGCGAGCCGAATGTCCAGTGGACGATGGCAGCCAGTTGCTCCTGCGTGGCAACAAATTGCAGGGTCGCGGTGAAGGCGCTGAACAGATAGGTTAGCCCGATGCCTGCGAGAATGATTGTCGTGGCCGAAATGCCACTAAATCCTGCGATTCCAAGGACAATCCCAGCGCAAATGAGAGAAGACGCGAAGGCCCCTCCAACAATCATATAGGTGCCGACGTGGGGCAACTGCAGCGCTCCGAACAGGATAGCCAATGCCGCCCCAAAGGCCGCTGCCGGGGACAATCCGACGGTAAAGGGGCTGACGAGCGGATTGCGCGTGATCCCCTGCATCATGACGCCCGCGACGGACAGACCCGCTCCACCAACGATGGCCATAACTATGCGCGGCAGGCGCAATTGCAACACGACCTTCTCCTGTAGAACGGAGACCTCGGCAATAAGATTGTCAGGCAAAACAGGTCCCAGAAGAATCTGAAAGGCTTCAGCCAGCGAAATGTCATTGGCACCAAGGGAAACCGCAAAAACAGAGAGCAGCACCAACAACACCAGCCCCACAAGACAGGTCAGCGAGGCACGAACGGTCCGGCGAGCATAAGCCCGCCGGATGGTTGCCGATTGATCACTGGATGACGAACCGGACAGAGCGACCTCCGATGGAGGGAAGACCCTGTTCATCACTGTCCCGCTTCCAGTTCAGAGATCTTGGTCCAGTAGCGTCCCGGATAGGTCACACCCTGAAAGTCCTCCAGCCAAGTTTTCATGACTGCATCGGGATCAATGTCTTCGAAGCGATCCGGATAGAGCCACTTGGCAATCGACAAGGCGCCGATCATCTTGGAGCAGCCACCTGCCAGATAATAGTTCATGTGGTAAACCTCGCCATTCTTCACCGCTGGCACTTCGTCAAAGCCCGGACGGGCCTCTAATTCTTCAAAGAAGGCTTTGGTGAAGCTTTGCGGGTGGAGTGGATAGGAGCCGAGCTGCAATTTGACGATCATGTCAGGCTGCGCCTTAAGGATCGCTTCGGGGTCCACTTCGTGATTGTGAACGCTGCCGCGCTCCTTGGGCTGGGTATCGATGTCGACATCCTCAAAGATGTTGCGCCCGCCAGCGGCTTCGATCATGTCGTGCCAGCCGGAGCCACGCAGCACTGAGCGATACGGCGTCTTTTCTTCGAGATAGACGTCCTTGCGCTCCACACCTTCTAGCCGCTCTTTGAGTAGAGCCATGTTGCCAGTGTAGAACTCGTTGAGCCGGGCCGCCTTTTCCTCAGCGTCGAACATTTTGCCGAAAGAGGTAATGTTGGAGACATGCTTCAGCACGTCCCACCCGGTGAGAACAACAACGGGGATGTCGAATGGCTCAAGCGTCTTGATGGCTTCCTGCCAGCTGCCGTTGCGCGGAAAAATGACCACGTCCGGTTCTTGCGCAATGATGGCCTCATAGTTGGGCTCTCTCTGCCCTTCACCGACCAGCATCCCCTCCTTTAGGTTGGGCCAGTAGGTCGGATCGCGGGTTACCCAGCTGTCGACGCCGACGATCACGTCCATGCCAGCCACAGCACGAATGAACTCAGCATTGTAACGGTTGAAGACGACCGCGCGTTTCAGTGGTTTGTCGAAGATAATCGTCCGACCGCTGTCATCGGTGATTTCGATCGGGGCCGCGATGGCAGCCAACGACCAGAGTGTTACGATTGCTGCTGCGAGCAGCCGAAAGAGGTGTTTCATATGATCTCTCATGTTTCTGGGAGTGGGTTGGATGAAAATCTATTCGTGGTAACTGTATCCGCTTGGATCCTTGACGCCTTGGAACTCTTCCAGCCAGACACGCATCGCTTCATCGGGGTCAACGTCCTCGAATTGATCCGGGTACAGCCATTTGGCGATATAGAGCGACCCGATGATTTTCGAACATGCGCCAGAGGCGAACCAGTTGACGGTATAGAGCTCGCCATTCTTCACGGCTTGCAAGTCCGACCACCCAGGACGCGCCAGCAAACTGTCGAAATGCACCTTCTGCGCTGCCTTGGAGGCTGGAAGATAGGATCGCTGATGAAACTTGATGATGACTTCGGGATCTTTCTTGAGAATAAACTCCGGTTCGAGCACAAAGGAATGTACTGACCCCTTCGAAGCAGGCTGTTTGGCGATGTCAATGTCGGACAGAATGCTGTCACCGCCCCCTTCGGCGATCATGTCATGCCAGCCGGAACCGGGGGTCGGAGCATGATAGTCAGCACCATGCTCCACATATATCGAGCGCTTCTTGACGCCTTTGAGACGCTCTTTGAGCAGGTCCTGATAACCCGTGAAAAAGGCATTGAGCTTTTCTGCCCGGTCGGGATGACCGGTGATATCACCAATGGCGGCAACGTTGGCTGTGTGACGCAAGGGATCCCAACCCGTCAGCACCAGAACGGGGATGTCGAAGGTTGCGAGCTTGTCGCGCGCTTCCTGCCATGCCCCGTTGCGCGGAAAGATCACGACATCCGGCTCCAGACCGATGATCGCCTCATAGTCGGGTTCACGCTGATTGACACCAGCAACCGCGACAGATCCGTCATCCGGCCAATAGCCAACTTCCTTCAGCGCATTGCCATCCATGCCGACAAGGGTCTCGATCCCGGCAACGGCCCGGACAAACTCGCCATTATAGGCATTGAAGGCCACGATCCGGTCGACAGCCTCGGCGAAAGTGACGGTTACATCGGATTCATCAGTAACTGAAATGGGTGCAGCCAGCGCCGTACCTAAAAACAAGAACAGCCCGACCATGAAGGCGATGATGGCACCGGCAATCTGTCGAGCGGAAAGACCTGATTGAAATACGTAGGGCAGCTGCGGGGTGGTCGTTCCGTGCGTAAAAGCGACGCGGACCAATCCCGAACCGAGGGAAGATAAAAGCATAATCCCGTGCTCCAGATGCGGCGAAGCAACCGAAGTCGGGCAAGTCTGATGCAATCAGAAAAGATATGGCGAAGACGCAAAGATATGCGCATTGTCATGCGACCCTCCTCCAGGACACCCCGCCCGGGTTGAATGAATGGACGTCGGCAGGTCTCCTGGCTTACAGGTCATTACGCTCCCCGACCTTCCCAGATCTACTTCGATCCAGTGGCCAGCTTGAGGGCGCTCTCTGTTTACAGTTGCGGGGACAGCTCCGGATTGGCGACAGGCTCAAGCATCTGCCACGCACCGGATTCCCTTTTCATTCCGTCAAGGAAACCGACGAACACTTTTATGCGACCTTTGACAAAAGCTGTCAATCGTAGCCCCTCTCAATTTGATCAAAGGGATGGGTGCGAGAAGCGAGTTCTGTTTATTCGATCAATAATACCAGATGCATCAGTTTTCGAATAAAATTCGTTCAAAGGTCTCTCGATCCTGCGGAACCGAGTGAGGCATATGACACGACGAATGGTATGGAGAGACTAGCATCCTGATGTGAAAACCCGACCCACCTGATTTGGGCTGCAAACTGGTTTAGAAACCAGGACCACCTCTGGATCGGATGGTCTAGCACAATCGCATGGGGGGCAAATTCGAGACCTCGCTTTTTGACGATCTCTTGAGCAGCCCGGTAGGCATCTGCACTATCAGGCTGATCCTGAAGGAGCTTCAGTGCCTGCAACTCGTCCAAAATCCCCTTTCGCATGGCGGGAACCAATTCTGCGGCCTTTCGAGCGCTGTCTGAGAAGGAGTCATTGTTCCATTGGTCAAGCAACACAAGAAAGAAGACGTTTCCCTCCTCCGCCATATTCCGGTGACACTTGCGGCCTATTCATGTCGGAACCGGCTGGTATCCTTTGCCTCCGGAACGAACGGACGGGATCATCATGACAGGGCAAAATGGAACGCAGCGGCAACTGAAGGCAACACTTGCCCTTCTTGACGAGGTGGCCAAGGCACTCGATGCCGACATCGCCATTGAACTCTGGGACGGGACGAGGGTGCCGCTGGGTAGGAAGCCTGACCCCGACCTCACAATCCGGATCGCCGATCCGGGCGTCATCGCGTCGCTGCTGCGCCGCCCCGGCCTTGACCGCATTATCCGCCCCTATATCAAGGGTCTAATCGATATCAAGGGCGGTACGCTTTATGATGTCGGCCTGCTATTCGCCTTTTCCCCTTCGCGCAAACGCCTCAAAAGGATACCGAAGGGCACCATCCTTTCCTTCCTGTCCGCCTTCCTCTTCGCTCCCGGTGTTGACCTTAACGCCGGTCGGGCCTTTTCCGGTGACGAGAGTGACCATGGAAAAAACCGGCCCAAGAGCGACGAGACCGAGTTCATCCAGTTCCACTATGATGTCGGTAACGATTTCTATGAACTGTTCCTCGATGAGCGGCGTCTCTACAGCTGCGCCTATTTCTCGGACTGGAACAATTCGCTAGATCAGGCCCAGCATGACAAGCTCGATATGATCTGCCGCAAGCTGCGCCTCAAACCCGGTGAGCGATTTCTGGATATCGGCTGCGGCTGGGGCGCCCTGATCTTTCATGCCGCCGAGAATTATGGTGTGCATGCCCATGGCGTTACCCTGTCCGATGCCCAGTTGATCCATGTCCGCGAACAGATTAAGGCAAAGGGTCTTGAAGACCGCGTCAGTGTGGAGCTCAAGAACTATGTCGATCTCGAAGGCCCCTTCGACAAGATCGCCTCGGTCGGTATGATGGAACATGTCGGGGAAGACAATCTCGACACCTATTGCGCCACCATCAACCGTTTGCTCGTCGACAAGGGACTGTTTCTCAACCACGCCATTTCCCGCAAGGCCAAGAAGGGCCAGAAGGGAAAGAACCGCTTCTCCTCCCGCCCCGAGCAGCGCGCACTACAGAAATACATCTTCCCCGGCGGCGAGTTAATCGATCTGGGCCGAACCATTTCTAGCCTTGAGCGGAATAAGTTCGAGGTGATGGATGTGGAAGGTTGGCGCGAGCACTATCAGTGGACCACAAAACTCTGGCTTGATCGGCTGGAGGCTAACCGCGACAGGGCGGTTGAATTGGTGGGAGAGGACGTCTACCGCATCTGGAGCGCCTATCTGTCCGGCTCATCGCTTGCCTTCCTGCGCGGCTCGGCCAGACTCTATCAGGTGCTGGTAAGCAAGAATCCCAAGGGGCCGGCAAATCTGCCGCCAAGCCGGGCAGATCTCTATCGCTGAACGGCGGCCAAAGGCGAACCTGATATTTAAAGCCGCCCCCTCTAAACGTCGTCCGGTCGATAAAAATGCTGCGCCTTGCACGAATGGCGGGAATGAGGACGTGGTTTTGCTAAGCATTTCGCTTGCGAAAGCATAAATAGTGCGGAATACAGGTAAAAGCTTTTAGTCAGATAACACAGACCATTCATGACAACGGTTTGGTCAAGACGAAGTCGCTTGTATCAACCAGCTTTCAAACACTGCATATGCCGGGTTCGGCTCTTTCGTGGAAAGCCTGGTAATCCAGTAACTACCCGTCACAATTTCTTCCTCAAAACACCGCACAAGGTTGCCCATAGCTACGCGGGATTGAAACATTTTGACTGGCAGCAATGCGATGCCATATCCACCAGCTGCCAAATCTGCCATGGCCACTGACGAGTCAAAAACGGGGCCTTCCAAAAGCGGCGGAACCATCCCGGTCTTAATGAACCAGAGCGGCCATTCATCCGCGCGGTAGGATCTGAGCAGAACATGATCGGGCAGGCGTGTCTTATCCCCTTCAAGGCGCGCTGCAACTGACGGTGCACACAGCGGCGTTAGGGGTGTTGTCATGAGCGGCTTTGCCTCAAGACCTGACCACCTGCCGTCACCAAACCGGATCGCAGCATCCAGTCCCTCCTGTGCGATATTCACCCTGTTGTTGTTTGTGAATAGCCTGATGCGGATTTCTGGGTAAAGGCTCTCGAATTCCTCAAGCCGTTCTAAAAGCCAACCCGCGGCAAATGTGGTCACGACACCAACATTCAGCGTTTCTTCAAAGCGGTGCCCCTGAACCCTGTCGAGCATACCCCCGATGCGGTCAAGGCTGGAGGTGAGAACGGGCAATAGCAGATTGGCCTCTGACGTAAGCGAAAGCCCTCCGCGCGTGCGGTGAAAGAGCTGAAAGCCCAAGAGCTCCTCCAGCCGCGCAATCTGATGACTGACAGCCGCTTGAGTGACGCGAAGTTCTATTGCAGCGTTTGTAAAGCTGCCCTGTCTTGCTACTGCTTCAAAGGTGCGCAGCGCGTTGAGAGGAATATCGGGGCGATCCATCTTACATGACTCAATATAATGCTACATACGAAAATTAGTCGTTTGATCCTAGAACAACTCATGACCATAGTACAGAAAATGACATCACTTAATGTTCGAGCGACACCTCGTGTTGGCTCTTGCCCTTGAGCGTGACCCCGTGCAGGACATCACTCGCATGGTGTTTCCGCATAAGGCTAATAGGAGATTATCAATGACTAGAAACTGCCTTTCTTTCCTCAGGGCCGCCGGGCTGAGCCTCGCCCTATGTGCGACGTTGTCCAGCGTTGTGGCGGCTCAGGGCCTCAAGACGACCGTCTCGACATGGGAAGGCAAGCTCGATGCGCGCATCGGTGTTATCCTGCGCGATGGCTCGTCGGACTGGGAAATCAGCTATCGTGCCGATGAACGCTTTCCTATGGCCAGCACGTTCAAGACGTTGTTGTGCGGTGCGGTTCTCAGGCGCGTCGATGACGGACAAGAAAGTCTAGCCGAGTTGGTTACCTACAGCAAAAAAGATCTGCTCTCTTGGGCGCCGATAACGGAAAAGCATGTGACTGGTGGAATGAAGCTCGCTGATTTGTGCGAGGCGGCGATCACGATGAGCGACAATACTGCGGCGAACCTGTTGTTATCACGTGTCAAGGGACCAGAAGGCCTGACTGACTTTCTGTGTCAGATCGGAGACACAACAACCCGTTTGGACAGATGGGAACCAGAGTTGAATGAAGCCACTCCCTTGGATCCGAGAGACACAACAAGTCCGCGCGCAATAGCGACCTCTTTGGACAAGCTTCTATTTGGCAACGCCCTTCAACCTGCTTCCGCTCAACATCTGAAGCAGTGGATGATTGATGATAAGGTCGCTGATAAGTTGATCCGCCCCCATGTGCCGAATGGGTGGATCATCGGAGACAAGACCGGGGCTGGAGGAAATGGCACACGGGGGATCGTCGCCTTTATCCAAACGCCAGAAGGCCAGACCTATCTTGCGGCCATCTACATCACGCAAACCAAGGCCGCTTTTGAGCTGCGAAATCAGGTGATTTCAGACATAGGAAAGGCCATCATTTCCGAGATCAGAGAGCGCCGCTAGCGGGCAAAACAGCAACGACCCTCTCGTTTGTAACAATGTCAGTGATCAGGCCAACACAACTAACATTGATTTTTGGGAGAGGGGACACCCGTGCGGGTGGTCTGAAGTACTCAGACCGCCCGTAAAATCATGTGCTCTTTCTTTGAGGGTATTCGCGAATAGCAGCCCTTTATAGCCCTTCCGGTATGGCGAACGGGCTAGCATTCAAACCGGACCACCCAAGTAGGGTTGATCAGGGCCAGACACTGGTTGGTCGTGGTTACACTGATTGCAAGATCGAGCTGGATGTGTACCTTAGTCGCTCTCACGGTTTCGCTCGGTCGGGATGTTGATACACTTGCGTCGTCATCAACGCAGCACTCCATTGACCCTATTGGGCAAAGCGATATAAAACTGACAACACCTGCCGATTTTTAAGGGAGGTTGAACATCTGATATGGATTGTTCTATTCAGCCCGTTTCGATAATTGGCCCCATAGAAAAAGTGTTTTTGTAACCTTCATGTCCATTTCTGTTGTTGGTGGTGGTTTAACCGGCTGCCTCATTGCTTTGGAACTCGCCGAATCTGGCCGGAGTGTCGTTCTCTTTGAAAAAGAGGCCGAGATCCTGACACGCGCATCGTACGCGAACGAGGGGAAGATCCATCTGGGCTTTGTCTATGCCGCGGATACGAGTTTTCGCACAGCAAAGCGAATGATTGATGACGCCCTGCAATTCAGACCGGTTCTGGAGCGATGGATCTCATCCCGTGAGTTTGACGAAATGCTGTATGACAGGTTCGACTATCTCGTGCCGAATTCGTCCATGCTATCCGCCGACGCCATCGAGGCCCATTTCAATTTGGTCATGCAGTATCTCAAAGAGCAGGTGGCGACCAAATCGGCATCGTATCTGGGACAGGGCAATTTGCAGCCGGTCGTGCGGTCTGGAACGGATAACACCAATCTTCAGGCGCGCTTCAGCACCCCGGAGCAGGGTGTATGGCCCGCGGCAATCGCACAAAAGATTCGCGAATGTGTCTCTTTGCATCCGAAAATTGAGGTGCGGGTCGGCACTGCCATTTCGAAAATCCGCTCAGAACGGAATGCCTGGTTTGTCACTTTTGAAGCGTCCGATCTCCGTGACGAGGGGCCTTTTGACCAGATTGTCAATTGTGCTTGGGCAGGGCGCAGACGCCTAGATGCCGCATCAGGTTTCCCCGATGACGGCGAATGGTTCTACCGTTACAAGTTTGGTGTTGTTCTGAAAAATGCCCGAGCGGCATTTGGAGGTGAACCGCCAAGGAACAGCACCGCGGTGCTTGGGGCCTTTGGGGACAGTGTTTACCACTCAGTGGAAGACACGCACTATTGCAGTTGGTATCCGGTTGGAATGTGTTTCAGCAGTACTGACCTAGCAAAGGACGAACCGCCAAGAATTGATGACCCTGAAAAGGCAATACTAAAAACATGGAAGGGCTATTCAGCCATGGATACAACCTTCGAGGCTTTGCTTTCCAGCAAGCCGCTCGAAAATGCCCACATTGTTGGCGATTTTATCGCCGCAAGGGCGCAATCGGATATTCAAGATCCGCAAAGCAAATTGCATGAACGACACAGTTATGGATCGGTTGAGCTGGCTCCCGGCTATTGGAGCGTTGAAACAGGAAAATATACCTCTGCAGCTCGGTGCGCCCATGAGTGCAGCCAACGGGTAAGGGGACGATAGATATGGCCTGGTTTCGCAAACAACGCCCGCTGGTTTCCATATGCATACCGGCTTATGACGCACAGGCCTTCATTGCATCCACGCTTGATAGCGCTCTGATGCAAACGGTCGAGGATATCGAGATCGTGGTCTCCAATGATGACGGCATCCCCACGCCGGCCTTGGATCGCTACCGCGACCACGATAAGGTAAGGGTGATTGACCAGCCCAAACGGTTGGGTTGGGTCCAGAACACCAACTTCGTTTTATCGAAGGCGAGGGGGCAGTATTTCATGGTGCTTCCGCACGATGATGTTTTGTCGCCAACTTACGTAGAAGAGTGCCTTGCCTGCCTTGAAGAGAATCCACAGGCGTTCGCAGCCTACAGCGACATCGAGCATGCGGGCGGCATCATGGAGGCATCCGAAGTTTTGGGAGAGCTTGAAGACCGAACGCGCCACGTGATGGAAAATCTCTACAATGGCTATTGCTATCGGGCCTTGATGCGACGGCAGCGGTCGAATTGGCCCATGCTGAAAATGCGTTACAATCCACCGACCGATTATTGCGTCGATACGACATGGATTCTTCAGCAGGCACTCCTTGGGGAATTGCGGCGCGTGCCAAAGCCCCTCTACTTCAAGAATTCAAACAATCGCAACACACATACGGCTTGGGAAAAAATTCCCAAAGACGAACTGATTGAGGCGTGGGACGCCCATTGCGAAACGCTCGGATCACTGGCGCGGATGCGTCTGCACGATGACCCTCTTGTTGACGCATTGATCGAGCACAGGAAGGACCCCAATCAGGTGCGGGAAACGCCATCTTATCTAAGAGCTGCATTTCAGGAGGCGATGGCTGTCTAGGCGCAATGCGGTGCCTTGAGGGCCAACCAAGGCTTTTGCAGCGACACCCTGATCAGCGGCGCCGTCTCATCGGTCCTTTGGAAGGCGTTCTCTCCGAGCACAATTGTTCGAGCGACATCTTCAAAAGATAGATGAGTGTGGCGTCGCCAATCACCTTGGCACCCTCAAGTGCCATGAGAATGTTGACATATGTGTCTTCGGCCATGTCCGCGATAGTTGGCCTACTGAGATTGATGCCTGCTTCTTGCGCGGTGCTATTCATCGGACCATTCTCTCCTGCTTCTTAATGGGGAATGCGGTTCGGGACACATGGGGACGATATTCTGTCCCGAACCGCCTCCTAGCGCGGTGCGGAGCTTAAGCTCTATCAACCGCTCCAGTCTCATATTCGGGTTGGCTAAGGCTTCTTTGCCTCCGATCGCCTGCAAGGCGGTTTCCAACAAAGCCATAGCCAGCAAGTCGCTCAGAAAGCCCAGCCCGATGCGCTCGGCCTGCTGCTTGCAGGACGTCAAATCGCGTATCAGCTCCGAAACTTGGCCTGTATCACTCATGGCGTCCTCCACACGTTATGACGCTGAAGCCATCGGCCCTTCCAGAACACCCGGTCTGGACCATTGGCCTTCAGGACGGATGATGCGATAGGGGCTGTCGGTCAGCGAGATTGCATCGTTTGTTGGATGGATTTCATCAAGCATCTCGACAAAATCGATGCCGGAAAAATCAAACTCTGTTGCGCTGCCCTTCACATTGAAGCCAAAATGCTTCCAGAAATGCAGCAGATCCTTGCGTGCATGGCCGTAAATCCGGCGGAAGCCTTTCGCGCGGCACAGATCAACAGACGCCCGCACCAGTTGGAACGCGACGCGGCTGGAACGGTATTCCTTGCGGATCGCGAGACGCTCAAGCTTAGCGAAATCACCAAAGAAACGAAGCCGCATGCAACCGACCGGCTCGTCGTCGACATAGGCCAGCAGATGGGTCGCGGCAAAGTCATTGCCATCGAATTCCTCTGCGTAGGGGCAGCTTTGTTCGCCGATATAAACCGCACTGCGGATCGCGGCCACTTTCATCAGATCGGAAATTTCGTGAACGACTGTGATGCCCGTCCGGTGCTGACCCGGCTCATAGCTGTCATAGCGAGGGCGAAGTGATTGCACGGTGCGTGAAGACCGAGCCAAGATGAAAAGGTCGGGATGTGCGAACCCGTCAAGTGTGCAGCCTTTGACAAACCCGAGACGCTGCATGGCGCGCTCGCCATGGTCCGTCGCTGCGCGTGAGATCATATCAACATGCGCGTAGCGTGGAGAGGCAAAATGGTCGAGCATGGTTTCCATGCCTGCAGCGAGTATGCCCGGTGTATAGAGCGCCCAGACATAGATCAGAGCAGGCGACTCGCCTTGACAGACCATGCAGTCGAGCGGAGGGTCCTGCAGATCAAGCGTGCCATCGAGCAGCCCGCGCCGGCCCTTTTCATTGAGCAGAAGAAACGCATGAAACCCTTCGGGCCGCTTGGCGTTTTGGCGCGAGAAAAGCCAGATGGAGTCAGGATTGTGGTCGGCGACTTTCAAAATGACCTCGGGACTGGTCAAAGCTCCAATCGCCGCTTCGGCCTGAACGAGAAGTCTGGAGACATTTGCCAAGTCAACCTGATTTGTCACCTTTACGCGGCTCAATGCTCGCTGCAGCGCCTTCTTATTTACCAAGTCGTCTGATGGTGTTTGTCGGATCATGTTGCACATCCTGCTCTGGTTCTGCCAATATGGAAGTATGCTATCGTAGTGCTTGGTGTTTTCGCGTGAGCAAATGTTGATTAGGGGATGTGCATAAATGAATAATCCATGGGCAAATATGGATTGGGATCTGGTCCGTGTCTTTCTCACGGTCGCAGAGAAAGGTAGCTTCAAGGGTGCTGCGGATACCATTTCCATGTCCCTCAACACCATTCGCAAGACGATCGAACGGATGGAGGATCAGTTTGGTTATCCGTTGTTTTTCCGCGAGCCGAACGGGCTGAGGCTGACCGCAGAAGGGCGGCGGGTTGTTGTCTCTGCCCGGGAAGTCCAGAATTCCATGCACGATCTGTGGCGGGCCGCATCTGCGAGTACCAACACAATGCAAGGGCCGATCCGTGTTGCCATCACCGAAGGTCTAGGCACCTTCTGGCTCATTCCGCAACTGAGTGAGTTTGTCGAGGATGTCGCCGGGATCAACCGGATCGAATTACAGTGCGCGATCAAGTCTGTGGATGTGATGCGTCTGGAGGCGGACATCTCCGTCCAGCTCGAAGAGCCAACCAACCCCGATCTTATCCGGCGTAAGCTTGGTAAGCTGCATCTGGTGCCTTGGGCCAGCAAACACTATATCGAGCGTTTCGGCGTGCCCAAGAGCATCGTCGATCTGGCCCAGCATCGCATCGTGGAACAGGATGCCGACCGGCCGAAGAACTTCGATCTGGCAGAATTGTTCGGTGCGGGGGTGGCCGAGCGCATGGTCGCAATCAAGACCAACTTCTCGTCAGCCCACTATTGGGCGATCGCAAAAGGCGTGGGCGTTGGTATGTTGCCCAGCTATGCGCGTCTCATCGGCGGCAATGTCGAGCCTGTCAACATTCCCGGCCTCAGGTTGTCTCTTGATATCTGGATGACGTGCCATCCGGAAGTTCTGAAATCCGCGCGGCACAGACGCTTTGTCGATTGGCTCGCATCCTGCTTCAACGCCAACACATACCCTTGGTTCCATGATGAGTTTCTACCCCCGGAGCAGATCGAGGAACAACAAGATCCGGTGCGCATGAAAGAATATTTCGACGGTTTCGTCGCCGGGACAAGCCATTTTGTCAAGTCGGGCTAGGCCAACCTGATAACCCGGGCAACCGATCGAAAGGAGCGCTCCGATCCTGCGCTCCGACTGTTGGCGGGTGTTGGAATTTTTTCTCTAGTTGCGTTGATAAAAACTTACAATCATTGGTATTTTCTGATGATATATTGAATAATGCAAATATAACAAAGAACAACATGTCGATACAGAAGGGAAAATCAGCAAAATGTTCTCTTCATTTTCATCTTTTACAGAGAAAGCAAACGTTTGTTTGGATTTTGTAGTGGCGGCATTATAGAACTATAGTATCAATTTGCTTGCGAAAATTACAAGTCAGTGATTGAATTTTGTCATCCATTCTACGGCTAATATAGATTATACTGCTATTTTTATAGAATATACTGTTGCGCCCCAGCTGTGCTGTTGTTGCTGTGAGCTATATCGTTCACACTCTGACAAAATTTGATCCCGCAGGGGAGGGCGGGAACAATGGAGACGCAACGGCATCGCACGATCGTGGAGTTGCTGCAGCAGCAGCCATTCCTGTCGGTACACGAGCTTGTTCGGACCATCGGTGTTTCACCGGCAACGGTGAGGCGGGATATCGACAAACTCGTCGAAGCTGGCATGGGACAGAAGGTTCATGGGGGGATCGCGGCCATGCCCGTGCCCACGAGCGACCGACCCTCTTTGCCTTTCTTTGAAAATCGTGATCTGGCGGTCAACGCCAAGAAGGCCATTGCACGCAAAGCCAGCGGCTTGGTTCGGGATGGCAACGCCATTATCATCCATGGCGGATCGACCTGTTTTCACTTCGGAGTCGAGATCGCACTGCGCAATCTGAGCATCTTTACCCAATCCATGCCGCTTGCAGCCTATCTGTTTGAACACAGCAATTGCCAGTTGCTCGTCGGCGGAGGTGCGCTTTATCGCGAACCCGGTATCCTGTTCAGTGCAGCCCAGCCGGACGACCAGTTCTACGCGGATCAGTTCTTCGTCGGGGCGCAAGGTGTGAATGCGTTTGGGCTTCTGGAAACAAACCCCATGTTGGTGCGCTTGACCCGCGAGATGATCAAACTGGCCACAGAGGTTATCGTTTTGGTGGATAGCCGTAAATTCATCGATAGTCCGAGCACGCTTGCTGTGCCTTTTGACCGGATTTCCAAGCTGATTACAGATGACGGCCTGTCCGATAAAGATGCCCGTATGCTCGAAAATGAGGGAGTTGACTATTTGGTGGCGGAACAAAATGGAGGATGCGCAGCATGAATAACCAGAACAAGCCAATCCTTGAAATGCGCGATATCTCGAAAACGTTCGGTACGGTGAAAGCCCTGTCCGGTGTTGCCCTGTCCGCTTACGGCGGCGAGGTTCATGCTCTGATGGGGGAGAACGGAGCGGGCAAGTCGACGCTGATGAAAATCCTGTCGGGAGCCTATGTTTCGGATCGGGGTGGAGAGGTGCTGGTGGCAGGGACACCGGTGATCACCGGCAACCCCAAGGCTGCCAAGTCTCAGGGCATCGCGGTGATCTATCAGGAATTATCACTGGCTCCCAATCTGACCGTCGCTGAAAATATCTTTCTGGGCAACGAACGCGCGAACCGTGGTGTGGTCAACCGAGCGGCCATGCGCCAGGAAACGCAACCGATACTTGATCGACTTGGCGTCGAGTTTGAACCATCAACGCGTGTCGCCGATCTGTCGCTGGGGGAGCGCCAGATGGTCGAGATTGCACGGGCTCTGTCCTCGAATGCCCGCATCATCATCATGGACGAGCCGACAACAGCTCTTTCCAACCGGGAAACCGAAAAACTGTTCGAGGTCATCGAGGCCCTCAAGAAGGACAACATTGCCGTTATCTACATTTCCCATCGCATGGAGGAGGTGTACCGATTGGCAGACCGCTGCTCGGTTCTGAGAGACGGAAACTATATCGGCACGCTGGACAAAGAGGATATCAATGCCGAGAGGCTGATTTCCATGATGGTCGGGCGCGAGCTGTCAACCTTCTACAAGAAGGAGCATCACCCCGATGAAACCCTTGGCGAAATCGCCATGTCGGTGGAAGATCTGGGGGACGACAAAAAGGTCAAGCACTGTTCGTTTGTCGTCCATCACGGAGAGGTGCTCGGGATTGCCGGGTTGGTTGGATCAGGCCGGACAGAGCTGGCCCGCATGATCTACGGCGCGGACAAGGCGCTGACCGGACGCATCGAGATCGATGGCAAGAATGCAACGCCAACCAGTCCCAGTCACGCCCTTGATCAGGGCATCGTCTATCTCACTGAGGACCGCAAGAAACTTGGCCTGTTTTTGGAAATGTCTATTTCAGACAACATCAACATGTGCGTCATGCAAGAGGACGCAGGCGCGATGGGCATGCGCAATTTCAACACCGCGCGCAAGCGAGCTGACAAGGCCTTCGATACCCTGTCAATCAAGGCACAGAACCCCACCGTCCTCGTCGGATCCCTGTCCGGTGGCAACCAGCAAAAGGTGCTTCTCGCCCGACTTCTGGAGGCTCGCCCAAAGGTTATCATTCTTGATGAACCCACCCGCGGCGTGGACGTGGGAGCGAAATCTGAAATCTACCGCCTGATCGACGAATTGGCCGCCAATGGTCTGGCGATCGTGATGATATCGAGCGAGCTGCCAGAGATCATCGGAGTTGCAGACAGAGTGCTGGTCATGCGAGAGGGCGAGATTGCCGGAGAAATGAAGGCAAGCCCGGACGCCCCCATCGCTCAGGAAGCCATCATGCGTCTGGCCACCGGCTCTCTGAAAGCCAAATCAGCATAAGACGTGAGCATTGCTTGGGAAGGAATTGTTACAAATGAGCGTCGCCTCAGATACCGAAAACAAAAAGAAGTCCGCGCAGTTCGGCGGGCTCATCAGGGCGCTGGGCATGTTGCCCGTTTTGATCCTGTTGGCCATCGGCTTTCACCTGTTATCCGGCAAGTTCCTCGCCGCCGGTAACTTGTCCATTGTCATGCAGCAGGCCTCGATCAACATCGTGCTGGCTGCGGGCATGACTTATGTGATCCTGACGGGCGGGATCGACCTGTCCGTCGGCTCCATACTGGCGGCCTCCGCGATGGCCGCAGTCGTCATTTCGCTTGTCCCCGGCATCGGATGGCTGGGGGTGCCAGCCGGTATGGCAATTGGTCTTGTGTTCGGTCTGGCCAACGGCGCATTGGTGGCGCTTTTGAAATTGCCGCCTTTCATTGTCACGCTCGGATCCCTGACGGCGGTGCGCGGTGTGGCGCGTCTGATGGGGGGCGATACGACAGTTTTCAACTCCGATCTGCCATTCTCCGTGATCGGCGACGGGACTATCCTGGGCGTTCCGATCCTTGCGATCATCGCCATTCTGGTGATCATCCTGTCATGGTTCATTCTGCGCCGAACCGTGCTGGGCACTTGGATTTACGCGGTTGGCGGCAACGAGGAGGCCGCCCGACTGACCGGTATCAAGGTGCCGATTGTGCTGCTGTTCGTCTATGGCATGTCGGGGCTTATGTCCGGCCTTGGCGGCGTGATGTCTGCGGCGCGGCTTTATGCGGCCAACGGATTGCAGCTTGGCCAATCCTATGAGCTTGACGCCATTGCGGCGGTCATTTTGGGCGGCACCAGCTTTGTCGGTGGTGTCGGCTCAATCACGGGCACGCTGATCGGTGCATTGATCATCGCTGTCCTTTCGAACGGCCTGATCCTAACCGGTACATCGGATATCTGGCAGTTCATCATCAAGGGGCTTGTCATTATTGTAGCCGTTGCTCTCGACCGCTTCCGCGGCAAGAGTGCAACTTGACAACTGACGGGCTCTTTCAATCCAGCAACTACAAATGGGAGGAAAAAACATGCGTATTGCATCAAAACTTTTGATCGGAGCAGCCACCGCTCTGGCCATCGTGACTGGCGGTGCTCAGGCCGCAGACAAACCGCTCAACAGCATCGGTATTTCTGTCGGACTTCTGGGCAACCCCTTCTTTGTTGCCACCATCAAGGGCATCGAGGACCGCGCGCGGGAAATCAATCCGGACGTGGAAATCACCTCTGTTTCGGCAGATTATGATCTCAACAAGCAGGTCAGCCAGATTGACAGCTTCATCGCCAAGGGCGTGGACATCATCATGCTCAACGCAGTCGATGACACGGCCATCGCACCAGCGGTGAACCGCGCCAAGAAGGCTGGCATCACCATCGCTGCCTTCGACGTGTCTGCGCCGGGGGCTGATGTCACCGTGATGACTGACAACATCGCAGCCGGGACCAAGGCTTGCCAGTACATTGTTGATGCACTGGATGGCAAAGGCAATGTCGCGATTATCAAAGGACCGTCCTCATCGTCCCTCAACGACCGCTTCAACGGCTGCTTGGATGTCTTCAATGCAAATGATGGCATCAATGTTGTCTCCAGCGACCAGAATGGTCTTGCCGCGCGTGAAGGCGGCATGAATGTGATGCAGGGCCTGTTGACCCGCTTCTCCGATCTGGACGCAGTCTTCGGTGCCAACGATCCGATGGCTCTGGGCGCACAGCTTGCCGCCAAGCAGCTTGGCCGCACCGAAATCATCATCACCGGTGTTGATGGTGCTCCAGATACCGAAAAAGCCCTGAAAGACCCGGATGCACTTCTCAAGGCATCTGCCTCTCAGGATCCGTATGTGATGGCTGGTGAAGCGCTCAAAATGGGCTACGACTTCTTCAACGGTCGCGTGCCCGAGAAGGACACTGTGCTCATCGATCCGGTGCTGATCACTGCAGATAATATCGATGATTACAAAGGCTGGACGTCCCCGCGCTAAGGCATGCGGGAAGAGGAGGGCGTTTCTTCCTCACTAGCACATGAAACACAAAGCGTCGGGCTTGAAAGCAAGGCCCGGCGTTTTTATTGCCTCGCAGATGCCAGAAGCGCCCCTGCGCCAATCAGCATGACCCCAAGACACGCGATGAGGTCAGGCCAATCCTCAAACAGCAGGATGCCCCACAGGATCGCAAAGGCGAGATACCCGTTATCGAACAATCCGATAATCGGAGCCGGTGATGACTGATAGGCGACCGCGACCAAAAAGGTGATGATAGCCAGCAGGCCCCCAAGCCCGATAAGGAGGAGACCACCATTCCAATCCACACTGGACCATGCGGATAGCAAAAAGCTCGCTTGATGCTCGGGACCGAAATACATCAGCCCTGCGACAGAAACCGCCGCCGTGCTGGCAATCACCAGATTGAGATTGATGGCAACAACAAGGGCGGGAACCTGTTTGAGGTGGCGTGACGTGATGATGGCTGCAAGCGCGTACAAGAAACCGGCGAGCAAAGGCAGAATAGCTGCGATGGAAACGTTCTCCAGACCGGGTCGCAGGATCGTCATGACCCCGCAAAGCCCCAGAATGATCGCAAGAATCTCGCGCCCCCGCATGCGCCGACCGAGCAGGACAGACGACAGAATAGCCATCCAGACCGGCGCGGTATAGTAGCAAGCCGCAGCCAATGAAAAAGACAAGAAGGGCAGGGAGGCATAATAGCAGCCCCACATCAGAGCAAGGCACATGCTGCGCGCCCAGAGCCAAGGTCGTTTGTGTGCGACTAGGAACGCACGGATAGAGAAACCGGACTGGAATGTTTGGCAGGCCAGCAGAAGCGCCATCAAAAGCCCCATCGCCACGAGGGACCGGATGAGAAGCAATTGCCCCAAAGCGAAGCTTTGATTGTTGAGCTTCACGAGAGCATCAGACAGCGATAGCAACAACACGGCGCACGTGATGGAAAGAGCACCGAGTCCTTGCTTCAAGGGGTGATCGGATGGGAACAATAAGAATGTCATTTGTGCATGAAAGCATGTAATATATCGCACAAGATAATGAGTATTATGAAAAATACATGATTAATTCGCATGCAAAATGATCAGTTCCAACTGTCCAGATTGAAGCCTTTTGAGGCTGCCGCACGCTATGAGAGTTTCACGCAGGCAGCTGACGAGCTCGGTCTGACCCAGACCGCCATCAGCCGTCAGATCAGCCAACTGGAAGCCGAGCTTGGTGTCGCGTTGTTCGAACGTCGGAACCGCGCCGTGTTCCTCACAGACGAGGGGCGACGATTGGGTCAGGTGATCACCGAGGCTCTTGCCATGATCAGAGCGGAAGTCGAAACAATCACCGGAACCAATGATCCCGAAACCGTGGTCTTGCGCTGTCAGTTGTGTGAAGCCTTCTACTGGTTGATGCCCCGTCTTTCGCGTTTTCATGCGAAATACCCGGAAATCCAGCTCCAGATTGTCAGTGCGCTTGAGCCTTTGACCAAGGCACGGGAACCATTCGATGTTGCTTTGCAAACGACAGGGCGTGCTTCTGGTTCGGCGCGGCTCCTTTTTACCGCAACAGACGAAATTTTCCCCGTATGTGCTCCCGCGCTGGTGTCTCAATCGCCGGATGGTGACGCCGAGATAGACATCACGCAGGTGCCGCTCTTGTCCCATCGGGTCGTGCCGCAGGATTGGTTCGATTGGCCTGAGTGGTTTGCCGCCAACGGACAAGCGCGTCCGTCAGATATTCAGATGATCTATTTTGACAGCTACCCGCTTGTGCTTCAGGCAGCCGTGGCAGGGCAGGGTGTCGCCCTTGGCTGGGGGCGAACTGTCGAGGCTATGCTGGAAGAGGGAAAGTTGCGCAAGCTCGGAGGCCTTTCTTTGCGCCGACCAAACGAGATTTCCATATTCCGCGGCACCAAGCGAACGCGCCATGCCGCGGTTGACCAATTGATTGCGTGGCTTAGATCGGAACTTGCGTGAGGCGTTTTTTCTTATTGTTGCCTGAAGCGTTTGCCAAAGTAACTGTGCAGCCCTTAGGGTGAAGGTCAAAGGGCGTTCAAAATCAAATCGCGACGAATGCAAAGACAATAGGGAGTGAGATATGGCCAAGCTAACCGACCTCAACGATACAGATCTTCTGGCGGAATTGTCCGCCCACGAGGAAGACCTTCGGTTCGAAACCTTTTCTGTTGCCGATGCTCACGAGGTGGGACGTCGTCTGGTCGCCTTGGCGGAAAAGCGGTCTTTGTCGATCGCGATTGATATTACGTGCGGGGACCATTGCCTGTTTCATATGGCCCTCAAGGGCACCTCGCCTGACAATGCTCAGTGGATCCTGCGCAAGAGGCGGGTGGTGAACCGGTTTCACCACAGTTCGCTCTTCATGGGTGCGACGTGCCGATTGGCCGGGCAGAGCCTTGAGCAGAAATACATGCTGCCGGACAACCAGTTCGCCGCTCACGGCGGAGCCTTTCCGATCCGACTGAAAGACGGTGCGGTGATCGGCACGGTGACAGTCTCCGGCCTGCCTCAGATCGAGGATCATGCGCTGGTTGTTGAGGTGTTGCAGGACTATCTCAAGGCTTCTTGACAGGCGCGCGCTTCAGCTCATCGGCGAGAAAGTCAAACACCATTCGGATTCGTCGGCTCGTTGTCAGCTCTCTATGGGCAACAAGCCAGATCGGAAAGACCAATGGGTCCATGTCCGGGACCACCCGCCTGACTGCAGGGTCCGCATCGCCGATGACAGAATCCAGAATGCCAATCGCCGCGCCTTGGCGAACCAGTTCCCACATGACCAGATAATTCTCTGTAAGGATCGGGAAATTCGCTTTGGTCAGGCCGAGTCCGATACCATTGAGGGCGTTCATCATCATGCCCGCGTGATCGAGGCTAACAAAGTCAGCGCGCTTCAGGTCTTCAAGCTGCACAGGCTCGCCCAATCGGGCCATATAGTCCGGCGTGGCGTAGAAGACTGCATAGGCATCGGCGAGCTTTTTGGCTATCAGGTCAGGTTCGGTCGGGCGAAAATTGCGGATGGCGATATCGGCCTCCCGGCGCCTTAGATCGCTGGCGTGATTGGCAACGACAATCTCGACCTGAATACCCGGCTCTTGCCTTCGCAATTTTGCGATGATCGGCGGCAGGAGCACAGCCGCATAGGTCTCGCTGGCCGAAATGCAGATCGTCCCCTCAAGAGCCTGTGTCTGTCCAAGAGCCGCAAGAGACACGCGTCCAGCTGCTTCACCCATGCCGCGGACATGCTCAAGCAGATCCACCCCGCTCGGCGTCAGAGTGAGACCTCTGCCCACCCGCTCGAACAAAATGACACCCAATTCCTCTTCAAGGCCTTCAACCTGTCGGCCAAGAGTCGTCTGAGCCATACCCAATGCCCGCGCCGCAGCCGACAACGAGCCTTCCTCGGCTGTCACCAAAAAGGCCCGAGCCTTGTTCCAATCAAATTTTACCGAACGCCAATCCATGCATATATGCATATCAAAATGCAGAAATTAGTCAATTTGCATAATCAGAGCGCTGTTCTAAATCTCTCCTACCAAAGCAACGAGCAGGATCGGAACGGACATGACAACATTGGTGGTGGGAGCAAGTGGCGCAACGGGGCTGCGGCTGGTGGAGCAATTGCTCAATAGGGGCGAGCGGGTGAGGGCGGTGGTTCGCTCAGCTGAAAGCTTGCCGGACAAACTACGACATCACAAAGGGCTTGACCTGATTGAGGCAAGCCTTCTTGATCTTGATGACCAAGAGATGGCCAAACTGGTGGACGGATGCTCCGCCGTGGCCTCTTGCCTGGGGCATAATCTCACCTTCAAGGGCATGTTCGGCCATCCACGCCGTCTGGTAACAGATGCAACGCGTCGTCTTGCCAGAGCCATTCAACAGCATAATGCCAATGCGCCTGTGCGCTTTGTTCTGATGAACACGACAGGCAACAGCAATCGGGATCTTGAAGAGCACGTCTCCTGTGCCCAACGTTTGGTGATCGGCCTTTTGCGGGTCTTCTTGCCGCCCCACTTGGACAATGAAAAGGCAGCCGATTTTCTGCGTACTCGGATCGGCCAAGACGATGAACGGATTGAATGGGTTGCCGTTCGCCCCGATGGGCTGATCGATCTGGAGGAGGTCACGGCCTACACCCTTCACCCGTCGCCAACAAGAAGTGCAATTTTTGACGCAGGCACCACAAGTCGCATCAACGTGGCGCATTTCATGGCCGAATTGATCTGTTCCGATGCGGTTTGGCGCCAATGGAAGGGCCAAATGCCCGTTATTTACAACCGGGTTGAACCTTCTACGGATTGATGGTTTCTTTGCGGAGCTCATCAAATCAAACAACAAAGGGAAAGACTGATGACATCCATGAAGCCAACACTGCATATGTTGTGCGGCAAGATCGCGGCTGGAAAATCAACATTGGCATCAGAGCTGGCCAGCAGAGACAAGACGGTCCGGATTTCTGAAGATGATTGGCTGGGCACTCTTTTTGCGGACCAGATGGCAACGGGCAAGGACTATTTGCGCTGTGCTGCCAAACTGCAATCCGTCATGGGCCCGCATATCCTCGAATTGCTGAAAGCCGGTGTTTCCGTCGTGCTCGATTTCCCCGCCAACACGGTCGAAACCCGCCAATGGATGCGCGACATCCTCGCACAGACAGATGCAGATCACGCGTTACACCTCTTGGATGCATCAGATGATGTCTGTCTCAAAAGGCTTCAGAAACGCAATGCAAGCGGCGAGCATCCGTTCGCTGTCACACAAGAGCAATTCGAACGGTTCTCGGCGCATTTTGTCCCGCCGACACCCGAGGAAGGCTTTACCATTGTCACGCATCGGGTGGAGTCATAGACCGCTTGTCTGGTTCAAGTTCAGGATTGATCGTCCGACTTTGAGGATAGAGGCGTAGTCGTGTCAAACGTCACCTGACCGAGAAGACTGCAGGATGAGCATCCGGCCGAACCACTGTTGCAGGACGAGCATGCTGAGCGATGCCGGGCAATCCTGAGATAGAGATACCCCATCAAAACGGCAACCACGATGCCGAGCAGCACATGCGGCAGACCGCCTGACGCGACGGCGTCCAGCATTGGGGAGCTGGTGTTTGTGGCCAATGGTTCCATGACCCCAATGATAAACAGCAATTCCGGGCAATGTCGAGGTGCTGCGAGATCGGGACTAATACCTACTGGCAGATAAAGAAACAGCGCCAGAGACACTCCGGCGCTGCTGATCTTTAGCTCAGATGATGTCCGCTAAGCCTGCGACGGCAGCCACAGGACAATCGCCGGGAAGGCGACCAGCAAGGCAATCGTGATGGCGTCGGCGATGAAGAAGGGCGTAACCCCCTTGAAGACATCCTGCACCGACAGATCATCTCGAACCCCGGCCACAACAAAGCAGTTGAGCCCGATTGGCGGCGTGATGAGACAAAACTCTGCCATCTTGACCACCAGAATGCCGAACCAGATCGCGCACATGGGACCGCTCATGCCAAATGTGCTGTCTGCCGCTGAGACAAACTCGCCGCCATTGAGTGCCATCACCGCCGGATAGACGACCGGCAGGGTCAAGAGCAACATGCCGATGGCATCCATGAACATGCCCAGCACTGCATAAGCGAGCAGAATGCAGACAAGGATCAGCATCGGAGACAGGGTGAGTGATGTCAGCCACGCCGAGAAGGCACCCGGCAAATCGGCAAAGCCGAGGAAGCGGACGTAGATCAGCACGCCCCAGATGATCGTGAAGATCATCACCGACAGTTTTGCCGTCTCCAAAAGGGCGTCCTTGAACTGCTCCCAACGCATGCCGCGATAGACCGCCATCAGGAACACCACAAAGGCCCCGATGGCTCCACCTTCGGTCGGTGTCCCCCATGCATCGCCGCCAAACGGATTGTAGACGAAGAGGATAATGGTCAGGACAACCACCACAATGGGCAGAGCTGGCGGCAGGGCGGCAAACCGTTCTCGCCATGTAAAGCCGCTAAGCGACGGGCCAAAGCCCTTGATCGCCATTGCCATGCCAACGATGAGCAAGCCATAAACAAGCGCCGAAAAGGCCCCGGGGATGAACCCTGCAAGCAGCAGCTTGCCGACATCCTGCTCGACGATGATGGCATAGATGACAAGGATGGCCGAAGGCGGAATGAGCGAAGCGAGTGTGCCACCCGCAGCAACCACACCGGCGGCAAAGCGCTTGTCATAGCCGATGGCCAGCATTTCAGGAATGGCGATGCGCGCAAACACAGCTGATGTCGCAATCGACGCGCCAGATACGGCTGCAAAGCCCGCCGTAGCGAAGACGGTCGAAACAGCTAGTCCTCCCGGCATCCAGGCAAGCCACTTCTTTGCTGCTTCAAACAGCGCTTTTGTCAGACCAGCGTAATAGGCCAGATAACCGATAAGGATAAAGGTCGGGATGAGGCTGAGCGCCTGCGAGGCGATCTTGGAGTGGGGCACCTGACCGGCGGTCTTGGTGGCCACTGTGAGCGCCCAAGTCAGGTGCTCCATGTCATAGCCACGCTTTGCCCAGAAGATCCAGACTAGACCAATCAGTCCAGCCAAGCCGGCAGCGAAGGCAACGCGCATGCCAAGCAGCACGATCACAAGAAGGCCCGCGGTAACGATGAGGCCAATATCAAGGGGATTCATATCAGCACTCCTTAGTCGTTCTGACTGGAAACATGTTGAGCTTCTTCTGCGGCGAGCGTTGCCGCATCTGCGATGAGCGGCACTGCAATTGGCGCCTGGTCATCACGAATGAAAGCCCGCGTATAAGCCCAAAGTTGAAGCACGAGCCTGACGCACAGAACCGAGAAGGCGACCGGGGCCAAGAGTTTGGCAGGCCAGATTGGCAGGGCGATATCCATCGAACTATCACGGCTCCACATGGGCATGTTGAAGTCGAAGGAGCGCTGGAAATGCGCCCACGTTCCCCAAACCATGAGCGCCATCAAAATCAGGATGGCGAAAGTCGTGATCCATTCGACCAGATAGAGCGGTCGCCCGCGCAAAACGCCAACAACCATATCCATCCGGATGTGGCCACCATTGCGCTGAACATAGGAAATGCCCATGAACGCGATCAGCGGCATGGCTTGTTCGATCCAGTCAACATACCCCGAAAGCGGCTGATTGAAGAGATTTCGGCCACCAACGGAAATGACCGCCAGAATCATCAGAAGGAACACGGTGAAGCCGCTGATGAAGGCGAGTGTGGCTTCCAGCTTGTTGAAAGATTGATCGATTTTGCTAAGTATGCTGTCGTCGGTCAACAGGAGTGAGCGACCGGCCATGGCGAGCCTCCATGCATTCGAATGCGTGCCCCATCAGCAAGACCATCAGCTGATGGGATACGCATGGATCAGGAAGCCCTGTGCAATGAGTACACAGGGCCGGGATTGTGCGTTATTTGTCCGCTTCGATCATGCCGGTGACAAGATCATACAGCTCTTGGGCAGGAAGACCGCGCCGGGTGTTTTCCTCGATCCATGCCGTGGCGGCAGGATCAGCGGCTGCTTTCTTGAAGTTGGCAATTTCTTCGTCCGAGAAGGTGACCTTCTCGATGCCGCGTTCTTCAAGAGCAGGGCCCCAAGCCTTCATCGTTTTATTGTTATAATTGTCGATGTAATAGGCAATGGCTTCATCGACGGACCCAAGCAGGGCTTCGCGATGCTCCTCGGACAGGCCATCGAGTGCATCGGTGTTGACCACGACCGGGCAGTTCACCGAACCGGGGTTGAGGTTGGTGGTCCACCATGTCGCATTTTCGATGGTGCCGAAGGACATGTGGGCATGCGGTGCGAAGGCTGCGGCCTTGATGACACCGCTGTCCATGGCTTGACGAACTTCTGATGCAGACATGGAGGTGGGAACGGCACCCACTGTTTCCATGGCCGAACCGATGCCGCCTGTCGCGCGGACCGTCAAACCTTCGAAATCCTTCAAGGTCTTGGGTGCATCACCGACACCGGCAATATTATACTGCGGTAGCGGAGACGGCATCAAGAGCGTGGCGTTCCAGCGCGCCAGATCTTTCTTCACCGCCGGATGATTGTAGACGGCCATGGAAAGCTTGGCTTCCTGCTCCAGCGAAGAGACGCCAAGGAACGGCAATTCGAGAACCGTGATGGACGGGTTCTTGTCGCGGTGATAGCCAGCGCAGAACTGAGCCATCTCAAAGGCACCGATCGAGATGCCATCGAGATTCTCGCGGTTTTTGGACAAACCGCCATAGCTGATGTTGAGGATGAAATCGCCGTTGGTCTTTTCTTTCACCAACTCCGCCAGCTTTTCGACATTTTCAGTAAAGGCGCGGCGTTTGCCCCATAGAGAGACATTCCACTCTAAGGCATAGGCTTCAGCAGCAAAAGACAAAGAAAGAGCAGCAATGGCGACGCCGCCAAGAAGATTTCGCATGATTGTTCCTCCCAAAAAAGCACGCGATGAATAATATACCGAACAGCATTATTCATTTGATCGCGTTTGACTAGGAAGAAATTTGCGCAATTCGTATGAGGGTGCCTGCGGATTTCCGCAAGGTTGAGAAATACACGATATCGCGGCATTAATACAAAGTATTACAGCAGCGAGTCTTTGTCCAAGCCGAGTTTGACGATTTTCTCGTTAAGTGTTCTACGGCCGATTCCCAGAGCTTCGGCGGCGGAATCCATGCGTCCCTCATGCACTTGAATGGCTTTGCTGATCAATTCCCGTTCCAGTGCCGCCACCGCATCGCGCAGGCTGTTGGGACCGTCATCCAGCGTCAATTCCGCATTGATGACATCAGACATGGACCGCTTGCCGCGCCTTTCTGCCAGCACCCGCCGCTCGGCGACACTGCGCAACTCGCGCACATTGCCCGGCCAGTCATGGGCCATCAGCATGGCGATGTCGTCTGGCTGCAATTCCGGCAGTGCACAGTCGTAGATCCTGGCGAACTCATCAAGAAAATGCGTCATCAACAGCATGATGTCATCTCGGCGGTGCCTGAGCGCAGGAACCGACAAAACGAAGGTGTTGATCCGAAACAGAAGATCCTGCCTTAGCCTCTTGTCCGCGACAGCATCGTTGACGTCTTCATTGCTCGCTGACACCACGCGGAAGTCGACCGGGATGGGGGCCGTGCTGCCTACGGGTAAGATTCTCTTGTTCTCGATCACGCGCAGGAGCTGAGCCTGCACTGGCATGGGACAGGAGCAGATTTCATCAAGAAACAATGTGCCGCCCGCCGCCGCCAGCAGGCGTCCGTCCTTGCCCTCCGATATGCCGAACATCTCCGTTTCGAACGTGTCGGGGGACAGCATGGCGCAGTTGATGGCAAGAAAAGGCCCGTCAGCATTGGGGCCGAGATCGTGCAAGGCTCGTGCAACAACCTCCTTACCCGTTCCCGTCTCTCCCTGAACAAGCACTGAGGTCTGGATGTCTGCCAGCTCCAATATGTCCTGCCGCTGGGCCTCAATTTCCCTGTTCTGACCGATAAGCACCCGATCCAAACCGGACAGGCGCATCAATCGCTTCTTGAGACGATTGTTGCTCTGTTTCATGCGATATTGCTGGGCGGCGTTGCGCAGGATCGTCAGGAGACGTCTTGGCTCACAGGGCTTTTCTACAAAGCTGTAGGCCCCGTCCTGAATGGCCTGCACGGCCATCGGGATGTCGCCGTGGGCAGAGATGAGCACCAGAGGTGGCGAGAGCGGCAGATCGAGACTTGCCAAGAGTTCAAGGCCCGACATGCCCGGCATACGAACATCCGACAAGATTACATCGGGAGTGAAGTCGGAGAGCACACCAGCAACCCGGTTGGCACGAGAAACTGCTTCCACGCGCCATCCCGCGGCTTCCATCAACTCGATCAGGGATTGGCGCATGGCCTTGTCGTCATCGACAATGAGGATGCTGTGCTGGCGTTTGTCACTCACGTCTGTATCCCTTCCGGCCTGTCTCGCTCATCAGCCTGATGGCGGGGAAAGGCGACACGGAAAAGCGCGCCGCCGCTGGCAATATTGCGGGCTGTCATCTGGCCGTGGTGATCCTTGATGATCCCGGCGCTGATGGCAAGGCCGAGCCCCATGCCGCGCCCGCTTTCCCGTGTGGTGACGAAAGGTTCCTGCAAGTCATCCAGCGTGGCCTCGCCAAGCCCGTGTCCATTGTCGGATATCTCGAACCACGCGGTTTCGCGCGCTTGGCCAATTTCGACATAGATCTTTGGATCGTCCGTATCTTCCACCGCATCGGCGGCATTGCGCACGAGATTGGTCATGATCTGCTCAAGCCGCAGACGGTTGCCATAGACCAGCACGGGATGGTCCGGCATGTCGAGAGACACCTCTATATCATGTTCAGACAAGTTGGGATCGACAAGGCCGATGGAAACCTGCATGGCTTGCCGTAGATCGACCGCTTCAAACTCTTCTTCCTGCGTGCGGGCAAAGAATTTGAGCTGTCTGGTGATGCCTTCCATCCTGTCAACGAGGCCTTCGATCCGGCTTGTAACTTGCGGATTTGCCTGTTCGGTCAGCTCGGCTGCCGCCAGATGATTGCGCATGGCGGCAATCGGTTGGCCCAACTCATGGGTGACAAGCGCCGCCAGACGCCCCAGTGCCGCGAGACGGCTGGCACGTTCCAGCTCGTCCTGTGTCTTTTTGAGGCGGCGCTCCGCCTCCCGGCGCTCCGTAATTTCGATAGCAAGGCGCTCGTTCGACTGGCGCAACTGGGCCTCGTTCTGCTCGCTTCTGACAAGCGCGGCCCCGATGCGTCTCGTACGCTGCAATTGCAAATACATGATCATGAGACCCGCCAGGATGACCACGACACCGGAGACCAACCAGCTGCGAGCGGTGGCCCGATCATCGCTGGCGAAATAGTGCAATGCCCAGTCATGCGGGAGCTCATTGGAAATGAGATGAAGATATTGGCGCCCGCCAATCTCGGCGCGCGTCCGATTGATCGGGTGCCAGTCGAGTGGGGCTAGAACCTTGTTTGAAAACTGTTTCGAGGCGCGGATGCGTTTCCTCTGCGCCTCGGTTAGATCGAACAGGGTGCGATAGCGCCATTCGGGACTTGAGGCGAGCAGAACGACACCGTCGGAATTGACCAGAAGGACATTCTCTCCGGCCTCGCGCCAGCTTTCCTGCAACTCGGACAGATCAATCTTGATCGTGATCACGCCGATCGTCTCGCCTTGTCTGTTCAGAACCGCATTGGAAATGAAATATCCCGGCAGCCCCGTTGTGGCTCCGATGCCGTAAAAACGGCCCTGCTTGCCTTGCATCGCCATCTGGAAGTAGGGACGAAAAGCATAGCTTTCACCGACAAAGCTGGATGGCTGGTCGAAATTCGAAGCAGAGATCGTGACACCATCGGTGTTCATCAAATAGATGAAATTGAGCCCGGACTTTTCGACAAAGTCCCTCAGGCGCCTGTTGAGCCGCTCCGTGTCGCCACCTTCAGCGGTCGCAATCACGATCGGATCCCGCGCCAGAATATGTGTCAGATGTGAAAAGCGTTGAAGCACGGCGGTGACGGTGCTGCGATAAAGTGACAACCGGCCTTCACCTTGCGTCAGTTCAAGGCTCTGAAAATAGCGTGAGGACGCCCAGAAAATGCTGCTGGCCAGAGCGACGACGACAAAGAGGATCACAAAAGGTCGAACGGAACGCATGACACCAGCTCTGGAACGGAACGAGAGACGCGAAAGTTAGCGAGCACTATATCCACCTCGTTCCAAACCGACAAGTTGCCGCTAAGTCAACGAAAGCCGCCTTGCATCCCGAACGGGGAGTGCAAGGCGGCCGGGGTTGGCAAGCATTGATGGCGACTCAATAGAAAAGGCAAAGCAGCATCGTCTGCTTTTTGAGACAGTATTTGAACCGCAAGACGAGATCACAGCCGGTCGAATGCTACGAATGGCGGCTCAATGTGCGTATAAGGCCTCAGAAGCACGATCTGTGACAGCTAGGTGTCAGGTTCGGCGATTATGATCCCTCCAGTTGACCGGCGCAAAAGTTTGTGCCGGTTCTATGTGGAGGAGAAAACATGATTTCCAAAGTTGTACGCACGGCTGTCGCCGTGGCGGCATTCGCACTTGTCCCAGTCGCTGCTCAGGCCTTTGAGCCTGAAAATCCAGAGTGTATAGCCCCCGCAAACCCGGGCGGCGGCTGGGACTTCACCTGCCGTCAGGTTGGCAAGACCATGCAGGATCTTGGCCTGCTCGATTCGACCATGCAGGTGAGCAACCTAGCCGGTGGCGGTGGTGGTGTTGCCTTTGCCGAAGTTGTCAATAAACGTAACGATAACAATGACCTGATCGTGGCAGCTTCCTCGGCAACGGCCACTCGTCTCGCTCAGGGTGCCTATCCGGGCAACACGATGGATCAGGTCCGCTGGGTTGGTGCCATCGGCGCTGACTATGGTGTGATTGCTGTCGCCAAAGACAGCCCGATCAAGGATCTGGGCCAATTGATGGAAACGCTGAAGACCAAACCGTCTTCGGTCGCCGTTGCCGGTGGATCTGCTGTCGGCGGCTGGGACCACCTCAAGGTTCTCATTGCAGCCAACGCTGCGGGCATCACCGATGTTCGCAAGGTAAAATACATTGCCTTTGACGGTGGTGGAGAAGCCGTGACACAGCTTCTGGCCGGTTCCGTGCAGGCATTCTCCGGTGATATTTCCGAAGCAAAAGGCTTTGTAGACTCTGGTGATATCCGCGTGATTGCCGTTCTGTCTCCCGAACGCCTTGATGGCGACTATGCTGCCTTCCCGACTGCAAAAGAACAGGGCATCGATGCGATTGGTGCCAACTGGCGCGGCTTCTATGCTCCCAAAGACATGAGCGATGAAGCTTATGAAGCGTGGGTTTCCAAAATTGATACCCTTTACGATGCGCCGGAATGGAAAGCCGTCATGAAAAACAACGGTTTGGCTCCTCTTGACCTGCAGGGCCCAGAATTCCAGAGCTTCGTTGCGGAATCCGTTGCAAAGATCCAGAAGATCTCTCGCGATATCGGCATCATCAAATAACTTCTGAACTTATACTGTGGCGGTACCAAGCTTGCCGCCACAGCTCCTGTCTGAGGGGGACATTATGAGTGATCGTATCTTCGGTATCTGCGGCCTTCTGCTCGCCGCGCTCTTTGCCTATTCCGCTTTTTTGATTGAGGAAAGTTTCCTCTCCGATGCGGTCGGCCCCAAAGCTTTCCCGCTGATCATCGCGGCAATTCTGGCAATTTCTTCCGTGTTCATCATCATCAAACCAGACGCCGAGCCCAAGTGGCCGACGCTCAACCGGTTTGCTGAGATCGTCGCGGCCATTATTGCCATGGTGCTTTATGCCGAATTCTTGACCGTCGTTGGTTTCGTTATCGCGACCGCCGTGGTTTCGGCCTATCTGACCTGGCGTCTTGGGACGTCAGCGATCAGCTCCCTGATCGTCGGTGTGTCGATCTCGGTCGGCATCTACGTCATCTTCCATTTGCTCTTTGGCCTGTCCTTGGCCAAGGGACCACTAGGCTTTTAGGGTGCGCTGACAATGGATACTCTATCTTCGCTACTTGACGGCTTCGCCATTGCGCTGACGTGGCAGAATCTGCTGCTGGCCTTTGTCGGCTGTTTTCTTGGCACCATCATGGGCGCGCTTCCGGGCCTTGGGCCCTCGAACGGTGTCGCAATTCTCATTCCGCTGGCCTTCTCGCTGGGGCTGGGGGCAACGCCTTCTCTGATCCTGCTGACGTCCGTTTACTACGGTGCCATGTATGGTGGCCGTATTTCCTCGATCCTACTCAACATTCCCGGTGATGCACCGGCCTTGATGACCTGTATCGATGGCTATCCGATGGCCCAGCAGGGGCGGGGCGGTGAAGCTCTCTCGCTCTCCGGTTTTGCTTCGTTCATCGGGTCGTTCCTCGCCACTTGCGGCTTGGTGCTTTTGGCGCCGCAGCTCGTCAAGATTGCTCTGGCCTTTGGACCAGCAGAATATTTCGCGCTGTTTGCGCTCGCTTTTGCGACGCTTGGCGGCGTGTCTTCAACCAATCAGGCAAAATCAGCCTTCGCTGCCATGTTGGGCCTTGGCCTTGCAATGGTCGGGGTCGATACCCAAACCGGTGTTCCCCGCTTCACCTTCGGCATGGTCCACTTCTATGACGGCATCGATTTCCTTGTTGCCATCGTTGGTCTGTTTGCCCTGTCTGAAGTGTTTATCTTCATTGAAAACCGCCAGGGCAGTGCCGATGCTGAAGGCAAGAAAGTCGAGCTGGGGCGTCTGACCCCGTCGATGAAGACCTTCATGGGCAGTGTGCCTTCCATCTTGCGGACCAGTGTGGTCGGCTTTATTGCCGGTGTTCTGCCCGGGGCCGGGGCCTCGTTGGGATCGTTCATCTCCTATTCCATGGAGAAACGCCTTCTCGACAAGGACGGCACCTTTGGCAAGGGGGACCCACGCGGTGTCGCTGCTCCTGAAGCGGGGAACAACGCCGCTGCCGGTGGTGCGCTCGTGCCAATGCTTGCGCTTGGTGTTCCGGGGTCAGGGACGACAGCGGTTTTGCTGGCTGTGCTTTTGGCGCTCAACATCACGCCGGGGCCGTTGCTCTTCAACAACAACCCTGAAGTGGTCTGGGGTCTGATTGCCGCGCTCTTCATTGGCAACTTCATTCTGTTGCTGCTGAACATCCCGTTTGTCAGCATGTTCATTCGCGTGTTGCTGGTGCCGCCGCGCATTCTGATGCCAATCGTTGCGATGGTCAGCTTTGTCGGCATCTACGGGATTGCTGGTTCCACCTTCGACCTGCTCATCATGATCGCCTTCGGTGTCGTGGGCTGGGCACTTAGAAAACTTGGTGTGCCGCTTGTGCCGGTGATTCTCGGGGTGCTGCTAGGCAACAATATGGAAAGCAACCTGCGCCGCGCGATCACGATCTCTGACGGTGACTGGACCGTTCTCTTCCAGAGCCCGCTTGCCATCACGCTTTGGAGCATTTCCATCATCGGCTTTGTGTTGCCAATCTTTGTTGGTCGGTTCCTGCCCAAGAAGATGAAGACGGTAACCGAAGAAGCTCAGGACGAAGGGTCTAACTGAGCCTTAGGGCCCTGTTGACGCTGGCATTGTGACCTATCAACAATGCGCTCTTGTATCAGAAAAATCAGAGGCGGGTGACAACGCCCGCCTCTTGAAGATCGCCAACAAAGACAGGCGATCATGCGCAATGAATGAGGCCTTGCTAGATCCCTTTGCCATCGATTTTCCGGCGCGACGATGCGGCAGGAAAAGGCGAGAATGGACTAAGGCCTGACCTGCTGGTTCGGGCGTTGAAACAACCTTCGCTCTGTGCCAGTGCTCCACAGAGAGCGCCAGAAAGGTCTTAAGCTGGAACGTGCTGTTCCGTTTGTGGCCGGAGGAGAAGCGCGAGTGAGCGACGGATTGGAATTTGAGACGGTCGAACCCGCATTCGACCCGCATGCCCGTCAGGAAATCGTCGGATTGCTTGCAGATTGCGGTCTCGATTATGAAAAGCATATCGAGGCCTTTGTCGTCTGCAGGGATAACGGCAAGATTGTTGCCTGTGCCGGCTTTGAAAAGGGCATCATCAAGGATGTGGCGATCACGCCCGAGTTGCGCGGCAGTGCCTTGAGCCTCCGGCTCGTGAGCGAGGTGGTCTATCTGGCCCAGGAACAGGGCCATACGATCCTGTTCGTCTATACCGAGCCCCACACAGCGGACTTTTTCCTCGGGTGCGGTTTCTACCCGCTTGTCGAAGTGCCCCATCAGACAACTTTGCTGGAAAACACGCCGGTAGGCATTCGTTCCTACTGCGAAACCCTTACTCGACAGAGAGTGGAGGCCAAAAAGATTGGCTGCGTCGTTGCCAATGCCAATCCCTTCACGCTCGGGCATCTATACCTGATCAGGGAAGCGGCCAAGGCGAGTGATTGGCTGCATCTGTTCATTGTCAAGGAAGACGCGTCTCTCTTTTCCTATCAGGACCGGTTTGCTCTGGCTCAGGAAATGACGAAAGACATCCCCAATCTGACCTTGCACGAAGGGTCGAAATACATGATCTCGCGGGCGACGTTCCCGGCCTATTTCTTCAAGGACAAGGGCATGGTGGGCAAGTGCCGTACCGCAGTGGATCTATTGCTGTTTCGAAAATACATCGCACCGGCTCTGGGCATCACTCACCGCTTCGTTGGCACAGAGCCTTTTTGCGATACCACAAGAAAATACAACAACGACATGATGTACTGGCTTCAGGAACCCAGCTCTGTTGCCTGGCCGGTCAATGTCGTGGAGCTGGAGCGAACGCAGAGAGACGGCATTGCCGTGTCTGCCTCCGAGGTTCGCCGACTGCTAAAGGCTGGCAATATGGACCGCGTTAAAAAGCTCGTTCCGGAGCCGACCTACAACCTGATTGTCGAGAAATATCTCGACAGGTCCAAACGGAGCAACAATTAGCGTGAAGCCGGGTGAGGGCGGTGGCCAGTTTTGCGCAGTCCGCCTCACCGGCCGTTTCACGAAGGAAACAGGGACGCCAAGTGTTGTGTGGCACACTGTCCGCCAGACCGCTTCCCGCCCCGACCTCGCGGCATGCTCCGTATCTCGGAGTAGACACTGCATTTTGATTAAGAGGAGTCGAATATGAAGGTCGTTCAGGAGGCGCTGGCTGGCACGCTCGAATCGAGTGATCTGTTTGTCAGGGTCTCACCAATAGACGGTCCCCTGGAATTGATCGTAAATAGCGAAGTTGCGCATCAGTTCGGCGATCAGATCCGAAAGGTCGTCGAAGACGCGCTCACCAAGTTTGGGGTGACGGAGGGGGCCACGGTCATCATTGAGGACAAGGGGGCGCTGGACTGCGTGATTGAAGCGCGCGTTGAGGCAGCCCTGATGCGCGCAGCAGGCAACAAAGCCATCAATTGGGAGGTACTGTCATGACATTGCGACGCTCCATGCTGTTCATCCCCGGCTCCAGCGCGGCGATGCTGTCGACCGCCTTCATCTTCAAACCGGACTCGGTCATGTTTGACCTTGAAGATGCGGTCTCCCTGAGGGAGAAGGATGCTGCTCGCCTGTTGGTCTACCACACCCTGAAATCCGATCTTTATGAAAATGTTGAACGGGTCGTGCGCATCAATCCGCTCTCAACGCCCTTCGGACGAGACGATCTGGAGGCCGCGGTGCGCGGTGGGGTCGACGTCATTCGCCTGCCAAAGACCGAAACCGCAGATGATGTCTATGAGTTGGAAGCAGAGGTTGAGGCTATTGAGAAAGCTTGTGGCCGAGAGGTTGGCTCGACGCTTTTGATGGCCGCTATCGAGTCTGCATCCGGGGTGGTCAACGCCGTAGATATCGCCAAGGCTTCCAAGCGCATGATGGGCATTGCGCTCGCTGGCTTTGACTATGTAACGGACATGCAGACCGAACGCGGGGACGGGACCGAACTCTTTTATGCCCGCTGTGCCGTGCTCCATGCCGCGCGCGCAGCCAAGATCGATGCCTTCGATGTGGTCTTCTCGGACCTCAATGACGAAGAAGGCTTTCTTCGGGAAGTCGGGATCATCAAGCGACTGGGCTTTAACGGAAAATCCCTCATCAACCCGCGACAGATCGAATTGCTTCACAATGCCTATGCACCGACGCAGGAAGATGTCGACTATGCCAATCGCGTTGTTGCCGCAGCCGAAAAGGCCGAAGCCGAAGGGCTCGGGGTCATTGCGCTGAACGGCAAGATGATCGATGCGCCGATCGTTGAGAATGCCAAGCGCGTGCTGAGCAAGGCGCAGGCTTCCGGGGTGAGACAGTAGGAAAGTGGATCAGAAAATGGCATCGCAAAATGACAAAGGCGCTCGTCTGAGTGCACTCGAACCCTATGCCGGGTTTGCGGCTCACGTCCCATATCTGGCCGACGAGGAGACCAAGCTCAATCGCAAGCTTGTTAAAACGGTTCAGGAAGCCGTCAAACTTGCTGGCCTCGAAGATGGCATGACGATCTCGTTCCACCATGCGTTCCGCGAAGGCGACAAGGTCATCAACATGGTTGTTGGCATTCTGGCTGAAATGGGCTTTCACGATCTTACGCTGGCCTCGTCTTCGCTGGTAACCGCCAACTCGCCGCTGATCGAGCACATCAAGTCCGGCGTGATCCGCAAGATCTTCACCTCCGGTATGCGCGGAAAGCTCGCGGACGCAATTTCCCACGGCCTGATGGATGAGCCGATCACCATTCATTCCCATGGTGGCCGTGTGGCGTTAATCGAACGCGGCGAAATCGAAATCGACCTTGCCTTCCTTGGCGTTTCGGCCTGCGACCCGTTCGGCAATGCCAATGGTGTCTCTGGCCGGTCATGGTGTGGCTCTCTCGGTTACGCGATGGTCGATGCCCACTATGCCAAGAAAGTCATCATGCTGGCCGAGGACATTGTGCCGTTCCCCAACACTCCGGCCAGTATCCGCCATGATCAGGTTGATTATATCGTACAGGTCGATGAAGTCGGTGATCCGGCCAAGATTAGCGTCGGAGCGGCCCGCGCGACCACCAACCCGCGTGAACTGCTGATTGCGCGCTTGTCGGCAGAAGTGATGGTCAATGGCGGTTATTTCGAAGATGGTTTCTCCATGCAGACCGGTACGGGCGGCTCCTCGACGGCTACAGTGCGCTTCATCGAAGATCGCATGCGGCAGAAGGGCATCAAGGCCGCATGGGCTCTTGGTGGCCAGACCGGCGGTATGGTCGATCTGCACGAAAAGGGGCTGATCGATGTGCTGCTCGACACACAGAGTTTTGACAGCGCCGCGGCCCGCTCTCTGGAAAGCTCGTCAAAGCACGTCGAGATTTCGACGCACTATTACGCCAACCCGCTCTCCAAGGGCGCCGTTGTTGACCGGCTCGACATGGTAATCCTGTCGGCGCTGGAAATTGACCTCGACTTCAATGTCAACGTTCTGACCGGGTCCGACGGTGTGATGCGGGGGGCGTCCGGTGGCCATTGCGATGCCGCCGCAGGAGCCAAGCTGTCCATTGTTGCCGCTCCGTTGATCCGCTCACGCATTCCCACCGTCGTTGAAAAGGTCACCACTCGGGTGACGCCCGGAGAGACCATCGGGGTACTCGTCACCGATCACGGCATTGCGGTCAATCCGAACCGGCCAGACGTTGCTGAACGGCTCAAGGCCGCAAACCTGCCTGTTATGTCAATCGAGGAATTGCACAGCCGTGCCATCAACATCACCGGTAAGCCAAAGCCAATCGAGTTTCTCGACAAGGTCGTTGGCATCGTTCGCTACCGGGATGGAACGGTCATTGATCAGGTGCATCAGGTCGCTTCATGACGAAACTTGAGATCCCAGCCAGTGCCAACATCAATTTAGCCCTTCGGGCTGCGACACCAATTGCCACTGAGGCAAAAGGTCTGCAGGTCGGGGTAGAAGGCAACATTGATCAGGCGCTGGCGGATCTGGCCCACGAAGCCCTGATTGCGGAAGCCACCCTCACGCCCAAACCGGGTCTCGTGGACAGGCGCAACAATGGCTCGCACGAGGATATGACGCTCACCACCTTCATGGCGAGCGCGGAGGTGCTTCATCCTCACTTTGCACAATTTGTCACTCTTGGGCGGGATACATCTCACGATCCGGCACCACAGGCCTTTGCGCAATTGCGCAGCCATGGTCTCACCTGTGAGAACGCCATGAACCGAGGAACGGGCGGCATCAATACTCACAAGGGAGCCATTTTCGCCTTTGGCCTTCTGCTGGGCGCTGCCGGACGGTGTATTGGGCAGGGCAGGTCTCTGACACCGGAGCTGCTTTGTCAATCAGTCGCCGAAATGCTGTCCGGTCTGGTGGATCGGGAACTGGTGAGACAACGCCACACCGCGACAACGGCAGGTGAGCATATCTTCCGCCGCTACGGTTTGTCTGGCGCGCGCGGGGAGGCCGAGGGCGGCTTTCCGACTGTCATGCGCTACGCGTTGCCAGCCTTTTCCCGCGCCATCCAAAATGGCCACGACACAGAAAGCGCCCTCTTGGCGGCCATGCTTGAGCTGCTCGCTCACAATCGCGACACCAATCTGGTTACGAGAGGCGGGATCGAAGAGCTGTTTCTGGTGCGCCGGCTGGCACGGGATCTTAGAAAGACTGGGGGCGTCAATTCGGACCGTTTCCATGAGGATCTGATGGCAATGGATGATGATCTCATCGCACGCAATCTCAGCCCCGGCGGCAGTGCGGATCTTGTTGCCGTCACATGGTTTTTGAGCCAAATCCCCCGTGTGATGCAAGCAAGTGATCGGGAGGCCGCCGAATGAAGAAGTCTGGGCTCCTCGATGGTCCGGTCGTCACTGTGCCGGAGATCCTTTCTGCAAAAGACCAGCGCGTCCAGAGGCGGGTCGCGGCGCAACAAAGGCATCACTTGCCGAGTCTGACCATGACAATCGTCATGCCCGGCGCCATCAAGACCTGTGCTCTTTCTCTCCTTCTTGCCGATCAAGCGCGGACCGCGATTGATCGATCTTTCAAACAACAGGGATGGTCATACGAGACGGTTTGGACTGGCGAGGTGGCATCGGGTCCAGAATGTCTCTATCTTGTCGATGCGACGCCTGAAACACTAAAACGCGCGATGGTGGCGATCGAAGTGTCTCATCCCTTGGGCAGACTATGGGACCTTGATGTGCATAGCGCTCAAGGGGAGGGCCTGTCCCGCAAGCAGGTAGGCTTTCCGCCGCGAAAATGCCTGCTCTGCGACGAAGAGGCCCACGCCTGCGCCAGATCCCGAGCACATACGATTGAGGAATTGCGCGAAGGAATGAAAGCCATCGTGACGGGTTGGCAGCCTGAGGATAGCGAACATCGTTGAATGGTTGCAATTTGACCGTCACACGTTGAAGATTGAAGAGGAAGAGAATAAAGTATGTTCACGACCTGATGAACAGGGCGATGATTTGGAGCAACTAAGTGGTCAGGCAGATAACAGACCCGCAGCTTATTGAGGCCCTTGAGGGTTATTCGAAAAAATATTCATTTATTCTCGTACCCGGCTTCAAGAACAGCGGGCCCGAGCACTGGCAAAGCTTCTGGGAACGGGATATCGAAATATTCGAGCGCATTGCACAGCGGCGTTGGGAGCAGCGCGATATCGATCTCTGGATTGATGCCATCAAGCGCACTGTCGCAGAGCAGGACCGCCCCTCTATCCTCATTGGCCATTCTCTGGGCGCTTTGGCATCGGCCTGCGTCATCGCCGAACACGACTCTGACGTTTCCGGGGCGATGTTTGTTGCACCGGCAGAACCAGTCCGTTTTGAAGCCGAGGGACGTATTCCTGACATACGCCTTGATGTCCCGACAACCCTGGTGGCCAGTCACAACGACAAGCTGATTTCTTTCCAGCGCGCACAGGTCTTGGCGAAGGGCTGGGGGGCGGACTTCATCGATCTTGGCGAAGCGGGACACATAAACTCCGAAGCCGGTTTCGGGCGCTGGCCCTATGGGCTTCGCATTCTGCTTGATCTTGCTGAACGCATTGATGAAAACGCCCCTGCCACAGCCAAGATTGATGCTTGAACCAACGAGCTAGTCAGAGTTGGACTGGCTGAAAATACTGTTCCATACTTCAAGGAAAGACTGCCGTTTGAGGCTGTCCTGATAGGTCAGAATGCCCACGCCCAGTTTGATGGGAAGATAGGCGTTGGTTCCATCCTTGGGCAGTCTTTCTCTCCGCAAGGTTGGGGAGATCGGGATGAGCGAAGAATCGTCGGCAATGACCTGCTGTCCCTGATCGGACAGAAGATATTCCAAAAAGCGCTCCGCACCGTCCCGATTGGGAGAATATTTGTAGATGAAGGCCGTGCGGGCCATCACGATTGTGTAATCCTTGAACGGCAGGACACCGAGATTGGGGTCATTTTTCGCCCGTTCAAGCGCATAGGTGCCGATCACATTATAGCCAAGGAAAAGCTCGCCGGACGCCACGGCATCCAGAATAGCGGCTGTAAAGCCAAAAGTGCGCATCTGGGCGCGGCTCAAGGCTTCAATCAGCCTGAAGATCTGATTGCTTTGCAGGGCGTCCTGCGTGAAGAAAAGATACCCCGCGCCGGATGAGTTAACATCATAGGTGCCGACCCTAAATTTGAAGTAGTTGATGTTGCTGATGATCAACTCGGCAAGTTCGGCGTGGCTCTTGGGCAAGGGATAGCCCTTGAAGGCTGCCTTGTTATAGGCAAGAACGATCGGCTCATAGGTAAAACCGAAAAGCTCGTTTCGCCAGCGGGCCCAGTCCGGCACCAGATTTGTAGCATCGGACACATAAGGGGACGCGAGGCCGTCGTTGACCAGCTTGACCTGAAGATCAATCGCCGAACTGATGACGAGATCGATGGGTTCATCGCCTTTTTTCTGGGTAGTCTTGACCTGATCATAAAGCTCATTGGAACTAAGCTCGTGATAAATGATGTCGATGTCCGGGTTCTGCGCTTCAAAGGTCAGGATCAGGCTTGTAAAGGCCGAGGTGTCTGTACTGCCCCAGATGTTCAGCTTTGTCTCGGCGCTGGCTTGTCCGATCAATCCAGTGAGGAACAGCCCGAACAGCAGAGCGACAGACATACGGCTGAAGGCGAAGATGGTTGAAACTCGTCGCTTGGTGTGATGCATGATGACCCTATCTCTCGAACACCAGTTTGACACTGAGACCGCCCAGATCCGACTGATTCAGAACCAATTGCGCGTTGTGACTGCGCGCCACTTCATCAACGATGCTGAGCCCCAGACCGGAATTTTCTCCATCAGAAGCCGTGGTATAGAACCGCTCGAGCACCTTTTCGCGATCATCGGGCGCAATGCCCGGGCCGGAATCCGCAACTTCCAAAACCATATCATTTCCAACAAGATCAAGCGAAATCCTAATGTGATTGTCCGGCGGCCCGTGCTTGATGGCATTGTCGATGATGTTCTTGAGCGCTTCGCGAATGGATATATGGTCGCCAAACAACAGGTCCGCATCCTCAGGTCCATTCTCAATGCGCGGCGAAATGTCGAAGGTGAATTCGATATTGGATTTCAGATGCTCCCGGAGGATCGTCTCCAGAGTGTTTTTTAAGACATCCTTGAGATGAAAATCTGCCATCATTTTCTGATCAGCCCGGTGGATCACCATTGCGTGGGCCAGCAACTGATTGGTGAGCCGGATTGTGTTGCGGCTTTGTTGCTCGGCCTTATTGATGCGCACCGCCAGCGCATCGGAATCCGTCTCCTTGGTCGCAAGTTCCAACTGGCCTTGCAGTGCTGACAAGGCGGTTCTGATCTGGTGGGTGACATCCGCAATGAAGGTCTGTGAGTGATCGAGGTTGTTCTTTAGCCGGGTGATAAAACTGTTGATCGACATGACGAGACTGGCCACCTCCCTTGGTGGCGTCACAGGCAGGGGCGTGAAATCCGAAATGTCCCGCTTACGAAGATCCCGTTCAACATAGATGAGTGGGTGCAAAGCACGATTGATGCCGAACCAGACGAACAACAGGCCGACCGCTGTGATGAAAACCGCGACGGCCAACCCGCGCCAGAACAGATCTGCCGTCATTGCGTTTCTTGCGATGCGTGTCTGGCCCAGTTCTGCGATCACCCAAAAGGAGCGCTCACCCTCGGTGATTAGCCGAGACTGCTGCATGAAGCGCACCATTTCACCACTAAACTGGCTGTCCCAATAGACCGGCCGCTCTGCTGGCTCGTAATTCTTGGCCATTGGCAGGTCATGTGACGCCGTGATGGTGCCATTCTCGCGGGTGTAAATGCGATAGAAAACCCGATCATCCATGGCGAGGCCAAGGATTTCGAAAGCAGAGTAGGGCAGGTCAACCCGCACCTGATCCGCAGAATAGCTCACCCGTTCCAGAATGGAGAGCGCTGCGCCATGCAAAAGGCGATCATAGGCTTTGTTCGCAGCCTGCCGCGCATACCCCCAAAGGCCGATGGAAATCACGGTCAGGATCACCAGAAACGCCGCGCCCATGCTCAGGAGCAGGCGATGGCGCAGGGACTTTTGCTTGAGGCGCTTGGGGTGAGGTGTCATGCGGGGTGCCGGTGTCGATCGGTGCGGAGCTCAAGTGTCATCGATATGGCCAATGTAGCCCAGACCACGGATCGTCTTGATCAGGAAGGGCGAGCCTTCGAGCTTGCGGCGTAGCCGTGTGACCGTCTGCTCAATGGCGTTGTGCGTGGGTACCTCGTCAAAGCAGTAAATTCTGTCTGCGATTTCCTCCTTGGTGACGACGCGATCTAGATTGACCAGAAACATTTCGAGCAGTTGCACTTCCTTGTTGCGCAGCTCAACGTCCTCACCGTCGATATTGGCCAGTTTCGACCCCCAGTCGAAGGTCAGGTTTCCAGCCCGAAAGAGGTTCTTGGCAACGCCAGACTTGCGCCGCGCGAGCACGCGGCATCGCGCGATCAACTCGCGGAAGTCAAAGGGCTTTGTGAGATAGTCATCTGCGCCCGCTTCAAGACCCACGACACGGTCATCGATTTCCGAGCGGGCGGAGAGAACCAGAACCGGCGTGTCCAAATTGCGCGCACGGATGCCGCGCAACAGCTCAAAGCCGCTTCGGTTCGGCAGGTTGATGTCGAGTAGTACGAGATCAAACTGCTTGTGCCGCAGGATATACTCCGCTTCCTCGCCATCGCCTTCATGATCGATGACATGCCCTTCAGCCCGGAACCGCTCCACCACGGTTTCAGCAAGGGCGCAATTGTCTTCTACAAGCAAGATTCGCATATGGGCCGCTTTGGTTCCATTCCTCCCCGAAGCCAGACATGGATTGGCAATCCGCCGGTCCTTGTTTGGCATGACCGACGACGAGTTTAGATGGAAACAAATCGCGGTCAAGCTCGCTCAATGTCTGTTCTGTCGAGGAGACCGGCGGTTGCGCGGCGATGAGACCATGAGAAAGCCCGCGACAAGCGGGCTTTTCATGTGCCATTGGTGCCTAGTGATGTGCCTTGCTGCCGGGTAACCCGGTATGCTTGGAAATAGGCTGATCCTTTGCACCACGCTTTCTGGATGAGCCGATCACGGTCGCCAACATGTAAAGGCGACTGGGATGAAATCCGCTGGCGATCGGTGTGATTGTGCGCAAGGGCCGGAAACTGAGCGTCTTCTCTTCGCTTTTGCCCTCATCGGTTACATCAAATTCGGAAGGCTTGGCTTCAAGCGTCAGCAGTTGGATGATCAGGCTCAGCGCAAAGGCCCCGATCAGAACAAGCAAAAAGAGCAGCAAAAGAAGGCGGGGCACGTCGAAGTAAAGCATGCCGAGTAAAATCAGGGCTCCGCTATAAGCAATCCAGAAAAAACGGCCGATAAATAAATACATTGTGCTTCTGCTAGTGGGAGCTTTGTTCATCTATTTACATGGCACGTCGTCTGCTGTGGTTCAATTTTAATATGAATTTTTGGTTAATTCTGGCCAGCGAACAAAAAGGCCGCGCCCGATCAAAAGGGCGCGGCATGATTTCTAAGTGCATTTACAGTTGCTACAGTTGAAGTCTGGGCTGACAGACGCAACGGCTTTAGGCCCAGTTGGCGTACCAAGACTTGAACTGATTATACTGCATTTCAACAAATCCACGTTGCGCCGGGCTCAGAGTGTCGCTTTCGTTGAAATGCAGTTCATATTCGGGGTGGCCAGCGAGCACCATCAGGTGCTTGTAGTAGAGAACGAGATCCGGGCCTTCGTCATAGGTTGAGAGCACATGAAGGGCTTCTTCCAACTCCTGGGCTTTGCGGCGCGCGTCCGCATCCCCTGTGGCGGCTTTCTGGCAAAGGTCAACCAGATGCAGCACTTCCTTGGGTAGCGCATTGCCAATGCCGGTGATGGCGCCGCCGGCACCACAATTGACATAGCCATGATAAACGGTGGTATCGACGCCAATCATCAAGGTGAGAGAGTCATCACCCGAAGTGATGTGTTCTGCGGCGTAAGTCAGATCTTTGGTCCCGCCAAATTCCTTGAAACCAATGAGGTTGGGGTGGCTCTCACGCAAGGCAAAGAACAGGTCGGCACGGGTTGCAAAACCATAATAGGGACTGTTGTAGATCACGGCCGGAAGGCTTTTGCCAGCTTCAAGAACGGCTGAGAAGTGTGCTTTCTGCGCTGAGCTGGAAGAACCGCGCGACAGCACGCGTGGAATAAGCATCAGACCGGCGGCCCCGACCTTTGCTGCATGAGCCGCGATTGCTGCTGCTGCCTTGGTGTTGATCGCGCCTGTCCCGACAACAACCGGAATGCCAGCCTTTACGAGACGCTCCACGCCTTCCATGCGCTCCTCGTCGTTGAGCAGCGGCCAGTCGCCCATGGACCCGCAATAAACCACAGCGGACATGCCTGCTTCGATCAGTTCCTTGCCTGTCGCGACAAGGGCGTCGAAATCGGGCGTGCGGTCCGGCTTGCAGGGGGTCATCAACGCGGGCATGCAGCCAGTGAAAACAGTCTCAGTCATCAAATTTGCCTTTCTGGAACCATGGCCTGCGAAAGCTGAGTGTCGGAACAGCTGTGAAAAGGCCCGGTTTTGTCTTGCTGGCGACCTCGGAGCAACCGCCATCGCCACGATGGTGTTGACCAATTTATACATCAATGCCGACTAATTGTCGACAAATAAAATATTTAATGTGAATTCGTGCGCAACAGAGCACAAAACCTTGTAATTTTATAGGGTTATGTCGAGGCTGTGTTTCTGCTTGCCTAGATTGATAGGGATGCATTGGGCCGATTGTCGGCGGTGATGTAGGACCGAATCTGTCTGACTATCTGATCCGCATGGGCTGTTGCCAATACATCGGATTGTTCGACATCGCGCGCAAGGATTGCGTTGATCATGTCTTCATGTTCACTGACATATTGCTGTGGCAGCTTGTCATTGAAAGACGAATAATAGAGCCGAAGGATCCGCCGACCTTCATCAAGCAAACGCGTGAACAGATCAATATAATAGTGGTTGCCGCCAGCTTGGGCGATGCGGACATGAAAGTCCCTGTTGGCGGAAATCATCGTCAGCACGTCTTGCTGTTCAACGGCCTCGGCGAAACCCTGTTGCAAGGCGCGGATGTCGGTAATGTCTTCGGGCCTATGATTGAGTGCGGCCTGCCGTGTCGTGATGCGATACATGAGCGTGAGGGCATCGAAGAAATCGCCCAGATTGAGAAAGTCGATCTGTGAAACGATCGTTGATCGATTCGTCAAAGTGGTGATCAGTCCCTCGGCTGCCAGACGAACCAGCGCCTCGCGGATGGGCGTGCGGGAAAGAGAGAAGCGTTCGGACAATTGCACTTCGTCGATGGGGCTGCCCGGTTTGAGTTTGAGCTCGATGATCTCGTTCCTAAGGATTTCATAAACATGGGAAACGCCGGAACCACGGCGGTGGGTTGATGGCGTTTTGCCATTTTTTTTGGTCGGTGATTTCGTCATTTATGATCTGTCATCCAATGAGTTGAACATCAAAAGTACAGTCTGCATAATATTTGGATGCAACGCTATATCAAAAACAAAATATTTATTGTCGACAATGAGAATGCAAGCTGCTACGGTTGCGACAACAGGCCACCTGTAAGGACTAGTACGGGTTTATAAACACCCTTCACGCTCGTCCTTCCAATCCCTTCAGAGCGCGATTTTCAAGCTTGTCGGAACAATCAAAATGACGAATTACACGTTTCAATGCATTGATGGCCACACCTGTGGCAACCCGGTTCGGCTGGTTGCTGGTGGTGGACCGCGCCTTGAAGGCACCAACATGATCGAGAAACGCGCGCACTTCCTGGCCGAGTTCGATTGGGTGCGCACGGGATTGATGTTTGAGCCACGTGGTCATGACATGATGTCGGGTTCGATCCTCTATCCTCCGACGCGCGATGATTGCGACGTTGCGGTGCTGTTCATCGAGACATCCGGCTGCCTGCCCATGTGTGGTCATGGCACGATCGGGACCGTGACGATGGCCATCGAAAATGGACTTGTCTCGCCCAAAGAGCCCGGAAAACTGCGTCTTGATACCCCCGCAGGGCTTGTGACGGTCGAGTATCGTCAGGAAGGGCGTTTTGTCGAGGAGGTTCGTCTCACCAACGTTCCCGCGTTCCTTTATGCCGAAGGGCTGAGTGCCGAGGTTGAAGGATTGGGCAGCGTAACGGCTGATGTTGCCTATGGTGGCAACTTCTACGCCATCGTTGAGCCACAGGATTGCTTTGCAGATATGGCTGATTTTTCGGCCGGTGAACTCGTCGGATTCAGCCCGAAACTGCGGGCAGCACTCAATGAAAAGTATCAGTTCATCCACCCTGAAAATCCCGCCATCAACGGGCTTTCGCACATTCTCTGGACCGGCAAGCCCACCCAGTCTGATGCCACCGCACGTAATGCCGTCTTTTATGGCGAGAAAGCTATAGATCGCTCACCATGCGGCACGGGGACCTCGGCTCGAATGGCCCATTGGGTGGCCAAGGGGCGCCTCAATGTCGGGGATGATTTCGTCCACGAAAGCATCATCGGCAGTCTGTTTCATGGACGGGTCGAGGCGGCGGCAAGGGTAGGGGACAAGGACGCCATTATCCCCTCTATCGGTGGTTGGGCCAGGCAGACCGGCTTCAATACAATCTTTATCGATGATCGCGACCCATACGCACACGGGTTCACCGTAGTCTGAAGACGCGGGCGGTCAAAAGGAATGGAAATGACAATCACAGCCTACACAAATGCAAGATTGCTGGACCTTGAGGACGGCACACTGACCGCTCCGAGCACCGTTGTTGTTGAGGGTGATCTTATCTCCGACATCGGCGCTGGATGCGGTCATCCTGAAGGATCCAAGGTGATCGATCTTGCCGGCAAAACCCTCATGCCGGGGCTGATTGATTGTCATTTCCATGTCGTTGCCCATTCTCTCGATCTTTGGTCGAACGCCATTGCGCCCGATAGTCTCGCGGCACTGCGCGCGGTCAGGGTGATGAACGGCCTTCTTGATGCGGGCTTTACCACCGTGCGTGATCTCGGTGGGGCCGATCTCGGCCTTGTGCAGGGCGTAGAGGATGGTCTGATTGATGGCCCTGACCTCGTCATCTGCGGCAAGGGTCTGTCTATGACCGGCGGCCATACGGATTTGCGCAATCGCACGGACATTCGGCCCGACAGTCTGGGCTGGCGTTTGGGCAACATGGGTGTTCTGGTCGATGGGGTTGATGACGTCAGGCGCGCTTGCCGCAAGATGCTGAAGGAAGGCGCAAAATTCATCAAGGTCATGGCCAATGGCGGTGTTTCCTCCCCCAATGACCCGATCGACTCGCTGCAATATTCGGACGCCGAAATCCTCGCCATGGTGGAAGAGGCAACAAATGCCAACACCTATGTTTCGGCGCACACCTACCACGATCTGGCCATTAGCCGGTGTGTTGATCTGGGTGTCACATCTCTTGAGCACTGCAACCTCATCTCCTCGGACACCGCAAAGAAAGCGGCGGATCTGGGGTGCACTGCAGTGCCAACCCTTGTCGCCTACGAAGGACTCAAGCTTGAAGGCGCAGCCCTCGGTCTTGGTCAATCAGAACAGGCCAAGATCGATGTCGTGCGCGACAAGGGTCTGGAATCCCTTCGGATCATGAAGGACGCCGGACTGCCCATGGCATTCGGAACCGATCTACTCGGCCAGTTGCGGATATATGGCGGCATGGAATTTGACCTGCTTGCCAAGGTTCTGACACCCACCGAAATACTGCGGTCGGTGACGGAAATTGGCGCTGAGCTTTGCAAGCGCAAAGGCGAAGTCGGTGTCATTGCCAAGGGTGCCAAGGCTGATTTTATCGTTGTTGACGGCGATCCGTTCGAAGACATCACGCTGCTCGGTCGGCCCAAGGATCATCTTCAACTGGTGGTCAAGAATGGCGTTGTTGCGCGTGACTACAAAGAGGTGGCTTGATGATCCCCCCGTTTGATATAACCGAGCTGTCCGGCCTCATGCATGAGGAAGACGCCGCCGCCAAGGTGTTCGCCTCCCTTCAGACCGGAATCAATGATCTGGTCGGCAACAAGCTGATGACAGCTTCCATCTACGATCTTGAAAACATGCGGTCCCGACGTGTCTTTTCTGAGGATCTGGAGGCCTATCCAGTCGGAAACTTCAAACGCCTTGACCGCAATCTCTTCTTCGACACGGTGATCGCCAAAAAACAGATTTTCTCGTCGACCGGGATAGAACAGATTGCCAAAGTGTTTTTCGATTGGGAAAAGATTCAGGCACTCGGGTTCGAATCCAATCTAAACCTGCCAGCCATTGCCAACGGCGAAGTGATCGGAACGGTCAATCTGCTGAATGTCAAAGGTCATTTCACGCCCGAACGTGTGAAATTGGCCCGGGCGTGGCAGCCCGTCGCAACACTGGCGTTCCTCCTGCTGCATATGAAGGACATCGAAACAGCAACCTTCCATTCAGGGCTTTCTGTCGATGGGCCCAAGGAGATGGAAGGAGCCGCCTGAAGCAGTTCAAGTCATGAAAACTCAGACACACAATGAAGCTGAGTGAAAAGACAACAACAACGAAAGGCCGAAAAGGTCTTCGAAAACAGCATTCACCTCTCAGGAGATCAAAACCGATGAAAATTCTGAATAAACTGGCATCCGTCTTGTGCCTTGCCGCTATTCCGTTTGGCGCAGCTCAGGCCGCAGATATCAATATCGCATTCCTCGCAGCATCCTCCCAGAATGGCTTCAACCAGGCCATCTACGAAGGCATCAAAAAGGCCGCAGCGAAATACGACAACGTCTCCACCGAGATTTTTGATGGCGAGTTCAGCGCAACCACGCAGTTCTCGCAGGTCGAGGATCTGACCGCCGGCGGACGTTTTCAGGCCATCATCGTCACCCCGAACGACACTGTCGGGATCGCAACCGCGCTGGAAGATTCCGTCAAGGCTGGCGTCAAGGTCGGTGCAACACTATTCCCGATCGGTCCTGAACTTTCCAACATGGAACCGCAGGTACCCGGCCTAACCACCACAGTTGCGTCCGACCCATCGATTGGCGCGCGAAAGCAGGCCGAAGCCGTTGTAGACTTCTGTGAAGACAAGGATCCCTGCAAGGTTGTCGTGCTCATAGGCCAGTTGATCTATCCGTTCGACAATCTGCGCAACGACACCTTCAAGGAAGTTCTCGGCGCGCACGACAATATCGAGATCGTCGCCACCGGAGAAGGCAATTACAGCCCGGATGCCTCTCTGGTCGCCATGCAGGACATTCTGCAGGCCAACCCGGACATCGATGCTGTCCTGTCCAATGCCGACCAGCATCTCATGGGCGCTGAAATCGCTATCGAGGATGCAGGTCTCAACATTTCTGGCATCTACATGATCGGTGGTGGCCTCAATCAGATCACGGTCGATGCAATTCGTGCAGGAACCTACGATGCCTCTCTGGCGCAGTTCCCCGAATCCATGGGGGCAGCCGCTCTTGATGCCATGGTGAAATCCCTCGAGGGCGAAGACGTGCCGACATGGATCGACGAATCCTCCCTTCGTGATATTCCTGCCATTGTCACCAAGGAATGGCTCGACGCACATCCTAACTTCAAGGCCGAATGGCAGGGCTAACCCCACCTGCTTGAAAGTCAGAAGGAGCTGAGCCGGGCATTTGCAGCCGTCCGGCTCACGCTTTCTCTGTCAGATCTGGCACGGCCAATCCTGCTGTTGCCAATCCGGTACTCTGCTCGGAAGGAAGGATCATCATGTCCGCAAGTGACATTGCTGTGCGTGTCAAGGCCGTGGCCAAGAGTTTCGGCAGCACACGCATTCTCAACAATATCAATATCGACTTCAAAAAGGGTCAGGTGCATGCCCTCGTTGGAGAGAATGGCGCTGGCAAGTCGAGCGTTGGCAAGATCGTCGGTGGATATTATTCAGCCGATGAAGGCAGCGTCGAGATTTTTGGTGAAACCGTCACCCGGTTTTCTCCGCGCGACGCACTGGGCCGCGGTGTTGCCATGATCCACCAGGAACTGCAACTCGTGCCGGACCTCAATGTGGTTCAAAATGTGTTTCTCGGGCTCGAAACCAACCGTGCAGGCCTGCTTGTAAAAGGTGATCTGGAGCGGTTTTATCAACTCGAGAAGACCTGCGACTTCGGCCTTGATCCCTCGGCCAGAGTTGCTGACATGCGGATCGCAGAACGACAGAAGGTCGAGATCATGCGCGCCATTGCGCGCGAGGCCAAGGTGATCATCATGGACGAGCCGACATCCTCTCTAACCGAGGATGAAGCCGACCGACTGCATGTTCTGATTGCACGCCTGAAAGAGCAGGGCGTGACGGTGATCTATGTCAGCCATTTCCTCGATCACATTCTTGCAAACTGCGATCAGGTGACCATCATGCGCGATGGCGAAGTGATCCGTACCGATCCGATCAAAGGTGAGACCAAGCAGTCACTGGTTGACTCCATGCTGGGCGAAGCGTCCGAGATCATCTGGCCAAAACTGCCGCCGGTGCCCGAAATCCATCAGCCAAGCGTCGTCGAGTTGATCAACGTTTCGACGGATACCGGCCTTCAGAACATTTCTCTCAAGGTGCGCCCCGGTGAAATTGTCGGATTGGTAGGATTGGTTGGATCGGGCCGGACAGAACTCGGCCGGGCCATGTTCGGAGCCGACCCGATCGCGAGCGGAGACTATATCATTCGCGGCGCCCAACAGCATGATCTGACAATGGCCAAGGCCATCAAACAGGGCATCGCCTTTGTGCCGGAAGATCGGCGCAAACAGGGGCTGGTTCTTACGCAGACAACCCGCCCCAACATTTCGCTGGCATCCCTCGCGGCGATCAGCAAGTTTGGGTTCATTTCTCCAAGCCGTGAACGCGACCGTGCGCAGCGCATGATCGATCATTTCGGTATTGTTCCCTCCAAGGTCGACGGTGAAGTCGCTTTCTATTCGGGCGGCAACCAGCAGAAGGTTCTTCTGTCCAAATGGGCTGCCGAGACACCCAAGCTGCTTATTCTTGATGAACCGAGCCGGGGCGTCGACATCGGAGCGCGCCAGCGTATCCATGAATTTATCGTCGAGATGGCCGCCAACGGGGTTGGCGTTGTGCTGATTTCCTCCGAACTGGAAGAAGTCCTCAACTTGTCCCACCGCGCCTATCTCATGAGCGAAGGCCGCATCTTTGCGGAAAGTCCGTCCAGTGATCTGAGTGTCGAAGTGGCGCTCAAGCGGATTTTCCAGCAGCAGGGCCAACAAGCAGTTTCCAAGGCATCATAACCATGACCGACATTTCCTCATCCTCCAGCACCGGTTCGCGCTTTTCCAGACTGTCTCCCGGTCAGATTGCGCGAGAATATGGTGTGCTGATCATTATCGTTGCCTTGCTTGTCGGCTTGAGCTTCGCATCTGACAGCTTCTTTACCGCCCGCAACCTGCTCAACATTCTCAATCAGAGCACGCCGCTGGCGATCATCGCCTGCGCCCTGACGCTCGTCATCATCGGCGGCGGATTCGATCTCTCGACAGGTGCCATCTTCGGGGTCGCCTCTGTTGCCGCCGGCTGGACCGCCATCAATATCGATCCCTATCTGGCCATCCTTATCGGGCCGCTGATTGGCCTTTGTCTGGGCTTTATCAATGGCGCAATCATTACCGGCTTTGGGGTGCATTCTTTCCTCGTGACCCTTGCCACCAGTCTGGTCTATCGCGGGGTGGCGATCCTCATCACCGGTGGCACCTTGATCCCGGTTCGCATCGCCGAATTCTCCTGGCTTGGCCGCGAGCGCATTGGCCTCGTCAATGTCGCCGTGATCGTGCTGGTTCTTTTCATGCTGACCATGATGGTTCTGCTCAATGCCACGACCTTCGGTCGCCGTGTCTTTGCGGTTGGTGGCAATGAAGAGGCGGCAATCCTCTCGGGAATTCGCTCCAATCTGGTCAAGATCGCAACGTTCAGCCTGACCGGCATGGCTGCCGGGCTCGCCGGTGTGATCGCCGTCTCGCGTATTTCCATGGCCCAGCCTCAGGCCGGTGCCGGCATGGAGCTTGAAGCCATCGCCGCTGTCATTTTGGGTGGCACCTCGATCCTTGGTGGTTCGGGGGCTATCTGGCGATCCGTGGCCGGGGTGCTGCTGATGGCCCTCATTGGCAACGGTTTCAACATTCTCAACGTCAATCCCTTCTTCAAGGACCTGACCACGGGTGTGATCATCGTGATCGCTGTTGCCCTCGCTGCGTCAGGCGCGAGACGTCGTTAAGAGCCAATCCAAAGCAACAAAACAAATCGGACTTGACCCGTTCGCTAAAAAGACGCCCCGCGGGCAAAAGAGCGGACAGGGTCGAAAACCAAGAAGAGCAATCCATGCGTGACACCATAACCAGAGTTTCAACGGATGTTGGCGGGACATTCACCGACCTCGTCTATTTCGAAACAGACAAAGCCTCCGGTGTTCAAACCGTCAGAACCGCCAAATCTGATACGACACCGCCGGATTTCGAGCAGGGAGTGTTGAACGTTCTCGAAAAAGGCAATGTCGACATCACCGAGGTTGATTTTTTTGCTCACGGAACCACCGTTGTCATCAACGCTTTGACTGAGCGCAAAGGCGCGAAAGTCGGCCTGATCACGACCAAGGGCTTCCGGGATTCGATTGAAATCGGTAGAGGCAACCGTCCTGATTTCTTTAATCTGACGTACAAGAAGCCGACGCCGTTCGTGGAACGCTACCTGCGCCGTGAAATCGTCGAACGCATGGATTACAAGGGCAACATCGTCACTCCGCTCGAGCTGTCTTCGCTCGATGAAACCATCGCTCTGTTCAAGGCCGAAGGCATCGAGGCCATTGCGGTCTGTCTGCTTCATGCCTATGCCAATCCCGAGCATGAAAAAGCGATTGCCGAAGAGCTGAAAAAGCGCTGGCCGGAAGTGACCGTGGTCGCCTCCCATCAGATCACGCGTGAATGGCGCGAGTATGAACGCACCAACACTACAATCCTGTCCGCCTATGTGCAGCCAAAGGCCCAACGCTATCTTGAAAAGCTGGAAACCGGCCTCAATGACAAGGGCTACAAAGGGCAGCTTTTCATCATGCAATCCAACTGTGGCGTGGACTCGGTCGATGCCATCAAGGCCGTGCCGATCACCATGGTCGAAAGTGGTCCCGCTTCGGGGTTCTGGGGTGCTGCCGAGCTTGGCCGCATCATCGGAGAGCCCAATGTTTTGGCACTCGACATTGGTGGAACGACCGCCAAATGCTCGTTGATCGAGAATGGCGAAGTGACCATCAAGACCGACTACTGGATCGAGCGCAATGGCAAGTCGGCAGGATATCCGATCATGGTGCCTGTGGTCGATCTCGTTGAAATCGGCAACGGCGGCGGATCCATCGCATGGGTTGATGACTTCGACAAACTGCATGTGGGGCCGCAATCAGCTGGTGCCTCGCCCGGACCAGCAGCCTATGGTCGTGGCGGTGAGAATGCCACAACGACCGACGCGAACCTCGCACTTGGTCGCATCAACAAGGACTATTTCTGCGGCGGCTCCGTTGTTGCCAACATGGGCGCGGTCGATGACAGCCTGGGAAAATTGGCCGAAAAGCTCAATTCCAGCCCGGAAGACGTGGCCCGCGGGATCGTCCGGATTGCCAACTCCAACATGGTCAATGTGCTCAAGCTCGTCTCGGTCAACCGTGGCTATGATCCGCGAGACTTCACGCTGGTTGTCTTTGGTGGCGGTGGTCCTATGCACGGTGTTGCGCTCGGTCAGGAGCTGGGCGTCAAGAAGGTCGTCGTACCGCGCGGTGCGCCGGTGTTCTCCGCCTGGGGGATGATGATGTCCGACCTCCGCCGGGACTATTTTGTCACCCGCCTGATGGAAGCGACTGACCACGACGGCCTTGATGAGCTTCTCGTTCAGGTCATGGAGCTGGCGCGTGATGAATTCGGCCGTGAAGGGGTTGCGCGCGACAAGGTCATCATGAAACCGCAAGTGCGTTGTCGCTACCAGAACCAGGAGTTCGGCGTCGAGGTCCAGATCCCGTCCACCACAGTCACCGAAGATGTCATTACAAAGATGATCGAGGATTTCCACGAGGTCTACGAGCGCGAATATACCTATCGCCTCGATGCCGGCGTTGAGATTGTCGGCATCCATCTCATCGCGTCATCCGAGGTCGGCAAACTCGAAATCGTGCCGCTTCCAACCACAGGCAAACAGATCGAGGATGCCGTCAAGGGCACGCGTCCAGTCGACTACGCGACCGAGGGTGTTCATGAGGCGACGATTTACGACGCCACCATGTTCGAGCCGGGTATGACGTTCGATGGTCCGGCAATCATTGAGGATCCGGGAACCACTATTGTGGTTCATCCGGGCAACCACGTCACCATTGACGACTTCGGCAACACGCACATCGATTTTCGGGGCTGACCCATGACCACAGAGAAAACCTACGACCCCGTCACCTTCGACATCATCCAGAATGCTCTGGAAGCTGTGGCGGATGAAATGTTCTACGCTCAGGTGAAAACTTCCATGAGCGCCATCATCTATGAAGTGCTCGACCTTTCCACCTCGGTGCTCGACAAGAACGGTGAGATTGCGGCCTCTGGCGCTGGCATTCCCGCTTTCATCGGTGTACTCGACAAGGCCATCATGGGCATCCTCAAGAAATACCCGCTTGAGGATATCAAGCCCGGTGATGTCTTTGCCTCGAACGATCCCTATTATGGCGGCGTGACGCATCTCAATGACATGGTGCTGGCCGCCCCGGTTTTTCATGAAGGCCAGATGATCGCATGGGTTTCCAATATTGCCCACTGGAACGACGTTGGCGGCAACGTTCCGGGGTCCATGTCCTCAGAGGCCACAGAGATCTTTCAGGAAGGCATCCGCATTCCTGCGGTCAAGCTTTTTGAAGAAGGCCGGGAAAACAAGGCCGTGTTCGATATCCTCTACACCAACACCCGCTTGCCTGATTATTTGAAAGGCGATCTGTGGGCCGGTATTGCAGGATTGCGGATCGGCGAGCGGCGCATCCTCGAATTGGCGACCAAATACGGCGCCGATACCTATGAGGCCGCCGTCGCGGACTATATGGTTCTTGGCGAGCGCCGGGCGAGGGTGGCTCTGAAGACCATACCCAAGGGCACCTACACCTTTGAGGAAGAACAGGACACCGGTGACATTCACAAGGTCGCGCTGACCATCACCGATGATGAATTCATTGTGGATCTCACCGACAACCCGATACAAGCTGGATCGTCAAACTCCTCCCGTGAGGGAACCGAGATCGCTGTGCAGCTGGCTTTCAAGGCCTTCACCGATCCGGATGCGCCAGGCAACGGCGGCTTTTTCAAGCCACTAAATGTCATCACCAAGCCCGGAACCATCTTTCATGTCGAGATGCCCGGCGCCCTTGGTTATTATTCCGAGGTCGAAATCCGACTGTTTGACATGCTGCTCCGGGCCTTGGCTAACCATTTCCCCGGAGTGATCCCGGCAGGCAACTTTGCTTCGATCTGCGGCACAAACGTGGGTGGGCCGCATCCCGATACCGGGCGTCACTACACCATCGTCGAGCCGCAAGTCGGCGGTTGGGGCGCATGGCAGGGAAGCGATGGTCCTTCCGGGCAATTCTCCGGCTTCCATGGCGAAACGTTCAATTGTCCGGCAGAAATAGCAGAAGCGCGGTATGGCCTCGGCGTTGACCAGATCGCCCTAAACGCCGAGCCGGGCGGCGAGGGCGAATGGCGCGGCGGCAAGGGCATCGATGTTCACTATCGTGTCCGTGCCAACAACAATTTCTTCTCGGTTGGCTATACCCGCTCCCGCATTCCGCCCTGGGGTGTTGCCGGAGGGCTCGATGGATCAACCAACTATGTCGAGCTTCGCCGCACTGATGGCACCAAAGAGCGCTTTTCCTTTGCAACCAACGTGGTTGTCAACGAAGGGGACATCATTCGTCTCGTCACTGGCAACGGAGGCGGATATGGTGATCCACAGGATCGAAGCCGCGCAGCCATCGCAAAAGACATCAAGAATGACTATCTGACAGAGGAACGCGCTCGCGAGATTTACGACTATTCGTCTGGAGCCTGATCACCCTGAGCGGGACCAGACGCGACAAAAGATCATCGGACTGCAACAACAACGGGCCTTGTTCCTGTAAAGCAGTCAAACAAAAATCAAGCCGCCCGGCAACGGGCGGTTTTGGCATGACGAACACATCAATTCTAGAAAAAGCCACCCCCAAGGAGGCAACAATGGCATACAAACCTCATGGCAAACATCTGATTGCAGGCGAATGGATCGAAGGAGACAAGACCTTTTCGTCCAGCCCGGCAACCGGTGGAGCATATGACTTTTTCCACGGATCGCCGGAGTTGGTTGATACTGCGGTCAAGGCGGCTGAAGACGCATTCTGGACCTATGGCTATTCAAGCCGCGAAGATCGCGGGGTATTTCTTGAAACCATTGCAGAGGAAATCGAAAGTCGCGGTGCTGACATCACGGAAATGGCGATGGCAGAGACCGCGCTTCCCCAGGCGCGCCTTGAAGGAGAGCGCGGCCGCACCACTGGCCAGCTGAAACTCTTTGCCTCGCACATTCGCAAAGGGGACTATCTGGACCGTCGCCATGATGAAGCCCTTCCCGAACGAGCGCCGTTACCGCGTCCCGAGCTCTTCATGATGCAGCGGCCCATCGGTCCCGTGGCAGTCTTCGGAGCGTCCAACTTCCCGTTGGCATTTTCGGTCGCTGGTGGTGACACCGCGTCTGCTTTGGCTGCAGGGTGCCCCGTCGTCGTCAAGGGGCATGATGCCCATCCGGGCACGGCCGAACTCGTCGCCGATGCCTTCAAGGCCGCCATCGAACGCTGCAACATGCCCAAGGGTGTGTTCTCCATGGTGCATGGTGGATCGCGGGTCGTAGGCACATCACTGGTTCAGCATCCGCTCATCAAGGCCGCAGGCTTCACCGGCTCGCTTGCTGGTGGCCGTGCGCTTTACGATCTCTGCGCCAGCCGTCCCGAACCCATTCCGTTCTTTGGCGAACTTGGTTCGGTCAATCCCATGTTCATTCTGCCTCAGGCCGTTGCTGCTCGCGGTGAAGCCATGGGCAAGGGCTGGGCAGGATCTCTTGCCATGGGAGCCGGGCAATTCTGTACCAATCCGGGCATTGCGGTGGTTCTGGAAGGCCCGGCCTATGACGCGTTCGTTGATGCCGCCTTGGCAGCGCTGTCCGAGACCGGAAGCCAGGTCATGCTGACCGACGGCATCGCCGATGCCTACCGCTCTGGTGCTGAAAAGGTTCAGGGACAGCCCGGTGTGCAGCAGCTCCTGACCTCCATGTGCGACCGGCGCGAAGCCAAACCGTTCCTGTTCAAGGTCTCTGCTGAAGATTGGCTCGGCAACGAAACGCTGAGTGAAGAAGTGTTCGGACCGCTCGGTCTTGTCGTGGTCGCCAAGGATATCGAACAGATGGTCGAGCTTGCCAAGTCGTTTGAAGGTCAGCTGACCGCGACCCTTCACATGGATGAAGGCGACATGGATGATGCGGGCAAACTTCTTCCGGTACTGGAGCGCAAGGCCGGACGTGTGATGGCCAACGGGTTCCCCACGGGCGTTGAGGTTTGCGACACCATGGTCCACGGCGGCCCATACCCCGCCTCAACGAACTTCGGTGCTACGTCTGTTGGCACGCTTGCCATCCGTCGTTTCTTGCGTCCCGTCTGCTACCAGAACATCCCGGCGGCCATCCTGCCCTCTGATCTGGTCTAGTCCGGACCGGCAAAGATATACGATAATAAAAAACAAACTCCCCGCTGCGGTGACGTGATCGCGGTGGGGAGTTTTTTGTTTTTCGGGGGGGAATCTTCAGGGCGGGGGACGCACAGAGATTCGCTACAAGCCATCGCTTCTCAAAGATGGGATGGCCTTGCGAAGAGGAGCGAGGTCAGGCAGTTTCTTCTTCGAAATATTCGGGATACTCCTCGCGCACGGTTTTGAGCAAAGAGAATATTTCTGAGAGGTGGAGGTCCATCTCCCGTGCCGCCCATTCCTTGTCCCTTGCCTTGATCGCAGCGAGAATTTTCTTGTGGCACTGGAATGCATTGTCCAGATTGAGCGGGAGGGACTGATAGCGGACCCTGTCCATGTGCGCCTTGTTTTCTTTTATCAAATCCCACACGAAACCAACGCCGGCACGCTCGTAGATTTCCCGGTGGAAATCTTCATCCAGCCGGTGGAAAAGATCCGAAGCCTTGGTTTCGACTGCCTTTCCCTGCTGCTCGATCTGCCCGGTCAAGGCATGTATATCCTCTTCCGACAGTTCATCGCAGGCCATTTTTACAGCTTTTGATTCGAGTGCGCAGCGAATGAAACGGGCTTTTAAAACAGCCTCTTCGGATATGAAGGATATGCGCGAGGCAACCTGCGGACGAACATCGAGAAATCCCATTTTTGAAAGGCGGAAAAAAGCGTTCCTCACTGGCTGTCTGGAGACGCCAAAAACCTTTGCAACATCTGCCTCTGAGACCTTTGTACCCGGTTTGAGGTCAAGTGACAGAATCTGATGTTGCAGTTCATCAAAAATACGATCGGCAATAGCCGTTCGTTGGATGGTTAAAGGAGCAGCCTGTAGAGAGTCTATGGCCATTGAACACTCCGCTCTTTGGTATCTTCGGTATTGTCGTCTTTACAAAGATATGGTCGTCTTTACAAACTTTACCGATTGGGTTAGTAGGATCCTAGCTTAAAAAAAACTAGGATCCTAGATACTAGTGGCCTGAAAATGAAAATACTGCTAGGCTGCGGGTGTCATAAGTAAGGAAAGATCATGCGCAAGCTCGATCCTGATCGTCTGTTTCCAATCGAAGAGTCTGCAAGGACTCTGGCGCGAGATATTTACAACAGCGTCAAAGAACTTCCCATTCTCAGTCCTCACGGGCACACGGATCCGCGCTGGTTTGCGGAGAACGAGAATTTCCCAAATCCCGCTCAGCTCTTTATCACCCCCGATCACTATGTATTCCGCATGCTCTGCTCTCAGGGCGTCAAGCTTGAAGATTTGGGCGTGCCGCGCATCGATGGCGGTTTGACCGAAACGGATGGCCGCAAGATCTGGCGTCTGTTCGCCAAGCATTCTCACCTGTTCCGGGCGACACCGTCCCGGATGTGGCTATCCCATGCATTTGAACAGGTGTTTGGCTGGTCCGAGTGGGTTTATGAAGACAATGCGGATCGAGCCTACGATCATATTGCAGAATGTCTTCAAAAGCCCGAATTCAAACCCCGTGCACTGTTTGAACGCTTCAACATCGAAGCGTTGGCAACGACAGAATCGCCGCTTGATGATCTGAAATGGCACCGCACAATCAAGGAAAGCGGATGGAAAGGCAAAGTCATCACTGCCTATCGTCCCGATCCTGTTGTCGATCCCCATTACAAAGACTTTACCCGGAATGTTGAAAAATTCGGCGAGATGGCCGGTGTTGAAGCGACGAGTTGGGATGGCTATCTAGCCGCTCACCGAAATCGTCGGGCATACTTCAAAAGTATGGGAGCGACGTCGACAGATCATGGCCATCCAACAGCCCGGACCGAAGACTTGCCTCAGGCCGAGGCTGCCGCTCTTTTCGCAAAAGCCTTGCAAGGACAATGCTCTGCTGAAGAGGCTGACATCTTCCGTGGACACATGCTCACCGAGATGGCCCGCATGAGCCTTGAGGACGGTCTCGTGCTCCAGATCCATCCCGGGAGCAGCCGCAACCATTCCACGCCCGTATTTGATACATTTGGTCTCGATAAGGGGTTCGATATTCCCACTCAGACCGACTATGTGCGCGCACTCAAGCCTCTGCTTGATGCTGTCGGGATGGAACGTGACCTGACGGTTGTGCTCTTTACCCTTGATGAAACAAGCTATTCTCGCGAACTGGCCCCGCTTGCTGGTGTTTATCCAGCGCTCCGCCTTGGTCCTGCATGGTGGTTCCATGACAGTCCAGAAGGTATGCGCCGGTTCCGCGAAATGAATACCGAAACTGCGGGCTTCTACAACACTGTCGGCTTTAACGATGACACCCGCGCTTTCTGCTCCATTCCGGCTCGTCACGATGTGGCGCGCCGGGTGGACAGTGCCTTCCTCGCCACGCTGGTTGCTTCGGGGCGACTGGTTGAGGACGAGGCTTTTGAGGTCGCTACTGATCTCACCTATCGGCTTGCCAAGCAGGCCTACCGGCTCTGAAGAGCCACATTCTTGGAGGAACAGAAGAATGCTTAAGAAACTATCAGCTGCACTGGTTGCAAGCGTCGCGATGATGACGGCTGCAAGCGCATGCGAGATTACGCTGAAATCTTCCGATACCCATCCTGATGGATATCCGACGGTTGAAGCAGTGAAATACATGGGGGAATTGCTCAAGGAACGCACCGACGGTCGTATCTGTGTTGAAGTCTTTCATTCCGCTCAGCTGGGCGAAGAAAAAGACTCCATTGAACAGACCAAATTCGGTGTGATCGATCTCAACCGCGTTTCTTTCGGTCCTTTCAACAACATCGTTGAGGAATCCAAAGTTGTATCCCTGCCATACATCTTCAAAGATGTCGACCATATGCACCGCGTTGTTGATGGCCCGATTGGCGATCAGATCCTGGCTGCATTCGAGCCGCATGGTTATGTTGGCCTGACCTTCTATGATGGCGGCGCACGAAGCTTCTACAACAGCGTCAAGCCCATCAAGTCCATCGATGACCTGAAAGGCATGAAAATCCGCGTCATGCAGTCCGACATCTTCGTCGACATGATGACCGCTCTTGGTGCAAACGCCACGCCGATGCCTTACGGTGAAGTCTACTCTTCCATCCAAACCGGCGTTATCGACGGAGCTGAAAACAACTGGCCTTCCTTTGAATCGTCCGGGCACTATGACGTTGCGGGTTATTACACCCTCGACCAGCATCTGATCGTTCCGGAAATTCTGGTTATGTCGAAAATATCCTGGGAGAAACTCAGCGACGAAGACAAAGCCGCCGTTCGTAAAGCTGCCAAAGACTCCACGCCGAAAATGCGTGAACTCTGGGCCGCTCGCGAAAAAGCCTCCGAAGAAAAAGTCCGTGAAGCTGGTGTTGAAATCATCACCGAAATTGACAAGCAGCCATTCATGGATGCCATGGATCCGGTGTACGAAAAACACGTTACCTCCGACAACCTGAAAGATCTGGTCAAACGCATCCGCGCGACTGACTGATAGAAAACTGGTTTCATGGCGCTTTGCCTCAACCGGGCAGGGCGCCATGGACCTTTTCCTTGTTTGGAGGATCCCGTGCAGGCCCAATTGAAATCCATAGCAAGAGTAACGAGCCTCATCTCAACTCTTGCACTTTGGCTGGCTGGTGCCGGTCTGATCTTGATGACGATTTTCGTCTTTTCGCAGGTGTTCGTTCGTTACGTGCTGAACGATTCCATTGTCTGGAGTGAACCCGCAGCCGTTATCCTTATGGGTTGGTTCATTTTTCTCGGTGCCGCTGTCGGTATCCGCGAGGGCAACCACCTCAGTTTCGACGTCCTTGTCATGTTCATCCCGGAAAAGCTCAAGCTGGTCTTTTACAGCTTGTCCGACGTCGTTGTCGCCGCCTTCGGACTTGGCATGACCTGGTACGGATCCCAGCTCATGCTTGCTGGCTGGCATATCAAAATCCCATCGCTTGGCTTCAGTGACGCGGTCAATTTCATGCCTCTGGTAGGTGGTGGTGTCTTGATGATGCTTTTCTCCATTGAACGACTGGCGCGTCGTGCGGCTGGACTGCCCACCGCTCGTTTTGCCGAAACCAGCATCGACGAGGAATAATGCGATGGAAATCTGGGTACTTTTTGGCACATTCATTGTGCTGCTCTTGATCGGCACCCCCGTTGCGTTTTGCCTCGGCGTTGCCTCCTTTGCCACCATTCTCTATCTCGGTATCCCTCCCGTCGTTGTCTTCCAGCGCCTCAACTCTGGTGTTTCGGTGTTCGCGCTGATGGCGATTCCCTTCTTCATCTTTGCCGGTGAATTGATGGTGCGAGGTGATATTGCCCGAAGGCTTGTTGGGCTGGCCGGTGGTATGGTCGGACACATACGGGGCGGCCTTGGTCAGGTAAACATTATGGCCTCCGTCATGTTCGGCGGCATCTCCGGATCAGCAGCCGCTGACGCCACTGCCATTGGCGGCATCATGATCCCGCAGATGAAAGAACGCGGCTATGATGTCTCCTATGGTGTCAATGTCACGGTTCTCGCAGCTCTGATTGCTCTGATGCTGCCTCCCTCTCACAACCTGATCATCTATTCCATTTCCGCAGGCGGCAGACTCTCGATCGCCGATCTGTTTACCGCGGGGATTATTCCCGGTCTTCTTCTGGCTCTGGCCCTGATGATTGTGGCCTACTTCGTTGCCAAGAAACGCAACTACCCGACAGAAGCGTTCGCTGGCTGGAAAGCCCTTGGCGGCATGTTCATAAACGCGGTTCCGGGCATCATGCTGATCGGCATCATCTTCGGTGGTGTTCGCTCCGGTGTCTTCACCGCTTCTGAAAGCTCCTGCATCGCAGCGGTTTATGCCGTGCTGGTCACTGTGCTTGGATACAGAACGCTGAACTGGAAAGAGTTTGTCGGTGCGACCAATGCGGCAGTGCGCACCACTGCGATGGTGCTTCTGGTGATCGGCTGTGCTGCATCCTTTGGCTGGCTGCTTGCCTACTTGCGGATTCCTGCAACACTGGTTGAAATCCTCAAGCACATCTCTGACAACCCGATTGTCATTCTGCTGCTGATCAACCTGATGCTCCTGATGCTTGGTACGTTCATGGACATGTCGCCGCTGATCGTCATCACCACGCCAATCTTCTTGCCTGTTGCCATGGCCTTTGGTGTTGATCCGATCCACTTCGGCGTGATCCTGATCCTCAACCTCGGTATCGGCCTTTGTACACCTCCGGTGGGAACGGTTCTCTTTGTCGGCTGTGCGGTCGGCAAGATACCGGTTTGGGACGTCATTCGGACCATCTGGCCATTCTATGGCGCAGCCTTTGCTGTTCTGATGCTGGTGACCTATGTCCCGTTCCTGTCCCTCTGGCTGCCGAGCCTGTTCCATTAGGAGAGACGAAATGTATGTAAAATCCTTTCCACTCGTCGATGACGGCAAGCCGGTGTCGCGTCAGGTCATCGCTGACAGTCCCGAGTTGATGGTGGTGGCTTTCAATTTCAATGAGGAGGGCGCCGAAGGTGCCCTTCACAACCATCCCCACGTGCAGTCAACCTTTGTCAAATCTGGCCGGTTTCGTTTCACGATTGGGGAGCATCAGTTCGAAGTTGGGCCCGGTGACAGCTTTGTCATCCCCTCCGATGCCAGGCACGGCTGTGTGTGCATAGAACCCGGCACACTCATTGACAGCTTCACGCCGCGCCGGGACGACTTCCTCTAATACATCAAGGATCTCAGGTACATAGGGACTTTCCCTTGTGCCCTTGAGCCTCTAAAGCCGAGGCCAACTGCGTTGCTTTGCCATCGCGGTGTCGGCTCAATTCAAAAGGATGATGTTTCATGCTAACTGTAAAGACTTATCAGGCGGTCAATCCTGAATATGCCAAAACACTGGACACTCAGGGTCTTCGCGACAATTTCCTGTTCGAAAACATGTTCGCCGAGGGAGAAATTCGCCTCAATTACACCCATTACGATCGCATGATCGTTGGTGCCGCTGTTCCCAATGGAGGCAGCCTGACGCTCGACAAGGTCGCTGAATGCGGCACCGACAGCATTCTTGATCGCCGTGAAATGGGTGTCGTGAATATTGGCGAACAGGGCACGGTTTCAGCTGCTGGCGTGGATTATGTGCTGGATCGTGGCGATGTTCTGTATCTGCCAAAAGGCTCAGGCGCGGTCACCTATTCCGGCAACGGGCGTTTCTACATCACCTCTGCACCGGCTCACAAGGAGCTCGTCGCCAAACTGGTGAAAATCGAGGATGCCGCCAAGCTTAAGCTTGGAGCACCGGAAACCGCCAACGAGCGCACGATCAACCAGTTCATTCATCCGCTGGTGATGGAATCCTGCCAGTTGATCCTTGGCTACACCCAGTTCCACGGCGGATCGGTCTGGAACACCATGCCAGCGCACCATCATGACCGCCGCATGGAAGCCTATTGCTACTTCGACATGGATCCTGACTCCCGTGTCTTCCACATCATGGGCAAGCCGGATGAAACCCGTCACATGGTGATCAAGAATGAAGAAGCCATCATCTCTCCGCCGTGGTCGATCCACTGCGGCTCCGGGACTGGCAGCTATACCTTCATCTGGGCCATGGCCGGCGACAATGTCGACTATACCGACATGGACTTCGTTGCCATGGAAGACCTGCGTTAAGCCGCGAAAGTCGGGGCTAAGGCTTCAAGAGTGCAAATCCGCGAAAGACCCCGCAAAGGGGCCTTTCGGGCTTTTTACCCCTTCATCGGACGATGAAGGGCATAGATCATATGACAGACGAGTAGGGGATCAAGATGAAAGAAGGTTGGCGCTGGTACGGATCCTTTGATCGGATCTCACTTCCTGAAATCGCACAGAGCGGTGCGACGGACATCGTTTCCTCCTTGCATGAAATTCCGTATGGCGAAGTCTGGCCGCGCGATGTCGTCGCCAAAATGCGCGCGACAATCGAGGCCGAAGGCTTCAACTGGCCCATTGTTGAAAGCCTGCCGATCCATGAACAGATCAAGCGCGGGGAAGGGGACCTTGGCCAGTTCTTCGAGAACTATCGTCAGTCCATGGCCAATCTGGCCGCTGAAGGCGTCAAGGTCATCTGCTACAATTTCATGCCGCTGCTCGATTGGACCCGCACGGACCTGACGGCTCCCGTCGCACGGGGCGGCTCCTGCCTTCGCTTCGATGCTGGCAAGATGGCCGCGCTTGAGATCTACATGCTCAAACGGCCCGGCGCCGAAGATGATTATGGCCCTGAAGCACTTGAGGCCGCCCGCATCTGGTTTGACGGATCGAGCGAGGCTGACAGAGATCTTCTGATGCAATCCGTAATGGCCGGACTTCCCGGAGCCTACGATCGCTACGATATCGAAGGCTTGCGCAAGGGTCTTGAGCTCTACGAGGATATCGACAAGGACGCTCTGCGTGCCAACTACAAGCGCTTTCTGGATGAAGTCATTCCTGCCGCTGAAGAACTTGGCATTTCACTGGCTGTCCATCCCGATGATCCTCCGCGCGACATTCTCGGCCTGCCGCGCATTGTCTCCACCGGCGATGATATTGCCTGGGTTCTGGGCGCGCATGAAAGCCGCAACAATGGCCTGACCCTCTGCTCTGGCTCGCTCGGGGCCAATCCGGCCAATGACATCCCGGCAATTGCTGAACGATTTGCCGACAAGATCCATTTTGCTCATTTGCGCAATGTCCGAAAATTCCCCGACGGCTCTTTCGAAGAAGCTGCGCATCTGGAAGGCGATACCGACATGGCCAAATTGGTAGCGGTTCTGTTGACCGAGGAACAGCGCCGCAAAGACGAAGGGCGAGATGATTGCGACATTGTCTTGAGGCCCGACCATGGCCACGAGCTGCTCAGCGATGCCGACCGGAAGACCCATCCGGGCTATCCGATGATAGGCCGTCTGCGTGGTCTCGCCGAATTGCGCGGCGTCATAGCCGGCATCAAACACGAAAGACAGAACTGATGACGAGCAGCACCAGCAAGCACATTGTTCTCAATCCGATTGATACCATCGCCATTCTGCCTTCAGGGGCAAAGAAGGGCGATGATCCGCTTGAAATCGGAGCATCCCTTGCGAACAATGTCATGGCCGGTCACAAGATCGCACTCAAGGATCATGCCGAGGGTGATGCCATCGTCAAGTTCGGCGAAATCATCGGTCGTGCGACATCGGCGATTGTTGCTGGCGATCACGTGCATTCTCACAATTGTGCCTTCACCGATCATGGGCAGGACTATCAGATCGGCAAGGATCTGGAAACGGCCAAAGCTGCTATTCCAAGCATGAAACCGCGTTCTTTCATGGGCTATCGCCGCAAGAATGGTGAGGTTGGAACGCGCAACATGATCGCACTTTGTGCAACGGTGAATTGCTCGGCAACCGTCATTCAGCACGCCTCGCAGGAACTGCTCGCATCGGGTGTCCTTGATCAATATGAGAATGTCGATGGGATTGTCGGTCTGACGCACGGAACCGGCTGTGGCATGAGTGCGCAAAAGGGCTATGAGCTGCTGGAGCGGGTGCTGTGGGGTTACGCCACCCATCCCAACTCCGGTGCGACGATCTTTGTCGGCCTTGGCTGCGAGATGATGCAGATCGCCCGCATGAAGTCGCTGTTCGACGCCAAAAACCAGAGCACCATGGAAACCTTCCACAGCCTCGCTATTCAGGAAGTCGGCGGCACGCGACAGACGATTGATGCCATCAAGGCTAAAGTGCTCGAACTGCTTCCCGAAGTGAACAAGGCAAAACGGGAGGAATGTTCAGTTTCCGAACTCAAGATTGCGCTGCAGTGCGGCGGCTCGGATGGCTTCTCGGGCATCACGGCCAACCCGGCACTGGGCAAGACCACCGACATGCTGGCAGGACTTGGCGCGACGGCGATCCTGTCGGAAACGCCAGAAATCTATGGAGCCGAGCAGCTCTTGCTCCGCCGTGCGGCCAATAAAGACATCGCCGACAAGCTGATTAGTCAGGTCAAGTGGTGGGAGAATTACGTCGCCATCAATGAAGGCAGCCTCGACAACAATCCCAGTCCGGGCAACAAGGCCGGTGGCTTGACCACAATTCTCGAGAAATCCCTTGGCGCGACGGCAAAGTCTGGCTCGACACCGCTAACGGCTGTCTATGAGTACGCCGAAAAGGTCACCGAACCGGGCTTCGTCTATATGGATACGCCCGGCTATGACCCGGTTTGCGCCACAGGCCAGATTGCAGGGGGGGCTCATATGGTGGTGTTCACCACCGGGCGCGGATCAGCATTCGGGTCCAAACCGGCCCCGACCATCAAGGTCGCCACCAACGACATGCTGTTCAAGCAGATGCCCGACGATATGGACATCAACTGCGGGGACATCCTGAGCGCTGGCGTGTCTCTTGAGGCCAAGGGTGCAGAAATCCTCGATCTCATCATCAAGGTGGCGTCAGGCGAGAAAACCAAATCAGAACTGCTGGGTCTTGGCGACAACGAGTTTGTTCCCTGGCAGGTCGGCGCAGTGATGTGACCCCGCCAGACATCTCTATCAGCCAGAAAATCAGGTGAAATCAGAATGGAACATATCAACGAAAAAGAACTCCAAGGGCGCCAACGTCCCACCGAACGGATCATCCAGTTCGGCGAAGGCAACTTCCTCCGGGCGTTCATGGATTGGAAAATCGACCGGATGAACGAGCACGCTGGAGAGGATTTCGGCGTCGTTGTGGTGCGTCCCATCGACGGGGGCATCCCTGTTTCCCTCAATGACAGCGATGGCGTTTATACGGTTCTTTCCCGCGGCGTGGATGGCGATGGCAAGGCTGTTTCCGAAGCCCGCCAAGTCGGCTGTATCCGCCGCGAGATCTCTGCGGTTCATGATTGGGACACGCTTCTAGGACTTGCGCGTAATATCGACTTTTCTGTCGTCATATCCAACACCACCGAAGCCGGGATCACCTACGATGCCAGCTGCAAGGCCGATGACACGCCACCGGCATCTTTCCCGGCCAAAGTCACCCGGCTGTTGTTGGAACGCTTTGAGACGTGCGGAAAAGCCAAAGCGCCCGGATTTCATTTTCTCCCTTGCGAACTCATTGATCACAATGCAGACGAGTTGGAAAAATGCGTCCTCAAACATTGCGAAGACTGGAACCTTGGGGATGTGTTCATTGCTTGGGTAAAAGGCAAGAACGCCTTCTACAATACTCTCGTTGACCGGATCGTGCCGGGCTATCCGCGTGACGAGGTCGAAAGCATCGAAGCGGAGCTTGGTTATCATGACCCGCTGATGGTCGCGACCGAACTGTTCCACTTCCTCGTCATCGAACAGCGCGCAAATCAGCCAGATCTCTGCCTGCCCTTGGCCGATAACGATGATGGCACCATCATCGTCGAGAATGCCGATGGCTACAAGGAACGCAAGGTTGCCATTCTCAATGGGGCGCACACGGGCCTTTGCCCGCTCGCTCTGCTTGCCGGAGTCGAATCCGTTCGTGAAACCATGCAGAACGAGGCTGCCAACAGGTTTCTCCTGGGGATGCTCGAGCAGGAAATCATGCCGCACCTGTCGCTGCCAGAAGATGAGTTAAAGCAGTTCTGTGCCGATGTCCTGCGCCGCTTCGCCAATCCCTACATCCTGCACCGTTGGCACGACATCTCACTTAACGGCGTCGCCAAATTCCACACCCGCAACCTGCCGCGCTTCGAAAAGCATTGGCAGGCGAGCGGTAAACCACCAAGCCATATGAGCCTGTCTCTTGCCGCTTGGCTGGCCTTCTACACGGGCGACTATGCCCATGCCGAAACCTATCCGCCGCGCGATGCGGACGATGTCATCGTGCGATTCAGCGCACTCAGGGAAAAAGGCGAAACAGAAGGGCTGGCCGCCATGGTGGAAGCCTATCTCGCGGATGAAGCCTTCTGGGGCAAAAGCCTTGCATCGGAGGAACTCGTTGCGACCGTCATGGCCGCATATGATTTCCTCAAAGCCGAACCTTTCACACTGGATCGTCTCGACCAGTGGATGAACCTTTGATCACCAAGCCAATTGGAGACTATGTCATGAAAGAGAAATTTGACCTGGGCGGCAAGATTGCCCTCGTAACAGGCTGCGACACGGGGCTTGGACAGGGCATGGCTTACGGCCTTGCTCAAGCCGGTTGTGACATCGCTGGTGTCAACATTGTAGAACCAACCGAAACCAAGGACATGATCGAGGGCCTTGGCCGCAAGTTCCTCGACATCCGAGCCAACCTGATGAAAATGGACGATATCCCCGATATCGTTTCCAAAACGGTTGCCGAATATGGACGCATCGACATTCTGGTCAACAATGCCGGGATCATTCGCCGCGAAGACGCCATCGAGTTCTCCGAAGAAAACTGGGACGACGTGATGAACATCAACATCAAGTCGGTGTTCTTCCTGTCTCAGGCCGTGGCAAAACAGTTCATCGAACAGGGTGACGGCGGCAAGATCGTCAACATCGCATCCATGCTGTCCTTCCAGGGTGGCATTCGTGTGCCGTCCTACACGGCCTCGAAATCCGCTGTGATGGGCGTGACCCGTCTGTTGGCCAATGAATGGGCCAAGCACAATGTCAACGTGAATGCCATTGCGCCGGGCTACATGGCGACCAACAACACTCAAGCGCTGCGCGAAGACCCTGTTCGCAGTGCAGAAATCCTCAGCCGCATCCCTGCAGATCGTTGGGGGCTGCCGTCAGACGTTGCCGGACCGGTCGTCTTCTTGTGCTCGGAAGCATCTTCCTATATCAACGGCTACACAATTGCCGTCGATGGCGGTTGGTTAGCTCGATAACAGGGCGGCCAAACACCCCTTACCCTGTGCGGGCATACCGCGCGGGGGACGAAGGGGCCGTTGGCCGAGATGCCATGAACAAGACTGTCAGACTTGCCTCGATCGGCGAGTGCATGATCGAATTATCCCCCGCCGGCAAAGGCCTGTTTAAACAGGGTTTCGCCGGAGACACTTTCAATACCGCAATCTATCTCTCCCGCCAGTTTTCGCCGGAGATCGAGGTCTCTTATGTTACAGGCCTCGGAAGTGATCCGCAAAGCAATGGCATCCGTAAATTGCTGGTGGATGAGGGGTTGAATGTCGATTCCATTACCATGGTGGAAGACAAGACACCCGGATTGTATCTGATCGAGAATGATGAAAGCGGAGAACGCTTTTTCCAGTATTGGCGCAATGATGCAGCCGCCAAGCAGATGTTCGCAGGCTGGTCCGTTGACAAGATCAAGGATCTTCTGGAAACCTTCAATCTGGTGTATTTCTCGGGTATTACCCTCGCCATTCTGGACGAGGAACAACGCAACAACCTGTTTGAGGCTTTGGCCGCTGTAAAAGGCAAGGTCCAGATTGGGTTCGATCCCAACTATCGCGCCAAGCTATGGCCGGACAGTGATATCTGCCGCGCAGCCTACGAACGTGCGGCGTCCCTTGCTGATCTCGCTCTGGTAACCATCGATGATCATCAGGCCTTGTGGCCCGATGAAACAGCACAGTCCGTTGCTGATCGCTGGCGCCAGTGGGGTGCAGCTGAAGTCGTGGTCAAGGAAGGTGGCGCCAATTGCATTGTGCTCGATAGTGAAGGCTTTCATGATGCTCCCCCGCCGGAGCTTCTTAAACCCAAGGATACGACCGGGGCAGGGGATTCCTTCGCTGCCGGCTATCTTGGCATGCGGGCGTTGGGACATGATTTTGCCGAAGCGGCACAAATGGCCCACACCATCGCAGGGAAGGTCATCATGCATCCCGGAGCTGTCATTGATCCGTCCCTTTGGACGCGCGTAGAATTTTAGGAACCGATATGAGAACTCAAGTTTCATCCCTTTGCAAAGGGGCTCGTGTTATCCCGGTCGTGGTCATCGAAAATGTCGAAGATGCGGTCCCTCTTGCTTCGTGCCTTGTCGAAAACGGCTTACCCGTCGTTGAAGTGACCATGCGCACCGAGGCTGCCCTTGCTGCTGTTGAGGAAATCGCGAAACATGTTCCCGAATGCGTGATCGGTGTTGGGTCAATCCTGACACCGCAGCACCTCAGCCAGGCACAGGCAGCCGGCGGGCACTTTGGTGTTTCGCCGGGGACGCCCTTCTCTTTGCTTCGAGCTTTGGAAATCTCCGATTGGCCGTTCCTGCCCGGTGCCGCTACCTTGAGTGAAATGCTCACCTTGCGCGATGCCGGCATTATAGAACAAAAGCTGTTCCCGGCCTCTGTCGTGGGCGGCATCAATATGATCAAGTCCGTTGCGGGGCCGGTATCCGACATTTCCTTCTGCCCGACCGGTGGCGTCAAACCTGACAATGCCAACGACTTCCTGTCGCAGAAGAATGTGTTTGCTGTCGGCGGCACGTGGATAGCGCCGCTTGACGATGTGAACAACAAGAACTGGGATGCCATCGCCGAACGTGCGGCGGCCGCCAGCAAAATCTGATCAACCAACCTGAGGCCGCGCGCATAACCTTGCTCGCGGCCTTTTTGTATCAAACTGAATTATTGGTAACTAGCCAGAACCCAATCCGGGCTTGGTTCGACGCATCATAATCAGTATCAAACCACCCAAACCGTATCTTGCGGTCGATCAGTTTGTGTTGGACCTCCGTACAAATCGGCTTTTTCTGAACGCCCTCCGATGCTAAGCGTGTATGGAGCGGAGCATGCACGCATGTGCGCGTTCAATCCGCAGACAAAGCCCACATAACAGTCCGCGGAGGACGACCATGAAATTTTCAGAACATGCAGACGCAATTGAACTGGGAGGCGCATGGCACATCTCCGATGGGCTGGGAGAATACGACTTTTCGATGCTCTTGCCCGGAGATGTCATCACCGGGCTGAGGGACGCGGGACTGATTGATGATCCCTATTGGGCGCGCAACGAATATGGCTTGCGTTGGATATCAGAGCGCGACTGGATCCTGTCTAAAACATTCAGACTGGACAGCAAGGAAACCATTCTTGTCCTTGGCGAAATCGATACGGTCGCCACGATTTTTCTGAATGGTGAGGTTGTTCTGCAAACGCAGAATGCTCATCGCACCTATCGGGTGGATTTGGCCGATCACGCGACTGTTGGTGACAATACCCTTGAGATCCGGTTGCATGCCGTCACAAAGGAAGCGAATCAGAGACAGGCAGCGCAGCCCTTTTTCATCCCTTACCACGCCGAGAACTCACCCATTGCCAACGGCAATATGTTGCGCAAACCCCAATGTGATTTCGGGTGGGACTGGAACATTGCCCTCGCTCCCGTTGGCATTGCAGGAAAGATCCGGCTTGAACCGAAGGCCGACATGCGTATCAACCGGCTTGCCATCGCACAGGCTCACAAGGACGATGTTGTAACAGTCACCATTGACGCGCATCTGGAGGGGCGCGGTAAGGGCAGCAATGCGCTGACATTCAAATTTGCCGACAAGACGCTCTCCGTTCCGGTGCCTTCTGGCGCGGACAATCCAACGGTATCAGCCAGCTTCGAGATCGAAAATCCCAGGCTCTGGTGGCCAGTCGGGCAGGGGGATCAGCCACTTTATGATCTGATCGTCTCCCTCGATGGGCAATCGGAACACCGGCGTATAGGTCTGCGCACGATTGAACTGGTCAGCGAACCGGACGAAGCAGGCCGGAGCTTCTACTTCAAGGTCAATGGACGCCCCGTTTTCTCAAAGGGTGCAAACTGGATTCCCGCCGACGCTTTGTTCGGCAGGATTGAACCGGATCGCGTGGAGGATCTGCTGCAGTCGGCGGTTGATGCCAATATGAACATGATCCGTGTTTGGGGAGGCGGACGCTACGAGCCGAACTGGTTTCATGACGCCTGCGACCGGCTGGGACTTTTGGTCTGGCAGGATTTCATGTTCGCATGCAATCTCTATCCTTCAACGCCCGCGTTTGTCACCGAAGTCGAAGCGGAAGTTCGCGAGGTCGTCGCCCGCCTGCACCACCATGCCTCGACGGCGCTCTGGGTCGGCGACAATGAACTTGTCGGCGCGCTCAATTGGTTCGAGGAAAGCAGAAAGGACCGTGATTGCTATCTGGTCAATTATGATCGGCTCAACCGGGCCATTGAGCATCAGTTGCTGAAAACTGATCCCACTGCCATCTGGTGGCCGTCGTCACCAACGCCGGGGCCGATGAACTTCGGTGATGCGTGGCATGCTGATGGCTCGGGTGACATGCATTTCTGGTCCGTTTGGCACGAGGGGCGCGACTTCGAACATTATCGCGACGTGTCACCACGCTTCTGCTCTGAATTCGGCTTCCAGTCCTATCCGTCGATGAATGTCATTCGCACGTTTGCCGGGCCGGAGGATTTCAACATCTCGGCACCTGTGTTTGAAAGCCACCAGAAGAACGCTGGCGGCAATGCACGCATAGCCGAGACGATGTTTCGCTATTTCCGCTTCCCCAATAATTTCGAGAACTTCGTCTACCTGTCCCAAATCCAGCAGGGGCTTGCCATCAAGACAGCGGTTAGCCATTGGCGCAGCTTGAAGCCCCATTGCATGGGTACGCTGATTTGGCAGCTCAATGACACATGGCCCGTCTGTTCCTGGTCGTCTCTCGATTATGGCGGCGGCTGGAAGCTGTTGCACCACATGGCAAAGAAATTCTATGCCCCGGTCTATGTGTCGGTCATGCCAGATGCGCGTGAACTGGTCTTCACTGCGGTGAGCGACCTGCCGGAGAATACCAGGGTTACCCTCGAGATTTCGGCGATTTCACCGCGTGGTGGCGACCGGATCATCGCCAATGAAACAATCGATCTGTCACCGGATAGGTCAGAGGAGATTGCGCGGATCGATGGTGTTGCGGAGCAGGAAATCCTGATCTTCCGCTGGAAGCACGAGCATGATGAAACATGGTGCCACGATCATTATGCGCCTCAGCCCTACAAGACATATGATTTGCAGCCAGCCGCCATCCTCATGGACATCTCCGAGGTGAACGATGGCTTTAAGGTCCGGCTGCGTTGTGAAAAACCGGCTTTCTTTGTCGCCCTTGAGGCCAATGTGGCCGGGCGGTTTTCCGACAATGCATTCACCATGCTCCCCGGTGAGCCGGTCGAGGTCTTTTTCAAGCCTCTTGAACCTGTGTCTAGCGTTATAATATCTGTAAAGGACCTGCACGCTGCGACATGCGCCTAGCATGGTGTGGAACCAAATAGTTTGTCCAAGAGAGGAAGCCAGATGACTGATCCCACGTTGCCACCGGAAGACCTCAACCAACTGGTGGACCGCATGACGCTGGAAGAGCAGGTGTCGCTTCTGTCAGGACAGGATTTCTGGTCGGTCAATCCAATCGAGCGGCTCGGTGTCGGCACCTTGAGGGTGACGGACGGGCCGAACGGCGCCAGAGGGGCCGGGAACGGCGGCAGTATCATGGAGGGGATCCCTGCGGCCTGCTTTCCTTGCGGTATCGCCCTTGGCGCAACCTGGGATGTGGACCTGATTGGTGAAATCGGCGCGGCACTTGCTCAAGAGGTGAAAACCAAGGCGGCTCATGCGCTACTCGCTCCAACGGTCAACATTCACCGGTCCGTTACCAACGGTCGGAACTTCGAGTGTTTCTCAGAGGATCCTGAACTGACTGCAGCGCTGGCCGTCAGCTATATCAAAGGACTGCAAAATGAGGGCGTTGCCGCCACGATCAAACATTTCGTTGGCAATGAAAGTGAAGTCGAGCGCACGACCATGAACTCGCAAATCTCAGAGCGTGCCTTGCGGGAAGTGTATCTGCGACCATTTGAGGATGCAGTCAAGATCGCCGGAACATGGGGCGTCATGACGTCTTACAATCGGCTCAATGGACCGTTTGCATCTGAGAATGACTGGCTTCTGGAAGGCGTTTTGCGTGGTGATTGGGGCTATGACGGGTTGGTCATGTCCGACTGGTACGGCTCCCATTCCACTGCAGCGACGGTCAATGCTGGTCTCGATCTGGAAATGCCCGGCCCGACCCGCGACAGAGGCAAAAAGCTCATCATGGCGGTCGAAAGCGGGGAGGTTTCTCGCGAGACGATCCGGTCCCGCGTGCTCAATATTCTGACTTTCATGAAGAGAACCGGTGCGCTGAACGACGATGGCACGGCGGCTGAGGCATCGGACAACAATCCCGCCCACCAAGCGCTCATACGCCGCGCAGGTGCTGCGGGCACAGTCTTGCTCAAAAATGAAAACCAACTCCTGCCTCTTCATCCGAGCATCAAAAAGATCGCGGTCATCGGCCCCAACGCCAAAACAGCGCGGATCATGGGCGGCGGCTCGGCCATGCTCAATGCCCATTACGCTGTGTCTCCGCATGAGGCGATTGTCGATAAGTTCGGCGAAGACGGTATCGTTTATGCCAAGGGATGCGACAATCACCGTTTCGAGCCACTCTGGACAGGCGATCTTGAGGCGGAATTCTTTGACAATCAGAAACTAGCAGGAGAGCCGGTCCATAAGGAACGTCTCTCCGAGGCAGAGGTGTTGTGGGCGCCTCCCATCGCAGATGGGAAAGTCAATCCGCGCCGCTTCTCAGTCCGCCTGACGGGAACATTTACCCCCGAGCAAACTGACACCTATCGATTTGGCGTCAATACCGTCGGCTATACCAAACTCTTCGTCGATGGCGAGCTTGTCGTCGATGCGCATACCGATTGGAAGAAGGGGCGCACCTTCTTTGAAGAAGGGTGTGATCCGGTAATCGGGACCTTGTCTCTCGAGGCCGGTAAGGCCTACACCATCACCATCGAATTCATTTCCAATGAAGCATCCACTCTTGTCTATGCCGCCTTTCGAGTTGGTATCGCCGCGCGCATGAAAGACAAGGATATCGTGGACGCGGCCCTTGCTGCCAATGAGAGTGACGTGGCGTTGGTCTTTGTCGGCAGGTCCGGTGAATGGGACACCGAAGGCTCGGATCTGGAATCCATCCGCTTGCCCGGACGGCAGGATGAACTCATCACCGCGGTTGCAACGGCCAATCCGCGCACGATCATTGTGCTGCAAACCGGTGGGCCGGTAGAAATGCCTTGGGATACTGACGTGCGCGCAATCCTGCAGGCGTGGTATCCAGGACAGGAAGCCGGTAACGCCATTGCAGACGTGCTCTTTGGCGACGTCGAGCCGCAAGGGCGGTTGCCGCAAACATTCCCGATGCATTGGGAGGAAAACCCGACCTGGTCCAAAGATCCCGCCGTCTATCCGGGCAAGGACGGAACGGTACGGTACGATGAAGGGGTCTTTGTGGGCTATCGCCACTATCTGGAACACGATCTCAAGCCGCTCTTCCCCTTTGGGCACGGCCTTGGCTACACCGAATTTACCTTGTCCGAAATGGTGGTTACACCAAAAGCGGATGGGGCGTCGGTATCGATTGTCCTCACCAATGTCGGTTTGCGTAAAGGCTCGACCGTGATCCAGCTTTATGTGCGGGACATCGAGGCATCGGTCAATCGTCCCAAACGCGAGCTGAAGGCCTTCAGAAAAGTCACGCTTGCCCCTGATGAAAAACAACAAATCACGTTCGACCTTGGCGCGAGAGATTTTGCATTCTTCGATGAAACCGAAGGCCTCTGGCGCGTCGAGGCCGGCGCATTTCAAATCGATATCGGCTTTTCGGTAACCGACATCCACCAGACAGGAACGGTTTCCATGCCCGGGTTGACGATACCAGTGTGAGGCAGGGTTTTAAGGCAGCGCTCTTGCTCTACTTTGAGGACTATTCGATCAGGCCACGCTTGCGCAAAAGGGTTTCGACTTCGGCAACCGTATAGTGCCGGGCTCGCCAGCGCTTGGCTTTGGCCGCTTGGCTTTCATCTTCAGGTGCCGCCCACGCAAGCGGCATGCCTTTTGGCCAGTGGCGGGGATTCTGAGCCAGCCGGTAAGTGTCCGGGATGTCGCGCGCCATGGCATGTGCGCTTTTTATGGGCTTTTTGCCCTCTTTCTCAGGGGGAAAACTGAGGGAAAAGACACTCGATACACCCAGCATTGAAAGGCCCGGCTTCAAGGTGGGCACCTGATTCTCAATGTGTTCAAATGGCAAGGCGGTTATCGCACGAGGAGCATTCAAGCTGGCAAGGCGGGTTCCCTTGTTGGTGTCACGCCCAAGGGCGTTGGCGATCATTGTCGTTGGGGCCGAGCGCCCGCATGTCGCAACAGCACGTCGATAGACGCCCGCACTCGCCAGATGCATCGGGCTGAAATTTGAGCATAACTGGCGAGTGGCAGGGTGCCCAGTGGCAGCCTTGGTGCAATAAATCCCCGATCCGTCTGTTTGTGCCATGAACCGGACGCCTTTTGAACCGACCCGGGCATCATCGAACTGCGCGGATAGTCCGTTGAGGATCGCAATGCGACGGGCACCTTGTTTCCCCGTAACGCGCCGCGGCTGCATATGCGTCCAGTTGATTGGCAGCGCCTCCACCGCAGCGATCGCGGGGGCGTGGCCTGTCTCGTGAACCAAATGCACCTTGACCATCAGACTGTAGTCATGACATCCGCTCTTGCCATTCATGTTGGCTGTGCCTTGATGATTGAAATTCCCCAGACCATAGACAATCAGACGCCCGTCGATCATTTCGATCCCGCGAGCGACGTGCGCATGGTGTCCGAGCATCACATTGGCATTGGCATCCATGACCAACTTGCGCTGAAAACCCACCTCATGCCCGGACGGACGAATATGACGTTCTGGTCCATGATGAACTGACAGAAGCCGCAGATCGGCTGGAGCAAGCCTGAGGTTGTTGGCAAGAAGTGTTTTGTCCGGCTGATGAAAAAGGCTGAGCTGACCTACCTTGTTGGCGGCAGCGCGACCGGCACCGCCGCCTCCGATCCCGATGGAGCCAAACGCCACTTTCATTGATTTGACCATAAAAACAGGTGTATGAGCCGCTTGTAGCCGGGTTTTACCAACACCGGCATAGGCCAGAAGACCATGCGCCTTGAGCGGCTCAACATTCTGCAAGGTATCAATCACGCCTTGGTTGCCATAATCATAGGCGTGATTGTTGGCTAGGGAGAACAGGTTGAACCCGGCGTCCACCAACGCTTTGGCGCCATTCGGATGCGTGACGAAATTGTATTTCTTGGGTCTGGGTCTCAGGCTTGCCGATGCGGAGACAACAGATTCCATGTTGGCAAAGTTTATGTCTCCATCAATATCGTCTCGGATGTATTTAAGGGTTTCTGCAAACGTCAGAACCGTTCCGTACTTAACGACGCGGATAGGATGAGGTTTGGCCCGGCTGGGCGCAAAGCCTGTATCACCAACCATCACGAGGACAAGGTGAGTTGCGGGTGGAGCTGTCTGGTGAGCACGGTAAGAATCAGCAGGAACGTCGGTTTCGAGTGACGCGAGCGTCGAGCTTGTCATTGTTGCCATGTCGGGTGCGATGAGGTCGCTCCAAGCAGGCTGAGTACAAAGCAATGAATAGATGCTCGCTGAGAACCAGAGACTCAGTCGAAGAGATATTTTGAATGGCGACCTTGATCTGCAATATACTCGAGCAATCATTACAAAGACCTCGAAAAATACAAAATTCCAATATCAGGTTGTATGTAAAATAATACGAAACCGACTAAAAAACGATGAAGTATTTGAATATATGAGTCTTTGGTAAATTGTCGCCGCATGAAAACAGCACTTAGAAAATCTATCGAGTGAATTGGGCAACTGTTAATTGCGTCCTACTGATGTTAATATTTCGGGCGCGGACTGTTATATGCGGTCCTATTGTTGCCAAAAGTCTATGCGAAATTTGGTGTCTGATTTTTGAAAGGTCTCTTTTGCGACAAGTGGTCAGCGAAATTGTCGACTTGTTACTGGCCCATGCGATGGCAAAAACCGTCTTTAGGGAATATTAAGCATGTAAGCGCATGTTTTAATTGAATAGGGCTGGCGCAAGGTTCGTGAATTAAGTCTTGGTTGCCGTTTATCGGGATGGATCATCCCTCGTGTAAGCAGAGTTCAGTTTCATGTCTCAAACTCAAATGAAGCAATGGGTCACAGCGGACGGGCAGCAGATGCCGCACCAGCCAGCACCCACTCCGCAAGAGACGGGTCCATCGCATCAGGCAACCATGCGGCAGGCAACAGCCAACCATGCCAGTCACGCGCAGGGAGCCAATCCCGGAATGCCTCAGAGCGGCCAGCCAAGGGGTAGGGTGCATCAGCACCCCGCAGCCGCCAACCCGGCCAACGTCGCCCAGCCAATCCCTCTGTTCCCGAACCAGAACGCGCCGCATCATCAGCCCGGAATGCCTCAGCCTGCGCGAATCCGCCAGGTGCAGCGAAATTTGCCGACCGCACATCAACTCCAGCGGACACAGGCACAAAGGCGTCATCGGGACGAGAGAGGACTGACCGCGGCCCTGCTTGTGGCTCTGGGGTTTCTCGGAATCCTTGTCATCTTGTCATTCGTTGGCCTGTTTCTGCTTCAGTCCGACAATATGATGAACCAGATCAATCCGTCCGACTCATCAATTGAGGGAATGGAGATCGGTCCGGACGTCAGCGGGTTCTCTAGGCAACAAGCAACACTCCAGTCCAGTGCTCAGACTATTGCTCGGCTGGAGCAGAGAAATCGCAACATGCAGCTTCAGATCGCCATGCTGCAACAAGAAAAGGCTGACATGACGCGCGCACTCGGCGAGCTCAAGTCTCTTTACTCGCGTGTGCGGATCGATAGCAGCTGGGCCCTGACAAAAGAAGATCTGGCACGCGCCAGAACGGCATCCAGCGCGGCGCCTCCTCATGCGCGGATGCTTTACGCTGATTTCCCGATGCTCGCGGAAACACAGACCTTCAAAGCCGTTGCCTTGTCGGATCTCAACAACGATGTCGACAGCGAATTGTCCTTCAAAGGCGATTATAACCGCGTCGAAACAGCGGGTCTTGCAACGACGAATACGCCCGAGGCAACCACGCAGAAAATTCGCGATCCTCTGGCGCTGATGAAGGCTGACACAGGCGCTGAGGCAGCCCCTCAGGAAGACGCATCCAAAAGCAAGATGGTGCTCGCCGCCCTGCCAACGATCAAGACAATTCCTGAATCCGCTCCGGAAACGCCGATTGCCGATCCCGTGGAAACGGGAGCCCGTCTTCTCAAACTGCCGCTGTCCAAGCCCGAGGAACTGATCGCCTTGCAAAAGGCACGGGAAGTCAAACTGGCATCTATCGCGCCAACGACCGGGTTTGAAGCCGACCCCGAACCGGTTCAACCTCGTGCACCGGTGAGCGGCAGAGCAGCAAGCTTCCTGTCCAAGATGGCTGCACTCCGCGCGGGCAATTCCGATCGGCCGATTCGCATTCTGCATATCGGTGATAGTCACATCGCCTCGGACTCACTGACACGCGGCATCCGCAAGCGTCTTCAGAAAATCTATGGAGACGCGGGGCGCGGTGCTGTTATCCCGGCAAAGGCTTATAAATGGGCGCATGCCGACGGCCTGTCACTGACAGCAAGTCGCGGCTGGTCTTCAGCCAACTCTCTCAAGGTCAAGAGTGGACCGTACGGTCTATCTGGTGTTCGCGTTGCAACCTCGTCGAGAGGCGCCAAAATGACACTGACGTCGAAAACTGGTGCCTTTGACTGGGCGGAAGTCACGCTTTACGTCGGCCCCAATCAGGGAAGCGCGACCATTGCGACCGAGGCAGGTAGCAAACGCGTTTCAGCCAATGCCGCAAAGGCCGGATCGAAAACTGTTCGCATCACCGGTCGCTCCAAGACCCTCACGGTCACGCACGCCGGTGGCGGCAAGACGACGGTTCTGAACTGGGCCAGCGGCAAGGACAACCCGGGGATCCAGTATGTGAACTTTGGCATTTCCGGAGCGACGGTCGATGTTACCGACCGCTGGTCCGATAAGCTTATTGCCAATGACATCAAACGGATCAATCCAGACTTGATCGTCTATGGCTATGGCACCAACGAAGGCTATAACGACAACCTGAACATGAACCGTTACACCAAAACAGCCACGTCGCTTCTGGACAAGATGCGTGCCGCCGCTCCCAATGCCGCACTGATGTTCGTTGGTCCGTCCGATGGTGCGCGCCGCCGCTCTGGTGGTCCGTCCTGTGGTGGAGGTTGGTACACCCCCAAGAAACTGGGTACAGTCCGAGATACGCTCAAGACTCTGGCAAAACGCTATGACGCCCTTTATTGGGATTGGTCATCGGCCATGGGCGGGCGCTGTGGTGTCACCAAATGGTCGACCAGCAATCCGCGTCTGGCAGCCAAAGACCGGGTTCATCTGACGCCGCGCGGCTATGATCGCAGTGCCGGTGCCTTTGTCGACTATCTGGAACAGCAGGTTAAAAACAGCTTGAAAATAGCCTCGAATTAGCCCCCAATGTCGGCCAATCGTTGGGTCTCGATGGGGCTCGTTCTCTGATTTGCGTATTGGTTCATGCTGTTTCCGACTGTCGATTTTGGCATATTCTTTCTGGTCGTATTTTTTGCGTCCTGGCTATTGCGCGAGCGAGCCGAGAACAGAAAGCACCTGCTTCTCATTGCAAGCTATTTTTTCTATGGCTACTGGGACTGGGCCTTTTGCTTCTTGCTCCTGTTCAACGCGCTGGTCAGCTACATCGGCGGCCTCTGGATCGATGGCAGCGACCAAGCGCGACGGCGCAAGATAATCCTTGCCCTCGTGGTGACCATCGATCTCGGCTTGCTCGGCTATTTCAAATATGCCGGATTCTTCATGGAAAGCCTGCGCGAGCTGTTTTTCCGGATCGGCCTCGAACGCGACCTGCCGATTCTTGAAATCATTCTCCCTGTCGGGATTTCCTTCTTTACATTCCAGAGCATCTCTTATGTCGTCGATGTCTACCGGCGCGAGATACCTGCAACCCGTTCCTTCAGCGATCTTGCGCTCTATATTTCCTTTTTCCCGCAATTGGTTGCTGGCCCGATTGTCAGAGCTGCACACTTCATGCCGCAGCTCGATGCAACACCGGTGCTGACACGTCTGATGATGAGCAAGGGTCTGTTCCTCATTCTCATTGGAATGCTCAAGAAGATGGTACTCGCCAACTATCTGGCAACCCTTTATGTCGATAACATCTTCGTCGCGCCGGAGATGGCCTCCAGCTTTGAGCTGGTCATGGCCGTCTATGCCTACGCCGCACAGATCTATTGCGACTTCTCCGGCTACAGCGACATAGCCATCGGTATCGCCGCCTTGCTCGGCTATCACTTCAAGCGCAACTTCAACCAGCCATACCGGTCGGCATCCTTGCAGGAATTCTGGACCCGGTGGCATATCTCTCTGTCCCAATGGTTGCGGGATTACCTCTACATTCCCCTTGGTGGCAGCAAGCACGGACCCTTGAAAACCTATCGCAACCTGTTTCTAACCATGTTCCTGGGTGGATTGTGGCACGGTGCTGCGATGACATTCGTGATCTGGGGAACGATCCACGGGCTGGCTCTGATCATCGAGCGGCTGCTTGGCATCCGTCGCTGGGTGGATAAGGGAGCAGGGCGCATCATTGGCGTGCTCGTGACCTTCCATATCGTTTGCCTTGCCTGGATCTTCTTCCGCGCAAGCTCCCTTGAGTTGGCGCTTGCTTATCTGCAAGGCATCACCTTTGGCACCACCGATATTTTCCAGTTCACACCCTTTATCGCCGGACTGATCCTCGTGTGCGCCATCGGCCAGTTCATGCCGGAACGCAGCTATGAGCGCTGCTACTGGGCCCTGTCAAAAACCGGAACCTTAGGGATGATGGTCATCTTTACTCTTGGCATGGTGGCCATACAGCAGATTGCCCCGTTCGGAACCGCGCCTTTCATCTATTTCCAGTTCTAGGGATGACCCATGACAATGAGCAACACCAGACAGGATTTAACACACGGCACTGGCAAGCCGGATGACAGAACGATGAAGCGCGTGCGCCAAACCATGGCCATCCTGATCGCAACAACGCTGCTTCTGGCTGCCTTTCAATCAGGCGGGCTGGTAAGCTGGACCTATGATCTACCGCCAAGCCCTCTCGCGGAAGAGATTATCTCTGCGGCACAAAGCTGGCATCAGCTGATGCAGGAGATTGGTGCCACAAACGTAGGGGAGCACGTCGGAGACTTCATCCTGTCCTTGCAGGACTACACATTTTGAGCCAATTTTTCTGCTCATATGTACACTGACAGACTCAAAACCGAGTTTTCACATTAAGCGTGATTGAGAAAATCTTGGATGTCGGTTTGTCTTTCCGGTTGTGAAATAACGATTTGCTAAGTATCTTTTGCAGCATAAAATTACTTCTGTTCAGAGCCAGAGCGATGATGAACATGATAACTGACATGAAATTTCTAAATTTTTTTAAGATAACCGCCTGCCTAGTAGGAATTGGTGTTGCGACGTCTGCCTGCGCCGCAGGCAGTTCCGTGCTCAAGATTGAAGAAGAAAAGAAAGTCCCCAAAATTCAGACAATCAAAAAGCGGGACACCGCTTCGGTTGCAATTCTGGGGGATTCTCTGGCGGTCGGGCTTTATATCGGCCTCACTCATCTGGCGCGAAAGAACGAAAAGCTCAAGGTTCAGAAATACTCCCGCGTTAACACCGGCCTTGTTCGCTATGACCGATACGACTGGTCCAAAGCCGCGAAAAAGATTTCTCAAACCGACGATTCCAATATCTACATTCTGATGTTTGGAGCGAACGATCTTCAGTCGATCCGGGAAAACTCCAAAGCCTATCACTTCCAGTCCAAAGGGTGGGTCAAGCACTACAACGAGCGTATCGACGAGATTACCAATGCGGTGAAGAAACCGGGGCGAGAAGTATTTTGGGTCGGCCTGCCCATCGTAGGCAAAAGCAACTTCGCCGACGGCTACCAGTATCTCAATGACATGTTCCGAGCGCGCGCCAAGCTCAATGGCATCACCTATATCGACAGTTGGGACTGGTTCGCCAACAGCAACGGCAAATTCCAGATGAGCGGCGAGACCGCTGATGGCAAAAAGCGTCTACTGAGGGCCAAGGACAAGGTGCATTTCACACCAGCTGGCTATGCAGACCTTGGCGTTCGTGTGGCAAAAGAAATGCAGATCAGCAATTGATCCGATCAAATCCGCAATGGATTATGAAAAGGGCTGCCAAGATGCGGCCCTTTTTCATGCCTATGGAAACAGTCCCAAATCAACCGACAGGAGTTGACAAGCAGAACGTCACGGTTGATATCGGAGACCACCGTGTCAGTGCATCCGAACTGAGGCAGAGGCCATTATTTTGAAAGTCAGGAGTACAAAATGCAGGTAAAATTCGGCACAAGCGGATTGCGCGGACTGTCCACAGAGCTTGCCGGAATGCCAGCCGCCTTGTACCTGACGGCCTTCTGTCGTTACCTGTTGGAACAGGACCTTGCGCAGCAAGGAGATCCAATGCTCGTGGCGCAGGATTTTCGCCCGTCAAGTCCTGACATTGCAGCCATCTGCTTCGGCGCCATTCGGTCCTGCGGGCTCGTGCCGGTTGATTGCGGAACAATTCCAACGCCAGCGTTGGCGCTCAAGGGGCTTCAGGACCAATGCGCCAGCGTGATGATCACCGGATCGCACATTCCTGCCGACCGCAACGGCATCAAATTCTACTTGCCGAGCGGTGAAATCAACAAGAGCGACGAATTGGCCTTGTCCCGATGGGCCGCGAAGCTGGACGGCTCGGTCGAGGTGTGCCGCGACGCGCCCGAAATCAGCGATGACGACGCGGCCATGGAGCTGTTCCAAGCTCGAAATGCTCGCATTCTCGGCAAAGAAGCCCTTCAAGGCATGAAAGTCGGCGTCTATCAGCATTCGTCGGTCGGACGGGATATGCTCTCCAAGTGCCTGAAAGCCTACGGTGCCAGCATTGTTGAGGTGGGGTTCTCGGATCACTTCATTCCGGTTGACACTGAGGCCGTATCGCCCGAGACGGTGGCGCTGTTGAAAGGTTGGGCAAGCGAGCATGGTCTGGATGCCCTTGTCTCCACCGACGGGGACGCCGACCGGCCACTGGTTGCCGACGAAACAGGTCAACCCTTGAGAGGGGACCTCCTGGGCGTTCTGACTTCGCAGTTCCTTGGCGCCGGTGTCATTGTAACACCGGTTACATCCAATTCAGGCATCGAACGCTGTCTCAAGCTCGACGTCATCCGAACCAAGGTAGGCTCACCCTTCGTGATTGAAGGAATGGAACAAGAGGTAAAAGAAGGCCGAAACGGCATCGTTGGATTTGAAGCCAATGGCGGCTTTCTGACGGCGTCTCCCATGACTGTGGCACAGGGTACACTTGCCCCGTTGCCAACGCGGGATTGCTTTCTCCCCATTCTGGCAACCCTGTACCTTGCACGGACGAGGGGCGGGGCACTCTCCGATCTCGTGAGCGCCTACAATTTGCCTGTTGCAGCCGCTGAAAGAGTGACCGATTTCGCTCAGGAAAGAAGTGCAGCCCTGATGGCCCATCTGCGTGGATCAAAAGATAATTTGGCACAATTTCTGGCACCCGTCGGCACACCACAAAGCACAAGCGATATAGACGGATTGCGGGTGACGCTTGAAGACGACACGGTCATCCACTTTCGTCCCTCGGGAAATGCGCCCGAAATGCGCTGCTACGTTGAAGCGCCAACCCAAGAGGCCGCAAGCGCTCTGCTTAAAAAAGGCCTTGATCTTATTCGCGCTTTCTCATGAGCGCCGCCAGTTACCCCAATTGGTCCCTCTGATGTGTTTCATCGTCGCATATGGGGCGTTCGGAATAGGCAACCGGATTATAGCCCGCATGTGTTGCGGTCAATTCACGGCGCCGAGCGATAAAATTAGCGTCATTGGGTGGGGGATATCGCATCATTTCGATTCCGTAACCATTTGCATTTGCTTGCCGGTTGAGCAATCTTTCTTGAGTGGTGCTGAAAAAACAGGAATCTGCACTCAAAAAGAGCAAATTGGATCCAATAGCGCAGACAGCATTGGACGAGCTATCAATTTTGCCGTAGTTTCAGGCGAATAAGGTGTACTTAAAATATATATTCACGATAGACCTTCATGACATAGGCGTGGCTTATAGACAGATAATGAGACCCTTTTGAATAGACACCTTTAAAGCGACACAGAATTCACCAGATGAGCCATTTTGGCCGCATATGGGATTGTTAAGCCCGTAAGACAACAGATGGACGATGGGACCCATGAATACAAAGATTTTTCAAATCAAGCTCAAGCAGGACATTCTTCGCCACCTGAAATACTCCTTGGGCAAGGACGCCGGACACGCCACACCTTATGACTGGCGGGTTGCCCTTTCTCTCGCCATTCGGGACATGGTTGTTGATCCCTGGTTCGAGAGCACGCGCAAGACCTATGAAGCCAATGCCAAGCGCGTCTACTATCTATCCATGGAGTTTCTCATCGGGCGATTGGTAGAAGATGTGACCATCAACCTCGGCTTCGAGGATGTCGCGCGCCAGGCCATGCACGATCTGGGTCAGGATTACGACACCATCGTTTCCAATGAACCGGACGCAGCACTCGGCAACGGTGGCCTTGGTCGCCTCGCAGCCTGTTTCCTTGACTCGCTCGCGACCCTTGGCATTCCGGCACACGGCTACGGTATCCGCTACGAGCACGGTCTGTTCGAACAGCATTTCGAAAACGGGCGGCAGGTCGAAACAGCCGAAGGCTGGCTTGCGCAACGCAACGTATGGGAATTCGAGCGCCCCGAAGTCTCTTACCCCATCGGCTTTGGTGGCCATGTTAGCGAATCCGACGGCAAGGCCGTCTGGCATCCGTCCGAGACGGTGCGCGCGCAAGCCTATGATGCCCCGGTACTCGGATGGCAGGCCAGATGGTGCAACACCCTTCGTCTGTGGGCGGCAAAACCCACCCGTGCCTTCGACCTGGAGAGCTTCAATAGGGGGGACTTCCTCGGTGCCACCGCGCCTGAAGCGCTGGCTCGAACCATTTCCCGCGTGCTCTATCCAGATGATACGACCGATATCGGTAAAGAGTTGCGGTTGAAGCAGGAATATTTCTTCACCTCAGCCTCCATTCAGGATTTGATCCGTCGGTATCTTTCGTCCAATGAAGATCTTTCCAAACTATCGGAAAAGGCCGCTATTCAGCTCAACGATACCCATCCGGCGATTGCTGGCCCAGAGCTTATCCGTCTGCTTAGCGATGTTCATGGCATGGACATGATGGACGCCATTGACGTCACCCGTCAGTGCCTTGGCTATACCAACCACACTCTGCTTCCAGAAGCTTTGGAACGCTGGCCTGAACACCTGTTTGCTCGCGTCCTGCCGCGCCACTATCGCATCATCGAAATAATTCAGGATCAGCATCTCAAGGCAACCGGTTCGGACATTCGCATCATTGATCATGGCAATGTCAACATGGGTGAGTTGGCCTTCATCATGGCCCATCAAGTCAATGGTGTCTCGGCCTTGCACACCGAACTCGTCAAGGAAACGGTCTTTGGTGATCTGCATAAGGTCTATCCGGATCGAATCATCAATGAAACGAACGGCATCACGCCGCGCCGCTGGCTCTATAACTGCAACCAGCCCTTGCGCGAACTGATCAATTCGACGATTGGGGTGGATTGGCCCGACGATCTCGAACGCCTGGAGCGTATCAGCCAGTATGCTGAAGATGCGTCCTTTCAGGAACAATTCATGGCTGCCAAACGCAAGAACAAGGATGACTTGATCACTTGGCTGCAAGGCAAGACCAAGGTTGAGATCAACCCCGACGCCATGTTTGACGTTCAGATCAAGCGTATCCACGAATACAAGCGCCAGCTGATGAACCTGTTCGAGACCGTTGCCTACTGGAACGAGATCAAGGACAACCCGAACAAGAAATGGACCCCGCGCGTCAAGATCTTCGGCGGCAAGGCAGCCCCTGGCTATGCCATGGCCAAGCAGATCATTCACCTGATCAACGATGTCGCGACGGTGATCAACAACGACCCGGCAACCAAAGACTATCTGCAGATCGTCTTCCCGCCGAACTACAATGTGTCTATGGCTGAGGTTCTGATCCCGGCGGCTGATCTGTCTGAGCAGATTTCGACCGCTGGCAAGGAAGCCTCCGGTACGGGGAATATGAAATTTGCCCTCAACGGTGCCCTGACAATCGGGACACTTGACGGTGCAAACGTTGAAATCCGCGAGCATGTCGGACCTGAGAACTTCTTCCTCTTCGGTCTGACTGCCTCTGAAGTGGTTGAGCGCCGCAAGCAGCCCGAATATGCCCGCCGGGCAATTGAGGCCAGTCCGCGGCTCTATCGGGTCCTCAACCAGATCGCCAGCGGAGTCTTCTCCCCCGATGAACAGCATCGTTACGGATCCATCGTGCAGATGATGTACGAGAGCGACTATTTCTTGGTCACTTGTGACTTCGATGCCTACTTCGACTGTCAACGCAAGGTGGATAAAGCCTACAAGGACACCAAAATGTGGACCAAGATGGCCATCCTTAACACGGCCAATGTTGGTTGGTTCTCGTCGGATCGTACCATCATGGGTTATGCCAAGGACATTTGGAACACACGTTCACTTTACTAAATTAATCAGGGTCTTGATCCGGCCGGTCCACTTGCTGGATCGGCCGGTTTTCGTATGTGGCACTTACGTCGGCAAGACGCAATGGGCCTAAAGAACCGGCATGAAAACAAAGGGATATATCGCACTAACGGTTCCAATTGACCGGTATTTGCTCTACCGTGAAAAGAAAATTGAGGGAGAAGGCGGATCTATGACATATATATCCCGACGAGACGCACAAGCCATCCAGTTCGGAACCCACGGCAACCCCTATGGTGTTCTTGGAATGCAGGAATGGGAAGGAAAGCTGGTCATCAGAGTTTTCATTCCCTCGGCTGCAACCGTCGAGGTCATCGATTGGGAAACCGGATCTTCGATGGTCGAACTCGAGCGAGATCCCGATTATGGCGATGTTTTCTGCAATGTGATTGAGAACCGCTCCGACTGGTTTGCCTACAAGCTCCGCGTTAGTACAGGCAACCATGTCTGGATACAGGAAGACCCCTACCGATTTGGCACGGTGATCGGCGAGTTGGATGAATATCTGCTCGGCGAAGGCACTCATCATTCACTCTGGAAGGTGCTTGGCGCCCACGTCATGACGCATCAGGGCGTCGAGGGGACGCATTTTGCGGTCTGGGCACCGAATGCGCGGCGTGTATCCGTGGTTGGCAATTTCAACAATTGGGACGGACGCCTGCATCTGATGCGCCAGCGCGGCGTGACAGGGGTCTGGGAAATCTTCCTACCCGGCATTTCCGATGGAGAGCCCTACAAGTATGAGCTCCTTGATCGTCAGGGCAATCTGTTGCCGCTGAAATCCGATCCGGTCGGGTTCGGTTCAGAGCATCCACCTAGGACTGCGTCTATCGTGCGCAAGCTTGACGGCCATGAATGGCAGGATGGCGACTGGATGAGCAAGCGTGGCGATCTGAACAGCATCGACAAGCCGATATCCATTTATGAAGTGCATCTGGGCTCTTGGAAAAGGGTTCCGGACGAAGGCAATCGTCCTTTGTCCTATCACGAGCTGTCTCACGAACTGATTGCCTACGTCAAGGATATGGGTTTCACCCATATCGAACTGATGCCGATCTCGGAATTTCCGTTCGACGGATCATGGGGCTACCAGCCGATTGGCCTGTTCGCGCCGACCATCCGGCACGGCACGCTGGAGGAATTCCGCTGGTTCGTGGAAGCCTGTCACGCCGCTGATATCGGCATTCTGATAGACTGGGTTCCGGGGCATTTTCCTGAAGACATTCACGGCCTTGGTCGCTTTGACGGCACGGCACTCTATGAACATGAGGATCGTCGGGAAGGGTTCCACCCGGACTGGAATACGCTCGTCTACAATTTTGGTCGTGCCGAAGTTGCGAACTTTTTGTCGGCTAATGCGTTATACTGGTTCAAGGAGTTCCATATTGATGGTCTGCGCGTCGACGCTGTGGCGTCGATGCTCTATCGCGATTATTCTCGCGAGGATGGCCAATGGGTTCCAAACAAGGACGGGGGACGCGAGAATTACGAAGCCATCGATTTCCTGCGCAACATGAACACGATCGCCTATCAGGAAGCTGAAGGCATCATGACTGTGGCAGAGGAATCGACCGCATTTCCAGGCGTTAGCGCTCCGACCAGCTATGGCGGTCTGGGGTTCGGCTTCAAGTGGAACATGGGCTGGATGAACGATACCCTGCGATACATGGCGCAAGAGCCGATACATCGCAAGTATCATCATCATGACATGACCTTCGGGTTGCATTATGCCTTTTCAGAAAACTTCATCTTGCCGCTCAGTCACGATGAAGTGGTTCACGGTAAAGGCTCGCTGCTCGACCGCATGCCAGGATATCCTGCAGATAAGTTTGCCAACCTGCGCGCCTACTACGGTTACATGTGGGCGCATCCGGGCAAGAAGCTGCTGTTCATGGGTGGTGAGTTTGGGCAGGGTGCCGAATGGAACCACAACAAGAGCCTCGATTGGCACTTGTTGGATCATGATTTTCAACGCGGTGTTCAGTCACTGGTGCGGGAACTCAATACGCTTTATCGCGAAACTCCGGCTCTGCACGAACTGGATACAAAGCCCGAAGGCTTCCAGTGGATCGAGGTCAACGCTCATGAGGATTCCGTTTTCGCATGGGTGCGTTGGGGCCGGGATAGAGCCGCTCCGGTTCTGGTTGTCAGCAACATGACGCCGGTCGAGCGTCAGGAATACCGGATTGGCGTTCCCAAGCCCGGAAAATGGAATGAAATTCTGAATACGGATTCAAGTCTTTATGCCGGTGGAGGCCGAGGGAACCTCGGATTCAAAGAAACTGAAGACACGGCATCGCACGGTCAGACCCAATCTTTGTCCCTGACGTTGCCACCACTGTCGACGCTCTACTTCCAGTTGGAACAGGCATGAGACAGACAATGATCACACAAGATCAGACAAAAGGCGGGAGGTTGCAATGAAATTAGATCGAGAGACATCCAAACTGGCGAACCAGTCAATGGCGTTCATTCTTGCCGGCGGCAAGGGAAGCCGTCTGCAAGAACTGACCGAAAAAAGGTCAAAGCCAGCCATGTATTTTGGCGGTAAAAGTCGCATTATCGACTTTGCTCTGTCCAATGCGGTCAATTCCGGTATTCGCCGAATTGGTGTCGCAACTCAGTACAAGGCACACAGTCTCATTCGTCACTTGCAGCGGGGCTGGGGCTTTCTGCGCGAGGAGCGTAACGAGTTTCTGGATATTCTACCGGCATCCCAGCGCATGGATGATGAGAACTGGTACAAGGGCACCACGGACGCCATCTATCAGAATATTGATATTCTGGAAAGCTACGGTCCGAAATATATGGTGGTTCTGGCCGGTGACCACATTTACAAGCAGGATTATGCCCTGATGGTGCGCCAGCACGTCGAGACCGGTGCGGATGTGACCGTCGGCTGCATCGAAGTCCCGCTGAAAGAAGCCACTGCTTTCGGTGTCATGCACACGGACGAGAACGACCGCATCCTTGATTTCGTTGAAAAGCCGGCAAATCCGCCTTCCATGCCCGGCGATCCGACGCGCGCACTTGCCTCCATGGGCATCTATGTGTTTGAAGCGAAATTCCTTTATGAGCTCCTGCGTGAAGATGCGGATGATCCCAATTCCAATCACGATTTCGGCAAGGATATCATTCCAAAACTTGTCAAGCTGGGAACCGCTGTTGCCCATCCGTTCAGTCGCTCCTGTGTCCGTACGGGCCTCGAACAGAAGCCCTATTGGCGCGACGTGGGAACCATTGATGCGTTCTGGGAAGCCAATATCGATCTGACGGATTTCATTCCTGAACTTGACATCTATGACAATGACTGGCCGATCTGGACCTATCAGAAACTGACCCCGCCTGCAAAATTCATCCACGATGAGGAAGGGCGCCGCGGTCATGCGGTCTCGTCCATGGTCTGTGGTGGCTGCATCATTTCCGGTGCGTCGCTCAATCGCTGCCTTTTGTTTACCGGTGTCATGGCCCACTCCTATTCCAAACTCAGTGGCGTTGTTGCGCTGCCCAATGTTGAAATCAACCGCAAAGCCCAGCTCAAGGATGTTGTCATTGATCGCGATGTGGTCATCCCGCCAGGTCTGGTAGTCGGGGAAGATCCCGAACTGGATGCCAAGCGATTCCGGCGCACCGAGAATGGTATTTGTTTGATAACCCAGTCGATGATTGACAAGCTGGATCTGTAAATGAACATCTTATTTGTTGCGTCTGAATGTGCACCATTTGTCAAGACCGGCGGGCTGGCCGATGTCATCGGCTCAGTCCCCAAGGCTCTTGAGGCATTGGGACATACGGTCAAAGTACTCCTGCCAGCCTATCCTGCGCTCAAGCAATGGATCAAACATGGTGATGTTGAGCTGGAACTTGAGGACCTGTTTGGTGGCCCAGCCAGAATTGTCTCGGTTCGGGCAAAGGGAATAAACCTTCTTCTGCTTGAAGCCGATCATCTGTTTGATCGTGGTGGATCCATCTATTTGGATGAAGAGGGTTATGACTGGGAAGACAATGCCCTCCGCTTTGGTGCTCTCTGTCTTTTGGGCGCAAAGATCGGCCTTGATGGCGTGGGAGGCTGGAAGTCGAATGTCATCAATGCCCATGACTGGCAAGCCGGATTGGTGCCCGTTTATCTGCAGCAGTCCGGCCGGAAGGCGCCCCCAGTTGTGATGACCATTCACAACATTGCCTTCCAGGGCCTCTTTGACGGGGAAATACGAGAAACGCTCGGACTGACCGAAGGGCTCTACACGCCCGACGGGTTCGAGTTCTGGGGGCATGTAGGATTTCTCAAGGGTGGCATTGCGCTGGCTGACAAGATCACCACTGTCAGTCCGACCTATGCGACGGAGCTCTTGACCCCGGAATATGGCATGGGTCTTGAAGGCCTTTTGCGCAGTCGTCAGACAGATCTCGTTGGCATTCTCAACGGGATTGATCTTGACACCTGGAATCCCGAAGACGATCCGAGCCTGGTCAACACCTATAGCCCACGCTCGCTCAATCGCAGGGAAGCAAACCGCATCTATCTGGAGCAGCATTTCGGCATCGAGCCAAGCGAGGATGCACCGCTGTTTTGCGTCATTTCACGCCTGACAACCCAAAAGGGGCTCGATCTTCTGCTCGATTCGATCCCCACCATCATCAAGCGTGGTGCGCGACTAATCGTATTGGGATCGGGTGAACGGCATATGGAAGAGAATTATCTCGCCATGGCCAAACGGTTCCCCGGCTCGGTCGGTGTGAAGATCGGATATGACGAGGAACTCTCCCATAAAATGCAGGGTGGATCGGACGCAATATTGATGCCGTCCCGGTTCGAGCCCTGTGGCCTGTCCCAAATGTTTGGCCTGCGGTATGGCACCATTCCGGTGGTTGCCCGCACGGGCGGATTGGCCGACACGGTCATTGATGCCAACGCAGCTGCTATCACATCCAAATGCGCAACGGGCATTCAGTTTACGCCGGTGACCGTCGAGGCTCTCGACCGGGCTATTCACCGCACATGTGATTTGTTTAAAGATACCAAAATTTGGAAAACCATGATTCGTAAAGCCATGGCACAGGAAGTGGGCTGGAACAGCTCGGCCGAGGTTTATGCAAACTTGTTTAAAGAATTGACCAAAGAGTAAGCCACCAGGATCGACTAGTGCATGAAATATAAAGTGTCGAGCGGGAGTCCGCATAAGTTGGGTGCCTTCTTCGATGGAGAGGGCACCAATTTCGCCGTTTTTTCGGAGAACGCCAGCCACATTGACCTCTGCCTCTTTTCGCCAGATGGTGAACGTGAGCTTGACCGCATATCGTTGCCCGAAAGAACCGGCCCGGTTTGGCACGGCTATGTTGATGGCATTAAACCCGGCGCGCTTTACGGCTATCGAGCGCACGGCATCTATGCGCCTGAACAGGGTCATCGGTTCAATTCCAACAAATTGCTTCTCGATCCCTACACCTCCGAAATGCATGGCGGCTGGACACCATCAGCCACCCTGTTTGGCTACCAGAAGGGCGCATCCGGGGGGGATCTGACTTTTGGTGCCGCGGACAGCGCAAGCTGCGTGCCCAAGTCGGTTGTCTCCGATCCGTCCCTGTTCTCGTTCATGGAAAATGAAGCGCGCAAATTCAACGATAGGGATCTTATCTATGAAGCCCACGCCAAGGGGCTGACCATGCTCCATCCGGGCATTGATGAGACTGTTCGCGGAACCTATGAAGCACTGTGCAGCGACGTCATGATCGATCACATGCTGACAATGAATGTGTCGGCAATCGAGTTGATGCCCTGCCACGCCTTTCTGGATGATGAGTTTCTGATCAACAAGGGTTTGCGCAACTACTGGGGCTATAACTCGATCGGATTCTTCGCGCTCGAGCCACGCTATTTCGGCCCCAAGGGCATTCTCGGCTTTCGATCGATGGTCAAGAAACTGCAGGCAGCGGGCATCAAGGTCTATCTCGATGTGGTCTACAACCACACCGCCGAGGGTGACCAGAATGGCCCTACACTCTGTTTCCGAGGTCTGGACAACGCCTCATACTACCGCCTCATTCAAGGGCAACCGCGCTACTATGCCAATGATACAGGCTGTGGCAACACGATGAATGTGGCGCATCCCTACGTGCTGCGGCTGGTTCTCGATTCCATGCGTTTCTGGGTACAGAAAATGGGGATTGACGGCTTCCGGTTCGATCTCGCGACAACGGTCTGCCGGGAAGAATATGGCTTCGACCCCAGAGGCGGTTTTCTCGACGCATTGAGACAGGATCCGGTGCTCAACAAGGTTAGTTTGATCGCAGAACCCTGGGACATTGGCCCCGGCGGATATCAGGTTGGCGGCTTCACGCCCGAATTTTCCGAATGGAACGACACCTATCGCGACACCACCCGTCGGTATTGGAAGGGCGACCCGCAAACCACTCCGGATCTGGCCTCACGTCTTCTGGGGTCTGCTGACAAGTTCGACAGGGCAGGGCGCCGCGCCTGGTCATCGGTCAACTTCATCTCGGCCCACGATGGCTTCACCCTCGCTGACATTACCCGCTACAACAACCGTCACAACCTTGCCAACGGCGAGAACAATATGGACGGGCATGGAGCCAACTTCAGCGATAATTGCGGCTATGAGGGAGAAACCAACGATCCCGTTGTCAATGCGCGCCGTCATCGTCGCCAGCGCAATCTGCTCGCGACTTTGTTTCTCAGTCAGGGCACGCCGATGTTGCTGGCCGGTGATGAAATCGGCAACAGTCAGCAGGGCAACAACAATGCCTATTGTCAGGACAATGAAATTGGCTGGGTAAGTTGGGACCAGACGGATGAGGAGTTGAAGGAATACGTCAGCTATCTGTCTGAATTCCGCAAAGAACACAAAGCCTTGCGGCAGGACCGTTTTCTACATGGTGCCAAGCGCGAGCAAGACGATCTGAAGGATGTGGAATGGACCGATTTCGGTGGGTTCCCCTTGCAATGGCGTGATCCGGGCTTGTCTAGCTTCTGCCTGACCTTGCGATGCTCGGCAGAGGCCCCTGTCTGGCAAAAAGACGATGACGTGGTTTTCACCATTTTCAATCGCAGCAATGTAGCAGCCAGCGTCGTTCTACCATCGGCTCCTGACGGCTATCACTGGGTGAGGGCGATCGACACGGCGCGTCACATTCAGTATCCGAGCCGAGAAACCCGCGATGAAGTCACAGAAGTGTCCGGTTCATCTGTCGTTGCCCTCATACTACAATCTGAAAGTGCCCTTGCATGACTGTGGAAAATCTGAACGCCCTGGCTGCGCATTTCGGGATCCATCCTTTCTATTACGACTTTGACGGACACCAAGTCCACACATCACCAGAAACACAAAGGGCACTTTTGCAGGCAAACGGGCTGCAACTGGACAATGACGCCATGATCAAGGAGGCGGTCGACGCCTTCGTCCTTGCGGAACAGGATCGGTGGTTTCCGCGCGAACTGATCACCAGCACTGGGTATGGATATGAATGCCATTTTGGTCTAGGCGCCCGGTGGCACATCCGTCTTGATGACCGGGTCGCATCGCATTACACGGGAGCGCCGCTAAGCGGAATCGCCGACACTCATATTTCTCTGCCTCCTTTGCCCGCAGGGATCCATGATCTGGTTTGCGAAGTTGGCGACCGGGTGGAAATTGTGACAATCATATCGGCGCCAATCCTTGCTCCATCAATTGAGCAATTGGGTGGCGGCAGCCGCATATGGGGCGTCACCGTGCCTCAATATGGCATTCGGTCCGATCGAAACTCCGGCATCGGCGACTATGTTGACCTTGCCAATATGGTCAAGTTCATCGAGGGGCTGGGGGGCAGCTTCATCGGCATCAACCCGGTCCATTCGCTGGGCTTTTCAGACCCCTACGCCATCAGCCCCTATTCGCCAAGCCACAGGGGCTTCTTCAACACGCAGCATATCGCAACAGACGCCATTCCCGGGATCAAGGGCTCACCTCAGGCGCAGTCCATCCTTCAGGCCGTTGAAACCCAATGGAAAGAGTTGCGCGCCAGTGAGCGGGTGGACTATATCCCGCACCGCACCTGCCACAACGCCGCTTTGCGCGACCTCTACACGATCTTCCTGCAACATGCTGAGCCTCAGGCCCGACAGGCCTATGAGGCCTTCAAGGAGCGGCGGGGTGACTATCTGCAACGCTTTGCCCTGTTCGAGGCGCTGGCTGAACGCTACGGTCAGGAATGGCAGAAGTGGCCCGCGCCGTTAAGGGACCGTGACCCCAAAACGCTTGAAGATGCAACGGACCAGTTTTCGGCCCGCATCGAGTTCTATTGCTGGCTGCAGTGGGTTGCCAATGTTCAGCTCGGAGAAGCACAGACTTCCGCCAAGGACAATGGTTCGGGCATGGGCCTTTATCTCGATCTGGCCGTCGGCTCACGCCGTGATGGAGCAGAGAGCTGGTGCGAGTATGACAGCGTTGCGCATGGCGTCTCACTCGGGGCTCCGCCGGATCAGCTCGGACCCGATGGCCAGAATTGGGGACTGATGACCTACGCGCCCCGCAAGCTGGCAGAAACACGCTACAAGTCTTTGCGGCATATCTTCCGCTCTGCGATGCGCTATGCGGGCATATTGAGAATTGATCATGTTCTCGGTCTTAATCGCAGTTTCTGGATCCCCGAAGATGGCAACCCCGGCGCCTATGTCACGCAACCATTGGACACCCTGCTGGCCATCCTCTCGATTGAGGCCAATGAAACCAAGACCGCCATCATTGGCGAAGATTTGGGGCTGGTGCCGGACGGTTTCCGCGATCAGGTTCAATCCCGTGGCATCTACGGCTATTCGGTTCTGCAGTATGAAAAATGGGATGACGGCAGCTTCAAGCACCCCAATGATCTGAGAAAATACAGCCTTGCCTGCTTTAGTACGCACGACACACCCACGCTCAAAGGCTTCATGTCCGGCACCGACATCAAATGGCGGGATCGGTTGGCCGAAGAAGAAAACCGCCAGTCCGATGCTGCACTCGAGCAGCGTCAGGCCGATGTGCAGGCACTTGCACAATTGGATCCCGATCCGGCGCGGCATGAGGATTTGAGCTTTGAACATCTGTTCGAAGTGGTCCATGGTTCACTGGCACATTCGGACGTCGCGATGATCGCGCTCTCCCTTGATGACATTCTGTCACAAGAAGAGGCCCAGAACCTTCCGGGTACCATCGACCAACATCCAAACTGGCGTCGCAAATGCCCGCTGACCCTCGATGAAATGCACGAAGAACCCGCATTCGAAAGCGTCTCGGAAATGATGGAAGAGGCAGGCAGGAACATCCATCCGTCCCCATCACTCCAAGTGGATTAGCGGTCGCTTAGGCTCGCTTTTTAAGGCAAATAAAGAAACACCCCGCGCGCCATAAAGCTCGCGGGTTTTCTGTTACCGAACCAATCGGTCAAATTGGCAAAGTAAAGACCATTGCTGCAGCCGTCGGCAAACTAGCGACAGCCGTACCGGCGTTCCCAACCCACGATGCGGTTAACGCGGCGTTGTTGTGAAGCGGTCAGCCGGCCCCATGGCGAATAGCATCGGGGACCAAAGGTCTGGCGGGCTCGACGTGTTTTGAAACAATAGCCTTGTTGAGCGTAAATCGCGTTGCGCTCATACCAGAGCTCGCCACAGGTCATATTCCGATAACCCTGCGCATTGGCGTTGCTGACAAAGGAAAAATCCGTGCCCGGAACAGTGGTTACCGTCGCAGCAAGCAGAAAACCGGTCGCAATCAGCATCTTGCGTGAGAAGGAAAGAAGATTGGCCATCTGAATACCTCCTGACAAAACGGGTGGCCCCGTTGTCGTTTGTCCAAAGCCGCATCGTAATTATACGCAAGTCGAGACAAACTAACAATGCGATTGGATGTACTAGTAGCATAGCGCAAAACGAGCGCAACTTTGTTCAAAACGGACGGTCAGTTAATGCGCATGGGTACAGGTTGGATGAAAATATAGGACCTGAAAGCACAGCGTACCCAATAAAAAACCGGCCTCGATGGGCCGGCTTTTTTGTGTTCGTGTCGCGGAGAGGTATCAATAAACGTCGCGGACGTAACGCTTGTCTTTTTTCAGCGCATTCACATAGTCAATCGCACTGTCTTCGCCAAGGCCGCCCTGCTCAGCGACAATATCCAGAAGTGCCTGATCCACATCCTTGGCCATGCGCGTTGCATCACCGCAGACATAGAAGTGTCCACCTTCCTCAAGCGCAGCATAAAGATCCTTGGCATTCTCGCGCATGCGGGTCTGGACGTAGATCTTTTCCTTCTGGTCACGCGAGAAGGCAAGATCCAGACGATGCAGAACACCAGCATTCTGCATGTCCATGAGTTCATCCTTGTAGATGAAATCGCAGCTTTCATGCTGATCGCCAAAGAACAACCAGTTGATCCCCTGAGCTCCAATCGCCTGACGTTCCTGAAGGAACGCACGGAAAGGAGCAATACCGGTGCCCGGACCAACCATGATCATGGGAGCATCGTTGTTTTCCGGCACGCGGAAGCTTTTGTTCGGTGAGACGAACACCCGCGCAGCGTCCGATCCGACCCGATCGGCAAGAAAACAGGACGCAACGCCACCATGACTGCGACCATGGCTGTTGTAGCGCACCGAAGCAATGGTCAGATGCACACTGTCCGGATGCATCTTCGAACTTGACGAGATCGAATAGGCACGATGCTGCAATGGCTTGAAGAGATCAACAAGCTCAGCGACGCTGAACTGGGCCTTCGGATGCAGCATGACGACATCAAGCGCATCCTTGGACCACAGATAGGCCTCCATGGCTTCCTTGTCCCCATGACCGACAATATGCTTCAGGTGGTCATCATCCGTGCGTTCGGCGACGGCCTTGATGAAGTCATTGTTCGGCGTCGAAATCTCAAGCTGGTTGAGCAGCAAGTCCGACAATGGCAGATCCTTGCCGGGCAGGTCGGTGTCACCCGGAACGCCCATATAGCCGAGCCAGGCAGCAACCAGTTCGGGATCGTTGGTGGGGATAATGTTGAAAGCGTCACCGGCCACATAGCTTGGCCCGTCTTCGGACAGATCAAACTCGTAGTGGCGGATTTCCTTGGCAGATCCTTCGCCGGACAGCAGACGGTTGGTCGTTACGGGCGACAAGAACGGATTTTTCCGCGTCCATTTCGACTTGCCCGGTTTGGCCACTTCATCCGCAGAGGCGACGGGTTCATCGCTGCCTTCGGGCTTGAACTTCGAGAGTTCCTCGATGACAGCGGTGCTCCACCCTTCGGCATCTTCCTCAAAGTCCACGTCACAGTCCACGCGCGGCACCAAGCGCTTCGCGCCAAGTTGCTCGAAGCGCAGATCGAACTGCTTGCCCGCTTCGCAGAAATCATCATAGGCCGTATCGCCCAGCGCCAGAACCGCGAAGTGCATATGCTCAAGACGCGGCATCGTGGACGCCTTCAAGGCATCCCAAAACAGCTCGGCATTGTCCGGCATTTCGCCCTCACCATAGGTCGAGGTGACGAGCAACACATAGTCCATCTTGGTCAGGTCTTCAGCTTCGATGTCATCAAGGGACGACACCTTGGCATTGACGCCATTGGCCTTCATGACAGCAGCAAGGTCTTCGGCCACCCCTTCGGAGTTGCCCGTCTGGGTGCCAAATAGCACATTGGCCGTCAGGGCTGCCTTGTCACTGGAAGGAGCGGTCTGCTGTCCTTGCGCCATCTGCGTATGCAGGCCGGCGTAGAACCCGGCGAGCCAGGATTTCTGATCGTCGGAAAAAGGCGCATCTTTGGGAAGGTATGGAACTTTCATTACTCTTGTCCGTCTTCATGAAATGGCTGGTAGGGAGTGGGAGCAAGTGCCTTAAGACACCTGCTTGACCAATTCCATGCTGGAAGTCCGAGCAAAAAGAACTTCAAAGTCCGGCAGCTCGCCCATTGCTGCACGGTTCAACCGATCCTGAAGCAGGATCCAGCCATAGGTTCCGATGGAATCCATCAGCCGGACATTTCGGTTGGACAGTGCCGTCTTGTAGTCTTTCATACGCTTGTCTGAAACCATCACGGCCAATTCCATGTCGGAATAGTCCGCGATCGCCTGACGTGCGATGCCTGACAGCTTGGTCATCAGGGTGAAGTCTTCTGTCAGGATCAGCTTGCGTACACCCGCGTCAAGAATGTTCTGCGCGACGTCTTCTCCACGATACCGGCCCTTGACGATTTGCTGAGCCATGTTGATCACCGTGAAGTTGTTGATCAGCTCATACATCAGCCGCGTGTCGCTTTCGCCATGCTGCGGCACGGCCCCATCCGCAATGATCCGGCCATCCCGATAGGCTTCCTTGAACTTGCGGATCTGGAATGACACCAGAGCGTTGGCGAGTTCCTCGACCAGCTCCTTGCGCGTGTTGGCTTTGAGGATCGCCTCATAGTTCTGATAGGTCTCAAGTGCCAACGGCGTTGCGAATTTGAAGTTGCACACTTCGGTCTCGAAGTTTTCAAGAAGGAACTGTGCCTTCTTCGAGCCAGTGAACTTGATATGGCGCTCGAGAAGCGTTTCGACGGCAATCCGGTGCAGTCTCGCACGATCACTGTCTGCATCCAGTCGGTGCAGCTTGACCGAGTCGTGACTATAGAGGCTTTCCAGCTGATCATACGGATCATACTGATAGGCCACCCCGCCGGACATGCCGTTGCAGAAGCCCTTGCCGAAACCGCCAAGGTTCAAGATCGCACCGTTGGTCATATATTCGCAGCAGAAATCACCAACCCCTTCGACGACGGCTGTCGCACCGGAGTTCCGGACGCCAAACCGGTCACCAGCGCCGCCTTCAACGAACAGCGATGATCCCGACGCGCCAAACAGGGCGAAGTTGCCGATGAGATAATTTTCCTTCTCGCCGCCCCCAGCACAATGGATGGCGATATTGCCGCCGGACGCGCCCTTGCCAACACCGTCGTTGCAAGTGCCCGTATGTTGGAACACCATGCCGGAGTTGCAGAAAGCAGCATACGACTGACCAGCAGATCCATGCGTATAGATCTGCAGCAGCTCGGGCTTGATGAGGTTGCGGCCACGGTCATCGGTGTAGACCATCGGCATGGATTTCACATGCTTTTCAGAAATTTCATGCTGCAGCATCCGCTCGATGTCGATGGCCAGCTGTCCACCAACCGTTTTGTGCCGGTTGTCCAGCTTGCGCGCGACGACCAGTTTGGCACTGCGTTGATGGCGCTGGATGGCCTGATTGCGGAATTCCTTCAAGAGCATGTCGTCGATCTCGAAATTGGCTTCGAGATAAACCGGTTCCTTGATATGGACTTCCTCGACAACCGTCAGCATCTTGCGCAGATCCATCTGGCCGATGGCGCGAGGATGTTTCACGAGATGTAGATAATCGGACCGCCCACGTGCCTCACGCATGGACTTGAAGCCCAGAGAGGCGAGAATTTCGCGGGCCTCATGTGCAATGTTCAGCAGATATTGGGCAAGGGCACGCGGGTCACCGTCGAACACTTCCGAGTTCGTCGTCAGACCAGCCGGGCACTTGACGTTGCAGTTCTTGGCCATGACGCACTTGAGCATCATCAGAGCCGTCGTGCCAAACTCGAAGCTGTCACCGCCCAAAAGGCAGGACTTAATGACGTCGGATGCGGTCTGGTGCGCACCTGAGCAACGCAGGATAACCTTGTCTCGCAGCCCGTTGACACACAGGGCCTGATGCACTTCGGCAAGGCCGATTTCTGCAGCACGACCGGTATTCTTGAGCGACGTCACGGCCGCGGCTCCGGTGCCGCCCGTATTGCCGGCAATATTGATGACATCGGCACCAGCCTTGGCAACACCAACAGCGATGGTGCCGATCCCTTCGGATGATACCAGCTTGACGACCACGCGAACACGCGCCGCCTTGGCGTCATGGATGAGCTGTGCGAGATCCTCAATGGAGTAGGTATCGTGATGCGGAGGAGGCGAGATCAACTCGACGCCGGGCGTTCCACCACGGGCCGCAGCGATTTCCACCGTCACCTTCTTGCCGGGCAACTGTCCGCCTTCACCGGGCTTGGCACCCTGAGCAATCTTGATTTCCAGCTCTTCAAGGGTCGGATCGGCCAGATACCCGGTCCAGACACCGAAGCGCCCCGATGCCAGCTGCTTGATGCGGCTGGAACGGATCGTGCCGTAGCGAGACATGTGCTCGCCGCCTTCACCAGAGTTGGAGAAGGCGCCAACCATGTTCGTGCCATGGGCCACAGCTTCGTGCGCCGGAGCAACGAGGGCCCCGTGCGACATCGCGCCGGACGCAAGCTTCGCTGAGATCTCATGGGCTGGCTGGACGGCATCGAGATCAACCATCGGATTGGCTTCGATCACATTGTTAAAATATCCAAGTGCGACGCCTTTGACTGTGAGCAGGATTTCATGTTCTTTGGTCTCAAGCGCGAGAATCTCGTCGCCGAATTTGGTCTTGAAGGCAACCGAAAGCGCGACCACCCTGTCGTGATTGCCAACCGGGCAATCAAGGCTGACTACAAAACGGTCTTCGCCCTTTGAAACCACTTTCATGCCACGAACAACAAAGTTGTTGTTGCCGATCAGGTCGTGCTTGAAGAGCTCCTGTTTGAACTCGTCCGCAGAGTGCGCCCAGATGACGTCGGCCGGGAAGGCCAAAACATCGCGCAGGGCCGCAGGGCGTGCTTCACGCTCCTTGCTCAGATCTAGCACGAACTGACGATAGGCCTGCGTAATCTTGAAGGCGTCGATTTCTTCAGGCATCAGGCGCGCAAAGTTGGTGTTCCGGTAGGCGTCAGAATCCTTGCCATACGCATCCGTAAGCCGCGCAACGGGCAAAAGACGCAAATCCGTCTCGTCCGCGTCGCCCATTTCCGGAGCCCGTTTGTCTGACTGGACCTGTTCTTCGGTCATATCGACAAACCCGCGCACCGCGGTCGTTCCGTAGGTATGGCCAGCACCGTCCGCCCGCTCCTTGAAAAGACCAAGAAGCGGAATGTCGTCCTCGGACTTCACCTCGCAGGCACGCTCATGCCAACGAAGGGTACTGTCAGCAATTGCCGCAAAATCGACCCCACCAACCGTGTTCTTCATGTTGGGGAAGAAGCGATTGAGCAGAGGTTCATCGGTATCAAGGAAGTTCGGCTCGAAAAACTCGCCGCCGATATAGCTTTCCGCAGTACACAGACCGACTTTACCCATCGTTTTCATCAAAGACTTGTTGGCCGCCTTGATATAGCGGGCAATGCCAGCGCGCGTTTCGGCAGGATCACCTTTTGCGAATTCGCGGGCACGCGCTTCAACAGCAATCGGCATCACAGCCGCCGCCCCAAAGCCAAGCGCCGTTGCAACCTGATGCGCAGAAGCAATCTGCCCGCTTTCTGCAATAAGGGAAACGCGGAAGCGCAAACCCTGTTCAATCAGGCGTTGGTTTGCAGCCGAAATGATCAGAATGAGCGGAATGGCCGCCAGAGTCTGATCGACCATGGCATCCGACAAAATGACGATGCCACCGGTGTTGCGCGCCGCATCTTCAACCTGATCGCAAACGTCATGGACCGCGGCAAGAAGATCCGAAACAGCCTTGGCTGAATCGGCCTTGTGATCAGCCTGGAATACCGCCTCGATTTCGGTGACTTTGACATCCGACTGAGACCGGATCGTCGCGAGATCATCAGGCGACAGGACAGGCGTCTGGACCACGAGCTGTTTGGTGGCATCCTTGTTGAAATTGGGCTTCGCACCGAGTGCAACGCGCAAGGTCATGCCATCCGCTTCACGCAAACTGTCGAGTGGCGGGTTGGTCACCTGAGCAAAGCGCTGGGAGAAATACTTCGCCATCCCGCCTTCCTGATCGGTGAGCGAGTTGATGGCAACGCCATACCCCATCGCGGAAATCTTCTCAGACCCCAGCTGCATCATCGGATCCATCAGGAATTTGTAGCTTTCCTGATTGAGACCATAGGCGACAGAACGCTGATTGTCGTTGAAGCTTTCGGCAACTTCGGTTTCGCCCTCAACCTTCGGCAGGTCAGACAGATTGTTCCGAGCCTCTTCCAACAGCGCCCGATAATCCCGCTTCGTGGCGAGCATTTCAAGAGCTTCAGTCGAGGTGTAGGACTTCTTGGTCGCATGATCGAAGTAAAGCATGCCGCCCGCTTCGATGCGCCCGCGACGCGTGATGGAGGCTGCCGGGAAATCGATCTGGCCAGCCTCGGACATGACGCAAAGATACTCATCGGTTTCAACCGAGCGCAAGGGACGCAGACCAAGCCGGTCGAGACGCGCACCAATCACCGTGCCGTTGCCAAAAATAAGCGCCGCCGGTCCGTCGTTCTTCTCCTCATAAAGGGAGAAGTATTCGAGCATCACCTTGACATCATCGGAGACGCGGCTGTCATTTTCCCATGCGGGAGGCATCATCGCAACCACGGCGGTGATGAGGTCGAGATCGTCCTCGATCAGGCGGCGCTCTAGCGTCTGGTCAAGACGGGCCGAGTCCGATTGTCCCGGAGGAGAATAGATCTGCTGGTTTTTCATCTGCGCGATGGCAGCTTCCGACAGACGGTTTTTCTTGTCCGTATTCAGCTCGCCGTTGTGTGCCATCAGACGGAACGGCTGCGCCATGGATGGCTGCGGCTCGGTGTTCGTCGAAAAACGCGTATGGAAGAACATCGAGTGGATCTCGTGATCCTCGTCCATCAGATCAAGAAAATAGGGAATGATCTCGTTGGAGTTCAGACGGCCTTTATACACTTGCGTGTGGGCAGACATGGAAACCGGATACAGACCCTTGAGAGCGGGGTCGAGATAGGCAACGGCCTCGATATCCATCAATGCATCATGGATCTTGCGATCAAACGTCTTGGCATCCATCTCGTCGGTCTTCACAAAGACCACCTGATGAACGGTCAGCATGTATTTGAGGGCTGCAGGACGGATCACGGTCTGGTTGACCGGCGCATCGCGCACCAGAATGATCTTGAGGTCGTGCTTCTCAAGGCTTTCCTTGATCAGCTTGTCCGCAGCGCCCCAGGCTTTACGATCCTCAGGCAAAAAGAAGTTGCCAACGCCGAACTCGCCAAGCTCCAGCTTGGGCATACCGGTGATCTTGCGGAAGAAGGAAACAGACAGATCGATACAAACCCCGGCGCCATCACCCACGCCTTCGGCGCTCATGCCGCCACGATGGGGAATGGTGCAAAGTGCCTCGTAACCTTTGTCCAGTACGTCATGGGTTTGCACACCAGACTTGTAGGTCATGAAACCAACGCCGCAACTGCTTTTCTCAAAGCTGTGATCATAAAGGCCGTATTGATTCTGAGACTGATCCAAACCGTTCATCCTCACTTGTGGTCTGCACTCCATACTCCTGACCTGATGATCAGGTCAAAAGCGCTGAGCGCCGACGTTTTTTCGAAACTGGACAATCTGACTTGTCCATCTGAGCGCCGGAACACAAACGATCCGGCTCCTTTCATCTCCAACTGCCTAAGGCAGTGCTTACGCTGAGAGCTTATGGTCAGCATTGCGGCAGATCCTGTCGCTACGCCAAGCACGAACCCGCTTGCCCTGTAAAAAGAGGCGCAAGTATCCTGAGCATTCATCTAACTATAGAACAAATGCCGAGAAAATGGATTTCAGAACTGAGTGTCTGCGTAATTGTTAAGCAGAGAGGCGTCAAGCGCCTTACTTGCAAAAGCGGAGAAAAATTGCACCGGGGAGCTGAAATTCATGCCAAACAGCACATTTGTTTCTCTATCTCCGTGAATTAAATACAATTGTTCCGGAACGCAAAGCTTAGGGAAAACTAAGGAGTTTTCCGCATTTTTTGCGTCAAAAAGCCACAACCCGTGAGGGCTGTGGCTACTGGTTTTAAAAATCAATGTGTCACGTACAAATTCCTTGAGCCAACAATCAGCACGCAACCAAAGGATTTGGTTATAGATTATTATAAGCAAAATGTAGGCCAACCAGAGAGCATCCGTGTTTGTTTATCCTCGCCGGGAAGACGCTGAAGGCGTTCCTGACGTTGTGGCAGCGCCGCCTGCACCGTTCCGGTCTGGCTTTGAAGTGCTGACGCGGCTGTATCCGCTGAGCACAAGTGCCTGTAGCAGGACAGAGCCTTTAAGGGGGATTGCCTTTTCGTCAATCAAAATCGGACCCGAGCCTTGTCTGCTGTCGGTGTATGGCATGGAGTTGAACTCCTCTGGCGATTGCTGTCATGACCCATGTCTTGTTGGACGCCATGAAGCCGCAGTGAGTTCAAACCAATTTCGCACATCTCGAGAGAAGCAAAAAGAGAGGGCTCAGGACCGCATCCGAACATAGCTTCCCGGAGCATCCTCAATGGGCGTGCATTTTTTGCCCCCGACCGATCGCGCAGGCACGATTTCATCGCCTTGTCGCCTGACCCATTCATGCCAATGTGGCCACCACGAGCCGGACACTTCTTTTGCTGTTGCCTGCCAATCCTCCAACGTTCCATCAAATGAACCGCTGTGCCAATATTGATACTTGGTTTTGTCAGGTGGATTGACCACCCCGGCGATATGGCCGGAGCCAGACATGACATAATCAACCGGGCCTCCAAACAACTTACTGCCGATAAAGACGGAACGCGCCGGTGCTATGTGATCCTCTTTGGTCGCGAGTGAATAGATCGGCCACTTGACCTTGCCAAGATCGAGTTTCACGCCGTTGACGACCATCTCTCCCTTGGCTAGTGCATTCTCAAGATAGCATTGGCGCAAATAGAACGAGTGATTGGCAGGCGTCATGCGGGTGGAATCGGAGTTCCAGAAGAGCAGGTCAAACGGGAAGGGTTCCTTGCCGCGCATGTAATTGTTGATGAAATAGGGCCATATCAGATCATTGGGGCGCAGCGAGTTGAAGGCGCTGGCCATGTTCTTGCCATTCAGATAACCATCGCGCGCCATTTGCGCTTCCAGCTCGGTCAGTTGCTCTTCATCAACAAAGACCTTGAGATCACCTGCTTGGGAGAAATCGACCTGTGTCGTTAGAAACGAAACGCTGTTGATGCGCGCCATGCGCTTCGATGCCATGTAGGCGAGGGCGCTGGCGAGCAGCGTTCCGCCGACGCAATAGCCCATGACATTGGGTTTGCGCACGCCTGTGGCTTGGTGCACCGTATCCAGTCCGAAAAGAATTCCGTCCTCAATATAGTCAAACCAGCCTTTGTCCTTGAGGCACTCATCTGGATTGACCCACGATATCACAAAAACAGTGTGCCCCTGTTCGACACACCATTTGATAAAGCTCTTCTTTTCGTTGAGATCGAGAATATAGAATTTGTTGATCCACGGCGGACAGATCAACAGTGGGGTTTTGAGGACTTCATCGGTTTTGGCTTCATATTGGATGATCTGGCAAATGTCACTTTGAGCGATTACCTTGCCCGGCGTCACCGCGACATTTCTGCCAAGCTCGAACCCTGAATTGTCTGACTGTCGGATGAGAAGATCGCCACCACCGGCTTCGATATCCTCCGCCAGCATCCGCAATCCTCTGATCAGGTTTTCACCGTCATTCTGCATGGTTTCACGCAGCAGCTCCGGATTGGTCAGCACATAATTGGATGGCGCCAGCGCACCGAGGATTTGTTCAAGGTAGAAATGGGCCTTGTGACGTGTGTGCTCGTCCAGATCTACGGCATCGTTGACCATGCCTTCGGCCCAGTCGGACGTAATGATGTAGAGCTGTTTGATGAAATCGAAGAACTGGTTGTTTTCCCATTCGGGATCCGAAAAACGGCGATCGGTGCTGGGGGGAGGCGCCACATCCTCGGCTTCCTCGCCCATCATCTTGCGCACCGACTGGCCCCACAGATCCATATAGCGTCCCCAGAGCCGGGTCTGCGCTTCCATCGCCCGCTGAGGGTCCGAGGTCCAGTATTGCCCGACCTGACCAAAGGTGCGGACCATATGATTGACGGTTTCAACCGTTGCGTCGTCCTTGCCATTTTCGCGTGGCTTCAGATAGGCCGAAGCTGCTTTGCCAGCTTCCTCGACAATTCGGGCTAAATTGACCGCGAATTTCTCGGGATCGTGAACCATATACTGGACAAGATCCTTACCCCGCTCTTCGTCGGGGGCATTGGGCGTCTTGTCCTTGTCTTGATTCTCACGCTTTGTGTCGTTGGCCATGGGTCCCCGCTACAACGCTCCTGTGACTGAGGGCCAGCGCTTGATGCTCAAGACCGATAACGCCTTCGCTGGTGCGCACGACGCCAAGATCGAGCCATTTGCCGCTCCTCCTTGGGGCATTAGGACGCAAAAGGCAGGCCTTTGACAAGTCGCCCTATGGTTACATTGTGGGAGTTTTTTAAACTTATTCTAGCTTGACCGCGTCGTTTTGAGGGAATAACTGGAAAATTCCGACAGGGGGTGACACATCGCCACTTAATTCTGGTCCTCAAATACCTATCTTTATGACAGACTGGGTGTAGAGCAAATCACCCTTGTGTTTTGCCCCGCAACGCGCACCCGAAATGGCGACTTGGCACCTGCGCTGGACTTTACGAGTTTGACGAATATGACACGCACCACTTCATCAGCGACGATACGAGCGGCAATGATCGCAATTCTTGCGCCTGTTTTTCTCGCAGGCTGCATAACCTCTGATGTCGAACCGCTCCAGCAGCAATCACTTGCGCGACCCGCCCAAACGGACGCCCCGGTGACCAAGCAGCAAAAATTGCTTGAGGAGGGAAAGCCGGTAAACGACTATGTTAACACGGCTACCCCTTCACAAATGCGCTATTCCGTACACCTTCTCACCGAGCCAGAGAGCACTGCCGACTTCCCACCCATTCGAGACATCACCACCAACCGGCAGGAACTGCACAGCGAGCAGGAACGTCTCCGTCTTGAGCAGGAATTGCGAAACCTCGCCAAAAAGAACGCCAACTAGTCAAGCGCATCGCTCAGCCACCCCCCCCCCTTTGTAACCGCGATCGGTCTTTCCCCACATCCTTGGCCCTTGCGATAAATGGGATGTGCAAAAATGGAAATAGAGGTGGCATATTGATGCGACTGACGCCATTTTCGGTATCATTTCACCGGCATTAGCCTAACTATCCGTCTCCAGCAATCTATCGAGGAGCCTGACCATGGATGAATTCCATAAGATTCGCCGTCTCCCACCTTATGTCTTTGAACCGGTCAACCGGATTAAGGCGAAGGCACGAGCGGCGGGTGCGGATATCATCGATCTTGGAATGGGCAACCCCGATCTGCCGACACCCAAACACATCGTCGACAAGCTCAGCGAAACCGTACTGGATCCACGCACCCACCGCTATTCCACGTCGCGCGGCATCCCCGGATTGCGTCGTGCTCAGGCCTCATATTATGAGCGCCGTTTCGGTGTAAAACTCGATCCGGAAACCGAAATCGTTGCCACCCTTGGCTCAAAGGAAGGCTTTGCCAATATCGCGCAGGCCATCACCAGCCCGGGCGACGTTGTTCTGGTGCCCAATCCGACCTATCCGATTCACTCGTTCGGCTTCATCATGTCGGGCGGCGTGGTCCGCTCCATGCCCGCCGAGCCGAATGATGAATTCTTCCGCGCCATTGATCGCGCGGTCCGTCATTCGATCCCCAAGCCGATTGCGCTGATCGTCAACTACCCGTCAAACCCGACGGCCTACACGGTCGATCTCGACTTCTACAAGAAGGTCATCAAGATCGCCAAGGAACATGACATTATGGTCCTCAGCGATCTCGCCTATGCCGAGATCTATTTCGATGACAATCCACCACCATCGATCTTGCAGGTCGAGGGCGCCAAGGACATTGCGGTCGAGTTCACGTCGCTGTCGAAGACCTTTTCCATGCCCGGTTGGCGGATGGGGTTTGCTGTCGGTAACGAACACATGATCAAGGCCCTTACTCGGGTTAAATCCTATCTGGACTATGGTGCTTTCACGCCCATTCAGGTTGCGGCTGCCTCGGCCCTCAATGGCGCGGAAGACTGCATTGAGGAAGCGCGTCAAGTCTACAAGGTACGCCGCGATGTGATGGTGGAAAGCTTCACCCGCGCCGGTTGGACAGTCCCGAGCCCCTCGGCAACAATGTTCGCATGGGTGCCTATGCCGGAGCGGTTCAAGGAAGCAGGTTCGCTGGAATTTGCCAAGCGTCTGGTCGAAGAGGCCAATGTCGCAGTCGCCCCGGGTATCGGATTTGGCGAATATGGTGATGAATATGTGCGTTTGGCCTTCGTTGAAAACGAACAGCGCATCCGTCAGGCCGCAAGAAATATCCGACGGTTTCTTGCATCCGCCGACTAAAGTGTGCAACAACCCCAACCGATAAATTCTGTCGTCCGCGAACTGCCTGAGAGCGTCATGCCGATGGCTGTTTGCGGACGACGCATGATTGAGATGGACATTTCACCACAGCATTGATGGATCGCAGGCTATCCCAAGAGCCGACGGTGCGTTTCATCTGGCTGAACTGGTCAAACAACGAACAAGATAAGACTGGATAACGATTCAATGGTCGCCCCCTTGAAGCTCGGCCTGGCAGGCCTTGGTACGGTAGGCGTTTCTGTTGTGAAACGCTTGCACAAGTTGGAAAACGAATTGGCTGTCAAATCGGGGCGTTCGATCAAGATCACCGCCATTTCCGCGCGCAGCCGCAACAAGGATCGGGGTGTCGATCTGTCCGGTTATGAATGGTTTGATGACCCGGCGGATCTCGCCAAGAGCGATGATATCGATGTGTTTGTCGAACTCATCGGTGGAGACAACGGTCCGGCCGAAAGCTCGGTCCGTGCCGCCATAAAAGCCGGTAAGCATGTCGTGACCGCCAACAAGGCGCTGCTTGCCAAGCATGGCAATGAGCTCAGCCGCCTGGCTGAAGAAAACAACGTCTGCATCAACTTCGAAGCCGCAGTGGCTGGCGGCATTCCGATTGTCAAAACCTTGCGGGAAGGCATGGCATCGAACAATGTCACCCGGGTCTATGGCATCCTCAACGGCACCTGCAACTATATCCTGACGCGTATGGAAGATGAGGGCATCTCGTTTGCCGATTGCCTCGCGGATGCACAGCGCTTGGGATATGCCGAAGCCGATCCGACCTTTGACATTGAAGGCAACGACACGGCACACAAGCTGGCCATTCTGGCCAGCCTTGCGTTCGGTACCGAAATCGAAGCCGACACGATCTTCCTTGAAGGCATCACCTCGATCACGACGGCGGATATTGCGGCAGCGGACGATCTGGGATTTCGCATCAAGCTGCTTGGCGTTGCCGTGAAGACCGACACGGGCATCGAACAGCGCGTGCATCCGACCATGGTGCCAAAAGAATCCGAGATTGCGCAGATTTCTGATGTGACCAACGCGGTTGCCATTGACGGCGATGCCATAGGCTCGATCACCTTGGCCGGACCGGGAGCAGGGGGTGACGCAACCGCCTCTGCCGTCGTTGCCGATGTTGTCGATATTGCACGGGGACTGATGATCAAGCCGCTGGGGCTTCCGGTGAGCGAACTGGTGCCAAATGTCCGCGCCAAAATGCGTGCGCATTCGGGCGGATACTACATCCGTGTGACGGTCAACGACCGCCCCGGAGCCTTTGCAGCCATCGCGCAAAGAATGGCTGAGCAAGACATTTCGCTCGAGAGCATCGTGCAAAGAAAACGTGCATCATCCAAACCGTCCAGCCCGAAAGCCGAGCCTCCATACAAGGATATTGTGCTCCTAACGTATAAAACGACCGAGGAAGCTGTGCGTAAAGCGCTGCAAGCCATGGAAAATGATGGTCATATTGTAGCGTCACCCCAGATGATTAGAATAGAAAGGTTATAGGGTTTTCCTGATTACGTCTGGATTTCCCATTGAATTTTGGTCGGGCATCAATCGCAAATTGCAAAGGGGGGCAGATATGAGTGAAATCAGAGAAGCCGCAGTACTGGATCGAATTCTGACGCTGGAGATCGTACGTGTGGCAGAGAGAGCGGCTGTTTCAGCAGCTCGCCTCCGCGGCGCAGGCAACGAAAAAGCAGCAGATCAGGCAGCCGTCGATGCCATGCGGCGAGAATTGAACCAACTGCCCATCATGGGAACAGTCGTGATCGGCGAAGGCGAACGCGACGAAGCCCCGATGCTTTACATCGGCGAAGAGGTCGGCAATCAGAACGGCCCCAAGGTTGACATCGCTCTTGATCCGCTTGAAGGCACTACCCTTTGCGCCAAGAACCAGCCCAATTCCTTGGCCGTCATTGCGATTGCCGACGAAGGCAGCCTGCTCAACGCGCCCGATGTTTATATGGACAAGATCGCTATCGGTCCGGGATATCCCAAAGGCCTTATTGATCTTGACGCGAGCGCGATCGACAACCTCAATGCCTTAGCAAAGGCCAAGGGTGTTGCCGTGAACGAACTCAACGTCTGTGTGCTCGACCGTCCACGCCACGCGCGTCTTATTGAAGAAATTCGAACCACCGGCGCAGCCATCCGGCTGATCGGTGATGGCGATGTTCAGGGTATCATCCACACGACAGACCCGGACGAGACCGGCATCGACATCTACATGGGGATCGGGGGCGCGCCTGAGGGCGTACTTGCCGCCTCGGCTCTTCGCTGTATCGGCGGTCAGATGCAGGGTCGGTTGGTCATCAATAGCGAAGAACAGCGCGACCGCACGATTCGCATGGGGATTGCAGATCCCACCAAAAAATTCGAAATGATCGAACTGGCCGGGGGCGATGTGACCTTTGCCGCAACCGGCGTGACCGATGGCAACCTTCTGGAAGGTGTGAAATTCGGCCGTGACGTCATCAAGACCGAAACAGTCGTGATGCGCTCGTCGACGGGCACCGTGCGCTGGGTGAAAACCGAGCATCGCGAGTTCGAGAAATTCCACCTCGATTGATCGCACCATGGATCATTGATTAAGTTGCATAAGACACCAAGGCGGGCTGGAAAGTCCGCCTTTTCTCTGTTGCCTCGGGCGCGCCGTGTTAAATTCACCGCGACCACCCCGTGATTCCTTTTCGTTAAAAGAAGCGCCTCGCAGATGACTGCAGTCAAATCGCCACCCTATCTGGGCGTCGCCCGCTCCGCCAAACAGCGTCGCTGGGTAGAGCAGCTCGACGTGCGCGGCATTGAGCTTGCAGGTGCGATTGCCCAGAGCCTTGATGTTCCGGATATCGTGGCAAGGGTCATGGCCGCGCGTGGCCAGACACTGGACAGTGCGGCGCATTATCTGGAACCCAGTCTCAAACGATTGATGCCGGACCCGTCTGATATCACAGATATGGACACAGCCGCCGCGCGTATCGCTGAGGCAATCGAGAAGCGCGAAAAGATCGCCATATTCGGTGATTATGATGTCGACGGAGCAACGTCCAGTGCCTTGATGGCTCTCTTTCTGCGCCATTGCGGCTGTGAAGCCAGCATCTATATCCCGGACCGCATATTTGAAGGCTATGGTCCCAACCCCGACGCGATCGATACGCTTATCGATCAGGGACACCAACTGATCCTGACCCTCGACTGCGGGTCGACATCGTTCGAGGCCCTGGAGCAGGCGCAAAAACGTGCCATTGACATCGTCGTCGTTGATCACCATCAGGTCGGAGAGACCTTGCCCCCGTGCGCAGCGCTGGTCAATCCGAACAGGCACGATGATCTCAGCCAACTCGGGCATCTCGCCGCTGTTGGCGTGACATTCATGACCCTTGTCGCCGTCAACCGGCTTCTCAGACAGCGGGGCCTGTATCAGTCGCGCTGCGCGGCACCTGACCTTCTCAGCTGGCTTGATCTGGTCGCCCTTGGAACCGTTTGTGATGTGGTGCCGCTGATTGGCCTCAACCGGGCTTTTGTCGTCAAGGGCCTTGTGGCCATCCGTGCGCATAGCAACATCGGGCTTTCTTCCCTGCAAGGCGTCTCGCGGGTTTCGGGGCCCGTCAGCCCCTATCATCTTGGGTTCCTGCTTGGACCGCGCATCAACGCAGGCGGACGGATCGGCGACGCCGCTCTTGGATCAAGACTGCTGACCTGCCATGACAAGGACGAGGCGGATCATCTCGCCAATGAGCTGGAGCGCCTCAACAAGGAGCGACAGGCTCTTGAGCAGATCATGCTTGAAGAAGCCATTGCTCAAGCGGACCGCCAGTTGATGGACAATCCGGACAGTGTCAGCCTCATCACGCACAGCCGTGACTGGCATGCGGGGATCGTCGGACTGCTGGCATCAAGGCTAAAGGAACGCTTTCGCCGCCCATCCTTTGCCGTCGCGCTCAACCCCGACAACATCGGCACGGGGTCCGGCCGGTCCATTCCCGGTTCAGACCTTGGCGCAGCGGTTAGAGCCGCGTGTGACAAGGGATTGCTGGTCAAGGGAGGTGGGCACGCCATGGCGGCAGGCCTGACCATCGAACAACAACAGATTGAGGCCTTTCACGGCTTCCTGAATGATGAATTGTCTCAGCAGGTCAAGGACTCCTGGTCGGCTGACGACTTGAAAATCGATGCGGCCCTTACCGCATCAGGCGCGACGGAAGACCTGGTGAAGCTGCTTGAAAAGGCAGGGCCATATGGAGCGGGAAATCCCGAGCCGGTGTTCGTATTCCCGTCGCACAAGATCACTTTTGCCGATGTCGTCGGGCAGGGGGGGCACGTCCGCTGCACCATCGGCAATGCCTCGGGTGGCAAGCTGAAAGGCATTTGCTTCCGCGCCGCTGAGGAGCCCTTGGGCAAGTTGCTCCTCGACAAGCGAGGACAGAGCATCCACATCGCCGGCAGTCTCAGCCTCGACTACTGGCAAGGCAGACCAACTGTGCAAGTGCGTATCATCGATGCCGCCGAAGCGACGCTTTGAGATCCGCCAATTCAGCTTGATCCGAACCAAAAAAGTCGCCCCGCTTAACGGGACGACTTCATCATTTTTCAGCTAGATTAAGCTCATAAAGACGCCACGCTAAACGGAGCGTGGATCAAGCCCCCGCATCTCGGCCTTCTTCAAAGCCATAATTGATATAATGCTCCGTCGCGGCTTCCAGATTTGACCCGAAGACGGACGCCAGATCAGCATTGGCTTGCAAGTAGGCCTCAGGATCGAAGGTGGCCTCACGCCCTTCAAATCGCCCATATTCAATGAAGTGAGTTGCTCCCGCATCCTCATCTGCCTTGAAGACGGAAATCAGATCGGAATAGGAGGCAATATACTCAAGCCCGTCGAAGGTTTGGGTTCGGTTCTGTCCTCTACCATACGACAGATAATGGTTCATGCCGGCATCCGCGTCCGCCCCATAGGCATTCATCAAATCGGTATAGGAGGCGATATACTCGAGCCCGTTGTACCAGGTCCGACCTTCATTAAATCCCCAGTTTACATAATGCTCTGTGGCTGCGGCATAATTGTTGCCGAAGATCGCGGCCAGATCGCTGTTGTTCTCCAGATATTGATAAACATCGAAATCAGCCTCACGACCTTCATAAAAGCCGTAGGTGATGTAGTGCTCGACAGCGGCTTGTTCATTTGCACCAAACACGCCGATGAGATCCGAGTTGCTAGCCAGATAGGTGATCCCGTCAAACCAGCTGCCGCGTCCTTCCTGATAGCCGTAATTGATATAATGCATCGCACCGGCGTCATCATTTGCACCCAGCACCTGGAGCAGATCGGCATTGGACGCGATGTAGTCCAGACCGTCAAAACTGACACCACGCCCCTCACCATATCCAAAGTTGATACAGTGCTCAGTCCCGGCACTCGCGTCCGTACCGAAAATCGGGATCAAATCCACATTAACTGCGACACGCTTTAGAACAAGCTTGTTCGGTCGTCTTGGAGGCGTTTCCTAGCCGCCCGTCGTCGCCATGGAGCGGGTGACGTGGTCGGGCCGGTCCTCAAAATTGTGCTGCCATGGTTTCAATGCCAACGCTTCGATCAGAAGGTCACGAAGGCCGCTATCCGAAATGCCGTCTCGCAGGTGAGGGCGCAGGGCCATATTGTGGCTGTTGCCGAGACACAGATGGAGCGTACCGTCCGCCGACATACGAACACGGTTGCAGGTTGCACAGAAATGCTGAGAGAGAGGCGTTATGAAGCCGATGTTGGTCTCGGTGCCATTGACGCGGAAGTAGCGCGCAGGGCCACCGCCTGCCATGACACTGGGGACGAGGTCAAAGCGCTCAGAAAGTCGGTCGCGGATGACGGAAAGGTCAAGATAGTGGCCATAGGCCTCCTGTCCGCTCGCGCCCATGGGCATGGTTTCAATGAAGCGCAGGGCAAAGCCATTGGCAATGCAGAAGCTGGCAAGGTCCACGACTTCATCGTCATTGATGCCCTTCATAACCAGCATGTTGATTTTGATGGGCTCAAAGCCAGCCTGTTTGGCGCTGGCAAGGCCTGTGAGCACGTCATCAAGCTTGCCGCCGCGACTGATTTCGCTGAAACGGCTCGCCTTCAAAGTATCAAGGCTGACGTTAAGTCGCGACACACCGGCCTTGAATACCGTATCGGCCAGTTTCCCGAGCAGCATGGCGTTGGTGCTCATGGACAGATCCTGGATGCCGGGAACGGCAGAGAGTCGGGAAATGAGATCAGGCAGACCCTTGCGAACCAGCGGCTCACCGCCCGTCAGGCGGATGCGCGAAACGCCAAGATCGGAGAAGGCGGCAACGACGCGCTCGATTTCGTCAAAGGTAAGATAATGGCTTGGCGTGATGAAGGAGTTATGGCGCTCTGGCATGCAGTAGAAGCAACGGATATTGCATTTGTCCGTCACCGAGAGCCGTACATAGTCGATCTGTCGTCCGAAGGGGTCCGTCCAGGCCATTGTAATCACTCCGCCCTTGTTATTTTGGGAAGAACGGGCCGTGGCCCGTTCCTCAAGTCGTTAATGCTTAACGGTTACCCGTTTTTCGGTGTCGAGAAGACAGTGATCTCAGGCAGGTCACCGGTGAATTTCTCGACGTCCGCGACAGCGGTGTGACCACAGTTGGCCTGTGCCAGCTTGGACGTTCCGATGTCGACGGTCAGGCAGTTGGCGTCGCCATAGGCATCAAGGCTACCAGCCTTACCGGGTTCAACCGGGCTGTACCAGCCACCCTCAGACAACCGCAGAACACCCGGACGGATCTCGTCGGTCACAACGGCACCGGCAAGAACCTGACCACGGTCGTTAAAGATGCGGACGACGTCGCCGTCTGCAATCCCGCGACTTTCAGCATCCTTGGTGTTGATCAAGCAAGGTTCACGGTCTGCGACCGCATATTCCTTGCGCAGGCTCGTACCGCAGAGCTGGCTGTGCAGGCGTTTTTCAGGATGTTTGGTGTCTACATGCAGCGGATACTTGGTATCGGGACCATCGAGACGTTCTATCGGTTCCATCCATGTCGGATGGGCCGGGCAATCGTCGTAACCCATTTTCTCGATATTGCGCGAGTAGATCTCGATCAGACCAGTTGGGGTGCCGAGTGGCTCGAGCAACGGATCATCGCGGAAATCGGCATACCGAACATAGCTCTTGCCTGCGTCGGTGACCTCGAACTCTTTGATGCCCGCATCCCAGAAGGTGTCGAAATCAGGCACGTCGATATTCTTGGCTTCGCCCTGTTTGACCGCTTCTTCGTAGAAGGACTTGATCCAGCCCATTTCGTCTTTGTCTTCGGTGAACTCTTTCTTCTTGCCAAGACGATCTGCGATTTCGGTGAAGATATCGAGGTCGGTGCGAGCTTCGAAGACTGGATCGATGACTTTTTTCATCGCGATGATGGCGCGCATGGCGTAGTCACCGACATGTTCGATGTCGTTGCGTTCGTAGGCCGTTGTTGCCGGCAGGACGATATCCGCATGGCGAGCCGTCGGTGTCCACTGGAAGTCCTGCACGATGAAGGTATCCAGCTTCTGCCAGGCTTTGACCATGCGGTTCCTGTCCTGATGGTGGGTGAACGGGTTGCCGCCGACCCAGTAGGCCAGTTTGACTTCGGGGTAGGTTGACTTGGTGCCATTGAAGTCGAATTCCGCACCCGGATTTTCGAGCATGTCGACAACGCGCGCAAGCGGGATGGATGCTGCACCGGCGCTGGTAAGCCATGCTGCCCCATCGACAGCCTGTCCACCATCGGTGATGCCGGGAAGAACCGGGCTGTTGGCGGAAGGAGCGCCACCGTTTGCATAATGGTAGCTAAGACCGAAGCCGCCACCGGGCAGACCGATCTGGCCGAGCATGGAAGCAAGGGTGACCAGCATCCAGTGGGCCTGTTCGCCATGGTGCTGACGCTGAAGCGACCAGCCGCTTGAAAGCATCGTGCGCGAGGACTGGAACAGTTTAGCCAGTTCCTTGATGGTATCAGCCGGAACACCGCAAATGCCTTCTGCCCATTCAGCGGTTTTCGGCGTGCCGTCGCTTTTACCGGTCAGGTAAGGCACGAACTTGTCGAAGCCCGAGGTGTATTCGTCGAGGAAGTCCGCATCATGTAGTTCTTCGGCATAAAGCGTATGCGCAATGCCGAGCATCATGGCAACGTCGGTCTGCGGCTTGATCGCAATCCAGTCTGCATCAAAGAATTTGGCTGTTCTGGTCTTCATCGGATCGATGACGATGACCTTTTTGCCGGTTTTCTTGAATTCATCGAAGTATGGGAAGTTGCCATGATCGCTAACAAGCCAGCTGATCTGATTGGTGTTGAGCGGATCACAACCCCAGAAGACCAGTGTGTCGGTGTTTTCAACAACGACAGGCCAGACGGTCTGCTGTTCGTAGACTTCCAGCGTGCCGAGAACATGCGGCATGATGATCTGGGAGGCGCCGGTCGAATAGTCGCCCGAGCTGTTCACGAAAGCGCCTTCAAGGCCGATGTTGAGAGCACGGCGCAGGAGGGCCTGACAGTTGTGCAGCTTGCCCGGGCTCTTCCAGCCATAGGAACCGGCGAAGGTCCCGGCAGAGCCATATTCTTCTTTTACGCGTTTCAACTCGGAAACGACAAGCTCAAGAGCTTTGTCCCAGGAGACGCGGACGAAATCGTCCTGCCCACGGGTTTCAACAGAAGCGCCCGGTCCGTTTTCGAGATAAGCCCGGCGAACCATTGGGTATTTGATGCGGCTCGGGGAATAGACCGAGTCGAGAATGCCCGGAAGCTGATCGCTCGGAGCGGGATCACCATCCCAAGGCGTGATGTCTGCAAAGCGGCCATCCTTGACGATGGCGTTGAAAGCACCCCAGTGCGAGCCGGTCAGAACCTGGCCGTCCGGTCCAGCAGCGCGGGCAGCGCCAGCGCGCAGAAGTGATGGTGCAAAGACCCCGAATGCGCCAAGTGCAGTGGCGCCCTTCATGAAGTCGCGTCTGGATTTGTAGCTATTGAATGGATTTGACATGAAGCTGTCCTCCTTGGATTTCTAGTCTTGATTTGGCCCCATAACCGGGGTCAACATCCTGCTTATTTCTTCGGGTCCAGGCTCTTCTCGAGCCGATCCCGGTCTATCTCGATCATCGCGACCAATGCCGCAGATGCCGCGGCGTAGAAACCGTTATGATCAAATGCCTTACAGCGCTCGGCAAAGGCCGGGAGCCATGGGATCAGATGCGTATCGATGAATGCGATCTGCTGCTCTTGCGAGGCGGTCTGAGCCAACAGGGCCATGACATCGAGCTGAATGCTGATGTGGTCTGCCGGTTCGGGAAAGTCGTCAGGCAATTGCATGCCCAGGTCGCGCAACACGACTGTCATCCGACCGGTTGCGTCGCCATAAAGCCGCCCGTGTTCGCCCTCGTATGCAGATTGATACGGAGGGGCGCTGTGCCGTCCACCTGCTCCGAGGAACAGTCTGGAAAAGTCGCCGCCCAGAGCGTCGATCGCCTGAGCGGACGCTTCGTTGGGATCAACGAAGCGTCGCAGCTCGGCGAAGAGGGTTTCGTCGGTCTCCATCAGGAGATCGAGAAAGGCTTGTCCCTCTTCGGTGTCGTAGGCGGCGAGCATGTCCGGCGACAGCTCGCGGGCGAACAGGCTACCCAGCCAGCGATAGATCACGGCGCGACGGGTGTCTGCTTCTTCGTTGTTCCCCGCCGATTCCTCGGCGGGGCTGTGCGTTTCCACCATGTCCTGAGAGACATTCGGTGAGAGCGGCTTATTCATGATGGCTCGCTCCGCCTGTGTCCTTGGCGTTCAGCTGGAGGTATTTCTGCAGGAAGCGATATTGCTCTTTATCGATGGAGACGAAACGCTTCATGGATTTCAGAACGCCGATCCACTGGTTCGACAGATAGTGTCCCGGATCAGGGCGAGAGTGACAGGTCGCACAGGAGGCGCCATAGAGTTCATCGGCGTATTTCCAGAGCTTCTCTTCGTCACTGACGAGGTCATTCTGAGTAACCCAACCTTCGACCTGCATCTTGTGCCATACGAGTTCGGTATCAGGATCCGTTTCTGTTGACAGGCGTTCAACGGCATCTGTACTGCTCTTGGCGAGGGTCGCTTCGAAAATGCGTTGGCCTCTCATGGCATAAATCACCCGATCAACCTGATCCTGCTGCCAGCCTTCAAGACGCACCTTGAGCAGGTCACCGGATCGTTCGAGAACAGAGACTTCAGTGGCTGAAAGCAGTTTGCCTGATGCCTTGCCATCATTCTCGGCAGCATCCTTGTCGAGGAAAAAGGGTTTGGTTTGAACGGTGATCAGCTTGTCAGCACCTTCGACCTCACTGGCTGATACGGAAGTGAGTTCTTTGAAGAGCTTCTTGTAGCCTGATGACATGTCCGGCATCTTGTGGGCGATGCCCTTGTGACAGGAGATACAAGTATCGCCGTTTTCCTTGGCCTGCATCATCTGCTTGGAGGCATCCGGGTGCTGCTTTTCGAAGTTCATAGCATCGAATGAATGGCAATTGCGGCATTCACGGCTGTCGTTCGCTTCCATTTCCGCCCATACCGACTGGGCAAGCTCAAGCCTGTGGTTTTCGAACTTTTCCTTGGTATCGATGGTGCCCATCAGGTGATGGTAGAGCTCTTTCGAGGCCACAATCTTACGGCGGACCTTGTGATACCAGTCCTTGGGCACGTGGCAGTCCGAGCAGATGGCACGGACGCCCGAGGGGTTCGAATAGTGCACGGACTGCTTATATTCGGGATAGACGGTGCTTTCCATCTCGTGACAGGACGTACAGAATTCTATGCTGTTGGACGATTCCATTGCCCAATGGAATCCACCCCAGAAAATGATGCCTGTGCCGAACGCACCCACCAATAGAATTGCTATCGGAATTGCAGCATGCTTGCTCCACAATGCGCGCCACAATGCTCGCAACAGTTTCATCAAAGATCTCCCTTGCTCATTCGTAGAATCCCGGTGTCTCCGGTATCGATTCCCCTTGTCTGAGAGATATTTAGGCTCGCGGTGTTAATAAGGTTCGCTGCGGGTGTGTACTGGATGTAAAATCATGTTAACAGAATGTAATATTTCGACCGAAGGGACCCTTTATGTCTGAAAAAGCACACATTCTGATCGTCGAGGATGAGCCGACCAGCCGTACGATGCTTTCGGGCTATTTCGAATCCGAAGGCTATCTCATAACCGAGGCGGAGACCGGAGCGGAGATGCGGCGGGCGTTTGCTGCGGGGAAGATCGATCTGATCATGCTCGATATTCATCTACCCGATGAAGACGGGCTAACTCTGCTCAAGGACACGCGTCGCATTTCCGATGTGGGCATCATCATGGTGACGGGAAAATCAGATGATATCGATCGCATTGTTGCGCTCGAAATGGAAGCGGATGACTATGTGACCAAGCCCTTCAATCCCCGCGAATTGCTGGCGCGGGCCAAGAATGTCATCCGGCGGGTGAGGGCGGCACGTCACAACAACACGGAGCATCGCGTTGTCCAGTTTGCCAACTGGCGGCTCGATCTGGATCAGCGGATGCTCATCGACATGGACGACGAGCCGGTGCATCTGACGCGCGGCGAATTCGAGCTGCTTTCTGCCCTGACCTCCCACAAGGGACAGGTGCTTACCCGCGACAACCTTCTTGATCATCTCGACCACAGGCAGTTTGATCCCAGTGATCGGACGGTTGACGTGCTGATCGCCCGGTTGCGCAAGAAGATCGAGCACGACCCAAAGGTTCCGTCACTGATCGTGACAGTGCATGGTGTAGGCTATGTATTTACCGGTGGGGCACGAGCGGCCTGATCCAGAGACGGATCACGCCGTTTCGATCATGGTTTGCCAGCTATCGAGCAGTTTCTGCGATGCGTCCTTACCGATGTGGCAGATCTTCTGTGCAAGGAATTGCGCGCGGTCCTCGTTGCGGTATTCCGACGCCTTTTCCAGATCGAAAGCCAGATCGGCGAGATAAGAAAGCCCGACATTGCCACAAGCACCCTTAAGCGAATGGGCCGCGTGTCTCAGCTCATCGAAATCGTCTTTCCCCGTTGCAACACGGATCTGATCGATCAGATGGGTGGACGAAGTCAGATAGGCGTCGACAATGCGTTTGGTCCGGTCCTCTCCAAGCGCATTCAGGTGTTGACGAAGCTGTGCCTCGTCGATGATGTCGGGAGGAACTTCCGGGGCTTCCTCTAATGTATCTGGCTCCTTGGGTCTTGCTGATTGCAACTCGGCGGCCATACAGTCAACGATGGCGTGGGCGAGATCATCAGGCGTGAAGGGCTTGCTCAGGAAGCCATCGGCGCCATGGGTGAAAGCCCGGTCGACTTCGTCCTTGGTGATGCAAGCGCTGTGAATGATGACGGGAGTGTTGGCGCGGGACGCATCGGGATGGGCACGTAGCCGGGTAAGGGCTTCAAGGCCTGTAAGGACTGGCATCCGGTCATCCATCAAGACCAGATCGAAGGATTGCCTTTCGAGGAGCTCAAGCGCCTCTCTGCCGTTGGTCACGCTGGTGCATGTGTGAGACAGATTGTCGAGATAGCCTTCGGTGACCATGCGGTTGACCGGGTTATCCTCAACAAGAAGAATCCTGAGTCCGGAGAGCGCTGCTGCGTCGATGCGTTTCCGCTTATTTGAAGCGTCAGCATCAAAGACATGATCGTAGGGGACCGTAAACCAGAACAGGCTGCCACCCTCGGTAAGGGCTTCACAGTCGATGGTGCCACCCATTGACGCCGTCAATTTTCTGCAGATCGCAAGGCCCAGACCTGTTCCTCCGAAAAGGAACTTGCTGTGAGCGTTTCCTGCCTGCGTAAAGGGCTCGAACAGGAGCGCCTTGTCCGTTTCTCCAATTCCGATTCCGGTATCGCGAACCTCAAAGCGGACGGCATTGGTCCGTTTTTCGCCCGTTGCATCCGAGATTTCCTCATGGCCAATGCGAACGTCCACGCGCCCCTCTTCGGTGAACTTGACCGCATTGCCGACAAGATTGAGCAGGATCTGGCAGATTTTTGTCGGGTCAGAGCGCAAGGCATGCGGCAGCTGATCATCAATCTGCACGGAAAAGTCGAGGGCCTTGTTGATCACCGTGGCGTCGACAGCATCGGTCACCCGTTTGACAATCGAAGACAACTCGAAGTCCATGACCTCGACTTCCAGCACACCCGCTTCGATCTTGCGATAGTCGAGGATGTCATTGATAACCGAGCGCAGCACTTCACTCGAACTTCGGATACCGTTGATGTAGTTCTTCTGGCGCTCCGATGTTTCCGTATCGGCAAGAAGCCTTGCGAGTCCAAGAATGCCGTTAAGCGGTGTCCGGATTTCATGGCTCATCGTGGCAAGAAAGTCCGATTTGGCCCTATTGGCCTCTTCGGCAGCTTCTCGTGCGCGCTTGTGCTCGCTGATGTCATTGAAGATCATCACGGTGCCCAGAAACTTCTCGCTGATGTCGAGCATATCCTGAATGCGCACATCGAAATGCCGCGCGCCTTCATTGGTCTGGAGCACGCTTTGGAAATTTGTTTTGCTTTTGGCGTAGGGGATCAGGCTATCCAGCTGGCTTTCCAATCTGGCGCTTTGCCCGCTGGAATAATAGATCGCCCCCGGTTCACTCCAGCCAACGAACAACGTCTGGGCAGCGAGATTCATGTTCTGGATCTTGTAACTGGAATCGAGAAGGACCACCGGGTCGTTGAGGCTTTCGAAGATCGTGAGATACTTGTTCTTCTCATTGGTAATCTGGCGATTCTCATTCTGGACTTCGAGGAGCTTGGCGTTTTCGGGGACGCTGCGCCACTCCGAGCAAAAGCCGATTTCAACGAGATCGAAAAAGCGGTCGACAAATAGCCGAGCTTTCTTGCGGTCATTGAGACTGTCGCCCATCTCGTCAACGAGATCCGCATAGCTCTGATGATAATATTTCGTAAGTCCAAGAAACTGGGCCAGAGTGATGCCGCGGGCGCGATGATGGCGCGCCTGTTCGATGCCGAAGGCGGTAATCGGATGGCGATTGAAATCATCACCTGCGATGATTTCAGGCGGTTCATCATAGAGCTCGATGGCTGCGATCATGGGGCCGCTCAAACCGCATATCGAAGCCCGCCAGGCCTCCTTGAGGGTTGAGGTATATTCGGCGTAACCAAGGGCCTTGGCATAGTCCACGACACGCGTTATCAACCAGTCTTCGTGCTCTTCAATCAGGCGCTTCAAGCTTTGCATTCTCGGGATCCGTCCGGTGATAGTCCGCGCCAGCCCCGATTGCCAATTTGCCAAAATCCGGGACAGTCAATCGGATCAGTGTAGCAGATCTGCGGGCCTTCTGTTTGATCTTCGTTGTCCGTATGGATCTGGCTAAACCCGTTGCGATGAATTTTCCAATCGCAACGCCGACCGGTTTCAATTTGTTTACGCATAATTCCTTATGTCCGGTATCTTTATCGAAATCATATTGCCTTCGGATCGTCTTGTCTTTGTCCGGGCAGAAGACAACATGGGTCACGAGGTGGATCACCACGCGGGGCGTGAAATGCTACCGGTCGTCCTCGTTGTTCTCCTAGGTACCGTTGACAAACTGTTTTCTCAAATCAGCTGAGTTATGTGTCAAGAGAGCTGCCAGACGCTCTGAACCTTCACCGCAAATACACTTCAGTTTGTTTCAGACATCGTTGCTGGCAGGATCTGCAGTATGGCAACCCGAAGATCCAGTCACCGAGAGCCACACTCCATCAAGGTGTTCAGTCCGAATGCTTGGCGCTCTTTGATGTTCGCAAACTCTTTATGCTTCCATCAGGCACGCGAAGCTCTCATAGGGTGCCAGTTCAAGATCGGGACCGATACGCTCGTGATGGTCATGAGATGCAACCAGACATTTTCCAAGTCCACGAACATCGGCAGGCAGCATAACGCTCTGTGTCTCCGCAGTGAAGTTTGCTACCACAAGGACACGCTGATCATCCAGCTCACGTAAATAGGCCATGATTGACGGATCATCTTCGAGCAACGGTTTTGTCTGGCCGAACGCGATCACGTCAAGATTCAGACGCAACTCAACCAGTTTCCTGTAATGGGCCAGAATACTTTTTGGATGCGCCATATCCTGCTCGACATTGATCTCGTCCGCATTCGGGTTCATCTCGATCCATGGCGTACCGGCAGTGAAGCCGGCATTGGGAGCTGACGTCCACTGCATGGGCGTGCGGGAATTGTCGCGACTGTTTCTGTTGGCTCCGGCGATAAACTGCTCGGGTGGCACACCTTTCGCAATCTGATCCTCAAAATGATTTAGTGTTTCAAGGTCCTTATACTGGTCAATGCGGGTGAAACGGGCATTGGTCATGCCAATTTCCTCGCCTTGATAGATAAAGGGCGTCCCCTTGAGCAGATGCAGGACCGTTGCAAGCATGCGCGCCGAATCCCGCCGATAGGTGGTATCATCGCAATAGAACGAGACCTGTCGCGGCAGATCGTGGTTGGACAGGAACAACGCGTTCCAGCCATCCTCTCGAAACAAGTCCTGCCATTCAAATATGGCCCGCTTGAGAGTGACCAGATCGAAGGGCTTGGGCGCAAATTTGCCATGCTCTGGATCCCAACCTTCGCGAATGTGAGAAAATTCGAACACCATATCGAGTTCCTTGCGATCCCGACCGCAATAAAGAAGTCCGGTTTCAGGAGAAACAGCCCAGCTCTCGCCGATGGTGAGGATGTCACGCTCCTTTAGTGCTTCCTCGTGCATCTCCTGCAAGAAACGATGCAGATCGGGGCCTTCCTCATAGATACGCGCGTCGACATCCTTGCCGATCAGGCTAATGACATCCATCCGGAAACCGGCGATGCCTCGATCAAGCCACCAGCGCATCATGTCATAAATCTCGGCACGCAAAGTCGGGTTCTGCCAGTTGAGATCAGGTTGTGCGGGGCTGAAATAATGAAAGTAATATTGGCCGACTTCCTCAACCCAGGTCCAGGCAGAGCCACCAAAGGCCGCAGTCTGGTCATCTGGTGGCCCGCCATCATCAGCAGGATCGCGCCAGATGTAGTAATCATGCTCGGGAGCATCCCGCGATACCCTCGCTGTGCGAAACCACTCATGTAGGGAGGAGCTGTGGTTTACGACCAGATCCATCACGATGCCAATTCCGCGTTCCTCTGCCTCGGCAATTAGCCTGTCCATGTCATCCAGCGTTCCGAACTCGGGCGCGATATCCCGGTAGTCAGAGATATCATAGCCGTTATCGACCATGGGAGACACATAAACCGGGGAGAGCCAGATGAAGCCGACGCCCAGATCGACCAGATGACCGAGTTTGGAGATGATGCCGGGAATGTCCCCCATGCCATCGCCATTGCTATCGGCAAAACTGCGGGGATAGACCTGATAGCCGGTGGCGCGCTGCCACCAGTGCACAGACCGGTTTGATGAATCATTCAAGGGGGAGCGGGGATGATCAACGACGTTCATGAGAGCTCCTTGATAATTGGAATTAAGTTAGGCGAGGGCAGCCACACCAAGTGGGCCCAGATGAAGGGTGTCGCCTGCCAGGGTAATTTCGCCATTGCTGAATTCCACGCGCAGAGCCGCGTGAGGCAGCTCGATCTCGCGCGCTTCGAGGCTGAAATTGGCATAACAGAACAGATTTTCACCTGATCGTTCTCTCTCGAAAGCGATCACATCGTCCGTCGTCGTAGGTAGCAAGCGTTCAACTGCGGTTTTCAGCAGGGGCAGATCCTTACGCCAGCGTAACAGTCGGCGCGTGAAACGCAAGACGGAGTCATCATCGTCTTCCTGCCGATCAACACTGAGAGCTATATGCTCGTCTGGAAGCTTTTGCCAAGGCTGGTCTGCCTGCGTAAAGCCGCCATGGGGTGATTGGGACTCCCAGGGCATGGGACACCGAACACCGTCCCGCCCCGTGAAGTCTGGCCAGAGGGCCTTGGCCCAGGGGTCCTTGATTTCGTCCTTGTCCAGAACAGGCTGCGGCAAGCCAAGTTCCTCACCCTGGAACAGAATAGCCCCTCCAGCGAGAGTGCCTTGCAGAAACAGCAACAGTTTGGCTGCTGCATCTCTCTGGCAATTCGCGCAAGCCTCCTTCATCAGGTGGGAGACAGAGCGTTCTGAATCGTGGTTTGTGAAGACATTAAGGCTCGATCCTGGAACGAGATAGCGTGAACGTACTTCGAGCAATTCCTCCCAGTCCCGTGGGGAATTGCAGCGATTGATAATATCAAAATCATAGACCGCGTGCAGACGTTCGTTGCCAACCGAATACTTGGGAGCAAGCCGAGAGCTGTCGACGTCGGCCAACTCACCGATGAGGACTTTTGGGGGATCATATTCTTCGGCCACCGCCCGGATCTGGTGCAGAACCTGAATCGTCTCCGGTACATCGCGATCAAACAGATGAAGCTGCTGCTTGAACGGGTTGTTGGGACCGCCCCCGACGAAGGGGTTGTCTGAGTGCCGCGCGGAGGGGTTGGAGCGCAAATCCTGATCATACGTCAGGCATTGCACCGCATCCAGACGAAAGCCATCCAACCCCATATCGAGCCAGAAACGCATGACATCCAGCATCTCATCGAGAACGTCCTGATTGAAAAGATTCAGGGCTGGCTGGCTGCGTAGGAATGGTCGATAACAGAACTGCGCGCGCTGCGGCACCCACCGCCATGCGCGGCCACCAAAGGAGCTGATCCAGTTATTGGGGGGGCCTCCATCCGGAGCTGGGTCGGACCAGACATACCAGTCGGCTTTGTTGTTGTCGCGTGAGGAGCTGCTTTCCAGAAACCAAGGGTGTTCCTCGGATGTATGCCCAATGATCAGATCGAACATGATCTTCAGGTCATGCTTGTGTGCCTCTTCTATGAGTTCCTTGGCATCGTCAAGCGTGCCGAATGGCGGATGTATCTCGCGGAATCCACTCACATCATACCCGTTGTCTGTCTGGGGCGATGCATAGGGCGGGGTGATCCATAGGCCTTCCACACCGAGCGCTTGGATATAGTCAAGCTTGTTGATGATCCCGTGCAAATCTCCAAGGCCATCCCCGGAGCTGTCCATAAACGAGCGCAAATAAACTTCGTAGAAAACAGCGCCCCGCCACCATTCGGGTGGTTGCGGCGGGCGCCCCAAGTGCGTGATTGCATAGACAAGTTCAGCGTCGCGTTCTGTTGCTGGCATTTTGAATCCTGCTCGATTTGTGCTCCCGATCACCCGTGACGCATGTGATCAGGGATAGTCATGGTCTGCTTGGCGCCGGGGCCGCTGCAGTATCATGCTAGTGAGATCCCGGCCTGCATGACCCTTCTGTATGAAACCATCGGAATTCGATTTTGTTCCTTATCGACCAAACAACAGCCAAAACCGACCCTTCGACCCGGCCTTTTTAAAAAAAAGCTCACTGAGTGAAAAAGGGAACCATTCTTCATGACGACACGTTGGCCAAATGAAAGCGTCCAACACGCGAGCATCGCCCGCCATGTTTATGGTCAGAAGCGCCGATGCAACAGGCTAGGCTGTGGCGCGCACGTTGGACAATGTCAAGGATACGGAAGGATTGTAACATGGATCTAGGAATCGAAAACAAGCTTGCCGTTATCACAGGAGCCTCTTCAGGCATCGCTAAGGCAAGTGCCAAAGCTCTCGCAGCAGAAGGCGCAAGACTCATTCTGACCGGACGCGACGCAGACTCTCTTGAACGCGATACCGATGATATCCCGAATGTTGTCGACCGAGTTGTTGTCGATGTTACGGATCAAAGCGGCGCTGATGTTCTGGCCGCCTCAGGTCTGACGGCCGGTGGCGTCGACATCCTCGTGAATACGGCAGGGATCACCGGCGCCAAGGGGGATCCGTTGCAAATGACCGATGAGGAGTTCCGCGCTTGTTGGGAGATCAACTTTCTCGGCTCCGTACGCATCGCTCGCGCCTTGGTCGGGCAAATGGTCGAAAAAGGCTGGGGGCGCATCGTGTTCACTGTTTCTGAGAATGCGGTTCAGCCCTACCCAGAAGAAGCAGTTTACAATGCATCCAAGGCAGCGCTTCTCAACTACACCAAATCCGCGTCTCTGGCCTATGGACCCAAAGGCGTCCTGATCAACGCAGTTGCTCCCGCCTTCATCGAGACCCCGATGACCGATGGCATGATGGACAAGCGCAGCGATGATCTGGGTGTATCCAAGGAAGAAGCAATCGAAAGCTTCCTTGAGGAAGAGCGCCCATATCTGACTTTGATGCGACGAGGACAACCCGAAGAGGTGGCCTCTGTCATGGCACTGCTGTGTTCAAATGTAGCTTCCTTTACCAATGGCTCTGCGTACCGCGTCGATGGAGGCGCTGTCGGCGCGATGAATAGCTGACAATCAAAATGCACCAATTTCAAGCTCTGAAAACCAGAACGGATTTGAATAAACCAACAGGACAGAGAGATGAATGAACAACATACAACGCCCGATCGCAAACCGGACAGCATGCCCGGTGACGAACACAAAATGATCCCCAAGCCGGATTACATGCCCCGACATCCGGGAGTGGGGAAACTGAATGACAAAGTCGCCTTCATTTCGGGCGGTGACAGCGGCATAGGCCGAGCCGTCGCCGTGCTCTTTGCCCGAGAAGGAGCAAAAGTTGCCATTGCTTATCTTGATGAGGATCGCGATGCCGAAGAAACCCGTCGCATCGTCGAAGAAGAAGAGGGCGGTGAAGCCCTGCTTATCCGCGGCGACCTTTCCAGAAGGGACCATGCCTTTGATGCCATAAACCAGACAATTGATCGTTTCGGACAGCTCGATATCCTGATCAACAATGCTGCTCTACAATGGATAGACAGTGACTTTGCCAATCTTACCGAAGATCGGCTCAAACGCATGACCGATTCCAATATCCATGCCAACATGTTCTGCACTCAGGCAGCTTTGCCGCATCTGAAGGAAGGCGCATCGATCATCAATACGACCTCGGTGAATGCTTTCAAGGGCAATGACAGTCTCATCACCTATTCCACCACGCGAGGTGCGACGCTTGCATTCTCGCGCTCGATGGCACTCAATCTGGCCGAGAAGGGCATTCGCGTCAACGCAGTTGCTCCGGGCCCGATATGGACGCCCTTTATCACCGGATCAATGCCGCCCGAAATGATCGATGACTTTGGTGTGCAAACCCCGTTGGGACGGGCGGGTCAGCCTTGGGAGGTCGCAACCGCCTATCTTTTCCTTGCGTCATCCGATGGCAATTACTTCACCGGACAAACCCTGCATCCCAACGGAGGCAAGATCGTCGGAGCATAGATAACTTGCAGTCGCCCGAAGCGGTTACTCCGTGTAAAAGAACAAAAAGCCCCGCCGCGAACACGCGACGGGGCTTTTGTTTTGTCCAAAAGAACATAGGGGATACCGTATTGCACATCCTCTTGGGAGGGCGGAGCAAATTTGCTGGCGACCGCATTATACTCACAGTCACAGCGCCAACGATGATTTTCAAAATCCGAAGGGCTTATATCCAGTTTCTAGAATAACAGATATCCGGAAGTCAAAATCCCGACAGATGCGATGACAAGTCCGACAATCATAACAATTCCATCTTTGGCACTCAAACTCACGGCCATCAAAGCAATAGCCAAAGCTGGCAAGATCGCAGCAAATGGCACCACTTCCAAAGGCGGCATAAGACATGCCAAGACAATGCACAAAACAGCGACTGCTTTGACGACGCCACTCGACATCAAGCCTTTCAAACGCGGCTTTAGAAAACGATCAAAAAATTTTGTGTAAGGCTCGGCCTTTTTACGCGTCTGTTCGAAGGTCTCTTTCTCGATCGAGCGTTTGCGCAAAAACTCTGGCACCCAAGGACATTGACGGCCGAAAAGAATTTGTCCGGCGATGAGGATTACGAGAATGGCGGTGACCGTCGGCACACCGGGTATACCGCCGGTCGGCAAAACAGTAAGCAAGGAAGCCGCGAGCAACAACGGACCGAAACCTCGATGCTCCAGAATATCCACCATTTCTCCGGCTTCGATTTTATTGCCGTCCGTATCCTTATGAATTTTCTTCAATATATCCGTTAATTTCATCGTCCCACGCATTTCGAAGTCCTTAGTTTGTGCTGGGCATTGTGTTGACTTCTTTTTGTTCTTAACGCGCCAAATTCCATTTCATTTCCTTCAATTTCTTCAGGAACAACTCACTTGAACTCGTATGGTTCCAGTAAAAATTGAACCTGAGAAGGACTGCTGGAATTTGGTTTTGGGTTGACCCATTGCAAATTATCGGTCGAAACCACGCGCCTTAAGACAGGGAAAACGGCGAATATATTTAGGATGTACGACATCTAAAAATGGTGGAAAGACATAAAGTGAATTGGCTCTGATTGTTGCGATTATCTCCCTTGGCATCAGAAGCGAGCCGTTCATATCATCGACTTGCTTCAAAGGTTAAAGACTGGGTCAAAGATACCAAGCGCTGCCCGTCTCTAGATCACGACAATCGGGGTTTGGTTGGGAACCCTGCGGTGAAGATCAATGATGTCTTGATTGAGCAGCCGCACGCAGCCAGAGGAGACAGCTCTGCCGATTGACCAGACTTCGGCGGTACCGTGAACTCGGTAAAGCGTATCCTTGCCATCCTGAAAGATATAGAGCGCACGAGCCCCTAGCGGATTGTCCGGTCCGGGAGGCATGCCACCATTCTCGTAACTCCATTGTTCAAGTTCTGGCTCTCTTGAAATCATTTCTTCGGGAGGGGTCCAAGTCGGCCAGATGGCTTTTCGTGCGACAATCGCGCGCCCTGACCATTCAAATCCGGCACGTCCCAACCCCACTCCGTATCGTATGGCGCGGCCATGCTCCTGAACAAGATAAAGGAAGAAATTGCGCGTATCGACAACAAGTGTTCCGACCTTTTCATTCGTTCTATAGGGCACTTCCTGTCGCAGAAATTTTCTGTCGATCTTTGATATATCGACCGCAGGCAGCGGGAACCGCTCATAGGGGAGGGGGCCATACATTGCCTGGAATGGATCGGGTGGGTTCAGGTTCGCCCGAGGCCGCTCGGAACGCGTACTACAGGCCGCCAAAAGCCCGAAACTTGTCAGTATCGTACCTTTCAAAAGAGCCCTACGTGAAACCTCTTTATGATCTGCTGAGTGAGAATTACGCATTTTTCTATTCTTTTTCATATTGAAATCATTCACTTACTTCAAACCAAGTGGCAATGCCGTCAGCGGCATGTTCGAGTATATGACAGTGCAGAAGCCGATTTGCAGGATTGTCGGCGATGAAGAGGCAGCCACTCCTCAGCAGCCCTTATGGGCCAGAGCGAAAGAGGCCAAGGCTGTCGGTGCCGCAGTCAACGTGATAGCAGCAGATACAAGTGTCTTTTTCATGATTTCTGGCCTTCGATTAAAATAGCTTTGTCCCTGAAAATTCAATCAGGCGGACCGGGCAGGCGGAGGCTCCGGTGCCAAAACCAGAGCAATCAGATTGTGAACCTTACGCGCCGGCACGCCACCACGGCACGAAAGCTCGCATTACAGAGTCACAAATTCGCGAAGAGGCGAAAGGTTCCATGAACAGTAAGGCCAAAACAGGATTGATCGGCATTTTCTTTTACATTCTCGCAGGCTCTCGAAGGCAAACCGGAATTTCGCCTTCTTGGTTTCGTAGCTTCTGCGCCCAGAATATTAGTCTTCCCACATGAGTTTTCTTTGCAGGCAGCCGCCATCAGCTATGCCGCGCTGAGCGTCCTTTTATTGAGGCGGGCGGTTTTCTTTGCATTGAGCGCTCGACGGGCGAGGCCGTATTGAATGGCGACACCAAGCAACAGCAACACTGTGTCGAGAAAAACATCCTGCGGCACGACAACCCGCAGCATATGCAGGAAAGCCGCGATCAGGGAGCCGGTGACAAAGGTCGTCAGGCTGACCTGCCCGAGTACGGCAAAGAGGATGAAAAAGCGCTGCTGCAGCAGCCAGCTTAGCCACTTCGAATGCGCGATGACATACCCCAACGCGAGGATATGCAGAAGGCGCAAAAAGGCTAGATTGTCTTTGGTCATGTCATAGACAAATCCCGGCATCAGGCTGACGCGGGGCAGGGCTGGCCGACCGGAAAGCTGCCACCAGCAACCAGCAATAACGAATGCGATGCAGGCGGCATACAACCATCCGGCGAAAGGTACCAGCATGCGGCCCTGTTTCTTGCGAATGCCCACCATCAGCCCAAAAACAAACAGCAACTGCCATCCGAACGGATTGAGAAACCAGCGCGCCCCGGACGGCCATCCGGGCACGTAAAGACCGATCAAATGGGTCACCAACCAAAGGCCTGCGGATAGTCCCAACAGCGCATCCAAGCGCCACCGGCCAACCAGCAAGAACAACGGCAAAACCAGCAACAATGCGGTATAGAGCGGCAAGATGTTGAAGTAGCCCAGCTGATAGGTCAGCAAGAACAGGCGGGTTGTGGCTTGGATCGGATGCTGCAGGAAAGGTGCAACATTCAGTTCCTTGATCAAAGGCATCAAGGGCCAGATCAGTGAAAGCGCCAACAAAAGACCGATAACCGCGACTGTCGCGAAAATATGCGCCCCATAGATCACGCCGGCACGCCGCCAGATTTTGATGCAGGCCTGTTTGCTGTTGTCGCCAAAGAAAGGGCGAGAATAGGCAAGGCCCGCGGCGATGCCTGACATGAGGACAAACGCTTCGGCAGCGTCGGAGAAACCAAACTTTCCTATTGTATAGGATGCCCAAGGGTTCTTTGGCGCATGGTCGATGAAAATCGTAACCAGCGCCAAGCCCCGCAAAACGTCAATTCTGAGATCGCGTCCAGAAGTCTGAGCGCCTTTGGTCGTCGGCTCTTCACCCACCTGCTTTGTTCCTTCACTCCTCCCGCTATCCCCTCCTGGGCGAGGCCGCCTCGTTTGATTGTCAAGCAGGTAGGTAACGTAGAGGGAAATCATGTCGTAAAAATGGAACGAGCAGTTAGCCATGAGTCCATCGCCTGGGGCAAAAAAAGCCTGCTTAAGCGGACTATCTAGCGACAGGGATTATACAAAGAAAAACGCCGACCAGTGCAAAGCGAAAAGCTGCGCCACATTTCCATGAAAAAGGGCCTCCTGAGCTTAATCAGAAGGCCCTAAAGTGGCTCCCCAGGCCGGACTCGAACCGACCTCTAAAATGGCCAATTTTGGCCATTTTTCAACCAATCAAACCTCAAAAACCTATTGCATTTCTATTGCGTTTTCTATTGCACCAAACACCTGTGAATATGTACTATCAGAGCGTGTCTGAACCGTCAAATCCGGAACCTATCTGCTGGAAAACGGTAGCCTCATGTGAATATCCGTCAAGCAACGGCATCACTTCAAACATTACTCCCGAGCAGTCACGGCAGCATGACCTCGCGCCTCTACCACCTTCGACTACAAGGCAGAATATCAATTTTAAATAACGAAAAACGCACTTTACGTTAGTTGTTCTCTTGCATCTTTCATGCGTGTTAGTTACAGTAATTAACTAACAAAAATCAGAGAAAACGTTATTTAATGACCGAATTTGACCTTACAGCCCGTATTGGAACGAAAAAAGAATGTTCAATTGGTGGTCGGACATCCTACTTTTCATATGTTCCCAAACCGCTGCCTCCCAACCCACCACTTCGGATGGAAGAGCTCTATCCTCTGCTTGATCGTGCGAGCACGGCTCTTGGGCGACTGGATGGCATCAGCATTATTTTGCCGGACCCGTCCTTATTTCTCTATATGTATATCAGGAAAGAAGCGGTTCTTTCATCCCAAATTGAAGGCACCCAGTCATCACTTTCTGATTTGCTTCTGTTCGAAGCGGAAGCGGCACCCGGAGCCCCCCTTGACGATGTGACAGAAGTCTCATGCTATGTTGCAGCAATGAACTATGGCATGGAACGTCTTAAAGAGTTTCCGCTTTCACTAAGGCTCATTCGCGAGATCCATTCAAAGTTGCTAAACAACGCAAGAGGCGGCAACAAGAGCCCAGGAGAATTCCGAGTTAGCCAGAACTGGATCGGAGGAACACGACCAGACACAGCGAAATTTGTTCCTCCCCCACCAGAAGAGTTGATGAACTGCCTCGATTCATTTGAGAAGTTCCTTCACGATGAAACTGTCCGCCTTCCAGTTCTGATCAAGGCGGCACTGGCTCATGTGCAATTCGAAACCATCCACCCCTTTCTGGATGGGAATGGACGACTGGGGCGCCTGCTGATCACATTCATATTGTGCGCCGAAGGAGTGCTACAAGCGCCGCTTCTCTATCTGAGCTTGTATTTCAAGGCCAATAGGCAAGCGTATTACGATCATCTGCAGAATGTACGCGAGACAGGAAACTGGGAAGACTGGATTACCTTCTTTCTTACCGGAGTGATCGATACAGCCAATCAAGCAACACAGGCAGCGAAACACATGATTCTGCTTTTCGATACAGATCGAACACGAATTGAAGAGTCGGGCAAATCCACAGCAGCGACGCTCTCAATCCATGCCTATTTACAAAAGCAACCTGTCACCAATACCACCAGATTAAAAAACGCATGTGGCATCTCCCTGCCTACCGTGTTGCGCAGCCTCACAACATTAGAAGAACTTGGAATTGTGCATGAGATAACCGGCAAGGAGCGCAACAAAGTCTTTGCCTACCGTCAATATCTCAACATCCTAAACCACGGCAGCGAACCGCTGGAATACTAGCTCACAGGGAAAATCAGGACGTCAACAGCCCCCAATCCATCGCGCCATCAGCAGGTGTCGAACTTCGGATGTGAATCCAACATCTCTTCGCACAAACATAAGTTTATCAAAGATGTTTTCCTGTATTTCAAACGCCTCCTTCAACTGTCGGATAGGAGACGGCGTCTGATTTCCTTGTTCATGACATCGAAGATAATCAGATAATCTTCACCACTCAGCTCCCGAGGTGCTTTACGGCGCGTATTATTGTCTTTCTTGTCGACATCGATAGAATTATCCATGAAGAACAAACCAATTTGGTGTTTCTGCGGCAAGCGTTTGTGCTGCCGAGGGCCTGTCAATGATTGACCACTCAGCAAATAGGGAAAACGGCAATAGCCTCCCAAACCAGAAATCGTCAATTTCGAGAGAAAAACGCTCTCAAGACCGAGATTTGTGCCGAAAAGCTCTTTGATCACCTCGTTCTCCTGATATATTCGAAGAGATCAGGGATCTTGTCAGTCCCGATGTGCGTTATTTAGGCCGCGGTGATCGCTGGCGATGGGCGCAATATGTGCGGCTTTTCATAGGGCAAAATTTTCACAAACCCAAATGAAATTGACAATAAAGTTAACCAATTGAATTCATGAGGGTTTATTCTAGGTTTCTGCCGTTTCCGTCGCAACGATCTGCTTTGCCGTCGATGCTGTCTCATTGGCCTCGCCATCACGTTATGGATGGCGAGGTTGTTCGGTGCGCTTTACTTGATTTACATCTCTCTGAACGATTGTGCCCGTCGCTTCTCAGCGTGAATGATATCCAGAAACCGATTGGCAAAATACTGAGCTTCTTGCAGATCAGCGCGGATACTGGCGTAGGATGAAGCCAAAGGATCGGCCTCATCCAGGTTGGGCAAAGCCTCCAGCAAATCGTCGACGATCTCGTCAAATTGCGGATCCAGAACACAGCGATTGCTGACAGCATCGATCAGGGCATGTAATGGCCTGATGTCGTCGAAAATATCGCCGACTGCAATATCGGGCATAGAGGATAACGCCCTTCGGGCCGCGCAGATTGCATCGGCTCCGATATCGATGATGCGGCTGGCATCGGTCTTGTGCTGATCAACAAGAAGCGAAATATTGTGGCGATAGGTTTCGGGAATAAGGGGCATGTAACTTCCTTTCGTAGAGATTGGTTTAGTGATTTGTCCGGCCGACACCGTGGCTGGTCGGACAAATCTCAAAGCACTCTGTGACTACTGCTGGGGATCGGGTGTCGGGATGGCAATCGGCGCAGGGATAATCATCCCGGACATTTGGCGGCCAGATCTCTTGGCAAGCAGGGCTTGCAGTTTGAGCAGATCGGCTCGTCCTTCTGCGTGCTCAACGTTGATGGCATGGATACGAGCTCTAAGGTGTTCCAACTGAACGAGCTCGTCGCCAACCAACCGACCAAGGACTGGTGTTCCATCCTTGTTGGGTGCAAAGCCTTCATGGTTGACAGAGACAATCACAAGGCCACGCAGATTGTAGACTGTTGGCTGTGAGAGACCTGCAGCACCAAAGGCGGCAGAATGTTCGACCCGGATTTGGGCTCCGTGGTTGAAAGTTGTCCCGATGGCATGTCCCCGTGCGAGGGTCAGATAACGGGTGCCGACATAGATTGCCTCGTCGACAACAAGCCATGGCAATGCCTTCTTGGGTGGTTGTAGAGGATTGTGGAGATGTTCTGAAGGCATCTCAAAGGCAACAATGTCGCCACAGCTGACAGTGTCTTGCCAGTTGCTGGCGTGCTTCGCAGACAAATTATTGGCGGTGGTCATAAATATCTCCGACCTTGGTTGAAGGGATTTTGACACCTGCCTTTTCTGTTTTCTCTTTCTGGCGAACCGGATCGGGCGCGGCGTCACCAGACCCGCTGCGCACATTTCGGTTGCCCGAATGGCAATTCACTTCAAATGAAATAAAAATTCTAAGGAGAGGGGAAGATAATTTCCTCCTTGAGGATGTAGCTATCTCTCATCATCAGACCTATGTCGACTTGAATTCCGGAGACGCTGTATGACGATTTCCTTAATTTCAGACCAAGAGGGCGGAGCTCCCGTCACATCTCGAACTTTCGAACTGGATCGGGAATAAACTACCATGTGCCGCTTGAGCTCAGGAAGCTTTTGGATGAGATCATGGAGCTGTTTGTGGCACAGGTCATAAAAATGCCAAGTGAGACGATCTTTGTCTTCTTCGGGCGATAATACAGCGTCATAGCGAGCAGTATCTTTATCGAATACGGCCTTGAATAAACCTCTGCGACGATACACTTCGCAAGTACGGGCATGGTCGGCCTGAGCGTTTTTGATCGGGTCTGAAGATGATCGAAGAGATTGTCGATCAAGACACATCTGAATTCCTTCCTGAAGGGATTTTCGAGGAGATTTGCGAGCTGTCTGCGCAGGTGGCTGTGCCGTAGAAGATTCTTTACTGACGTTGTCTATCGCGCCAATCGTTGCAGGCGGAAGACTTTCTTTATTCAGCGGTGTCCTGATCTGAGGGGCAGGCTCTGCTGCCAAGGTTTTACTGGGGGTATGATTTCTGCTGTTAATGCCGACAATCTCAACAGCACTCCATTCCTCATCCCACTCCTCCCAATCTGGATCCAGTTGAGTTGTCTTGATCGGTTCATATGAAAATGCGTCTTTTGTAACGGCCTTGTTTGGCGCAGATGGCAAAAGTGGTGCCTGTGGCGAGATAATTGATGGCGCCGCAGCAATTTCCGTCCCATCCAGATCCAGTTCTTTCTCGAATTCTTGGTAATCAATTTCCCCCATCAACCGTTCGATTACGAGAGTGGGCACTGATGACAGTAGCTTGTCTGCATAGGCCATTTCTCGATGAGTTTCCTGATGTTGCCGAGACGAGTTGAGACCCTCGGTACGAGATAATGTTGAACCGTCTTGATCAATTGCAGCTTTTGCTGCCTGATGGACCCGTTGCACTGAACTTCGTGATCGTCCAGAACCTAGTTCCATGGGTTGCGCATCCAGAGCGTCCCATTCCTTCTCGAGGAACTCACACCAGAAAGAGCTACAAATCTGATCGAATTCCAACTCAACGCTTTTAAATTCTTCAAGGCTCGAAGTAGTATCTTTCTCACCCAAAACAGCTTTGGGATGCTCAGGTTCGGCGGGAAGGCTTTCTTCAATCTTGGGCTGGATATTTTTGGCAGAGCTGATTTCTGCGGGCTCCATTGTCAGCTGCATTTTCTGCAGCGGCGGTTGCTGTTCGGTTGCCTGCTGATCGGCCCCATCGCCAGATATTTCAGTTATCGGAGTTGCTGCATGCTCAGCAAGACTCTTCTTCTTTTGCGCCCGAGAACCTTGCCAAAATGGGCCGAGTAATTGTTGGGTCAGTGCCAAAGTTGGCATTGCCGCATAGACTGTTTGATGGTGCCCCTTGTCGACGTATTCATTGATCTGCTCGATCGCCCAGCCTGCGAAGGAACGCAGACGATCTGGAAAGATCTCAATGTCAGCGACGATTGGTTTGGCCGGATCCCACGCTGAAACATCATAATTGTTCCGCAAAATTCGCCAGAAATTTGTAAGCAGCTTTTCCTGCGCTTGATAGGACAGATCGGCATCTGGCCCGTATCTTTCGAACTTATGCTTTGGCTCTGGCCCTTCATGCACCTGAGGCAGTTTGTCGAGCCCTCTTTCTGCCAGCGTAAGCAGTTGAGGCCGACGCAAACCTTCACACACGGAGATCCGATCGATGATCTGACCAATCTCATGTCGCCCGTTTTTGTAGCCGTATCTTTCATTGAGACGCACCTGATCCCGGCGATTAACACGAGTCTTTTTTGTATCGTCTTCAGATCGTTGCGCCTTTCTTTCTTCAGCTCTGGCTCGTGCCGATTCCATCGTCTCAGGACCGTCCACGATCCACAAATGCAGGTGAGGATTACCGGGCCGATCATAATGGATCGCCGCTACGACCATAGCCTCAGAGTCGGCAGCAAGATGTTCAAGGATTTCCTGGGCCATATGCATCAGATGTAGCGGATTGGCGTCAGCGGGCAGAGCGATCACGCCTTTATAGCAGAGCGCGACGCCTTTGATTTTGGCCTTGTTTTTGTCGCCAGCTTTGCCCAGGCCGCCACCTTTCGCCGACCTGTTTTTGGCAGACTTTTGGGCCCGCTTGCTAAGGGCCTCTTCGCAACGCTTCACCATTTCTTTTTTGTCGGCGACGCTGTCCACGCATCCGTAGGTCACGCCATTCGTGCGAGCAAATATATGTTGGCATTGCTCGTATCGAGTGGCGCTGGGCCGCAGGATGTAATTGAGGTTTGCCATTGCCAGCTGTTTGCCTTGAGACAAATTCACCGACGCCTTCGAACGGGTGTCGGTCGAAATTGTCTCAAAGGCAGAGTGGAATTCGTAGAATTCTGCGGGCAAGGGCAGACCTCATTTCTCGAGCGTGTTGCTCGAGAAAAGGCCTCCGGCAGGATCCGCAGACAGCGCGCAAGGCCACCGTTCAGGTGGAGGGATTCCAAGGCAGCTGATTTTCAATCAGACCCTTGGAATCATCTATTGCGCCCTCTCAATCGCCGAGGGGGGCTACTCTTCTCAAGCTTCTGAGAAGGAAGCTGGGGCCTTTGCGGAATCCCGCTACGTCTTGTGTAGATTTTTTTGTGCGGCTACACTTTTACGCGCAAGTTCAGCCGGACGGGTTCGCGCATTCGATCGCTGAATCACCTTTAACTTCGATCAGGTGAACAAGACGACTGGCGCCGAGATTGGGAGCAACAAAGCTATAGTTCCACGCCCATGTTAGTGCGCTATAACAGATCTGCTACGTTAATTTGGATGAGATATGGAAAGAGAGAGGTAGGCCGCGGTAGCCAGATAAACTTGATCTGCGTGTCAACGCAAAATGTCATCGCAGGGAGATGCAAGACTCGACCTTAAGAAGGCATTTGCAGCAACGGATTGTTTCACCTAAGACGTCAGATAGCGCAAATCAAATGCGCAGTCTTCGGCTCAGAACTCCCACAACAAACCAGTTTGTCAGCAATCTTTTTTGGAACGACCAGGGATGGCGAGTTTCTATAACCCTTCAACCTGAATTCCGTTTTCTGCCAACCATGCCTTCCGCCATCTCCAGTCGGGAAGATGCTGCTCGACCTTGATCCAGAAATCTGCAGAATGGTCGGGATGGTGCGCATGAGCGAGCTCGTGAATGACAACATATTGAGCTATGCGTGGCGGCAAGAGGATGGCCTTCCAATGGAAGAGAATTCGGCCATCGCTGCCGTATGAGCCCCATCGATAGCCAAGGTCCTGCACCTTTACCTCTTTTATTTTCACGCTCATGCGGCTTGCGTTTTCCGATACCTGCTTTTCAAACCACTGTTGGGCCCGCCTTATGTACCATGAAACGAAAATATCACGTCCTCTGTTAACCGACGGCTTTCGAAGGCAAAAGCGACCGTTCTTCAGTGAGAGATCAACAAGCTGCCGTTCGACGAGCTTAAGTCTGTAGCTCTTTCCGAGATAAAGGAAACCTTCACCTTCAACAAACTCCTTGACCGGTGTCCGTTGTTGCAGTCTTGCCTTCTCCTGAATCTTTGTGTGAATCCAGAGAAGCTTCTCTTCTATGAAATCGACGAGATCTTGATCGGCAACCTGTGTCGGGGCGGTCACTGACAAATCGCCGGTCCGTTCGACTGTTATCTGTATGGTTTTACGGCGATCGCTGCGTTGAACCGCAAAGACAAGATCATCAACTGTGATCCTGTGATCGTTCTCGCGTGCCGACTTTCCTCCAGTTCTTACTGGTGACAGTGGTAAGTCCGGCATCAGATACCTCTCAGCTTGTCATCGTTGGCTTTGGCTTGCTGCATGATCTTGTCGGCAAGTCTCTCGGCCAAGACAACATCCATTCCCTTCACCGGCTGGTCTAGGATGATCTCGAAAATCTCGGCGCGAAGATTTTCCTGATCAGCCATCTTGTAGCCACTCCATATGGATCGATTGGCCAAGATCTCTTCCACGATGCGATCAACGACCACCATGGTCAAAACATGATAGGCGCGAAGTTCCGCTGCAGAGCTGGCCTCATCTGCCCCACAGGCGTCGAGAACAGTCCGCAAGAATGGAACATAGATGTCAGGAATATCTGCTCCACTGTTATCTGCCTTCTGAGAATCCGATCGCAAGTCGTCAATGATTGCCTGAAGCTGATCTATGATCTGATCCCACTGCTGCCCAAAGCCATCGAGAATCTGGTTCAACCGCTCGGAGATTTTCTTGAACCGAACGGGATCTGAATCGAGATTTTTCCGGATGAAGGAGCGGATTGCATGCTCCATTTCCGACGCCTTGGCGCGATTGCCCGCTGCCTGTTCGACCTGATGTTCGAACTCGGCATCGGTCAACTGCACCGGCGGGATCTTGGGATCGATCCCAAGGGAGATGACGTGATCGTCAATCAGCTTACGCACCTTGGCGCCGACATCCGACCCGATGACTGCAACGTCACGATAGCGATTGCGGGCGCGGGCATGAATATAGGCAAGCCGTTTAGCGTCCTTCACGAAGGGCAGGCCATCGGGGCGCGGCAGAATGATCTCAAGAGACTTCAGGAAATCCTTGAGCTTCACGGTGAACTCTGCACGCACTTTCTCGGTTGCGAGAACGTTCAGGCAGTCTTCGTCATTTGAAATGTCATCCAGCCCGGCATGCCTGAAAATGTCGATAACGCGGATATATCGGTCTCTCAAGACAGGAACCTGATCGCTCAGGCTTGCCAATGCACCATCGATATCCTCATCGGAATAGGCCGCAAGAGCGGCTTTAAGGTGATGGGCGACACCGAAGTAATCGACAACAATCCCGCATGTCTTGCCGAACCCGGTCCGGTTCACGCGCGCAATCGCCTGTAAAAGCTCGGCTTCCCTGATCGATCGGTCAAGATACATCACACCCTCGATCGGAGCGTCGAAGCCTGTCAGAAGCATGGATTTGACAATCAGGAAAGCCAGAGGATCAGACTTTGTCTCATCCTTGTGAAAGAGGGGCTTCTTGAACCGTTTGATCCTAGCTTCCTGGGCAGATCCGTCAGTCCACTGTTTCCAGCTCGCATCGTCGTTATTGTCGCCGGACATGATTGCCGCAAATTCCAGCTTTGCGAGGGTTTCCCGATATCGCCAGGCCTGAACCAGCGCCTGCAGGCGCGGCGGCCTTGTGCAGAGCTCTTCATCATCCAGAGCCTTGTCGCTATCTGACAAGTGCTCTGCCTCGGCCAGAAGCTCTTCTTTGGCCACGAGAAAGGCCGAGTAATATCGGATCACTGCGGTCCGGCTATAGGCCACCACCTGCGCCTTGTAACCATTAGGCAGAAGGTTGGTCACATAGTGCCGCAACATGTCACGGGCCTTCTCGGCGATCAGTGCCGGGGCCTCGAGAATATTGCCTTTGGTGGCATATTTTTGGCGGATTGCCTCTAATTCTTCTTCTGTTCGATCACTGAACATGTCCTCGAACAGATCGTCCAGCGTGGCACCGTCCTTGACGGCTCCCTTGGCCGTGCGTCCCTCATAGAGGATGGGAACGGTGGCACCGTCGGCTTCGGCTTCCTTGATCGTATATTTGTCGATGAATTCGCCGAAAATCTGGGTCGTGCGCTTCTTCTCTCCCATAATGATGGGTGTGCCAGTGAAGCCGATCCGGGCGCAATTGGGGAGCGCGGCGAGCAGATTGGCATGCAGATCGCCCGCCTGGGTCCGATGGGCCTCATCGACAACAACGAGGATAGACTCGTCTTCGTTCAATACCTCGAAGACCGGCCCTTTAGCCGCATCTGCGGTATCCTCATCGGTGCGGTATTTCTGGATCGTGGCAAAGATCAGTCCCGGCCCCTTCCGCCGGGCCAGTTCTTTCAAGGCCCCAGAGGATGAAGCCATTTCTACGACGTCGCCCGACAGCATCGCTGTTTCGGAAAGTTGGCTCTGAAGATCGCGGCGATCGGTGACCATGATCACCTTGAATTTCCGCAGGCACGTATCGGTGCGCATCTTGCGGATCATGAACATCATGGTCAGGCTCTTGCCCGAGCCCTGCGTATGCCAGACGATGCCGCCCCGGCGATCATATTCGCCATCTTCTGCGCGTGTCTCGCCGGTTTTCAGCCTTTCAAGGGCTCGGTTCACGGCCCGATATTGCTGATACCGGCAGGCAATCTTGATTGTTTGGCCACCGGCCTGCATGAACAGAATGAAGTGCCGAACGATATCCAGCAGATGGGCAGGGCGCAGCAAACCGGCGACAAGACGCTCCTGCTCCGACAGACTCTTCTTGCCCATTGCCTTGGCAATGTCATCCTCAGAGCCGGAACCATCCGGGCCGACAACGGTCTTCCACTGGCCGTAATAGTCCAGCCCGGCCCCAATGCAGCCGACGCGGGCCTGATCGAAGCTTGTGGCAATCAACAGCTGAGCAGAGGCGAAAAGGGCCGGTGCGCCTTCGTTTTCCTCAACTTCCAACGCCGCCTTGCGGGCATTGTGATAGCGGCGGAGCTGCTTGACCGCTTCGGCCAAAGGTTCCGGGATTCCGGGACTTTTGGCTTCGACCACCACCAGGGGAATGCCGTTCACGAGAAGAACGACATCTGGGATGATGAAGCCTTTGCCCGTGTCATAGCCGGGAGGACAGTCAACGCGAAACTGGTTTGCAATGGTGAAACTGTTGGCGTCCACATCATCCCAGGCGATGTAACGGATGGTCTGGCTGCGCCCGCCGTCCCAGCCCGGCAGACCATCAACGGTCAGCCCCTTCAGAAGCAGCTCGGTTACCGCCTGATTGGCCTCCATCAGGCCCTGCTTGCCGTGGCGCGTGAGGGCGCTGACGGCTTCGGAGATGCGGGCATCGTCAAGCCAGGGCTGGCCATCAGGGCCGGGATTGATGGAACGAAGGCGCTCGCGCAAGGTTGCCTCGGCGATGACCGCCTTGAAGCTCGCTCGTCCCGTCAGGGTTGGGTCATCCATGTTGCCCGTCTGCGCCTGCCAACCCATGGCGACACATTGGTCCATGAAGGGTTTTTCAACATCGGTATATTCATGACCCATAACCTGCCCCCCTCGGTTTATAGCAGCGGTTTGACAGACACCCGACCAGTAAGCAGGTCGTCCATCAGGCCGGTTTTCTGAAGGCGAAGCTTTTCGAGAAGCGTGCATTCGACAGAAATCTTTACATCAGCATCTGCCAAAATCCGCATCAATCGCAAGCACTCACGCTCTGGTGGAATCCCCATTCGTAGCTCTCGAAGACTTGTGAGATTTAGTCCTGGTTTGCTCTGCCCATATTGTGCGTCAAGGATTTGAGAGTTCCCTGGCCCTCCAGCGACAAAGTAGCGCCCAGCGTATGCGCCGAGGCTTTTGTTATAAAAGCGAACTAATCCGACATGTTGACTAACAAAAGCCACTTCGTTCCATGTGTCCGGAACAACACAAGCATTGCCCACACCGTTCCCGGTAATCGTTACCAAGAAGTCAGATGCTTCCACTTCAGTTCGCGCCCCTTCGGTAGAAGCTGCAACATTCACGTGCTGTCTATCTGTTAGATCAAAGCTTCCCATCCGAACATTTTGACTTCGGATGAATAATTGCCCGTCCGCAGCATAGTATTTTGCCCACCCTCGGGATCCGCTGGTAATCAAACTTGTAATGTCTCGCAGATAAGATACATCCCACTCCTTCGGCAGCCAGCCGAGAGGGGTTTGTTTGTAGAGATGGGGAGCCTCGGACAGGGTGGGGCGGAGGTTGCCGTTGGCGTCGATGCCGCGGGTCAGCAGATCATTGAGCAGCCCCTGCTTCATGGCCTTCAACTTGGCCACCACCGTCTCAGTCTCCCGTATCGCCTCATCCAGAGTATCAAGGAGCTCGGCGATCTTGTTCTGAAGAGCAATAGAAGGGTTTGGTACTAGCCAGAGTAGCGTTTCCCGAGGTGACGCACGAGTGTGGCTATTCGTTGACCCTACAGAAACTTTGGCAAGAACAGAAGAAAAACGTCGACTTTCAAAATATGATTCCCAGAATCTCAAATTAACATCTTGGTTGATTGGCTCAAAACAAATAAACTCAGTCGACGCACATGTATTCTCTTCGATTGGAAAAACCGCTTTTACACGTGGTTTTCTAGGGTTCAGCTTTGATACGAGGATGCATGGTTTATTCAAAAGAAACTTATTACTCTCAATTTCTTCTCCAGGTTCAGTCACAGGACCACCGAATTTGTCAAAGGCAGGAATACTGTAATGTGTAAATAGAGAGTTGCGAGAGGATTTCGGATTTATCTGAGCCGTATTGATCCTGAAGAGTTCCCGCAAAGGCAATGAGGCCATTAGCGGATTAATAGTTTCAGACGACATAGCCCAACCCCTTCAGGAACCCTGCCAGCTTTTCAGTGGCCTTGGACCTCTTGTCCTCGATTTCCATCAAAGTCTCGTGATATTTGTCCCACCAAGTCTCGAATGACGCAACGATCCGGCTGCGTTGTGCAACAATGTAGCGGCAGAGGATCTTCTCTATGTCATCATGCAGGATAGTCAGCAGCAGATCAGAGGCGGCCTCAGGCGAAAGCCCGTCGACGTCCCGGTTGAGGGTCTCGGAAAACGCATCTTGCCGGGATTTGAGAGATTTCTTGACCTTCCTCAGCTCTGCCTTCCATTTCTTGATCTGAGTCTCATCCACGGGCTCGGCATCGTCATTCTCTTCCTCGTCCTCTTCGGGCGTGGAGGTTGCGGCCTTGATCTCGGCATCAAGCTCGGCCTTGCGGGCCTCGAGCTCGGTCAGCTCCCGCACGAAATCGGCCATCAGGAAAGAGACAAGCTTGTGGTCCAGCGGGTTTTCCTTGCTACTCTTGTCGTCAAGGGCGGTGACAATGGATGTACGCCAGGCATCGATCACGCCTTTGGATTCGCGCGCCATGAGCGTGAGAAAGTCGAAATGGGACTGCTCCCAGAACTGGGCGATGATACCGCGCACGGTGAACGGATCCAGCATTTTCAACTTTTCAAGCGTGGTCGAAAAGCTATTGAGCAGAGTACTGCGCAAGCCGATGAGTGCCTCGGCATCCTCTGTTCCGGCAAGGGCTGTGATGTCATCCGAATGGTCACGCCACCAGGCATTGAAGCTTTCAAGGATGGCCGCCTCACGCGCCTTGAGGCCAGCATTGTCTTCGACCATAGGCTTGATATCGGTTCTTTTGGCGATTTCAGCCCGGAAATCCAGATAGTGCTCATCATGCGGCACGAGCAGGTCCATCGGATCGAGGTCATGTGAGGTGAAAAGCCCAGCCTTGCTCTCGACTTCGACCTTAGGAACACCACCAACCAGATGCGCCCGAACATCATGTGGCTCCGGCGGCGGAGCGTTGTCGGCATAGCGGCGGATATTGAGGTTCCAGTCATTGTTTTTCAGGGTCTTCACGTCGACAATCGTCGAGAAACCTGGGATTTCGCGGAATTCCTCGAAGATGGTGACGATCTTCTCGATATGCTCGGGCATGAGATGGTTCTGCGCCCGACCTTCAGCATATTCGCGGTCGGCATTGATGAACAGCACCTTGCCCTGACGATCCTTCGGCTTGCCGGAGACGCGATTGGCACCATTGGAGACATTCTGGCGCAACACGATCACACAGGTGGGAATGCTGGTTCCATAGAAAAGCTGCGGACCAAGGCCGATAACAGCCTCGATCATGTCCTTCTCGATGATCTGCTGCCGAATCCGGCCTTCGTCACCCCCTCTAAAGAGAACGCCGTGAGGCATGACCGTGGCGACCATACCGCCGTCGCGCGTAACCGCCAGCATATGCTGGAGGAACATGAGGTCGGCCTTTTTGGAACCCAAGGGAACCTGATGGAAGAAACGTTCGGGGAATTGCGGCTTCCAGACGAATTCACCTTTTGTGTTTTTGTCTTTCGATCCCCAATTGATCGAGAAAGGCGGATTGGTGAGGATCCGGTCGAACCGTCGCAGCTCGCCGTTCTCAACATGCTGTGGGGCTGCCAGGGTATCGTCATTGCGCAGATCTGCGCTATTGATGTCATGCAACAGCATGTTCATCTTGGCAATGGACCAGACTGTGCCCGCATTCTCCTGGCCGAAGAGGTTGGCCTTGCGGCCGTCCTGGCCATGTCGATCGATATAGTCCTTGGCCTCGATCAGCATACCGCCCGACCCGCAGCAGGGATCATAGATATCATGTTCTAGGGCAGGCTTCAGGAGCCGGACCATCATCCGGACAACTGAGCGCGGCGTGTAGAATTCACCGCCTTTTTTCCCTGCTGAATCAGCGAATTGAGAGATCAGATACTCATAGGCTGCACCAAGAAGATCAGGAAACTCAAAGTCAGCGTTTCGGAGGCGGATCATTCCAAAATGGGTGATCAATTGACGCAATTTCTGGTCACTGATCTTGCTTTGGCCGACCTTACGGTTAAAGTCGATATGTTCCAGCACACCTTCCAGCGCGATATTGTTTTCTTCAATGCCGCCAAGTGCCTTGTTGAGCTTGTCGCCGATATTCTCATGGGCTTCATCAACGAGATAAGAGAAGCGGGAGTGAGGGGGCACCCAGAATGTCCCACTCTTGCCGTACCACACCTTGTTCTCTGCATCTTCTGCGGCCTGTTCGGGCGAAGCTCCACTTGCAATCCGTTTCTGGATGACGGCTTCACGAGCCTGCTCAAACACGTCTGAACAGCGCTTCAAGAAAAGCATGCCGAAAATGTATTCCTTGAACTCGGATGCATCCATCTTACCGCGGAGAATGTCTGCAGCACTGAAAAGGTGTCGCTCAAGCTGAGCAAGCGTCAAAGGCATATTGTTATTCTCGTCTTGTTTGACTGCGTCCGATAGTGGACCAGTATTGTTTCAGAACGCAGCGATTATAATAATCAGATCTATACGCCTTGCGTCGGCGGTTGCAAGTGTCAATAATATTTAGTGAAATAAGCCATCTAGCACCTAAAACACTCACTCCAGAAGCCATTCGATCTCTACCTCGAAGGCATCCCGGATTCTGGTAGGTATGTCTTGAGCCACGCTTCCAACAGTCCTGTAGACATTACAACGTTAACTCGTTCGCCACTATCCGCGAAACTAGAGGTTCTTGGGCTACTTCGGCCAGGATTTCATCGCTGTTTGCAGCCCACGTTTAGAGCACCTGTTCTATTAGATTAAATTCCATATGATCCCGCGCAACCATGAAACTCTCCTTCCACGCCTTTGGAGACATGTTTGAGGGTGGATTGAATTGGAAGAAGTAACCCACCACCAGCATGCGGCAGGTTTCATCGACCGCTGTCATATAGTTGAGATTGGGTAATTGATCGCCATCCTCGTCGGGCTCACTCATGAAATCATTTCTGGTCAATCTTGTCCCCGTGATAGCTTCAAAAGCGAGGAGCAGCTCATCGAACTGCTTCATGCAATCATCGGACAAATCGGAGTCGAATTTATAGTAACCCGAGATTTCACCACCACTAGCTCTTGTCTCAGCGATCACCTTGGCAACTTCATCAGACGCCAGTTCTCGACATCTGAATGATCCACTACCTAAATTCTTCACGCTGATGTCATGGCCCATAGAGATAAACAGGTCTGTCACAATACATTCTCCATTTTCTGCCGTCTCTGATTGCTGATTTACCCATGAAGGCAGCAATCAGGGGCGGCAGAGGCTTCGAACTCAGACCAGAAGCGCGAAATCCAACGAATTCACTATATTCATCAAACAAAAATCACCACAAAATTAGTCATATAATAAAATTTCACATCAAATGAAACAATATTTATTTCGCAAACGAAACGATACACATCGCAAAGCTCCAATCTGCGCGTCCAGTTGCCGCAATCACAGCAACTATTTCCAAACCTGGATAAAAGCCGAAACTTGCTAAACCACATTGACGTCGAAGGGCAGGGCGGCCTTCTCCATCCAGCATGCCATCTCCTGCAGTTTGTCATCGAAATCAGGATCGTCGGGAAAAGCACCATATCTGCCATGAATATCATCTGCATGCCCCGTGATGTGGCGCTGAATATGCTCAGGCACCGCATTTTGGCGCAACCGTTCAGTATACTCATGTCGCAGGGAATATACTGTGGTTTTCTCGGTGCGAAGGCCGTTGCCCAAGAGAAACTTATTGGCGGCCGAACTGAAGGCATTTGACTTGTCGTAATAGCGCAGGAAGCCTTCAGGGTGCCTTTTGATCGATTCCAAAGCAATACTGACCAACGGTACTGCTCTGACCCTGCTATTGGTTTTAACTATATTTCTAAGCTCGCCTTGCAACGTCGGGGCTATCAGGATGTGAGGAATAGGATGATCGAGGCAGATTTTCTCGGCCGTCAGATGAAGGAGCTCCTGGGGTCCGCAGCCGGTCTCGACGATTGTATACAAAATTCGCCGTGCCTGTTCGTTGGTTCCGGTCAATCCGACTCCCTGCAGCCATTTATCCCGTATTGTTGCGGTTGAAAATGTTACGCGCGTTTCGGTAGAATCTCGTGGCGAAGTCTTTTGCGGAGCCGGAAATTGCTTCTTCAGGCCTGCGAAGGGGTTTTCTTTCCGTTGGCCATACTTGTTCAACCAGTTATGCTCATCCGCATAACACTGCCATATATAGGAAAGGTCCTGCAGCTCTTTGAGCGCGCCGGAACGGGTGAGTGGCCTTGCTCCCTCCACAGGTCTATGGATCAAATTGAGCCAGTGATCCTTGAACAGAATGGCCTGATGGCGTGTTATGCTCTTCAACGGCACATCGCCCACCAGTTCTATGAATCTTACCACAGCGCGCTTTTTGGGGTTCTTGTGGTTCTTCTTCTGCGCTTTCGACATCCCCTCCATCTTGGCTACCGCAAACTTTTCAAAGAAATCCTCAAGTGCTTCGGATAGCTTTAGATTCTCGTCGTCTGACTGACTGTAGTCTCCCATGGAAGCCCGAACAAACTGAGATGGGTCGTCAAAATTTATGGCAACGGAACCAACCTTCTGCGCATTATGCATGATCCCGCGATACATATCCGCGATATCGGCAGGCAAAGTATCAAGCCAGGAATCGAATCTGCTCAGCTGGCCATCAGCTGGCCCTGCAAAAATTTCTTTCAGCTCTTCTTGATAATGTTCATGCAAGGTAGCGCCAGCTTTGCCATTTGGCAGGCTGGGAAGCTTCATCGGCACCCTTTCTGTACCAAAGAGCTGCATGAGGTCATTGCTTGCCACAGCGAGGTCTGTGGCGCTTTGAAAGGGCTTTCCGGTCACGCGCAACGATCGCCAAAAACGTTCGTCCGCATCGGCGAGAACGTCTCGGCGAGACATGGCGATATCCGCATTCTTTGTCTTAAGCGATTTCTGGATAGGGTTGGGCCTGTCGTCGAGACCACGGACATCTTTGGGAATAGATCGGGTATAATAGAACACGCCACGATTTTTGGTGATGTATTTTGTTTCTCGCATGCTGCCCATGGCAGAATCCATCCCATTTTCTATTGCATTCCTATTGCATTTTCTATTGCAATAGTCCTTGCGATTCAATGAAGATGGCTGATTTCTGCGAAAAAGGGCCTCCTGAAATCAATCAGAAGGCCCTAATATGGCTCCCCAGGCCGGACTCGAACCAGCGACCCAGCGATTAACAGTCGCTTGCTCTACCAACTGAGCTACTGGGGAAAACTTTTGCCGCGAAGCGTCTTGCGCGCCTCAACGTTGGTGTGGTGGTTTCTAATCGAGCTTTGCCCGATTGCCAAGCCCCTTTTTTGAACTTTATCGCATCTCTTGTGGAAGAATAGACCGGGCTGACAGGTTTGTCACCTGTTTGTGAAAGAGCAGCATTCCAAGAAGGCGGTATATCTCGCTAAAAAGTGTATTTTCCGCACATTTCCATGCTAACTGCTTTGCATCTCGTGCCATAAAGGCATGTCACCAGCCTGACACCAAGCCAAAGACGCCCCGCCCGATGATCAAACCAAAGCGAGAGATTCAGATTGCCCGCTGGAGGATTCCGATACCCGGAACGCCGCTCGCACGCAAATCACTCGGAAGCGCGTTGATTGTAGGGGGAATCCTTGGGTTTTTGCCGGTGCTGGGCTTCTGGATGATTCCCTTGGGTCTGATGGTCCTTTCGATCGATTTGCCTTACTTGCGCAAATATCGCAGAAAGTGGGATGTGAAGCTTGAAAAGCGCCGCCGCTCGCAAGTACCGGATGGCCCGGACGCCCCGGATGAAGAAGCGAGCGCCAGACAAGCGCCCAAGGACCCTTCATCCCGCAAGGATATATCAGACCAATGACAGCTCAGGACATAAGAACCACGCTGATTCTTGGTGGCGCCAAATCCGGCAAGAGCGCCTTTGCAGAGTCTCTCTGCACACAAAGCCCCTATGAATTGCTCTATGTGGCAACATCTCCCAGATTTGAACACGATGAAGAGATGGCCGAGCGAATCCGGCAACACGAGCTCCGACGCGGTCCCCGTTGGCAATGCGTCGAAGAAGAAATCATGCTTGCTGACGTCCTCACACAAGCCTGTCACCCCGGACAGGTCATCCTGATCGATTGCATGACCATGTGGCTGAACAATCTCCTTTTTCACGGCCACCCGTTGGAGGACCATGTGGAAAGCCTCTGTCAGGCGCTCTTGGCGTGCGAGGCACACATTCTGCTCATTTCCAACGAAGTGGGGCAGGGGATCGTGCCGGTGACAGCAGACGGGCGCGCCTTTCGGGACCTTCAGGGCAGCCTCAACCAGAAGCTTGCCAGAACCTGCGACCGCGTCATTGAGATCCGGGCCGGACTGCCTCTTTTGCTCAAACCGTCACCCACCCCACAGATAAGCCTCTAAGGCTAACCGCACAGCGCAGACAATCGGAAAGACAGCATCATGACCGCCATCATGTTTCAGGGCACCGGATCGAACGTCGGCAAATCCATGATGGTGGCTGGCCTCTGCCGCCATTGGAAGAATCAAGGCCTCAAGGTCGCCCCCTTCAAGCCACAGAACATGTCGAACAATGCAGCGGTTACCATGGAAGGCGGCGAGATCGGCCGCGCTCAGGCGCTTCAGGCCCTAGCCTGCGGGCTCGAACCGAGCATCCATATGAATCCGGTTCTTCTAAAACCAGAGAGCAACACGGGAAGCCAGGTGGTGGTGCAGGGAAAGGCAATCGGCCAGATGAAGGCCCGCGACTACGCAAGCCACAAGAAATCGCTCCTCAGCGCCGTGATGGCCTCGTATGACCATCTCAAGGCAGATGCCGACATCGTCGTGATTGAGGGTGCTGGCAGCGCCTCGGAGGTCAACCTGAGGGCAGGGGACATTGCCAACATGGGGTTTGCCGAAGCAGCCAAGCTACCGGTCATTCTCATCGGCGACATCGACCGGGGCGGCGTCATCGCTTCGCTCGTGGGCACACGTCACATTCTGCCCGCCGCAGACCGCGCGCTCGTCCGCGGCTATGTCATCAACAAGTTTCGCGGTGATCCGACCTTGTTCACATCGGGTCTCGATATCATTACCAGTGAAACAGACTGGCCCTCTTTCGGAGTTCTGCCCTGGTTCGACCATGCAGCAAAGCTTCCAGCTGAAGACAGCGAAGATCTGTCCCGCGATGCAAAAGGTACTCACGAGGATGGAAGCCTCAAAATCGTCGTGCCGGTCTTGCCGCGCATCGCCAATTTCGATGACCTAGACGCCCTGCGCTCGGATCCATCCATATCGGTTGAAATGATACGAAGTGGAAGACCGCTTCCGCTCGACGCTGATCTTGTCATCCTGCCCGGTTCAAAATCCACCATTGCCGATTTCGAAGCCATGAAGCGCGAAGGATGGGATATCGATATCAAGGCCCATGCTCGGAAGGGTGGTCATGTGCTCGGCCTTTGTGGTGGCTACCAGATGCTCGGCCGATACATTCATGATCCGCAAGGGGTCGAAGGACCTGCAGGCTCAAAATGCGAAGGCCTCGGCCTGCTCGACATCGAAACCGTGATGGACGGAGAGAAACGCACGGTGCGGATAGAGGGCACCCACATTGAAAGCCAAAGCCCCATGCATGGCTATGAGATCCATATCGGGTCGAGTGATGGACCGGATAGCTCCCGACCGCTGTTTGAGATCGAAGGCCAAAGCGAAGGGGCCCGATCCCCCAACGGGCGCATCATGGGCAGCTACATTCACGGCCTTTTCAATCAGGACACCTTCCGCGGGCAATTCTTCAAGAGTCTGGGCCATCAGACCTCCGCCCATTCCTACGATGCGATGGTGGATGAAACATTGGACCTATTGGCCGATCACGTCGCGAACAATCTCGACACGGATGGCCTGCTTGCAATTGCCCAAGGCGGGCTTTGAACGGGCTTGATGTCTGGAAATTGGTGACTAGAGAAGATTGGAAAAAAGCGCCAAGGCGGCAACGCATCCACCCTCGATCCAGCAGGCAGAATGATAAAGCGAGAGCGATGCCTCGATCTCCGCAGCTCCGATCTCGCGCTTGCCATCCGGATTGACGAATGGCTCATCCGTCAGTGCGTCACCATAGTAGCGCGGGCCGGAAAGCGCGATATCAAGCCGCTGTGCCATCGCGGCCTCGGGCCAGCCAGCATTCGGCGAGCGGTGACGGGGCGCATCTGCCAGAATGCCCTGCCACAGTTGAGAAACAGCCTTTGAGCGCATAGACGCTTCGGAGCGGAAAGGCGCGAATAGCAACAGCGCCATGGTCAATCGCGCCGGAACCAGATTGAGCAGATCGTCAAACCGGGCTGCCGCCCAGCCAAAGGCCTCATATCGCTCGGTCCTGTGACCGATCATGCTGTCAGCGGTATTGACGAACTTGTAGATGATGAGGCCGGGCAGCCCGAAAAGACAAAACCAGAAAACGGGAGCAACGATGCCATCGGAGAAATTCTCCGCAAGGCTCTCAATCGCCGCTCGAGCAATACCCGGCTCGTCCAGCTTTTTTGGATCCCTGCCGACAATCATCGAAACAGCCTGCCGTCCACCCGCGATATCGTGAAGGGCGAGCGGATCCTGCACCGCCTGAACATGATCATAAAGGCTACGCTGGGCCACAAGAACCGATCCGGCAACACCGATTACCAGATATCCGACCCAGCCAGCCATCAAAAGCACGGCTTCGATCAACCATGCAGCAAGACCAAGGCACACAATGCCCAGCGCCAGGCCAACAAAACCTGAAAGACGACGGGAGGAGGATGAGATATGTTTATTGGGATCATTAAAGCAATGATCCCAGATATCGATCAGCTTGCCGAACCATACAACAGGATGCGGCACCTTGCGCCAGACCCACTCGGGCTCGCCAAACAGAGCATCAACCAGCAAAGCAATGACAACGGCAAAAAGAAGACCGCCACCGGAGAGGATCACCGCAAAGAAACCTTGCTCAATGCATCATCAAGCCGCTCAAGAGCCTCGTCATCGATCGGAATGCCGATCCGCAAATAGTCGGCGCGATAGTCGAAAATGCGGGTCCAGATGTGCATTTCCGCCAGCTTGCGATGAAGCGCCCGCGCTTCTTCGTTGATCACCAGCCGGAACAGCGGCGTGCCACCAGCGATATAAAGACCACGCTTCTCCAAAACCTCGTCGAGCTTCTCGGCCCGTCCGGTGAGGAAGGCGCGCTGCTGTTTTTGCCATTCAATATCATTGAGCGACTGCGTTCCCACACGAAGGGCAGGGGTCGACACGGCCCAGGGGCCCAACATGTCACGAATCTTGCTCAACTGGACTTCATGGCCCAGCAGGAACCCTAGGCGGATCCCCGACATGCCGAAGAACTTGCCATAAGATCTCAGAACGACGGTGTTGGGCAACGCGCCCAATTGGGACACGATGCTGTTGTCCGGAACAACATCGGCAAAAGCTTCATCGACGATCAGAAGCCCGCGCTGCTTTTGCAGCTTGTTCGCCAGCTCAATCAGCTTGCCCGCCTCGATCTGGCGACCGTCGGGATTGTTGGGGTTGACGATCAGCAGGCAATCACCGGGGAAGAATTCCTTGGGAACATCCTGAACCATTGCCACATCGACGCCAGCACGCGCCATTGAGCGCTGATGCTCACTGTAGGTGGGACCAATGATGAGGCAGCTCTGGTTGGTCCCCAAAAGTACAGGCATGGACTGAATGAGAGACTGTGTGCCGGGAGAGGCGACAATGGAAACTTCATCAGGAACGCCATAGGCGCGGCGCGCCGCCGCCAGACAATCAACCATATCGACCTGGTTGGGCAGACAATCAATCGCATCCAGAGCGATTTCTCTGTCAAATGGATAGCTTGTCTTGTTGATACCGCTGGAAAGATCGAGCCAGTCCTCACGAGCCCCGCCGAAGCGCGCTATGGCAACAGATAGATCCCCGCCGTGCATCATGATATTATCGTCGCTGGCAACCATAACCCGACATCCATTCTATATTTTTGAGATTTCGACTAGGACATAGCCCCTTTGGACTTTGGATGCAAATGCAAAGCCCCAAAATGGGTATAAGCCCACCTTCTTGACTGTTCATGCAATTGAGGCCCTTTTCTGAGCACACAATATGCGCTTTAACTCATGCTTAGCCCTTGAAAGCCCCTCAGAACCAGCCGATTCATGCGCTTTATAATAACAGCTTGGAACGTTTGCATGACAATTGAAAAATTGATCGAAGGTCATGGTGCCACACTCGACATACGCAACTCTGGTGATCTTGTCGCAGCACAAGCCCACAAACCCGCCTCCATCGCGATTGCCAATGACTATCGTGTGTTCGAGCGGATCAGAAAGCGCCTTTTCAAGGGGCAATTGCAACGCAGCGGTCTAAGCCAGACGGAAGCGAGAATCATAAAGGCTCTGGAGGCGGTTGGCCTTGCGGGTGAGACGCCTGAGGGAACGCTCGGCGCGTTAACATCAAGCGCGCGCCGATTCATCACCGGCGGATGGCTCGAAGAAGTCAGTTGTCTCGCGGCTCTCGAAGCGGGTGCCGACCAAGCACTTTTCGGGCAGCACATCCGCTGGAGCATCGATGGCTACCACGGTGAGAACGAAGTTGACGTCATTGCCCGATTTGGCGAGCGCTTGGCCTTCTATTCCTGCAAAGCCTATGGCGCGACTTTCAAGAGCTCGAACGACCGTAGCCGCAAGAAGTTGATGCAGGCGCTGCACGAAGCGGACAATCTTGGCGATCATTTCGGGGGAGAGAAGGCCTATGTCGGTCTGATCATCTCATCAGATCTTTATGACGAGATCGCCAGAGAACCGAAATACGAAGGGCTGTTCGGCAAGGCCCGTGCCTTGAAGGTCGATCTCATCACGCTCGAAGAGCTCGAATGGCCACATCTGGTCGAAGCAATGGGCCGCCCAAAATCTAACAATTGATGCGAAGCCACATCGCTTGCGCGTCTGAAACGAAATAATAGTATCAAGGAGAAGGGTTGGAGGCTCGAGCCGGAATCGAACCGGCGTACACGGATTTGCAATCCGCTGCGTCACCACTCCGCCATCGAGCCATCCGATCGAGTGGTGCGAGCTCAATAGCAAAAGGCTCATGGCTACTCAAGTCTATTTCCAAGGTATTTTGTATTTTTTATGAACAACGCACAATTCCGCCACCGGAAAGGGCACAAAATGGGCAAGGGATGAGAGGACCATCGACCAATTTCCCAAAACTCAAACCTTGCAACCTTCCCGGCACGGCGATAAGGACAATAGGGTGTGATGTGAAACCTTGCATCGGAATCGCGAAATTCTGACGGCTTTTGCGTGGCTGGTACAAACAACGCCCTGACGGCAAGACTGCCGGATCAGAAAATGGTGACACGGGGAGTGCAAACATGGTCGGAACAAGCAAGGCGCGGCGTCAGATGGTCGATACCCAGATCCGAACGACCGACGTGACAGCCTATAACGTACTTGATGCCTTTCTCACCGTACCAAGAGAGCTGTTTGTCCCTTCAAGCAGCAAGGCCTTTGCCTATTCGGATGCAGACATCCGGATTTCCGATGAGCGAATCATGATGCAGCCTTCACCACTGGCAAAACTGCTGCAACTGGCTGACATCGCAACCGATGATCTGGTTCTTGTCATTGCGGCGAGCTCCGGCTACTCCGCTGCGCTCGTGTCGCATCTTGCCAATACGGTAGTCGCGGTAGAAAACGACGAGGACCTCGTCCAGCGCGCGCAGGACACAATTTCTGATCTTGGATATGACAATGTTGCCGTCATTTCCGGCGATCTGGCCGAAGGCGTCTCCTCAGAGGGGCCTTATGATGTCATCCTTATCGAAGGAACCGTCGGGCAAGTCCCGCAACATCTGCTTGAGCAGCTCAAGGACGGTGGCCGCCTCGTTACAGTCGATGGCAATGATCGCCGTGCCGAGGCGGTGAAGATTCTCAGAACCGGAGATCATTTCTCCCGCATTGCAGCATTTGATACCAACGCTCCGATTCTCAAAGAGTTCAGCAAGCCCGAGACTTTTACGCTGTAAAAAAGTGATTGCCTTGTAAAACCTACCAATCACGGGTTTCATATCGCTAGGTTCAGCTCAGACGCTATTCCTAATCTCCACATCTTTTTAGAGGTGCTAGCAGTCTCTTTCGTCCCCAATGCCGGCAGAGGACGAGATGGTGACGACGTCAAGGGAACCCTAAGGGCGTCTGTGCCTACCCCATAGGAGCTTACGTACCACGTAACCTGTTGCCTCAAAGCTGCATTAAGGCTTTTTTAAAGGAATCAAACATTCTGGCTCTAGGAAAATCAAAGCTCAGCGGCTAAAGTCCCACCGAAATCGAAAAAACAGAATGCCCGTTCACAGTTTATGTGTAACTTCGGGCGAAATCCTGTGGGAGTATCCGGTGTGGCTGGTCTACGTAAATTGACCCTTGGCAGCGTTTCCGCGTTGCTATTCATGACAAGTTTTGCCAGTGCCGAGAGCCTTTCAGAGGCTCTTTCGCTGGCCTATACGAACAATGCAACATTGAACGCAACACGCGCGGGTCTGCGCTCCGTTGACGAGAACGTCCCCCAAGCATTGTCGGGATACCGTCCTTCCATCAATGGCAGTGCATCGGCAACGCGGTCATGGCGCGAAAGCGAATTCGTGAGTGGCACGAGCCGCAGAAATCAGGAGAATTCCTCCAACATCGGTATGGAAGTTCAACAGATTCTGTATCGCGGTAACCGCACCAAAAATGGCGTCAAGAAGGCCGAATCAGCGGTTCAGGCAGCGCGTGAAAATCTCAAGGCAACCGAACAGGCCGTTCTTCTCGATGTCGCAACCGCCTACATGGATATCCTTCAGAATCAGGCCATCCTCGAATTGCGCAAGCAGAATGTTGCCTTCCTTCAGGAACAGGCACGTTCAGCCCGTGACCGCTTTGCGGTCGGAGAGACCATCAGCACTGATGTCAGTCAGGCAGAGGCGCGCCTGTCGAGTGCCATCTCTCTGGTCAAGCTTTCAGAAGCACAGCTCGCGTCGAGCCGGGCCACCTATGAATTGCTTGTCGGCAAGAAGCCAAACACGCTGGTTGCCGGTTATGCTGTGGACAACCTGTTCCCAAAATCGCTCGAAGCTGCGCTGTCACAGGGCCTGTCGAACCATCCCTCTATTCTCGCAGCCCTGCATCAAGTCGATCAGGCTCAGCTTGACGTGAAGATTGCCGAAGGCGCTCTGTTGCCGACCGTTTCAGTCAGTGCCAATGCTGGACGGTCTTGGAGCAACAACAACAGTGGTCGCAACATTGACGGTGCGACCAATTCCGCATCGATCACTGGTGCGGTGAACATCCCGATCTTTCAGGGTGGCGCCACGCACTCTCAGGTACGTCAGGCCAAGGAAACGCTTGGTCAGCGCCGGATCCAACTAGACTTGGCCCGCAATCAGATCCGCGCCCAGATCGTTTCCTCTTGGTCGATCTTGAACGCCGCCATTCCCCAGATTGAGGCGGCACAGGCAACGGTCAGGGCTTCTCGCCTCGCAACTCAAGGGGTGATTGAAGAGCAGAAAGTTGGCCAGCGCACCTTGCTAGACGTTCTCGACTCGCAGGCAGAACTGATCAATGCGCGGATTTCCCTCGTCCAGGTGCAGCATGATCGCATCGTCGCATCCTTCTCGGTCGCATCGGCCGTGGGAACATTGAGCGCTCAGAATCTGAAGCTCAAAGTTTCACAGTACAATCCGAATGAGCACTACGAGGCTGTTCGTGACAAGTGGATTGGCCTTCGCACCCCGGATGGTCGGTAAGATTAGCAAGGATAGAATTCCGCAAAGACCGGGCTTTGAAAGTCCGGTCTTCGTGTTTCAATCCACAGCAATCAGCGCTTCGCAACAAGAATAGGCGAGGGTTCAGAAATCCGAATTTCCCTTTCTTTACTTGATGGATAACGGGGAAATTAACGGATTATCGCTTCCCTCCACATGACAATCCTGCTTTTTTTCGGAACGCATTTCAACAATTTCGCAAACAGCCTATAGTTATAGGATGCGCGAATCATATCCGCGGCGGTATATGATCAGCGTTGAGACCTGTAGTCGGTAGTTTCGGGTGAGGCCATGTCCAATACAAGTGCAGCTCAAGAACCCTCAATGGAGGAAATTCTGGCGTCCATTCGCCGGATCATTTCCGATGAAGAAGCTGCAATAGCCGACGATCCCGCGCCCGAAGAAAAGGCAGCAGAAGAGGACGAGTCTGACACGAGCATGCTCAGTCAGGACGATCTCGACGCTCTGTTTGACAGCCCCGCCCCGGCGGAGGAGCCTGAAGACGACATGGCTGCGGCCATGGCCGCCATGGAGGAGGAGGAGGAAGAAGAATCCTCCGACGACGTCCTGGAACTTCAGTCCGAATGGCAGGAAACCGATCTGGTTGAACCTCAGGAAGAGGATCTGGTCTTCGCGAACGAAGAAGCTGAAGAGCAGGAAGAAGAAGACGAGCCGGAGCAAGACCCTGCATCTGCGTTCGAAAAGGCCATTCAGGAGACTTTGGACGAAAAAGTCCCGGAAATGCTCAAGGCAACCTTCGATGCGTCCCCGACGCCGGACGGCCCGCTGCCAGATGTCGAGCGCGGCGCACCATTGGTGTCTGACAACACATCCAAGGCCGTTCACAGCGCCTTTGGAGACCTGACGCACACAATCCTGTCCAACAACACACGGACCATGGAAAATGTCGTTGAAGACATGCTCCGTCCGATGCTGAAGGCATGGCTCGACCAAAATCTTCCCGTGATGGTCGAACGGCTCGTGCGCGCCGAAATTGAGCGAGTGTCAAGGGGTGAGCAGCATTTCCGCTGACCACCCGCACCAATCTCAACGTTATTTCCCCCACTCTTTGACAGTTGGCGTGTGCGGTCGTGTGCGGCACGCAACGACACTTATCCCTACAAAACCCTCTGTGCATCGGCTAGAAACCCGCATGATGGCTGCAAATGGTTGACATGCATGGGGAGAATGGGATTTACACCTTACCCGAGACAGTGTGCGATCCGTTTCACCAACACTGAGTGAAGCCGATCGGGACTCTAGATGGACAGGCCGCCAAAGCGCTCTGGCTTTGGCAAGCCCTGCGATATGGAAGAACAATGCTGGAGAAAACATTCGATGCTGCGGCCGTTGAGCCGCGCTTGTACGAGGCATGGGAACAGGCTGGTGCCTTCAAGGCTGGTGCTGGCAAGAAAGACGGGCAGGACAGTTTCTGCATCGTGATCCCGCCGCCGAATGTGACCGGGTCCCTGCACATGGGCCACGCTCTCAACAACACCCTGCAGGACGTCATGATCCGCTACTACCGCATGAAGGGTAGGGACGTTTTGTGGCAGCCCGGCATGGACCATGCAGGCATCGCCACGCAGATGGTTGTCGAGCGCCAGTTGGCCGCCAACAACGAGCCGAGCCGCCGCGATATGGGCCGCGAAAAATTCATCGACCGCGTCTGGGAATGGAAGGCCGAGTCTGGCGGAACCATCTTCAATCAGCTCCGCCGCCTTGGAGCGACCGCTGACTGGTCGCGCGAACGCTTCACCATGGACGAGGGCCTCTCGAAAGCCGTTCAGAAGGTTTTCATCGAGCTCTATAATGAGGGCCTGATCTACCGCGGTAAGCGCCTCGTTAACTGGGACCCCAAATTCGAAACCGCGATTTCCGATCTCGAAGTCGAGAATACAGAAGTCGACGGCCACATGTGGCACTTCAAATATCCGCTCGCTGGTGGGGAAACCTACACCTATGTCGAGAAGGATGAAGACGGCAACGTCATCTTTGAAGAAGAGCGCGACTATATCTCGATTGCCACAACGCGCCCCGAAACCATGCTGGGCGATGGTGCCGTTGCCGTTCATCCGTCCGATGAGCGCTATGCACCGATCCTTGGCAAGTTGTGCGAAATCCCGGTCGGCCCCAAAGAACACCGCCGCCTGATCCCGATCATCACAGATGAATATCCCGATCCCGATTTCGGCTCCGGTGCGGTTAAAATCACCGGCGCCCACGACTTCAACGACTATCAGGTTGCTCGCCGCAACAAGATCCCGCTTTATCGTCTGATGGACGAGAAGGCCGCCTTGCGCGCCGATGGCGCACCCTATGAGTTCTGCGCGAAAGAAGCTGTAAAACTTGCGAAAACCGGCGAGCTTCCCGATGAAGCATTCGTCGATTCCATCAACCTTGTTCCGGATGAATATCGCGGCCTTGATCGCTTTGAAGCGCGCAAGAAGATCGTCGAAGCCATCAACGAAGAAGGCCTCTGCGTTTTCACCAAGGACGATGAAGGCAACGAGATCCCGTTCGTTGAAAGCAAGAAGATAATGCAGCCGTTCGGCGACCGCTCCGGCGTCGTCATCGAACCGATGCTGACGGACCAGTGGTTTGCCGACGCCAAGACCTTGGCCAAACCCGCCATTGCATCGGTCAAGGAAGGCCGCACGAACTTCGTTCCCAAGAACTGGGAGAAGACCTACTTCGAGTGGATGGAAAACATCGAGCCATGGTGCATCTCGCGCCAGCTCTGGTGGGGCCATCAGATCCCGGCATGGTATGGACCCGAAGAATCTGTCTTCGTTGCCTATGATGAGGCCGAAGCCAAGGCTCAGGCCAAAGAAAAATTCGGCAAGGATGTCGAACTGACCCGCGATGAGGACGTTCTCGACACGTGGTTCTCCTCTGCGCTCTGGCCATTCTCAACCCTTGGCTGGCCCGACAAAACGCCCGAGCTTGAGAGCTATTATCAGACCGACGTTCTCGTAACCGGCTTTGATATCATCTTCTTCTGGGTTGCCCGCATGATGATGATGTCCATGCATTTCATGAAGAAAGAACCGTTCCACACGGTCTATGTTCATGCGCTGGTCCGTGATGAGCACGGCGCCAAGATGTCCAAATCCAAGGGCAACGTGATTGATCCGCTTGATCTGGTCGACGAATATGGGGCCGATGCGGTCCGCTTCACCCTCACGGCCATGGCCGCTCAAGGGCGCGACATCAAGCTGGCCACCAGCCGGGTCGCCGGTTATCGCAACTTCGGCACCAAGCTGTGGAACGCCACCCGCTTCACCCAGATGAACGGCTGCGCGCGCTCAGAAGGCTTCGACCCGACCGCCGTCAAGGAAACGGTCAATCAGTGGATCGTCACTGAGCTGTCCAAGACAGCCGATGAGGTGTCCGACGCCATTGAGACCTATCGTTTCAATGATGCGGCAAACACGCTCTATCGCTTTGTCTGGAACCTTTATTGCGACTGGTATATCGAGCTGTCCAAACCGGTGTTGCAGACCGAGGAAGACAGCGCAGCCAAAACGGAAACTCAGGCCTGCGCGGCTTGGGTTCTCGATCAGATCTGCCTGCTGCTGCATCCGATCATGCCCTACATCACCGAAGAGCTTTGGGCGGAGACCGGCAAGAGTGGCCCGCAACGCAACAGCTTGCTGGCACTTGAAGACTGGCCGAGCTATTCCATCCCGGATACCGGTGCAGCCGATGAGATCAACTGGATGGTCGACTTCATTTCTGCGGTTCGCTCGATCCGCTCAGAGATGAACATCACCCCGTCGACCCAGCTAAAACTGGAAATCGTCGGCGCATCGGATGAAACCAAGGCCCGCCTTGCCGCTCAGGACGCCGTCATCAAACGCCTTGCGCGCTGTGAAGACATCAAGGTCTCCGACACGGTTCCTCAAGGTTCAGCTCAGGTTGTTGTCGGCGAAGCCACCGTCTGTCTGCCGCTTGCAGGTGTCATTGACCTTGCCGCAGAGAAGGCGCGTCTGGAGAAAGAGCTCGACAAGATCGCCAAGGTCGCGGCCAAGTTCGAAGCCAAGCTCGGCAACGAGAAATTCCTCGCCAATGCGCCTGAGGAAATCGTCGCAGAACAGAAAGCAAAGCTTCAAGAGCAAAATGCTCTCAAAGCCAAGGTTCAGGAAGCGCTTGATCGCATTCTGGCCGCCAGTTAGGCCTGTTGAACTCGACTATTATCAAAGCCCCGGTGGAGCCGTTCACCGGGGCTTTTTTGTTGCGTCCATCTGGATAAGCAAGAAACGGGCTGCATGGGCGTGAAGGGCAGGGGAAGATCCCAAAAATCACGACTTTTAAAGGATCTCCCCCATGAGCTTCCGCATCGAAGGCCTCAGCCCAGACCGCTTTCGCCATCTCTTCGGCCTCTCAGATGAGGCGCTGGCGCAGCACAACGCGGTGCGGCATGTGGCAACGAACAACCCGGGCTTGCCAGACCGCATCTGCTTGCGCGATCTCGACATCGGAGAGAGTGCCATACTGCTCAATTACGAGCACCTGCCAACGTCGTCGCCCTATCGCTCCTCCCACGCCATCTATGTTTGGGAAGACGCAAAAGAGGCGACCTCTCTGACCGATATTGTGCCTGATGTGATGAAGCGGCGCATGATTGCTCTGAGAGCCTTTGACGAAGCCGACATGATGCTCACCGCTGATCTGGCGACCGGCGAAGAGATCGCGGCGACCATCAAGGAAATGTTTTCGGCTAGTTCGGTGCGCTACATTCACGCCCACTACGCCAAGCAAGGATGCTTTGCTGCCCGGATTGACCGAGCATAGCGCTGGTTCTTTTCAGAACTTTGGGCCTCATGGTTTTAGCCTCGGTCGACCTCGCCAAGCCTTGAGAGGCGACTAGTCATCTCGACCCATTCAAGACCGACCGCAGTGCGAAAAACCCCGACGAGCATGTCGCCGGGGTTCTTTCATTAACGGGAGAGACTTTGCTTGAAAGGCCTTTGCTATGCAGCGCTGACCTCGTCAAGAAATTCACCGATAAGGCCTTTCAATTCATCGGTGCTGACTTTCATTTCCGTCACTGCGGTCAACACGACATCGGCTGAACCGGTGGTGTCTCGTGCCTTGCCGCTTACCGCATGCATATTGGCCGTTGCTGATTGCGTACCCTGAGCGGCTTCCTGAACATTGGACGCAATCTCACCGGTTGCCGCGCCCTGTTGCTCGACAGCGGTGGAAATGGCAGTCGTGTACATATCGACTTCGCGCATGATCTCCGAAACCCCGGTGATCGACGTCAGCGTCTCATTGGTTGAGGACTGAATGGCGCTAACCTGAGCGCTGATTTCCTCGGTTGCCTTGGAGGTCTGGGTAGCAAGCTCCTTGACCTCTGCGGCAACAACGGCAAAGCCCCGACCAGCCTCGCCAGCACGAGCAGCTTCAATCGTCGCATTCAGCGCCAACAGGTTCGTCTGTTCCGCAATCGCCTGAATGAGACTGACGACCTCACCGATCTTGTGAGAGGCCACTTCGAGGCTCGCTACTTTGTGATTGGATTCTTCCGCACCGGCATTGGCCTTTGCGACCATGTCCTTGCTTCTTGTCGCCTGTCCCATGATTTCGGAGATGGACACGGTCAATTCTTCCGTTGCAGACGCAACATTCTCGACATTGCTGGTCGCTTCCTCCGCGGCGCTGGCGGCAGCCATCGTCTCATGCTCCGTCTCAGCCGCAATGCTTTTCACCCTGCCAGCAGCCTCATCCATTTTTTCGGTGTTGTGACTGACCAGTTCCAATGCACGATCAGCATTCCCCCGGAACGAGTGGATGAGGGTTTCGAGACGCGCCATGCGCTGCTTCTGCCTTTCGGAGTTCTGGCCGGTTTCAGATTCGAGCCGCTTGCGTTCGACTGCATTTTGACAGAAGGTCTCGACCGCACGGCTCATATCACCGATCTCATCCGCCCGATCGGTTCCGTTCACCTGAACATCGTGATCGCCGCCAGCAATCGCCAACATGGAGCTATTCAGCCCCCTGATCGGCGTTGCAATTGCACGTGCCAGCAAGAACCCCATTACGGCGCAAATGGTTATCAAAATGGCTGCGATGCTGCCACTTTCGATCGCCGAGGAAACGAAAGCATCGTCAACATCCGTCAACAAGACGCCAGATCCGAAAACCCAACCCCAAGGATTAAACGCCTTTACATAGCTAAGCTTTTTGTATTTTTCGCCATCAGAATTTTTCAGAGTATAATCCACATAACCGCCGCCATCTTGCTGTGCGGTATTGATAATTTCCTTGACATGATACTTGCCGTTGGCATCGCGGTCGTCAGCTCTGTTCACGCCTTCCAGGTGTGGCTTGCTAGGAAGTACCACAGTGGTCGCATCGAAGTCGTAGACGAACACATAGTCATTTTTTGCATAGCGTATGCCACGCAATGCATCTTTTGCCCTTTCCATGGCTTCAGCTTCGCTAAGCTTGCCGCTTTGCGCCATCTGGTAGTGCTGGTTGGCAATATTGTAGGCCGCTTCCACCACGGACTTGACTTCTTGCTTCTTGAAGTCGTGCAGGTTTATGTCAAGCATCCACATCTGGAATGCGAGCATGCTCACAAAAGCAATGCTGAAAAAGAACACAAGCCCATAAAGCTTTGCGGATACTGTCTTGAGGAACCAGTTCATGTCATCTTCTCCGACCAGAAACCGATCATTTAGATCGAAATAACTAAACTTCCTGGCGGAACCACAAAGCCTAGAAATGGTGTTTTGGCTATAACCTTCTAGATCTGATCTATGCTAAAGTCGTATGAAAAAACCATTAATCGGCAACAGCAATTCCCACGTGACTGCAAGTAAATTTGTCGTTGAAGTACATGTACTTAGGCATTTTTCTAGGAACGCTTGTCTTTGGAAACCATCCAGCAACAATCGAAACAATCACGCCGCCCTGCCAGTACGACTGGTTAACGCATCGATTCTATCAAGTCCCGTCATTTCAAGGAAATATGCGAACCGGCAACATCGCAAGATGTACAGTAGCTAATCTTGCGGCTGCAAGAGTTCGCAATCCTGTCAAAGGGGCCGCAAAGTGAGAGTGCAGACACAATCAAGGCATTAAGCTCAAGGCATTCTCGACGCAAAAAACACACAGACGATGCTGATAAGCCAAGGCACGGCTGCGAAAGCCAAGAAACCCAAATCAAAATAGTCAGCCGAACTGAACGTCTGTGTGGCATTGACACTACCAAACGCATTCGCGAGGCCGACTAGATACATCCATGCAAAAAATGGAATGACAAACGCAATAGCTGCGACGATGTAGAGAAGAATTTTCATGAACGGATGATAGCCATGTGCAGCGCTGCGAACAAGCCCTCGGCGAACCTCACCCCAACTTGACACCCTTCGCTCCGGCCAGTTCCTGAATGAACTGCCACGCGACGCGGCCAGATCGGGAACCACGCGTCGTGGCCCATTCAAGGGCTGATGCCCGAAGCTCGTCCGCGTCAACCTCGATGCCGTATTCCGACACATAACCATTGACCATATCGAGATAGTCGCTCTGGCTGCAATTGTGAAACCCGATCCAGAGACCGAACCGATCTGAAAGGGAGACCTTTTCCTGCACGCTTTCACTGGGCATGATTGAAGTGGACCGCTCGTTCTCGATCATGTCCCTCGGCATCAAATGGCGACGGTTCGAAGTCGCATAGAAGAGCACATTGTCCGGGCGCCCCTCAATGCCGCCATCAAGCACGGCCTTCAGGGACTTGTAGGCGGTGTCACCGGTATCAAACGACAGATCGTCACAAAAGAGGATGCATTGCTCGTCCCGGCCGCGCAGAATGTTCATCAAGATTGGCAAGGTTTCGATATCCTCACGCGCAATCTCGATCAGCTTGAGCGGAGCAAGTTCCCCGGACCGCTCCTCATTGACCTGCGCATGACAGGCCTTGACCAATGAGCTCTTGCCCATGCCGCGCGCACCCCATAACAGCGCGTTGTTTGCTGGAAGCCCCAGACTGAACCGCCGCGTGTTTTCCAAAATCATGTCCCGGTTGCGATCAACCGCCTTGAGCATGGAGAGTGCTACGCGATTGACTCTGGAGACGGGCTGTAAGTGTGGGGCAGGGGTGGCATGCCAGACAAACGCATCTGCTGCTGAAAGATCAGTGGGCTCCTGCTTGGGCGGCACCGCCCGCTCGATTGCTGCATGAATATTTTGTAATAAAGCGGCGATTTTTTCCAACTCAACGGCTGACATGGGCTATCCAACTCCAAATATTTCGACTCTGACAAACGAAGTCGGCGATAAAGGGTCAATAGTTGCCCTTTTTCCCTTTCATCTTGTCAAAAGGATCATTATGTCTAGGCCCTGATTAGCAGAGTTGGACCGCGCCTTGCAAACCGCCAAACGCGATGTTTGCAAAGTCCGTTTGGAACGCTATAGTCCGCTCAAATCAAACGGTGGCCACCCCGGGTGGTCCGACATAATTCAGTAAGCGCCCGAGCGATAAGCGTGGGGTCGCAAAAGGAGTCTTCGATGGACGCTACCAGTCCCGTGCTACAAATTCTGCCCTTTGTCCTGATCTTCGTGATCATGTATTTCCTGATCATTCGTCCGCAGCGCCAGCAGGTGAAAAAGCATGCAGAAATGGTTGCGAACGTGCGCCGCGGCGACACCATCGTGACCTCAGGCGGTCTTGTTGCCAAGATCACCAATGCGACAGACGAAAATGAAATCACGGTAGAAATTGCAGACGGCGTCAAAGTCAAGATCGTTCGCCGGAACATCGCCGAAGTCCGCGCCAAAGGCGAGCCGGCTGGGGACGCGAAATAATCGCGCACCCCTCTTGATCTCGACAGGGATCAGCCCCTGATAATGACCCAACGCACCCGGATCACAAACCGGGTGCTCTGCCAATATGGTAGGATTGCCGCATGCTACATTTCGCCAAATGGAAGGTGGGATTGGTGCTAGCCACAGTACTCTGTGGTATTCTTTTGTCTTTGCCCAATCTCTTTTCCGACAAAACCTTGAATGAATATTATCCCTCCTGGCTCCCCAACGGAAAGTTGGTTTTGGGCCTCGATTTGCAGGGTGGGGCTCATATCCTGCTTCAGGTCGAAGAGGAAGGCGTGATCCGTGAGCGCCTTGATATCCTGCGTGGGGATGTCCGCACGCTGCTGCGCGAGGACAAGATCGGCTATACCGGCCTTGCGATCCGCAAAAACGCGGTTCAGGTCCGTCTGAGGGACTTGGCGGATATTGATGCAGCAACCACCAAATTGAGAACGCTCGTCCAGCCGGTTGCCAGCAACATGCTGACCGGTGGCGGAGCAAACGAAGCCGAACTCAATGTCAGCGACGATGGTATCTTCCGTCTTTCCTTGACCGAAGAGGGCATTTCCACTCGCGTCTCCAATGCTGTGTCTCAGTCCATCGAGGTTATCCGCCGACGCGTCGACGAACTGGGCACAACGGAACCATCCATTCAGCGTGAAGGCGAAAGCCGCATACTGGTTCAGGTTCCCGGGCTGCAGGACGCGGATCGCCTGAAGAATATTCTGGAGTCGACTGCGAAGCTCACCTTCCGCATGGTCGATACAACCATGTCCGCCGAGTCGGCACTGCAATCCCGCCCACCGCTTGACTCCGAAGTTCTGTATGAAACGGCAGATCCGCAGAATCCGCTGCCCGAAAATCAGCGCACCCCGTATCTGGTTCAGAAACGGGTCCTGATTTCCGGCGATGAGCTCGACGATGCGCAACCGTCCTTTGATCCGCAGACAAACGAACCGGTCGTCTCCTTCCGCTTCAACACCTCTGGCGCGACCAAGTTCGCCCGCGTGACCGAGCGCAACGTTGGCCGTCCTTTCGCCATTGTCCTCGATAATGAAGTGATTTCGGCCCCTTCCATTCGTGAACCCATTCGTGGTGGCTCCGGGGTCATTTCCGGCTCGTTCACGGTGGACAGCGCCAACGATCTGGCCGTGCTGATGCGGGCGGGGGCTCTACCTGCCGACCTGACGATTGTCGAAGAGCGGACCGTTGGCCCGGGCCTCGGCCAGGACTCAATCGAAGCTGGTGAGGTGGCTGGTCTGGTTGGCGCAGCCGCAGTCGTCGTCTTCATGTTCATCAGCTATGGCCTGTTTGGCTTTTTTGCCAACGTCTCGCTGGTCTTCAACGTCACCCTGCTCCTCGGAGTCCTGTCAGGGCTTGGAGCAACACTGACACTGCCCGGTATCGCCGGTATCGTGCTGACGGTCGGTATGGCAGTGGATGCCAACGTGCTGATCTATGAACGCATACGCGAAGAAAACAATTTCGGACGTTCAACCATTGCCGCCATCGACGCCGGTTACAGCCGCGCGCTTGGGACAATTCTGGACGCCAACATTACCACCTTCATTGCTGCCGTGATCCTCTTCTCCCTTGGCTCCGGCCCTGTGAGAGGCTTCGCGGTGACGCTGGCCGTTGGTATTTTGACGACCGTTTTCTCCGCCTTCACCCTGAACCGCCTGCTGGTCGCGACTTGGCTCAAGTATCGCCGTCCGTCCGGCTTGCCCATTTGACCGACCGGAGATAATCTCATGAAACCTATTCGATTTATCCCGGATGGCACCCACATCGGCTTCATGAAGCACCGTTATTGGAGCTTCCCGATGTCCTCATTGCTCATCGTTGCCTCGATGGTGCTCTATCTGATCTTCAACCTCAACTTCGGTATCGACTTCAAGGGCGGAACGCTCATCGAAATCAAGACCGCGGAAGAGACTGCAGATGTTGCCAACATCCGAGCCAATCTAAACGCGCTAGACCTTGGCGATGTCGAGGTACAGGAATTCGGGGCACCCGATGATGTCCTCATCCGGATTCAGACCCAGGAGCCAACCGACGAACTGAGCGCCGAAGAGGCACAACAGCTCGTCGTCGATCAGGTCAAGGAAACCCTCGGCAGCAGCGTCGATTATCGCCGTGTCGAGGTGGTCGGGCCCCGTGTGTCTGGTGAGCTGGCAAGCGCCGGGACCATCTCGGTGCTATCCGCACTCTTTGCCGTACTGGTCTACATCTGGTTCCGGTTTGAATGGCAATTCGCCCTCGGTGCGGTGGTCGCAACGGTGCATGACGTGCTCTTGACCATCGGTGTGTTCGCCTTGCTGCAGATCGAATTCAACCTGACAACCATCGCCGCAATCCTGACGATCGTGGGCTATTCGCTCAACGATACCGTGGTGGTCTATGACCGCATTCGCGAAAATCTTCGCAAATACAAGAAAAAGCCGCTCAAAGAGGTACTCGACCTTTCGATCAACCAGACGCTATCCCGGACCTTGCTGACGTCCGTGACAACCCTGCTTGCGCTTGGTTCGCTCTATTTCCTCGGTGGTGAGGTCATTCGATCCTTCACCTTCGCGATGATCTGGGGTGTTTTTGTCGGCACCTATTCCTCGATCTTCATCGCGGCGCCGCTGCTCATCTTCCTCAATCTGCGTGCTGAACAGGTGCACCAAGAGGAAGAAACAGACGGATCCGGCAACGTGACAGCATCTTAGTTGCATGATTTTCAAATGGCTCAAGGGCAACAAAGACACGCCCGCGACCCCAAAATCCGAAATCGGGCAGGGCACAAACCTGCCCGATTTCGCAGACCAGTCTGACGGACACGTTGAAAACGCCGTCGCGCTGGCAGCCGGCCTTGAGATGACCGAAGTCTTCTACCCCGGCCATGACCCCATCGACTATTATGGCGATGGCGGGTTTCGATTTGGCACCATGTCCCATCAAGGCGCGCTGTTGTTCCTGCCAAGCGGCATCAGACGCTGGGATGTGGAAGAAACACCGACGCTTCAGAGCCTCGCGGCTTTGATGAAGGAAAAGGACGAGATCGAAATCCTCCTCATTGGCACTGGTAAGACACTGACTCCACCCGACCCCGCTCTTTGCAGCGCCATTCGCGCCGAAGGCATCAAGCTGGATATCATGGACACCGGCGCGGCTGTTCGCACTCTCAACATCCTGTTGTCAGAGGATCGTGCCGTCGCTGCTGCTCTCTTGCCAGTGGATTGACGGGAGGGCGAGGTCATGGCACGGATCGACCATAGGAATGCGACCGATCCATCTTTTGCATTTTGTCAGACCGAGGTGAAGCGAACCGATCCGCTCGCCCATTTCATTGCGTTGGTCGCGCCGGATGTGCATCGCCCCGCCCTGATGGTGCTTTATGCCTTTCTTGCAGAGATTGCCCGTCTATCTCAACAGATTTCGGAACCCGCTATGGGTGAAATCCGCCTACAGTGGTGGAAGGATACGCTCGAAGCGACTGCAACGGGGGATACTCAGGTACGAGATGCGCAAGGATGTGGCGCAGCCAATATCGGCCCACTTGCCTCGGCAATCCGATCCGTGATCAGGCAATATCAATTGCCACTGGCGACTTTTACGCACATTCTTGAAGCGCGACGGTTCGATCTTTACAACGACCCGATGCCGGATCTCGCTGCCTATGAAACCTATGCCGGGGAAACAGGGGCGCTGCCGCTCATGCTCGCAGCGCAAATTCTCAATGACGGCAAGCCGCTCACCTCCATTGCTGATTTGTCCGGACATGCTGGCATGGCAATCAGCCTGTCGAACCATCTCTACAATTGGCAGCGAGACGCAGGCCATCAAAGACTGTTCCTGCCAGTCGAGGTATTTTCGCGTTATGGGCTATCCACCAATGATATTTGGGCAGGAAAACAAGAGACCGCACTATCTAGCGCAATCAGAGACTTGTGCCAATTGGCTGACGCGCATCACAGCAAGGCGATAGCCTACCTCCGACCCGCAAAATCGGAAGGTCAGGCGCATCTGCTGCCTGCCTATCTCATGCTGGCGCCCGCTGCTCTCCTGCTCAAAAAACGAGAAAAAGCACCTCTCGCTGCGCTCAAAGTCCCCAATTGGCGGCTTTATGCGAGCGTCGTCCGCATGGCCGCTTTAGGCTAGTGCATCAGACATTGCGATCGTGTCAAGCCAGACACGAACATCCTGCAAGGCTCGGTGGGTCTGGGCCTTCTTCTTGGAAAGCTGCTTCTCAACACCGCGCATCTTGGACCCATCCTCTCGCCGCCGCGAAAACTCTGCAGGCGGGAAAAGGCCGAAATTGACGTTCATCGGCTGGAAGGACCGTCGACCACCATTTGAATCGATCAGATGCCCACCCGTGATGTGGCCAAGCAGCGCGCCAAAGGCGGTGGTTTCAGGCGGTGGCAACAAATCACACCCATGGATTTCAGCCGCGATGAACCGTCCCGCCAACAGGCCGATGGCGGCGGATTCCACATAACCCTCGCAACCCGTGATCTGGCCAGCAAAGCGCAGGGATGGGCGCGATTTAAGGCGCAGGGTCTCATCAAGCAGCTTGGGTGAATTGAGGAACGTGTTGCGGTGAATGCCGCCCAGCCGGGCAAATTGCGCCTCTTCAAGGCCGGGAATCATGCGGAAGACCTCTGCTTGCGCGCCATATTTCATTTTGGTTTGAAAGCCGACAATGTTGAAAAGCGTGCCCAGCTTGTTATCCTGACGCAACTGCACAACAGCGTATGGATCTTCATCGGGCTTGTGCGGATTGGTCAAACCAACCGGTTTCATCGGACCGAAGCGCGGCGTTTCATATCCCCGCTCCGCCATCACCTCAATGGGCAGACAGCCGTCGAAATAGGCCGCCTTTTCCCAATCCTTGAATTCGGTTTTCTCTGCTGCCAGCATCGCTTCGATGAACGCGCGATACTCATCTTCATTCATGGCGCAATTGATATAGTCCGCGCCCGTGCCGTTTGGTCCCTTCTTGTCGTAGCGCGACTGAAACCAGGCCTTGTCCATGTTGATTGAGTCAAAATGAATGATCGGCGCAATCGCATCATGAAAGGCAAGGGCTTCTTCGCCCGTTGCCGCAAGGATCGATTGCGACAAGGCTTCGGACGTCAGCGGTCCCGTTGCCACGAGACTGAGGCCATCATCCGGGTCGGGGAGTGAATCCACCTCGCCGCGCTCGATCGCAATCAGGGGATGGGCATGAAGTTTCTCGGTGACAGCTTCCGAAAAAGCCTCACGCGCAACGGCTAAGGCCCCCCCTGCGGGGATCGCATTGGCATCAGCCGCCGTCATGATCAGGGACTGCGCCTCCCGCATTTCCTGATGCAGAAGGCCCACGGCATTCGCTTCATGGTCATCCGAGCGGAACGAATTGGAACACACGAGTTCGGCGCAATGGTCCGTCACATGCGCATCCGTCGACTTTACCGGGCGCATTTCGTGAAGGACGACCGGAATGCCATGGTTTGCAAGCTGCCAGGCGGCTTCCGAACCGGCAAGGCCGGCTCCGATAATCGTAACGGGTCTGTTGGATTGCTTCACCTTGTCCGGTCCTTCCGATTGCATGAGTGCATTGTCAAAACACGCGAGAAAAGCTGTTCTGACGAAATGGGACTACTACCACTCCTACATCAAAATTCAAGACCGCGATGCCCTTGAAACCCGCCGATTTGCAATTGGCAGGAACAATTCGAAGTGATATCTCAGTTAGAAATTCTAACCAGCCAAGGGATTCGCAAAAAATAATGGTCGCCATATCAAAGTGGAACAGATCCTTGCTCGCCCTTATCGTCGCAACAGCCCTTGGCAGCTGTGCAACACAAAAGTCGGATTCGCCCGATCGCTGGATCAAGACGATGAACAATCGTCCGGTGACCAAGTCGACCATTTATGTCTGTCACGCCTTCGGTTGCAAACTCAAATATGCATTCCATCCGACAAAAAAGGACATCAGAAAACTTAAGCGCATTCTTGCACGGGGTAAGAGAAGCCCGAAAGCAGAGCGCAAGGCCATCGGCAAGGCTGTCGTCTGGTTCGAAAAGCGTGTCGGCCCGGCAGTCGGATCCGACAAGGACAAGGGCGGCCTTGATATGTACAATTCCGGCGTGCCCGGCCAAATGGATTGCATCGACGAAGCCAGCAACACCACATCCCTTCTCGTCTTCGCGCAAAAGCACGGTTTGCTGACACACTACAAGTATCAGGCCCCCGTCGCTCGCGGCTTTTTTCTGGATGGTCGCTATCCTCACGCAACAGCCGTTATCAAGAACAAGAAAAGTGGCAAGCGCTACGCGGTCGACAGCTGGAAGTTCGACAACGGTGTCTTCCCGGTTATCAAGCCACTTGACGTCTGGTTGAGCGAGTCAACTTCCTCCTGATCAAAAACACCATCCAGCTGTTTTCACCCTAGTGTACCTTACTGTGACAACAGAAGGCACGGTTTCTCATGCGCATCGCCATGATGTGCAAGGACGGTTTGACATGCATGCAGTATGCAACCGCGGCAGAAACTGCGCCAGTTCCAGGATTGCTGGAGCCATGAATTGGAAGGGGATGGTCTGAAAAGAAGAAAGCCCACCGGGGGAGGAGGTCCGGTGGGCTTCTAATGGTGTTCCAAAACGGGGAGGAGACGTTTTGAAACTGTCCAGACTTCTGGGAGGAGGTAGAAGTCTGAATTCCTGAATTTTATCGTCCGACAGATCTGCGAGAGATCTGGGTAATGTCAGCGCGGCTGATGCCGACTTCTTCGAAATCGCGGCTGCTCAAACGGCTAAGCTCATCGACTGTGTCACGGTAATTGCGCCACTGACGATAGCTATGAATAACATTGTCAATCATCATCTATCCTCTAGTTAAGATGTTTAACTCAGTCGTGGTACAAGTTCGTTCTTCTGCGAGATCTATTCGCTAGACGCCTAAAACACTCGCCTCGCTTCGTTGAATTGATATATAGCGCAAAATTTTTTAATGTGCATTGCAAGATAATGCATAGCTGCCTTGCAACTCATGCAATTTAAGAATGGAACTTCATGCCGCCCCATCAATTTCACATAGCGGAAAATATTATCTCTTTAATTCAGTGGTTTAAAACGAAACCACCGAAGAAACGCATTGGGCGCAAATCGGCCAAATTATATGCAGTTATACGTATGTGCAGTTTGTCAAGCTCATAAAGTGGCAGTTTTAACGGAGAAATACCTAGGCATCGAGCTATGCGAAACAGGGAAAACACCACTTTGGTGCGGCGCACAACGACAAGTGAATCGCCAAATTGCCGTGCATCACAGCGCAAGGGTTGAAGAAAAGCAGAACCTGCCGCCCAGCATGCATCAAGCGCATCGGATCAGGCGACAGCATAAGGTCACGCACTTATATTAACCCGGTCGAGCGACCGAAAAACCCGCCCTCGGCACTGACTGGATAAGTATTTCTCTCGAGTCCTCGAATGCATGGCACACGCATTGGCGGGGGGAGGCGCGGTCAGACCATCTTGCGGTCAGACCTTTTTCCGGCGGTCGCGCATCTCCTTGAGGAAGACCCCGGTGTAACTCTGTTCAACCGCCATGACATCGCCCGGTGTCCCTTCGGCGACGATCTCACCACCTCCATCTCCACCCTCTGGACCAAGATCAAGAATCCAGTCGGCAGTCTGGATGACTTCGAGATTATGCTCGATGACGATAACCGTATTGCCCTGATTGACCAGCTCATGCAGGACCTCAAGCAACTTCGCTACATCATGGAAGTGAAGGCCCGTCGTCGGTTCATCGAGGATATAGAGGGTTCGACCGGTCGAGCGTTTCGATAGCTCTTTGGAGAGTTTCACCCTTTGGGCCTCGCCACCCGACAGGGTGGTGGCCGGTTGGCCGACCTTGATATATCCCAGCCCCACACGCTGGAGCGTGACCATCCTGTCGCGTACCGACGGCACCGCCGAGAAGAAATCCGCAGCTTCATCGACGGTCATGTCGAGAACATCAGCAATGGATTTGCCCTTGAATTCCACTTCGAGGGTTTCGCGGTTATAGCGATGCCCCTTGCAGACGTCGCAGGTGACATAGACATCGGGCAGAAAGTGCATCTCGATCTTGATCACCCCGTCGCCCTGACAGGCCTCGCAACGCCCACCCTTGACGTTGAAGGAAAAGCGACCGGGCGCATAGCCCCGCGCCTTCGCTTCGGGCAAGCCAGCAAACCAGTCCCGGATCGGCGTGAAAGCGCCCGTATAGGTCGCCGGGTTCGATCGCGGCGTCCGCCCGATGGGCGATTGGTCGATATCGATGATCTTGTCGATATGTTCCAGCCCCTCGATCCGGTCATGCGGGGCGGGCATGTTGCGCGCCCGATTGAGCTTCATCGCAGCGCCCTTGTAGAGCGTATCAATCAAAAAGGTCGATTTGCCGCCGCCGGACACACCGGTCACGCACGTAAACGTCCCGAGCGGAATCGAGGCTGTGACATTCTTGAGATTGTTGCCGCGCGCGTTGACCACCTTGATGGCCTTGCCTTTCTTGCCCTTGCGCAGATCGTTGTCGACGCTGATTTCCTTGACGCCGGAGAGATACTGCCCCGTCAGGGAAGCCGGGTCGGCCATGATTTCAGCTGGGGTGCCTTCACTGACGATCCGGCCACCGTGAATCCCGGCCCCAGGCCCAACATCAATCACATAATCAGCCGTCAGCACCGCATCCTCGTCATGCTCGACAACAATCACCGTGTTGCCCAGATCCCTCAGATGTTTGAGGGTCTCCAAGAGGCGCGCATTGTCGCGCTGATGCAGACCGATGGACGGCTCATCAAGCACGTACAGCACACCGGTCAGACCGGACCCGATCTGGGAGGCAAGACGAATGCGTTGGCTTTCACCGCCCGAAAGCGTGCCAGAGTTGCGCGACATCGACAGATAGTCGAGCCCAACGTCATTGAGAAAGACAAGGCGCTCGCGGATTTCCTTGAGGATCCGTTCGGCAATCTCGAACTGCTTGGGTGTCAGCGTGTCCGGCAACTCGTTGACCCACCGCCGCGCCTCACGGATCGACAGGCTCGCGATCTGCGAGATGTGACGCCCGTCCAGCTTGACTGCAAGCGCCTCCGGCTTCAGCCGGTGCCCATCACAGGCCGAGCAGGGATGGGTTGATTGATACTTGCTGATCTCTTCCCGCGACCAGTTGCTTTCGGTCTCGCGAAACCGGCGCTCGAGATTGGGGATCACGCCTTCGAACGGCTTCTGGGTCTTGTAGGACCGGGCACCATCGTCATAGACGAACTGGACCTTTTCCTTGCCGGTGCCGTAGAGAAGGACTTCCTGCGCCTTGAAGGAAAGCTGTTCCCACGGCACGGTCAGTGAAAAATCGTAATGTTTGGCGAGCGCATCGAGGGTCTGGCGGTAGAAGGGAGATGTGCCCTTGGCCCAAGGCGCAATCGCGCCATCCTTGAGACTAAGGGACATGTCCGGAACGACCAGCTCCGGGCTGACTTTCAACTCGCTGCCGAGCCCATCACAAACAGGGCAGGCACCAAACGGGTTGTTGAACGAGAACAGCCGTGGCTCGATCTCGGAGATCGTGAACCCTGAGACCGGGCAGGCAAACTTTTCGGAAAAGGTGATCTGCCTTGGCTCACCGTCTTCGGTCTTTTCGTCAACCAGCTCGACCACCGCGAGGCCTTCGGCGAGTTCAAGACTGAGTTCAAGCGAATCAGCCAGCCGTTTCTCGATGCCTTCCTTGACCACCATCCGGTGCACGACGACATCAATATTGTGTTTGAATTTCTTGTCGAGTGTCGGCAACTCGCCGTCATCATACATCTGCCCGTCGATCCGAAAACGCGTCAGACCGCGTTTGACCAATTCGGCCAGTTCCTTGCGAAATTCACCCTTGCGTCCGCGAACGATGGGAGCCATCAGCAAAAAGCGGGTTTTCTCGGGAAGCTCCATCACCCGGTCAACCATCTGGCTGACCGTCTGGCTTTCAATCGGCAACCCGGTCGCCGGGCTGTAGGGAATGCCAACACGGGCATAAAGCAGGCGCAAATAGTCGTAGATCTCAGTGACCGTGCCCACCGTCGAGCGCGGATTGCGCGAGGTGGTCTTCTGCTCGATCGAGATGGCGGGAGACAGGCCGTCAATCTGGTCGACATCCGGCTTTTGCATCATTTCCAGAAATTGCCGTGCATAGGCCGACAGCGATTCTACATACCGGCGCTGGCCCTCTGCATAGATCGTATCGAACGCCAGCGAGCTCTTGCCCGAGCCTGACAATCCGGTCATGACAACCAATTGATCGCGCGGAATATCAACGTCGACATTCTTCAGGTTATGTTCTCGGGCACCGCGAATCGAAATGAACTTGTTCGAAGAAATTGCTGGCTTATCCATATCGCTATCTATCAATTTATCGGTCGAACGGTTGAACCGCTCGTCGTATGATTGGTCGTTCGGGATGGTACGGTCGTCGGGCTTTGCTTGGATCACCGGGTGATCCCTCAGACCCGTTTTATGGCCTTCCTCTCCCATATAGGGTTATAAATTGCAAAGACAATCAGGCTTCAAAGGTGATTCCGGTGCACGCATACTAGCGTCTGGCCTAGCTTTTGTACACACTTTGTTCTACAATCATGCACAGCGGGTCAGATGGAACACCGCACCATTGACCCAACCAAAGCATGGGGATTGAACCAATCCCGTATGGAACTGTCGTCCAATCCCGCCTATGCTGACCTCCAACTCAACGTCAGCTCGAAAGGCGACGGACAGAAGCAGACAAAGGACAAACCAATGGCCGGAAGCGTCAACAAAGTCATTCTCGTGGGCAATCTGGGTGCTGACCCCGACATTCGCACCACGCAAGACGGCCGGAAGATCGTCAACCTGTCGATCGCAACATCCGAAAACTGGAAAGATCGCAATTCCGGCGAACGCCGCGAGCGCACCGAATGGCACCGCGTTGTCATCTTCAGTGAAGGGCTTGCCCGTGTTGCGGAGAGCTATTTGCGCAAGGGTTCCAAGGTCTATGTTGAAGGCCAGATTCAGACCCGCAAGTGGCAGGATCAGAACGGACAGGATCGTTATTCCACGGAGGTCGTTCTACAGGGCTTCAACTCGACCCTGACCATGCTCGACAACCGCAATGAAGGCGGCGGCAGCTTTGCCGGTCAGCAGAACAACGATTTCGGCGGGCCGGGCAGGAGCTTCGCCAGCGAGCCGCAAGAAGAATCCTATGGCCGGCAATCCAGCCCAAGCCAGCCATCGAGCAATTTCCGCGACGAAATGGACGACGACATTCCATTTTGATTGATACCAACGGCATTTAATTCTGACCTTCTTGAGCCCATTTTCTCATACCTATTGAATGGATGATGGTTGGGTTGGCGGAGAGGCTCTTCCATGCTTGGCAACCAGCATCAAGAATGGCGGCATAGTCTTCGAAGACCCGATTGGACAGGAAGGTACCGCGCAGATACTGCCAAATATTCTCAACTGGGTTCAGTTCCGGTGATTTGGAAGGCAACAGGAGGATGGTGATATTCTTGGGCACGTTGAGTCTGCTTGTCGTATGCCATCCGGCACGATCCATCAGCACCACGGCATGAGCGCCGCGCGCCACTGTCCTTGAGACTTCTTCGAGGTGCATTTGCATGGCCTGTGTATTTGCAAAAGGCATCATCAATCCCGCGCCAACGCCACGCGCTGGACATATTGCACCGAACAGATAGGCATTTTTATATCGCTGATCGGCTGGCAGACGTGGTCTGGTTCCCTTTTTTGCCCATAGTCGGGCCAGTCCATTCTTCTGACCAAGCCTAGCCTCATCTTGCCACCAAATCTCGATGGGCTTGTTCTTTGGCAAATGGCCTACATGCGCTGCCAACGTTGCGGAGAAGTTTTTTTGAAAGCATCAATGACTTCAGGCTTTTGTTCTGGATGTTGAGGTCGACCAGATATGCGCACATACCCCATGCGGCGCAAAAGATCCCGTACTCCACGTTCCTTGTAGGAGACCCCAAACCGCTCTTGGATCACACGCACCAGATCCTGGCTACGCCAGACAGAGACGCCGTCCTTCTCAGGATCAGGACCGGTTTCAACGATAGCAACAAACTCTTCGAGCTGTTCTGGGCTCAAGCGCATGGGAGCGCCGGTTGCTTTGATGTCGACAAGACCATCGGTGCCTTGCTCATTGAAGCGAAGAACCCAATCTCGCAAAGTCTGGCGGTCCATACCGCCGACTTTGGCGGCATCAGCACGGTTCATGCCGTCATAGACAGCCGCAATGGCCAGTAGGCGGCGGCTCTGTTTGGCATTGCGGCATCCTTTGGCAAGACGGCGCAAACTATCGGCGTCAAAAGCATCGCTAAGAATCAAAGCGGCAGACATGGCAAAATCTCCTTTGCCATGTTGAATCACGCCAGTGCTAAAAATGGAATCCCTAAAGAGTCAGAACTTCACGCCCTTGGTATGACTGCCGATCTTGATCGAATGATCGCAAAATACAAGAAACCCGGCTCGAAAGCCGGGTTTTTTCGTAGGTCCACCAGTGCAAATGCAGGACTACACGGGATCGTCAAATAGTTTGGCGACGGTCTCATGATCCTTGTGCGATTGTGCCTCGATGAAAAGGCGACGGATCTGGGGAAACCGCTCCCGGATATGCTCCTCAAGATCAGCGATGACGCTTTCAAGTTTGGAGACCTGCATCGTGTCTTCAAAGTCGATGCTGAGCGTAACAAGGATCTCCTTGGGACCGCGGTGCAGTGTCCTTAGTTCGTTGACCATGGTCACGGACGGATGCGATGAAGCGATGGACCGAATTTCCTGCTCCATCTCGTCCGAGGCAGCCTCGCCGATCAGCAAGCCCTTGGTCTCATAGGCAAGCAGGAAGGCGGTACACGCCAGAATGATGCCAATGACAATCGAAGCGGCGCCATCCATCCACGGGATGTGGAAATAGTGCGAAATGGAAATCCCAACGGCCGCCACGAAAAGACCGAGCATGGCTGCGGAATCTTCAAACAGAACCGTAAAGACCGTCGGATCCTTGGATTGACTTACCGCTTCCAGCCAGCCCATCTTGCCCTTGGTGGTGCTGAACTCTCTCAAAGCAATCCACCAGGCCCATCCCTCGAAACAAAGCGCAGCCCCCAGAACCACGAAGTTGATGGTTGGGTCACCCACGGGATGCGGCTCAAGAACCTTGTTGACACCCTCGTAAATCGACAAGCCAGCACCAACCGCAAAAATCAGCAGTGCAACCACGAAAGCCCAGAAGTACAGCTCGGCGCCATATCCGAACGGATGCTTCTTGTCAGCCGGTTTTGCGGCCTTTCTCATACCATAGAGTAACAACCCCTGATTACCTGTATCGACGAGCGAATGAATGCCCTCGGAGAGCATCGCGGATGATCCCGTAATAGAGGCTGCTATGAATTTCGTCAGAGCAATCAGGCTGTTACCCGCAAGGGCCGCATAGATTACTTTTTTTGATCCGTGGGAAGCCAATACCAGTCTCCTTGAAATGCCTCGGTCAGATGAAATGTCACATAACGTTAATACCGGATGCCAAGCCTGAGGAAAACAGCCAAAATCACGCTTAGCCCTTTGACAATTCCTTATAATTCTTATATTCGTATTTTCTAATATTACAATTCACCGTCAGGAGTGAACCGCAATGTGCAAGGCACAGACACCAAAAGGCAAGGCATTTCTCTCTGCCTGCCTATTCGTTCTCACCGTGACCGGTTCAGTTGCGCATGCCGCCGACTTCACTGTCACCAAACAGGCCATCGAAGACAAGAAGGCCGTTTACGCAACCGTGGAAAGCACAGATTCCATTCCAGCGAGGGTGCGCACCGCCGGAACAGTCACGGAATTGACCGTAACCGAAGGCAGCTTCGTGAAAGAAGGGGAAACCATTGCGGTTGTTCGCGATCCGAAGCTGGATCTGCGCATCGATGCGATTGAGGCGCAGATTCGTGCAGCCGAACGCGAGATCGACAACATCAAGACCGAAAAGGCAAGAGTTGACCAATTGTTCAAGCGCGGATCGGCAACCAAATCGAGGCTTGATCAGGTCAACACCCAGCTTGACGTCGCCAACAGTCGGCTCGAAGCCTCCGAGGCCGAGCGTGCCGTAATCGTCCGCCAACTCGAGGAAGGGGCCGTACTGGCACCTCAGGCCGGGCGCGTTCTGGACGTCCCCATCACAGTTGGCTCGGTGGTCATGAACGGCGAGGCTGTCGCGACCATCGCCCGGGACAACTATATTCTGCGCCTGTCTCTGCCTGAAAGGCATGCGCAATTCCTCAAGAAGGCGGATATGATCGAAATCGCCGAACGAGGAGCCAATTGCGACGGTAGTTGCACCCGACGCGGCGAAATCGCCAAGGTCTACCCACAAATTGCGGATGGCCGCGTTCTGGCAGATGCAAACGTTGAGGGGCTTGGCGACTATTTCGTCGGCGAGCGCATTCAGGTGCGCATTAAGGCTGGATTGCGGGACACCTATCTTGTGCCTCAGGATCTGGTCTTCACCCGCTATGGTGTCGATTTCGTACGCCTCAAAGAACCGGATGGCACCAGTTCCGAGATCGCGGTCCAGATTGGCCAGGTCCATCATCAGGATGGCAAGCCGATGATCGAGATCCTGTCCGGCCTTGAAGCCGGCGACGTGCTGCTCGAGCTCTGAGGATCAATCATGGAAACCAAATCCAAGCATCTGGGCATCTCGGGCAATCTGGCTCGAAGCTTCATCACGTCCCCACTGACACCGCTTCTGCTCATAACGTCCTTTGCCTTGGGACTTGTCGCCCTGATGGCGCTCCCGCGTGAGGAAGAACCGCAGATTTCGGTGCCGATGGTTGACATTCAGGTCCGCGCGGACGGCCTCAAGGCCGAAGATGCGGTCAAGCTCATTACCGAGCCGCTGGAGACGATTGTTAAAAGCATCGATAGCGTCGAGCACGTCTATTCCAACTCCTACGACGACCGTGTGGTTGTCACAGCCCGTTTTCTGGTCGGCACCAGTTCCGATGCTGCCGTGTTGCGTGTTCATGACAAGATCAACGCCAATCTGACGTCCATCCCCGTGGGCATCCCGCAGCCATTGATCATTGGCCGAGGCATCGACGATGTCGCAATCACCGTGCTGACGCTCTCACCGGACAAGACCGTCGCTGATCGCTGGAATGATACCGCTCTTTATAATATTGCTGACGAATTGCGCGTCGAACTATCCAAACTGGACGATATCGGCCTGACCTATATTGTCGGCGGCCAGACCGACCAGATCCGCGTCGAACCAGACCCTGAAAAGCTGGCGCTTTACGGCATCACCCTGCAACAGCTTGTGGGCAAGGTTCAGGCGGCCAACACCTCGTTCATGGTCAGCAATCTGCGCGAAACGAATACGAGCCTTCCGGTTGCCGTCGGTCAGACCCTTCATGGCATCCCAGACATCGGCCTGTTGCTGCTCACCTCCCGAGACAATCGTCCCGTCTATGTCAAGGACGTGGCAAAGGTTGTCGTTGGCAGCAGTCAGACCGATCATCGCGTCTGGCATCTCACGAAAAAGGATGGGGGCGGCTTTAATCGCATGCCTGCGGTTTCGCTTGCCATCGCCAAACGCAAGGGTGCCAACGCGGTCGATATTGCGCACGCCATCGAGGATCGCGTCTCCGAACTCAAGGGCCAGATCATTCCCGACGGCGTCAGGGTTGATGTCACGCGCAACTATGGGGAAACGGCAAACGAGAAAGCCAACGAGCTTCTCTATCATCTTGGTCTTGCGACTATTTCGATCGTCATTCTGGTCAGCATCGCTATCGGCCTGCGCGAAGGCATCGTGGTCTTCATCGTCATTCCCACGACCATTCTTCTCACGCTCGCTGCCGCCTATCTGATGGGATACACGATCAACCGCGTTTCGCTCTTTGCGCTCATCTTTGCCATCGGCATCCTCGTTGATGACGCGATTGTCATGATCGAAAACATCTCCCGCCACTGGGCAATGGGAGACGGTCGTTCCAAGATTCAGGCCGCAATCGAAGGCGTAGCCGAGGTTGGAAACCCCACCGTGATCGCAACACTGACCGTCGTGGCAGCGCTTCTGCCCATGATGTTCGTCTCGGGCATGATGGGCCCTTACATGAGCCCGATTCCCGCGGTTGCTTCCGCTGCGATGGTATTGTCCTTCTTCGTTGCAGTGATGCTGACGCCATGGCTGATGAACATCTTCGGCAAGCCCGGCCACAGCGAAGACAGAGACGGAGGCATTCTCGGTCGCGCCTATCGCCTGATCGCCCGCCCAATTCTGTCGGGCAGGGGACGGTCATGGGCCTTCCTGCTCATTGTGGGCGGGGCGACCATCGCCTCAACCCTGCTGATCTACACCCAGCACGTCACCGTGAAGCTCTTGCCTTTCGACAACAAGTCCGAACTGCAGGTCATCGTCGATCTGCCTGAAGGGGCAACGTTGGAGGCAACAGACCGCACTCTGATGGAAGCCGCTCATCGTCTGGACGACATCGAGGAAATTCTCTCGATCCAGTCTCATGCGGGAACAGCAGCGCCCTTTGGCTTCAACGGTCTTGTGCGCCACTATTTCTTGCGCGCCAATCCAGAGCAGGGCGACCTGCAGGTCAATCTCACCGAGAAGGGCGAACGGGAACGCTCCAGCCACACCATCGCACTTGAGATCCGCGAAAGACTGAAAGATTTGCCCGTAGTGGACGGCACCAGCATCAAGGTGGTGGAAGTCCCACCCGGACCGCCGGTTCTATCGACACTGTTGGCAGAGATCTATGGTCCTGATCCGGAAACCCGTCGCGCCGTGGCAACCGAAGTGCGCAAGCTGTTCGAAGACGTCCCCTTCATTGTTGACGTCGATGACAGCTTCGGCACCCCCTCGGACCGGGCCCGCATCCGCATCGATCAGGACAATCTCGAATATCATCAAGTCGAACAGGGCGATGTCTACCAGACCATCCAATATTATTTGAATGGTCAGGTTGTCGGCTATTCCCACAAGGGAGGCGGGCGTCGTCCAGTTGAGATCGCGGTCAAACCGAACAGGTCCGATCTGACGCTGTCCGAGCGGCTACTCACCATTCCCGTGCCGCAAAACGCCATCCCCGGCAATCGCGGTGTCGTCGAAATTGGTGATGTTGTCCGCATTGATCGCGAAAAGGCCAGTTTCCCTGTCTTCCGGCACAATGGCCGATCCGCCGAGATGGTCGTGGCAGACCTAGCCGGAGACTTCGAAGCCCCGATCTATGGCATGCTTGCCGTGCAGGACAAGATCGACGCCCACGATTGGGGCGATCTGCCCAAACCGCACATCATCCTCCATGGCCAGCCCAAGGATGAAACCGAAGTCGCTCTGTTGTGGGATGGCGAGTGGGAAGTCACATGGGTTACCTTCCGCGACATGGGGGCTGCCTTTGCCATCGCCATTCTGGCAATCTACGCCCTCGTGGTGGCCCAGTTCCATTCGTTCCGGGTTCCGCTGGTTGTACTGACGCCAATTCCGCTCACGCTGATCGGCATCATGATCGGTCATTGGCTGTTCAACGCGCCCTTCACAGCCACATCGATGATCGGCTTCATCGCACTTGCCGGCATCATCGTGCGCAACTCTATCCTTCTGGTCGATTTTGTCGGGCATGAAAAGGGCTCCGGCAGGCCTTTGAAGGACGTCTTGCTTGAGGCCGGGTCCATCCGCTTCAAACCCATCATGCTCACCGCTCTGGCGGCAATGATCGGCGCGGCGGTAATCCTGGCGGACCCGATCTTTCAGGGGCTGGCAATCTCGTTGCTCTTCGGGCTGGCCTCGTCGACGCTCCTCACAGTGCTGGTCATCCCCGCGATCTATATCGCCCTGAAAGGCGTGGACAGGAAGATGTGATCCCGGTCACTGAGATCCATATAACAAAAAAGCCTGGCGCACCGCGTCAGGCTTTTGTTGTTTGAGCAAGAGGTCATTCAGTCAGCCAACTATGAGGGCCTTCACACCGTCCGCAATGAACTGCACCGACAGCGCCGCCAGCAGCACGCCCAAAAGGCGGGTCAATATATTGCGGCCATTGTCGCCAAGCATCTTTTCCACCCAGCCCGATACGACAAAGGTGAAAAGCACCAGAGACAAAACAAAAGCGACGACAAACAGAACCGACCCCATCTCGACCCAGTTGGACGTCTGAGACGAGAGCAGCAGAACCGCAGAAATTGCTCCGGGTCCAGAAATCAGAGGAATTGCCAACGGAAAGACCGCGATATTATGCATCTCGTCATCAGACATAACCCGTTCCGCCGATTTCGACTTGCGCTCCTTGCGCTTCTCGAAAACCATCTCGAAGGCGATGACGAAAAGCAAAATGCCCCCCGCGATCCGAAACGCCGGCAGCGAAATACCCAGCACCGAGAGAATCACTTGCCCCACCAAGGCAAAGGTAAGGAGAATGCCAGCCGCCACGACCACACTGCGAATGCCGATCTGAATGCGTTCCTGCTTCGTCGCTTCGCTGGTCACAGCCAGAAAGATCGGCGCGAGACCAATCGGGTCGATTGTCACGAACAAAGTGGCAAAAGCATTGAGCATCATGTCAAAGGGCAGCATTTCCGGGGCTTTCCATTGGTTCAGGGGCGACAAAACCGCCATGGCAATTAAGATAGATTGTATCAATAAGGCCTGTGCGCGTTCAGCTCGAATAGCAGGAACCACCCGATGCATCAATCCACTGAAAACTTGCTCACAGGGTGCGGTCAAAATTTTGCCGACAGACCATAAATCGGCTATACAGAACTACCTTTTTGACAAGGATTCGAGACACGCCTTTGACAGATACAAACGATACAAAACCGGGCGACGGATCTACCGCCTATATCCAGCCCATTTCCATCACCGAAGAGATGAAACGCAGCTATCTCGATTATGCCATGAGCGTGATCGTCAGCCGTGCGCTGCCTGATGTTCGGGATGGTCTCAAACCCGTTCATCGCCGCATTCTCTATTCTATGCATGAAAATGGCTACGAATGGAACAAGGGCTACCGTAAATCAGCGCGCGTCATCGGTGATGTGATGGGTAAATATCATCCCCATGGCGACAGTGCGATCTATGAAGCGCTCGTGCGCATGACGCAGAGTTTTTCCCTGCGCGTCCCGTTGATTGATGGACAGGGTAACTTTGGCTCCATCGATGGCGACAGCGCCGCGGCCATGCGTTACACGGAATGTCGTCTTGAGAAAGTCACGACGACTCTTCTGGGTGACCTCGACAAAGATACCGTAAACTTTAGCGACAACTACGACTCGACCGAGAGCGAGCCCGTTGTTCTGCCTGCCCGTTTCCCCAACCTTCTGGTCAATGGGGCAGGGGGCATCGCAGTCGGCATGGCAACCAACATTCCGCCCCACAATCTGGGTGAACTGGTTGATGCCTCCATCGCGCTCATTGACAATCCGACCCTGTCGGCTGACGAGTTGATGGAAATTGTGCCCGGTCCGGATTTCCCGACGGGTGGCCTTATCCTTGGCCGTGCAGGCATTCGCAGCGCCTACAACACCGGTCGCGGCTCGGTCATGATGCGCGGCAAGGTCGATGTGGAAGAGATCCGCAAGGATCGCATGGCCCTTGTGGTCACGGAAATTCCTTATCAGGTCAACAAGGCCACGATGATCGAAAAGATCGCCGAGGCCGTGCGTGACAAGCGCATTGAGGGCATTTCGGACATCCGCGACGAGTCGGACCGTCTGGGTATGCGTGTTGTCGTGGAACTGAAACGCGACGCCGTGCCGGACGTTGTTCTGAACCAGCTTTACCGCTTCAGCCAGTTGCAGACGTCTTTCGGCTGCAACATGGTGGCGCTGAACGGCGGCAAGCCTGAGCTGCTCAACCTGCGTGACATTCTGCTGGCTTTCAATGCCTTCCGCGAAGAAGTTGTCAGCCGCCGCACCAAATATCTGCTCAACAAGGCCCGCGAGCGGGCGCACGTGTTGGTTGGCTTGGCCATTGCTGTGGCCAACATTGACGAAGTGATCAAGCTCATTCGTCAGGCGCCCGATCCTGCGACGGCCCGTCAGCAATTGATGGAGCGCCGCTGGGAAGCACGTGATGTCGAGTCACTGATCCTCCTGATTGATGATCCGCGGCACAAGCTGAATGAAGACGGCACCTATTACCTGTCCGAAGAGCAAGCCCGTGCCATTCTCGACCTCCGCCTCCAGCGCCTGACGGCTCTGGGCCGCGACGAAGTGGGCGACGAGCTGAATGCTCTGGGTGAGAAAATCACCGATTATCTCGACATCCTGCGGTCTCGCGAACGGATCTACACGATCGTCAAGGACGAGATGATCGAGCTGAAGGAAGAGTTTGCAACGCCGCGCAAAACCGAAATCATCGAAGGTGGCGCAGACTTTGACGACGAAGACCTGATCCAGCGTGAAGACATGGTCGTCACCGTGTCCCACGCCGGCTATATCAAGCGCGTTCCCCTGTCCACCTACCGGGCTCAACGCCGTGGCGGCAAGGGTCGCGCAGGCATGGCCATGAAGGATGAGGATTTCGTCACCCGGCTGTTCGTGGGCAACACCCACACACCGGTGCTGTTCTTCTCGTCCCGCGGCATCGCCTACAAGATGAAGGTCTGGCGTCTGCCGCTTTCCGCACCACAAGGCAAGGGCAAGGCCCTGATCAACCTGTTGCCGCTGCAGCAGGGTGAGCGGATCACCTCGATTCTCCCGTTGCCCGAAGACGAGGAGAGCTGGGAAAAACTGGATCTGATGTTCGCGACGATCTCCGGTTCGGTCCGTCGCAACAAGCTTTCGGACTTTAAGCTGGTCAACCGCAACGGTAAGATCGCAATGAAATTCGAGGACGGCCCGGATGGCGTGCCTGAAGACGGCATCGTTGGGGTCGAAACCTGCGACGCTATCGACGACGTGATGCTCACCACGGCCAAAGGCCAGTGCATTCGTTTCCCTGTCGGGGATGTGCGCATCTTCCAGTCTCGTGGCTCCACAGGAGTGCGCGGTATCCGTCTGGAAGAGGATGACAAGGTTATTTCCATGTCGATCCTGCATCACTTCGAAGCAACGCCGGAAGAACGCACCGAATATCTGCGTCAGGCCAGCGCGGCGCGGCGAGCACTCAATGGCGAGGAAAGCGAAGCACCGCTCGAAGCCTCAGCGGCATCCCTGCCGGTTGAACGCTATGCCGAAATGGGTGGTTCGGAGCAGTTTGTTCTGACCATTTCCGAGAATGGCTATGGCAAGCGGACCTCGTCCTACGAATACCGGACCTCCGGTCGTGGCGGCAAGGGCATTGCGGCCATGGCGGTCAATGATCGCAATGGCCGTCTGGTTGCAAGCTTCCCGGCAGAGGACTGCGATCAGATCATGCTTGTCACCAACGCCGGACAGCTCATTCGCTGCCCGATCGACGGTATCCGCATCGCTGGACGGTCGACACAAGGTGTGACGGTCTTCAAGACGCGCGATGATGAACAGGTCGTCTCGGTTGAGTTGATCTCTGAAGTGGATCATCAGGAGGCCGAAGGGCTGGAGCTTGATGAAACATCACCGGAAACCGATCCATCAGAGGATGGACCGTCTGAAACCGGGCCTTCTGAAGATGGACCCTCTGAAGATGGACCCTCTGAAGACGAATGATGAAAATTCCAGTGGAAAAGAAAACGGGGCCTCAAAGGCCCCGTTTTTCAAATTCCAAATCAGCCCCAGCGAACGAGACCGGTATAAAGAGTTCTCATTTTGCCAATAAGGCCCAATGAGAAAGCTCAGAACATCGACACATTGCGGACTTCGCAGCCCTGGGATCCTTTGATGGCAACGCACTCGTCATTGCTCGCCGTCAAGGAAAACTCCACGCTCGAAAGTGTCATTGGCGTGCCATAACCATCAGAAAGCGCTGAACTTTCGCTCATCGCGATGAATGAAAGCCCCAAAACACAGATCAGAATTCCTGTTGCGACCATCAACTGAGTTTTTGTCAAAGTTGCCATAATCCTACCCCTTGCCCCGATTTTGCCCTTATGCAGTTAACAAACTTTTAGCTCTGTGTACATGAAAGAGCCCTGACTTTTTTGTTCATGTGGCATTCATGTTTTTTCATGGCCACAGAGATAAGACACTCGCAGGCATCAAATGGTTCATTTTTTTACAGGCACGATCCGTTAGTCGATTCCTGCTTGTGATAAAAGAGGGGGAACGGTATGGAGGAGGACCATGTCGAAAAAAACCGCACTCTATCCCGGATCGTTTGATCCCATAACGCTTGGACACCTGGACATTGTTCACCGGGCCTGTCGCGTCGTCGACAAGCTGGTGATTGCAATCGGGGTCCACCATGGCAAGAAGCCTTTCTTCACCACCGAGGAGCGCTTCACGCTCGTCCATGACGTCGTGGCACCGATCGCTGGTGAAACCGGAACGGAGTTCGAAGTCGTCGCCTTTGATGATCTGGTCATTGAGACGGCGGTGCGCACCGGCTCGACCATGATGATCCGCGGACTTCGCGACGGGACGGATTTCGACTATGAAATGCAGATGGCAGGAATGAACGAAACTCTGGCCCCCGACGTGCAAACCGTCTATCTGCCCTCCAGTGGTGCTGTGCGCCACATTGCTGCCAGTCTGGTGCGCCAGGTTGCCATCATGGGGGGAGACATTTCTCCCTTTGTACCCAAGGCAGTCAAAGACGCCTTTGACAAGAAGCTCACATCTTGACAGGAACCATCATGACCGAGCGTCGTACATTTGCAGCCCTCTTTATGCTCTTTGCCGCATTCTTGCTGACAGCCCCTCTGTCCGCACAGGCAGAGGAAAAAATCTATCTCGACACCGCCTATGGCCGTGTGGTCATCAAGCTGCGCCCCGACTTGGCTCCCAACCATGTCGAACGCATCAAGACCCTGACCAAACAAGGTTTCTACAACGGCCTCAAATTCCATCGTGTCATTGACGGCTTCATGGCCCAGACCGGTGATCCGCGAGGCAATGGCACCGGAGGCTCCGATCTCCCTGATCTCAAGGCAGAATTCAACGCGCACCCCTTTGAGCGCGGCGTGCTTGGCATGGCACGCTCCAAAAATCCGGACAGCGCCAACAGCCAGTTTTTCATCATGTTCGCTGACGCTTCTTGGCTAAACGGCCAGTATACCGTCTGGGGCGAAGTTGAAAAAGGCATGGAGTTCATCGACCAGATCAACAAGGGTGAGCCACCGGCAAATCCGGACGTCATCGTCAAGATGCAGGTCGTGGACGAATAGACCGCGACGGAGATCCGCACCATCTACCGACACACCCTGGCGGAACTCATGGAAAGGCACCGCCCGGAGAGCTACCATCTAAAACCAAGGAACAGACCATTGGCTGAAATCAAAGATCCCGAAAACACGCTCGTCATGGAAACCACCAAGGGCAAAGTCGTCATCGAACTGCGCCCCGATCTTGCTCCGGCCCATTGTGAGCGCCTCAAGGAACTGTCGCGCGAAGGCTTCTACGACGGCATCGTCTTCCACCGGGTGATCGATGGCTTCATGGCACAGGTCGGCTGCCCGCATGGCACCGGCACCGGCGGTTCCGACAAGCCGAACCTGAAAGCAGAGTTCAGTGCAACCAAACATGTGCGCGGTTCCTGTTCCATGGCTCGCGCGATGGATCCCAACTCTGCCAACAGCCAGTTCTTCATCTGCTTTGACACGGCCCCTTGGCTCGACAACCAGTATACCTTCTGGGGTCAGGTCATCGAAGGGATGGAAAACATCGACAAAATCAAGCGCGGTGAACCTGTTCAGGATCCCGACAGCATTGTTTCAATGAAGGTCGCAGCAGACCTCTAAAGCCAAGAGCTTAAAAGCCCGGATCAAGGTGGGAGACCAACTGGTCTCTCACCCCTCCGGGCTTTTTGATACCTAAAATGCGCAGCAGCGCGGCTTGCCGGCACACAAACGGCTTGAACTTGCGGGAAATGCGGGCTAAGAACCCGCCCATTCATGACGCCCCGGGATCATCTCATCTTTTGATGAACGCGGCTCGCCAATCGTGCCAGAACCAGTGAGAGGCGCCGCCGACTGGGCCGGATATCGCCTTCAGGATCATCAGAACCGATGCTTGTCAATCTCTTCGACTTCGACCTCCCGCCCGAGTGCATAGCGCTGCGACCGCACAATCCGCGAGACGAAGCCAAGCTTCTGTTTGTCCCGCCCGAAGGGGCGTTTGAAGACTATCAGGTGCTCGATCTACCTGATTTTCTCGCGCCCGGTGACGCGCTGATCTTCAACAACACCAAGGTCATCCCGGCTGAACTCGAGGGCACACGCGTGCGCGGCGACATCCGGGCCGGTGTGCATTTCAATCTTCATAAGCGCGAAGACCTTTCGACCTGGCGCGCCTTTGCCCGGCCAGCCAAGAAGGTCCAACTCGGCGACCGCGTCGAATTCGGAGCACATCTGTCAGCCACCATCTGCGAGAAGGGTGACGCGGGCGAAGTGGTTCTGCGCTTTGATTGCGAAGGCCAACAGCTCGACGCGGCCATTGCGGAGGTCGGGCATGTTCCCCTGCCGCCCTACATCGCCTCGAAGCGGGCAGAAGACGAACGCGACAAGTCAGACTATCAAACCATCTATGCCCGAGAAGAAGGCGCCGTTGCCGCCCCTACGGCCGGTCTGCACTTCACTGACCGTCTGTTTGAGCGGCTCGACGCAAAAGGCATCGAACGGCATTTCGTGACACTGCATGTCGGGGCAGGGACCTTCCTGCCGGTCAAGGCCGATGACACAAACGACCACAAGATGCATGCCGAATGGGGCGTCATCACGCCGGAGCTTGCCGACCATCTCAATGCAGTCCGTGCCCGCGGCAACCGGATCATCGCGGTTGGCACCACCTCCTTGCGCCTCCTGGAAAGCGCAGCGGACGCTGATGGCACCATTCGGCCCTTCAGTGGGGACACGGATATTTTCATCACGCCGGGTTATGCCTTCCGTGCCATTGATGGCCTGATGACCAACTTTCACCTGCCCAAATCCACGCTCTTCATGTTGGTGTCTGCCATCATGGGACCGGAGCGGATGCAGGCTGCTTACGCCTATGCCATTGAAAATGGTTATCGTTTCTATTCTTACGGAGATTCCTCGCTGCTGCTACGCCCGAAATGACGGGCCAAAGCGCAGGAGGTCAAAGCATCATGACAGAGCAAACCACATCCGCCACAGCAACACCGCCCCTGGGTTCCGACCGCATGGGCAAAGGACAGCCATTGCCCGAGCCGCGCCCAACTGACTTCACCTTCAAGCTCAATGCGACCGATGGTGCGGCCCGCTGCGGTGAGGTCACCATGCCACGCGGCACCATCCGCACCCCGGCCTTCATGCCGGTGGGAACGGCTGCGACAGTCAAGTTCATGTATCCCGGTCAAGTGCGCGATCTCGGTGCCGATGTCATCCTTGGCAACACCTATCATCTCATGCTGCGGCCCGGCGCGGAGCGCATTGCAGAGCTTGGCGGCTTGCACAAATTCGCCAACTGGCCCTATCCGATCCTCACCGATTCCGGCGGGTTTCAGGTCATGTCGCTGGCCAAGTTGAGAAAGATGAGCGAGAAGGGTGTGGAGTTCAAATCCCACATCGACGGCGTCAAATACATGATGACACCGGAGCGCTCCATCGAGATCCAGTGCCTCCTTGGCTCCGACATCCAGATGCAGCTCGACGAATGCACCCGGCTGCCGGCGAGTGAAGAAGAAATCGAAAAGGCGATGCAGCTCTCCCTAAGATGGGCAGAGCGTTGCAAGACCCAGTTTGGCGACCGTCCGGGGCAGGCCATGTTTGGCATCGTGCAGGGCGGCGATATTCCGCGTCTGCGCGAGGAATCAGCTCTCGCTCTCAAAGCTTTGGACCTCAAAGGCTATTCTATCGGCGGTCTTGCTGTCGGTGAGCCGCAGGAGGTCATGCTCGATATGCTCGGCATTACCTGTCCGCTGCTGCCAGACAACAAGCCGCGCTATCTGATGGGTGTCGGCACGCCGGATGATCTGATTGAATCGGTCAGTCGCGGCGTCGACATGTTCGATTGCGTCATGCCGACGCGGGCAGGGCGGCACGGCCTTGCCTACACGCGCTTTGGCAAGATCAACCTCAAGAACGCCCGCCACAAGGACGATCCGCGCCCGCTTGATCCGGAAAGTGCCTGTCCGGCGGCGCGAGACTATTCCCGCGCTTATCTGTATCACCTTGTGAAATCAAATGAAGCGCTCGGATCCATGCTGCTGACATGGAACAATCTCGCCTACTATCAAGACCTGATGCAGGGTATGCGGGATGCCATCTCAGAAGGCCGGTTTACAGATCACAAGGCATCCGTCAAGGAAGCCTGGACCCGGGGAGACATTCCTGCTCTCTAGCGCCGCAAGTCCTCTTGGCAGAACATGGCGCAGACTGAGACGACATCCCGCAGTCGGGAGGACACGGTCACACCGATCATGAAAAGCTACGTCGGATTGCCCGGCGCATGCTCTATGATGGTTGAGATGATCCGCCAGTCACCATTGCCGATATGTTGCAAGCCATAGGACAGGCGCCACCGGTTGCCTTTTGAATCCGTCAGATAGCCATGCTGAACAGGAACCTTGCCTTCCAGATCGAGACCATCGAAGTCGAACGATTTGGCATGCACCACCGGAATATACCGAATCGAGAAAAACGCCAGCATATGGCCGGGGGACTCGAATGCTTCCTGCGTCTTCTTGGTAAAGGTCTGCGAGAACAGATCGGCGCGTTGCTGGTTGAGGCTCGCGATGTGCAGTTTCACCACAAACTTGATGGTCTTGCGATCAACATTCGCCACCTGCAGGCGCTCCGCATCGCTCTGCTCGGCTTTGGCTACAACGATCTTCGGGGGCTCTTTGGGAGCGGCATTCTCGGCACTGATAGCCGGTTGGGCAACGAACGCTGCCAAACAGATACCAGCGCAAATAGGACATGTTTCATGACATGACTCCGTATCTGGTTGGCTTCTTCTCCTTGCATTATCCCAGCATCCCTGGGGCACTTCATCTTGTACGCACAGAAAAGTGTAACGCAATTTGTGCGCTTTCCTAGAGAAATCACAATAATTTTATATGGATGGGCGAAAACTAAAGACTGCCAACAGGCGACAAATGACGCACTTTGTGCGTCACAATGTAGCGATTACAAGTCACTAGATTGTCACATTACATCCCAGTCACCGAAGCAGACTGCGCTGTGAATAAACTTGTTTCACGGAAAGAGATTGTCCGGCATTGCAAGTCGGTAAATGACGAAGCGAGGAATCGGACAGACTCGAACAGCGAGAACACCTGCCAACGCAGCGATGAGGGAACGCAATCTTGGGGAAGAAAAGGGGATGGTATGCCCGGAAGGATTCGAACCTTCGACCGTCCGATTAAAAGTCGGATGCTCTACCAACTGAGCTACGGGCACATACCACAAACAACGAGAAAAACCGTCCCGTCATCAAATCATGAAGTGTGCCTGTTGTAACAGATAAATCCTCCCAGTCGAGAGGCCGCTGCTGCAAAAAGCTGTTTTCTACAGCTAATTCCTGCACACACTTGTTTCACCAACCTCTGCAACAAAATCAAAGCATCGTCAATCGCTCGGAAGCGTTTGGCATTGGCGAATTTTTGGGAAAGCATGGTATGCCCGGAAGGATTCGAACCTTCGACCGTCCGATTAAAAGTCGGATGCTCTACCAACTGAGCTACGGGCACTCCGTGTTGGTGAGCGCCTTTGTAACGGATTTTTCCGCTCAGTCAACACCAACACCAAATTCCTTTGAATTTTCGTGGGAAAACTCGACCAAGGTCATAAATCCGTGATTTGCTTCTATAGAATGACGTTTTTGCCGCCAAAGTGTTGGTGTTATGATGTGGCCTCATCCGTAGCGACAGCGACGCCCTGTCTCATGTCGTTTACGGCGCAAACAGGGGTATGCTCTCACTCAGTTATCATGTCCGGTGCATCGCCGGGCACAGTGGATGCCAAGAGTTTCACACGCAGTCGCAAGGGCGTGATTGGACATGCTTACGACATGTCGCTAATGAGGGGGCGAGCCGTATTGCGCACCGTTATTGCGACCGTCCGGCCCTAGCAAACAGTGAGCGTGAAGAAAGAAGAAAAGATACCATGGCTTTCGACGTAACTATCCCCGGGGCATTTTTGGCCGGTCTGATCTCCTTCATCTCACCTTGCGTCCTGCCGCTGGTTCCACCCTATCTGTGTTTTATCGCTGGCGTCTCGATGGATGAATTCACCGGGACCAAAGACAAGCAGAGAGCTGCCGCTCAGGTGTTCTTTTCGGCCTTCGCTTTTGTGCTCGGCTTTTCGACGATCTTCGTGCTGCTTGGTGCGGGCGCTTCCGTGATCGGACAGTATCTCAAGATGCATATGGGAATGCTGTCCTATGTGGCTGGCGCCGTCATCATTATCATGGGACTGCATTTTCTGGGTGTTTTCCGGATCGGGTTTCTTTACCGCGAAGCACGGGTGAATGTGTCGCGCAAACCGGCAGGCCTTGTTGGTTCCTATCTGATCGGCCTTGCGTTTGCTTTTGGCTGGACCCCATGCATCGGCCCGGTTCTGGCAACCATTCTGGCTATTGCGGGAACAGAGGAAAACATCCAGCAAGGAATGATCCTTCTGACCGCCTACAGCCTTGGCCTTGGCATTCCGTTTCTTCTCGCAGCCGTATTTGCCGGCAAATTCACCAGCGCCATGAGCGGCCTGCGCAAGCATATGGGAACAGTTGAAAAAGTGATGGGCGGAATGCTCGTGCTGACCGGCATTCTGTTCGTCACCGGGCAGGTGCAGAATGCCGCATTCTGGCTGCAGGAAATGCTCCCGGGGCTCAGCACAATCGGCTGATCGGTCAGGACACTTTGGAACCGGTGAACATCTGAGGCAGATAGCGCCGGGGGAAGGTCGCAAGAATGATCCCCGACATGACCAGCACAAGACCAAACAAGTGAAATGTCTTGAAGTCCTCTCCCAGGAACACCACAGCCAGCAACACCCCGACCGGCGGCAACAGATACATCACCATGCCCGCGGTAGAAGGCCCGAGAACCAAGATGCCATACTGATAGGTGATGAAGGCGAGAACAGAGGCAACGAGCGCCAGTCCGCCTATGCTCAGCCACTGATCAAGCGCCTGCGGAAAGCCATATTCGACCAGTTCGAACGCCATCACCGGGATCTGCATCAAGGCACCGACGACCGCGACAACGGCGAACATCCCCACCATTGGCACCGGCTGCAAGGCCTTGGACTTGGAGACCACCGAATAGATCGCAAAGCCGCTTGCAGCCACCACGAACAATAGATCACCCGCATTGAACTGAACATCCATCATCACCGCAAGACTGCCCTTGAAGATGATGCAGAGAATGCCGCACATGGCAAAAAGAATGCCGATGATTTCCCGCGTTGAAATCGCGCGGCCCCGAAACAGCCATTCCATCACGATAATAAGCACAGGCGTGGCGGTATAGATCAGCGTTCCGTTGGTCGCGGAAGTGTATTTCAACGACCAATAGACACCCGCTCCGCACGGAACCATCAACAAAAAGCTGTTCAACAAGACCAACCGCCACTGCCGGATCAAGGTTTCACGACTTTTGATCATCGCGCGCCATGCAAACGGCAGGATAATCAAGAAGGCCAGCCCCCAGCGCAGGAAGGTCAGCGTAAAGGGCTCGACGGTCCGGACGGCAACGGCACCGATGATGATATTGGACGCCATGAAGAACGGACAGAACGCCAACAGGGCATAGGCCAGAGTGGTGGGAGACACGGGAGAAGGGTCTTTCAAATGTCAGACAAGATGATCCCAGTGTCTATACCCAAAAGAAGACACCAGCAATTGTTAGATTTCGCCGGGGGCTGCATCTCCATGCCCGTTGTACGGGCGTCTCAGAGACAGTCGGGAGGATATTGACCTCTCCGGCTACATCTCGGCAAGCTCTTGCCCGCGATAGGTTGCGACATTGCAGGCATAGTCCTGAAACTTGAGGCGGGCACAAAGAGCCGCGGCATCGGCTGCATTTTGCAGCGGGCCGACGATCAAATCGAGAGCCAGCCGATTGTTTTCACCTTGTGAAACCCAGCTTCGCGGGGACAAATCCCCCAAGAGCTCGCTCTGAGAGTTTGAAATTTCCTTCCAGGCCGCCTTGATTTCGGAAAAAGAGATGAACTGACCCAGATCGACGGCAAAGGTGGTTTGGCTTGCCTTGCCGGGAAGAGGAGGGTTGTCGACCACTTCACTCACAGGATCCTCAGCCCCTTCCGGGAGCTTGCCATCCCCTACGAGGTCGATGGGCTTTATGCGAGGCATCATCGGTTTGTCCGCCTGATCCCCTTCAACCAGATCCATGCTGAGTGGTTCCTCGCTCACCTGAATTCTGGATGCATTCAGCTTTGAAACAGGTTTCTTGGGGGATGCCTGCCTCTGGCCTGCCTCGGGTATGTTTTGTGCGGGGCGGATCGATCCTGTCGAAGAAAAATCAATCTCTTGTTCTTTGGGCAATTTGCGGCCGTTCAGGATGATCGAAGTTGGATCGTCGCGACGCGGCAACTCGACCACACGAACATTGTCCTTACCGGTACCATCGCCCAGCTCGACCTTGGCCAACCGCTGTCTCAGACGATTGTTCTCGACTCGCATTCGGCTGATGCTGACATGAAACGAGGCGACTTCCTGCTTGAGAGAGCGAAGCTCTGCCAGCACGTCCTGCATCTGATTGGCATTCTGTTCTGCTGATTTGATGAAGGGATCATAAGATTGATTTTGCTCTTCAATCAGCTCTGACGAAGGTTTTCTGCCCGGCGCGTCGGACGGATCAGGCACAGATCCGGTAACAAGACGCGTTTCAGCATTGTCCAATGTTGCTACAACACTGGACTTGTCTGCGGTGTCGCCATTGTCATCCACCAACGTCAACGCAACCAAACCGATCAGGACTGCCGCAAATGCCCAACCAGCCATCATGGTCACGTCGAAGATGGTTTTGCCTGGCAGCGCCATCTCTTCAAGTGCCTCCGTACCACGCGAATCTTTTGTTTCACGCTTCGTTAAGCAAAGTCTTTTTTTCTCAGTCCCGCAAGGCTGTTCTCACAACTGTCTCAATTGATCCTTAGTTAATCTTGGATTACCGATATATATCAAAACGATTCCGACGCAAGGAGAGCATTCATGACCCGGCGCACATGTCAGGCAATTATCGTGGCCGCGGGGCAGGGCACTCGCATGAAATCAGACCAACCAAAGGTCTTGCACCAGATCGCAGGGCTGTCGATGATTGGTCACGTGACCAAGGCGGCAAGCGAAGCCGGTGTTGATCTGATCTCGGTTGTTGTCGGTCCAGACATGGAAGCGGTCCAAAGGGCAGCAACGGCAATCCATCCCGCTGTCAATGCGCACATACAGACAGACCGTCTGGGAACCGCCCATGCCGTGCTTGCCGCCCGGGCAGATCTCATCGATCCCAAGGATGACGTGCTGGTGCTGTTCGGTGATACCCCGCTTTTGACATCCGACACCCTCAAGTCGGTGCGTGACAGCATAGCCGAGGGGCATGATGTCGTTGTGCTCGGTTTCCGCTCTGACGTGCCCGATCCTTATGGCCGTCTCATCGAGCAAGACGGAAAGCTGGTTGCTATTCGCGAAGCCAAGGATTGCACGCCCGAAGAGTTCGCTATTTCCTTCTGCAATGCCGGGATTATGGGCTTTTCCGGAAAGCATGTGCTCGAATTGCTCGATGCCATTGATGATGACAACGCCCAGAAAGAATATTACCTGACCGACGCGGTTGAAAAGGCCCTGGCAAAAGGGCTCGGCGCCACAGCCGTGGAAGCCGATGAAGACGAATTGCAGGGGGTCAACAACCGCCAGCATCTGGCCAATGTGGAAGCCGCATTTCAACGGCGCGCACGCGACGCAGCCATGACCGCAGGGGCAACGCTCGTCGCGCCCGAGACCGTCTATTTCGCCTACGATACCAAGCTGGGCCGCGATGTTCTGATTGAACCGAACGTCATTTTTGCCCCCGGTGTCACCATTGCCGACCATGTCACCATTCGCGCTTTTTCCTACGTCGAGTCTACCAAGGTCGCAGACGGCTGCGTCATCGGCCCCTATGCCCGGCTGCGTCCGGGCACCGTACTGGAAGAGGGGGCCAAGGTTGGCAACTTTGTCGAGATCAAGAAGGCCCGCATCGAAAAGGGCGCGAAGGTGAACCATCTGTCCTACATTGGCGACGCCCGTGTGGGCGAAAAAGCCAACATTGGCGCAGGCACCATCACCTGCAATTATGATGGCTTCGACAAGTTCAAGACCGACATCGGCAAAGGAGCCTTTATCGGATCCAACACCGCGCTTGTCGCTCCGGCCACGATCGGGGATGGCGCCATCATCGGCGCGGGAAGCACCATAACGGACCCGGTTGAAGCAGATGACCTCGCCTTTACCCGCGCCCGCCCGACCGTCAAATCCGGATGGGCCGCGTCCTTCAGGCAAAAGAAGGCGGCAAAGAAGAAACACTGATACCCGGCTTGAAAGCCAGCATGATCAAGCAGACCATCGTTAGAAATTGCAACGGGATTTGATTTCCGCGAAACCGCATTTCTGCGTTACCCAATGTTTACCAAATTCATTGTTCAGGAAAGAGATTGCTATGTGTGGCATTGTCGGAATTCTGGGGAAGACCCCTGTCTCGCCCCAACTGGTGGATGCGCTGAAGCGACTTGAATATCGCGGCTATGATTCCGCTGGTGTCGCGACAATCTCCGATGGTCAGCTGGGCCGCAGGCGCGCGCCGGGCAAGTTACGCAATCTCGAACAGCTCTTGGAGGCGAGCCCGCTGCCGGGCAATATCGGCATCGGCCACACCCGCTGGGCCACCCATGGTATCCCCAACGAGACCAACGCCCATCCGCATCAGGCTGGCAACGTCGCCGCGGTCCACAATGGTATCATCGAGAATTTCCGCGAGCTGCGCGACGAGCTGACTGCCAAGGGCCATGCGTTTGAGACCGAAACCGACACCGAGACCGTGGTCCATCTGATTCAGTCAGAGCTGAACACTGGCAAGGCTCCGGTCGATGCCGTTGCGGCGGTTCTTGGTCGTCTGCACGGGGCCTTTTCGCTTGGCATCATCTTCGGCGGGGAAGAGGATCTGATGATCGGCGCCCGTCGCGGCTCGCCGCTTGCCGTCGGCCATGGCGATGGCGAGATGTTCCTCGGCTCGGACGCCTTTGCGCTGGCGCCTTTCACCGACGAGATCACCTATCTCGAAGAAGGCGACTGGGTGGTTCTTGGTCGCACTTCGATGCAGATCTATGACGAGGCCAACAATCCGGTCACCCGTGCGGCAACCACCGCAATGGCGTCTGCCAACATTGTCGAGAAGGGCAACTACAAGCATTTCATGGAAAAGGAAATGCACGAGCAGCCCGAAGTCATCCAACACACGCTCGCCCACTATGTTGACTTTGCCGGCGGCACCGTACGCCTTGCGCAGGATCTGCCGTTCGATTTTGCCAAACTGAGCCGCATCGCCATGAGCGCTTGCGGCACAGCCTATTATGCCGGGGTCATTGCCAAATACTGGTTCGAGAAGCTGGCTCGTCTTCCGGTCGATATCGATGTCGCATCCGAGTTCCGCTATCGCGAAATGCCGATGGAAAAGGACGGCCTTGCGCTGTTCATCTCCCAGTCCGGCGAGACAGCCGACACGCTGGCGTGCCTGAGATATTGCCGCGCGCAAGGTCAGCATATCGCGTCCATCGTCAACGTGACGGAAAGCACCATCGCTCGCGAGAGCGATGCCATTTTCCCGACCCTTGCCGGTCCCGAAATCGGAGTAGCCTCGACCAAGGCCTTCACCTGCCAGCTGTCGGTGCTGCTATCACTCGCGATTATGGCCGGTCGCGCCCGCGGCACTATCACGTCGGAAGAAGAACAGGCCTACACCAAGGCGCTCAGCGAGCTGCCACGCTATATCCGCGAGGCATTGAAGGCATCGGACAGCATTGCAGAGCTGGCCCACGACCTCTCCAAGGTCAAGCATGTGCTCTATCTGGGGCGCGGCACCAACTTCCCGCTCGCCATGGAAGGCGCGCTGAAGCTCAAGGAAATTTCCTACATCCATGCGGAAGGTTATGCAGCAGGCGAACTCAAACACGGGCCCATCGCCCTCATTGACGAGACCATGCCGGTGGTCGTCATCGCGCCGCACGACAGCTATTATGACAAGACCGTCTCGAACATGCAGGAAGTCGCGGCAAGGGATGGCCGCATCATTCTCATCACCGATCAGGCGGGGGCCTACAAGAACGGCCTTGAAGATTGCAAGGTGATCGAGATGCCGACAGTGCCCGAGATCATTGCGCCAATCGTCTTTGCCATGCCGGTTCAGCTTCTGGCCTATCACACGGCCAATTTCATGGGCACCGACGTCGACCAGCCCAGAAACCTCGCAAAATCCGTCACCGTCGAGTAGTCCGGTCGCGCAATGCCCTAAGCTTAAGTCAGACTATTCGTCCGACTTCGGCCCTTCTGGGCGCGTGCCGACATAGGCGGCGCTCGCAATAAAAAACAACGCGACACCCGCCAGCAACAAAGTGTCAGGCCGGGTGAGATAGATGAACATGGCAAATCCGAAGGCCATTCCCGCGAAAGCCAAAAGCTTGGCTTTGCGCGGTATCGCCTTGTGTTCGGTCCAGGCAATCACGGGTGGTCCGAATATGGGGTGATCCAGCACCCAGGCCTCAAGCTTGGGTGAAGATCGACCAAAGAAATAGACGGCCATGATGAAAAAAATGGTCGAAGGCAAAAGGGGGAGAAACGCGCCCACCACGCCAACAGCACACAGCAGGAGACCCAGCGCCAAGAAGAAAGGTCGTTTCAGTCTATCCATGGACAGGTTCCTGCGAGGGGGGACATCGCCAAAGCGAGCGGACGGTCTTGCCGGAGATAGCGACGACTGCTCGTTTTCGCAACAGGATGTGCATAGAATTCTTTCTGGATTGCGTCTTAAGCGCTTTGAACATTTCTCCAACCACACTATTTATATAGGACCGGCTTGCATGATGCGAAAGTTCCGGGTGTCAAAACGCGATAAAAAGTAATGAAAAAACAGAAACATCAAGAAACTGCGGAACTGCCCGATCACGTAAGGCTGAGGTTTGGCGCGCGTATGCGCAACTATTTCCTCACTGGTCTGGTGATTGCAGCACCCATCGGCATCACGATCTACATTACGTGGTCCTTCATCAAGTGGGTTGATGCGCAGGTAAAACCATACATTCCGCACATCTATAACCCGGACAATTACCTGCCCTTTTCGGTGCCCGGTGTCGGATTGATCTTCTCGATCCTCATCCTGACCATCCTTGGTGCCCTGACCGCCAACTTCGTCGGACGCTCGTTTGTGACATTCGGTGAGTTGATGGTTGGCCGAATGCCTCTGGTTCGCAATCTATACAATGCGCTGAAGCAGATTTTCCAGACGGCTCTTTCGCAAAAAGGCAAGACCTTCACCAAGGCAGCCGTCATCGAATATCCCCGCCGCGGCATCTGGGCGCTGGCTTTCATCGCGACCCAAACCAAGGGGGAAGTCGACCACAGGCTTCGCAAGAGTGATGAAACCAGCGACACCTATCTGTCCGTCTTCTTGCCCACGACTCCCAACCCGACCTCTGGCTTTCTTTTGTTCGTGCCGCGCCGGGATGTCATCTTGCTCGACATGGGTGTCGAAGACGCAGCCAAGCTGGTGATCTCAGCCGGCCTTGTCAGCCCCGATTTCATCGAGGAGAACGCCGCTGCCGAAGAGGAAGAAAAGGTTGCGCAATTGTTCCGGTCTGAGCCGCTTGATATGCCCTCGGAGAACGTGAGCACTCCATCCGATAAGGGCAGCCCCGCCCTGACCGATGATCATGCCGCGCGATAGATATCCCGAAAGAGGGCATCGATAACGCTATCAAAACCATTGGTGATGATCAGCCCGACTTCAAAAGCCTGATCGCGGATTCTCTCTCAAACAGATAGAGTAGATCTCGCAAGGCCTTGCCTCGGCTCCCCTCAAGCTGGGGATCCTTCTCCACGATCAGGCGCGCCTCCTTGCGCGCCATCTCCATCAGACCCTTATGCGCTTCGGCGTCCGCCAGACGAAAACCCGGCATGCCTGACTGTTTGGTGCCCAGCACATCACCTTCGCCGCGCAGTCGCAAATCCGCCTCGGCGATCTCGAAGCCATCCTCGGTCTCTCGCATCATCTTCAGCCGTTCCTTGGCGATGGCACCAAGCGGCCCCTGAAACAACAGGATGCAGGACGAGGCACGATCTCCCCGCCCGACACGCCCCCTGAGCTGATGCAATTGCGCCAGCCCGAACCGTTCGGCATGTTCAATCACCATGATGGTCGCTTCGGGCACGTCAACACCCACCTCAATCACCGTCGTTGCAACGAGGATCTGCGCATCGCCATCCTTGAACCGGTCCATAGCGGTTCGTTTTTCTTCGCTCGTCATCCGGCCATGAATAAGCTCGACCTTGTGCCCGAACACCGGTTTGAGACTCTCGAAACGCTCTTGCGCCGCCGTGACCTCGAGCACCTCGGATTCCTCGACCAGCGGGCAGACCCAATAGCATTTGGCGCCCTGTGCCAGAGCCTGATCAAGCCGCGCAACCAGTTCGCCCAATCTATCAACGCTCATGGTGCGAGTATCGATGGGTTTGCGTCCAGCCGGTTTTTCCGTCAGCAGCGAAACATCCATGTCACCATAATGGGTGAGGACGAGCGTGCGCGGAATGGGCGTTGCGGTCATCACCAAAAGGTCCGTCGCCTGCCCCTTGGATGAAAGCGCCAGCCTTTGGTGCACGCCGAACCGATGCTGTTCATCAACGATGGCAAGCCCAAGATCGGCGAAATCAACCGACTGCTGGAAGAGCGCATGTGTGCCGATGAGAAAGTCGATATCCCCATTATGCAATGCCGCAAGAGTGGTGCGTTTGGTTGCTGCGGTATCCTTGCCTGTCAACACCGCCACCCGGATCCCGACGGTTTCGCAGAGGCCTTTGACGGACTGGAAATGCTGTCGCGCCAAAAGATCCGTCGGCGCCATCATGCAGGCTTGCGATCCAGACTCGATAACGTCCGCCGCGGCAATCAGCGCCACCATCGTCTTGCCGCTGCCCACATCCCCCTGAACAAGCCGCAGCATGCGCTCCGCCACACCCAAATCTGCCTCGATGTCGGCAATTGCCGACTGTTGACTGCCAGTCAGCGTGAAGGGCAGGGCAGCAATCAGGGCGGTCTTCAGTCGGCCATCCCACCGCCTTGCAAGACCGGCGACTTTTTTCACATTGCTGCGAACAAGTGAAAGCGCGAGCTGGCTTGCCAGACATTCATCATAGGCGAGCCGCTGACGAGCAGGAGACTCGAAGGCCAGATCGTCGAGGCCCATCGGGGCATGGAGTGTGTGCAGCGCATCAAGGAAGGACGGCCAGTGCTCCCGGTCGAGCAGAACCCCGTCCTGCCATTCAGGAAGCGGCTCTAGCCCCTCAAACGCGGCCAGCAATGTCTTGTGCACCAGCTTTCCCGATACCCCTGCGGTGAGGGGATAGACCGGTTCAATCAGCGGCAGGGTGGCAAAATCATCCTCATCGACAACATAGTCAGGATGGGTAATCTGCGGCGCGCCCTGAAAGCGCTCGAGCCGCCCCGACACATACCGCACTTCACCAACAGGCATCTGCCGCTCAAGATAGCCTCCCTTGGCGTGGAAATAGGTCAGCGTGAGCTCTTCGGTCTCATCATGCGCCAGAATGCGATAGGGCACCCGCTTGTTGTTTCGTGGTGGAGGCAGGTGTTTGTCTATCGTCACCTTGACCGTCACGATCACCCCGTCCGGGGTCATCGCAAGAGATGAACGCAGGTTGCGATCAATGACGGAGACCGGCATATGCAGCAGCAGATCGATCCGTCGCGGCTCCAAAAGGACATCGCCCCGGAGCAACTTGGCAAAGGCCTGCGCCATTTTCGGCCCCACCCCCTTCAAAGAGCTTAGAGAAGAAAAATAGCTGTTGAGATGATTGGGGCGCATGACCGACCGACTGCTTTTCCACGTGAGATAAAGATGACAACGACGAGCGTCATTCAGGTCCTGAATCACGGCAACATCGCCATCAATACAAACATGGCCAAACGCACCGGTCTCGTCAAGCAATGTTCTCTCTTTGTTTTATCACAACTCGCCGATCTGTAGCTGACAAACCAGTCCGCAGGGGTTATACAGGGCCAACATTTGACAAGACCGCCAGACGAAGCCCGCACAGCGTGAAACAGTCGCTTTGCAAAATGCTTTAACAAGGAGCAAGACCGATGTCCCATGGCAGCACCCTTAGCAGCGACGGCCTCGATGTCCGCCGCAAGAAAATTCTCATGCGCGCTTGGCACAGAGGGATCAAGGAAATGGACCTGATGCTCGGTCGTTTCGTTGATGGTGAGATTCACAACCTGACGGATCAGGAGCTCACGGAACTGGAAATGCTGATGGATCAGTTCGACCGCGATCTCATGCAGTGGTTCACCGATGAGATCCCCGTACCTGAAGCCTTTGACTGCCCGACGTTCCACAAGATCAAGAATTACCACGAAAATTTCGAAAGCGGCCTGCTCTGATCAATCTCGATCAATCTTGGCTTTCCCTCCGTGGGCATGACAGAACTCTGCCATGCCCGATGCGCTCTGCGCACCATTCTTTATACTGACAGCTCCCTTCATGACCGCCATTTCAGACGCCCTTCAAAGCTCCATGATGCTTCACATCAGCCATGTCCCTGACGGGCTGGAAGGCTTTGCCGTGTCCGAAGTGGCACATGCCCACATGAAGACAAAAGCGCAAGGCGTGGTGTCGGTCTATATTGCGCGGGACGACCGCCGCATGGCGGCCATTGAACAGGCCTTGCGGTTCTTCTCACCAAAGATCTCGTGCCTGTCTTTTCCCGCCTGGGATTGCGTTCCCTATGATCGGGTGTCACCCAACAGTGAGATTTCCGCGCGCCGCATGACGGCATTGTCACGCCTTGCCTATGACACGTTCGATGGTCCAGTCGTCTTGCTGACCTCGGTCAATGCGATATTGCAGCGCGTGCCGAGCCGCTCATCGGTCAAGAAACAAAGCTGGTCCGGAAAACCGGGCAATTCAGTCGACATGGACGACCTCATTGTCTGGCTGGAAGCCAACGGCTTTCTGCGCACGCCAACCGTGCGTGAACACGGCGAATATGCTGCTCGAGGCGGCATTCTCGATCTTTTCGCGCCCGGAGCCGAAGAACCCGTGCGCCTTGATTTCTTCGGCGACACCCTCGAAAGCATTCGCAGCTTCGACCCTCAGAGCCAGCGCACGGTCGGTCAGCTCAGAAGCCTTGATCTGGTCTCCGCGTCAGAAGTCATCCTCAATGAGGAGACGATCTCGCAATTTCGTCGTCGCTACACGTCCAGCTTCGGAGCCGCCACCCGGGACGATCTTCTTTATCAGGCCGTCAGCGATGGTCGGCGCTATCAGGGCATTGAGCATTGGCTTCCCTTCTTCAATGACGATCTTGAGACCCTGTTCGATTTCACGGGCGAAGCGCCGCTGATACTCGATCCCTTGAGCGATGATGCCATCGATGAACGCATCACGCTGATCAAGGACCATTACGAATCCCGCAAGGAAGGGGTGGAAGCCGGGCTGGAGCAGGGGGTTCCCTATAAACCCATCGATCCAAGCCTGCTCTATCTTACCCGGGAAGACTGGACCGGTCTCATCGGCACCTTGCCGCGGGTTCGCATGTCGCCCTTCGATGTGCCCGAAACGGGCGTCGGCGCAATCGTCAATCTGGGCGGCAAGCAGGGGCGGACCTTCGCCGCTGAGCGCAGCGCCGACAGTGTGAATGTCTTTGATGCGGTTATCGAGCACATCAAGACCCTCAAGACCGACAAGAAACGCGTCACCATCGCCTGCTGGTCTGCCGGATCAGCCGAACGGATGCATCAGGTGCTTACCGACCACGGCATGACAGGCCTCGTTCCTTATGAAAGCTGGTCGACCCGAACCGTGATCATGCCCAAACAGGTCGGCATCACGGTTCTCGAGCTTGAAAGCGGCTTCGAGACGCAAAAAGATGCCGTCATCGGCGAGCAGGACATTCTGGGCGACCGCCTTGTCCGCTCCAAGCGCCGCCGCAAGAAAAGCTCCGATATCCTCACCGAGGCAGCCAGCCTCACGCAGGGTGATATCGTCGTTCACATCGAGCACGGCATCGGACGCTTTCAAGGACTGCAAACCGTCGATGCAGCCGGCGCGCCGCACGATTGCCTCGAGATCCACTATGCGGGTGGAGACAAGCTGTTTCTGCCGGTAGAGAATATCGAGCTTTTGTCACGTTATGGTTCGGAGGACACCGAAGCCCAACTGGACAAGCTCGGCGGTGTTGCCTGGCAGGCCCGCAAATCCAAGATGAAAGCCCGGATCCGCATGATGGCGGACGAGCTGATCAAGGTGGCTGCGGAGCGCGAATTGCGACAGGCCGAACGGATCACACCGCCAGAAGGGCTTTATGACGAGTTTTCAGCCCGCTTCCCGTTCGACGAAACCGAAGATCAGTTCAATGCCATCGAGCAGGTGTTCGACGACATGGGCTCGGGCCGTCCGATGGATCGGCTCGTCTGCGGTGATGTCGGCTTTGGCAAGACCGAAGTTGCTCTGCGCGCCACTTTCATCGCGGCCATGAACGGTCGCCAGGTGGCTGTTGTCGTTCCCACGACACTGCTCGCTCGCCAGCATTACAAGACTTTTGCCGACCGATTCGTCGGTTTCCCACTCAACGTGGCGCAGGCATCACGGCTCGTTACGCCCAAGCAGCTGTCCGAGACCAAGAAGGGGCTCAAGGATGGCTCCGTCGATATCGTCGTTGGCACCCACGCTCTGCTTGGCAAGAGTGTCGACTTCCGGGACCTTGGTCTGCTGATCATCGATGAGGAGCAGCATTTCGGGGTCAAGCACAAGGAGCGCCTCAAGGAACTGAAGGCCGACGTGCATGTGCTGACCCTGTCGGCAACCCCAATTCCGCGCACCCTGCAATTGGCGCTGACCGGCGTCCGCGAGTTGTCGCTGATCGCCACCCCGCCGGTTGATCGCCTCGCTGTGCGGACATTCATTTCCCCCTTCGACGCGCTCACCATCCGCGAGGCGCTTTTGCGTGAACGGTATCGCGGCGGCCAGAGCTTCTATGTCTGCCCGCGTGTCACGGATATCGCTCAGGTGCATCAGTTCCTCACCGAGCAGGTGCCTGAGGTCAAGGTCGCCGTCGCCCATGGACAAATGCCCCCCGGGCAGCTCGACGACGTCATGACCGCTTTCTACGACGGGCATTTTGATGTGCTGTTGTCGACAACGATTGTCGAGTCCGGCATCGATGTTCCGACCGCAAACACGCTCATCGTCCACCGGGCCGACATGTTTGGCCTCAGCCAGCTCTATCAGCTACGCGGACGGGTAGGGCGCTCCAAAACCCGTGCCTATGCGCTGTTCACCGTTCCGGCCAAAAAGACCCTCACGCCCACCGCCGAGCGCCGCCTCAAAGTCCTGCAAAGCCTCGATACTCTTGGTGCAGGCTTCCAGCTGGCGAGCCACGACCTTGATATCCGAGGCGCGGGCAACCTCTTGGGCGAAGAGCAATCCGGCCATGTCAAAGAAGTCGGTTACGAGCTTTACCAGCAGATGTTGGAAGAAGCTGTTGCCTCCCTGCGCTCGGGTGATCTGACGATCATGGAAGACAAATGGTCGCCGCAGATCGCCATTGGCACCCCGGTTCTCATCCCAGATTCCTACGTTGCCGACCTTCAACTGCGCCTCAATCTTTATCGCCGCTTGGCCGATCTGATTGAAGCGGATGAAATCGACGATTTTGCAGCCGAACTGACCGACCGCTTCGGCCCGCAGCCGGACGAGGTCAAGCATCTTTTGAGGATCGTCTATATCAAGGGATTGTGCCGCAAGGCCAATGTCGAGAAGATCGACGCTGGCCCCAAAGGGGCGGTCATTGCCTTCCGCAACAACGAATTCAGCAATCCCGCCGGGTTGGTCGCTTATATCACCGAGCAGGGGCTGTTGGCCAAAATCCGTCCCGATCAGAAGATCTTTCTTGCACGCGATTGGGCAACGCCCAACGCCCGCCTGAAAGGCACAGCCGTGATCATGACGCAACTTGCAAAGTTGGCCCAGCAGAGCTGAGGTCAACTTCCGTCGCGCGCGCTGTTCTAGAAGCGGATCACCGGATTTTCGAATAGATCCTTTAGGATCCGGTCCGGGTCGAAATCCGGCTGATGCGTATCGCAATGATGCAAAGAGAAATCGAGCGTCACCGTCACACCATAGCTGGCGTTTTTCTGCACGAATGGACTGAGGTGAACAATCGAGCGGATCCGCTGCAGGGCAATTCGTGCTTCGAACAGATCCGTATCCGGAAAGAACGCCACAAAGCGACCGTTGTCGAGGCGGGTCAGCATGTCTTCGGCCCGCATGAGCGAGGACACGAACCGTCCAACGCGCGCAAGAAGCGAAGGCTCAGGCACCTCCGCCTGCGTGCCATCCGGCGCGTCAAAGCTGACGTCAAGACCGGCAAACGTCATTGAGACGGCCCCGTCTTGTTCATTGAGCACATCAAGATGGGTCTTCAGGAACTCTTCCGAATAAAGCCGCGTTACCTCATCCGTCGGCATCAGAAGCCGGGCTTCGGTGAAAATCTTGCGCAATTGCCGCCGGTAACGCTCTTCCCGCACGAGAATTTCAATGCGGTTCTCGAAAAACCGTTCGGAGAAGGGAAAGGAAACAATATCGTTGGCCCCGGATGCCAACGCCGCCAACCCATCCTCGGTCGCCCGCTTGTGACAGACAACAATGATGGGAAACGAGAAATAGTTCGAATTGCGCCTGAGATCCGCAATAAACTGGATCAGATGCTCATTGTAATCCCTGACCTCGACAATCAGGGCATCAAAGGGATGCGTCTCCAGATAATGCAGCGCCATCGAGGGGCTGAGCGCCGCGACAATCTCGATTTCACTTCGCAGAGCGGTCTCAATCGGCAACAGGGCCGTGCCCGCGCCCAAGTAGAGCAGCTCCTGCTTTTCCATCAGACGAGGAGGTGGCACCACGGGCAGGCCAACCCCGAACCGTTTGAATGTTTGGGATCGCCTTTCAGCCTCGCGCCGCATGGTCGCAAGCCGCATCAGGGAAATCAGCCGATTGGCGATCAGATCCAAGGTAAGCGGCGGCTTGATAACATCGGAGAAGGGCTTGAGCATATCCTCGTCAAACATGACGGCTGGATGAGCGATCGCCACCATTGGCACCCGCGCATCTGCAAAGCCAAGGCTGTGCCGCAAGTCAGAGGCGCGCATGATCACGTCAGCCACTTCTTCCTGCGGAACATCGAGCAGATCCAGCATCAGGATATCAGCCGCAAGCGACACATCGTCCGGCTTCTCTTCCGAATGCACACAATGTGCCCAACAGGCAAAATTGGCCTCGATCAGCATTTCGGCCCATTGAGGAACGTCCAGCCCGCAATCATGATGCGTGAAAATCAGCGTTTGTTTGGCCATACCGCTTACTGAAAACCCTTTGATACAAGCTGACAGGCACTAATCGGCTGACAATGGCTGGCAGGCAAAAGAAGAAATTCTATGCGACCTTTTCAAGCTCGGCCGCCTCGATCAGACTGTCACGCTGAACGACGCCTTTGGTGTTGCGCGGAATCGCCTCGACAAAGATGATGTCCCGCGGCCACCGGGTGGGGGAAACCTTGCGTTCCTTGAGAAAGGCATAGAAGTTCTCGCGGGCAACATCTCGATCATCTACGACAAGAGCCGCCATCAGGCGCGATGGACCATCGGTCGCCCCGGCCACAAGAAACGCCCCGGCATCGTGAACCCCGACGCACTCCTTGTAGAGGGCATCAAGATCGGAGGCCCGTTCACTGAGCGCGCCCATGGTCAGGATGTCAGACAGTTCTCCCAGAGGACGGAACAGCGCGCGTTGTTCGCCATGCTCCTCGGTCACGAGATGGCAGCCGATATCAGTGTGAATGAACCCTTCTTCGGTCGCATTCAGAGGGACGCCATCAATGGCGCCAGCAATTGGATAGCTGCTGCTGGGCAACATCGCGCTTTTAAGGCACAATTCTCCCGCAACGATCTGGCCATCGGTTTCCAGACGGCTTTCATCCATACCGAACAGATGGGTTTCCATCCATGCAGCTTCTGACGCAGCGCGAGAAGGGATCTCACCAAGTGGAATGGAGCCGATCTCGTCGGGATGGCGGCGCAACTGACAGAACAACGCCAACTCGCCGAAATTGGTGATGTCCAGAAGCCGGGCTGCGGTTTCGTTCTGACCGAACACCCGCTTGCTGCGATGGCTGCGGTTCCAGACCAGCATCACGCTCTTGAGCTGCTCCCGCACCTCCATGGGCAGAATGCCGTGAAGCACCGGCCACTGCACGCCGGGCATGCAGACATGCTGCGTGCCGAATTCGCACATGGTCTGGGAGAGCTTCGCCGCAGTGCGAAAATGATGAAACTGCACACGAGCCCCGACGTCAAAGGCTCCGACAAGGCCCACGGCAAGGCCCACAAGCCCTGTCATGTGATGAACAAGCATCAGGCAATCACCAGCCTCCAGGTCAGTCTGCTCATGCACATGGCGCGCGGCGGAAAGCAGCTGGTTGTGATTGCGCCCCAACGCCTGTGAAGGCTGGGCGGACGCGGCAGACCAGTTGACGCTCAGAACCACGTCGGCAGACGGCAGGGCAGGGACATCCCACAATTGCTCGTCATCAACGCTGTCCTCATCGTCCAGCACACCCTGCAACTCGATCAGCCCTTCCGGGGCCCCGTCACCGATGGAGAAGACAAACCGGATGGAGAAAAGCTCCGCTGCGACATTGCGGGCACGCTCGGCAACCGGCTCATTTTCATAATGGGCGCAGCAAACGATGGCTTTGGCTCCGAGCTGCTCGATCTTCTCGCGCATCTCCAACTCGCCAACGGTCAGAGGCAGGGGCGCAAGAATATAGCCCATACGACTTGCAGCCAGACTGAGGACCGCCGCATCAGCACAAGGGGGCAGCAAAACCGCCACGACGGTATCGGGCTTCATGCCAACGCCGGACAGAAAGTTGCAAAGCCCAACCACCCGTCGCCAGGTGCGCTGAAACGACAAACACTGAGGTTTGCGCCCGGTCACTGCATGATGATCCTGATCATCAATCAGCGCGATTTCATCGCCTCTGTCCTGCGCATGCCCGACGAACAATTGATCGATACGCGCATCTCCCCATAGACCGGAAGTCCGATAGTTTTCAATTTCGTCCGGAGTGGAGAGCAGCATGTACAGCCTCTTGAGAATCAATGACTCTTAGTTGGTTCACGTCACAGTCTACCTGATTCCACAAAAGCGAACATATCCCCTTGGGAAAGAACAGAAGCCTTGTTAACCATGTTATTGGCTAAAAACAGGATTTATTCGCCCCGATACCACCAGACCGTCGGACGATAACCGGACAGCGGACGTCCCTTGACCTCTTTGCCGGGGATGCCGATCCGGGTCCAAATGCCGACCCACTGATCCTTCTTGTGAAACAGGGGCAACACGTAGTAGCCATTGATCAAGGTCCGATCAAACGCACGCACGGCGGCGGTGAACTCGTCCTGCGAACGCGCAGCAAGCAGAGCCTCGATCATGGCATCGACCGCCGGATCATCTGCACCGGCCTGATTGAACCAGCCGTCCTGGTCGCGCTGTGAGGAGTGCCAGCGAGAATATTGTTCAGTTCCCGGTGATAGCGACGCGCTCCACGACATCTTCATCATGTCGAAATCCATGGTCTTGCGCCGCTCCCAATACTGCGCTGAATCCACGGTTCTGATCGACATCTTGACCCCGATCCGCTGCAGGATGCGGTTGTAGGTAAGTGCCAGACGCTCTTGTTCGCTGGATGTTGCCAAAAACTCGAACGCCAGCGGACGGCCCGTCTCTGCGTGGGTCATCACCCCGTTCTTGAGCACATAACCCTCGGCGGCCAGATCGGCGATCGCCCCGCGCATCAATTGCCGCATTTCCCGGCCATCCTCAGCCGAAACCGGCCTATAGGTACCGTCCAGAATGTCCGCATCAATGCTGTCGATATAGGGCGCCAACAGGGCCCGTTCCGCCTCGTTTGCCTCAACGCCGACCGATGATAGGATCGAGCTTTCAAAATAGCTCGAAGAGCGTGTGAACAGGCCGTAGTAGAGATTCTTGTTCACCCAGTTGAAATCGAACAGTTTGGCAAGCGTCCGCCGCACGGCCCGGTTCTCAAACACAGGTTTGCGCGTGTTGAAGACAAAACCCGACATGCCCTTGGGTAACCTCGATTCAAAAACCCGTTGTTTGACACGGCCATCCTTGGCAGAGGTAAAGTCATATTGATTGGCCCACCGCGCCGGATCGGATTCGGGCAACACATCGAACACGCCTTTTTTGAAGGCCTCGAACATCGCCGTATTGTCGCGGAAATACTCGACATGGATTTCATCGAAATTGTCCTGCCCGATCTTGATCGGCAGGTCCTTGGCCCAATAATCCGGATTGCGCTTGAGAACAATCTTGGTGCCCGCATCGATCCTGTCCAGCACATAAGGCCCGGACCCGATGAACTCATACATGCCTGATTTGGAGATTTTTTCCGGATCGATCACATGGGCTGGCAAAACCGGCAGCGTACCGATGAGTAGCGGCAATTCACGGTCTTCACCATTCTCGAACACGAACCGAATCTGTCTTGGCCCCGGTTCTTCGATGGAAACCACCCGCTTGAGGCGGCTCTGATATGCCGGACGCCCGTATTCCTTGAGCAGATCGACGGTAAATTTCACATCCTCCACATCAATCACGTGACCGTCCGAGAATTTGGCATTGTCGCGCAAGGTGAAGGTGATGGAAGACCGATCCTCGGGCAACTCGACCGACTCCGCGATCAATCCATACAGCGAAAAGGCCTCATCAGCGGTCCTCATCAGGAGTGGCTCGTAAACATTGAGGCCGTAGCTATCGTCCCACAATCCCCGCGGAGCGACCCCTTTAAGAATAAAGGGGTTCAGACTGTCAAAGCTGCCCTGACCGCCATAGGTTATTTTCCCGCCCTTGGGCGCGTCCGGATTGACGTAATCGAGATGCACAAAGTCAGCTGGATATTTGGGCTCGCCATGCATTGCTATGCCGTGCACCGGTTCGCCCCACGAGGCAACAGACGCTCCGGCCAGCAGCCCCACAGCAAGGGATAAAACCGAGAAGACTTTCAATCCCTGATCAATGACTTTCCCGGACAAGACCTTCGAGCAAAGACGACCAGCCGACGGTGGAAACGACACTAGGGAGTGGGACATTGGGGGCTCCTCACGCCGTTGGCATCCGGTGCAACAGGCGTTACTTCATCTTCAGAATCATTTGCTGACAAATCTAACACAGGCGGGAAAACGACCACACAGCGTTTCTGCGCACTGGAATTTTTTGCAACAAGTCTGTAGAAGTCTTACGGCAGTCACTATTCTGCCCAATTCATTGTGAATGAAGAGGTTCGCAACGGGGTTCGGGTCTGTTATTGGATGGATGAGTGGCTTTTGTTCGCTTATCGCTCACGTTGGCTTACGTCTCAGTCTTGCCAGTGGTGCAATGTCCATTGCTTCAATATCGGTTCCATCGAACTGACAACCAGATTTCGGGACTTTCGCCTCCCAATCAAAATTGAATGAAAAATCGGGATTCTCTTTCATGGTCATGATTGACAAGGCTTTAAAACTTATCAAGCCAGCTACCGCAGCCGCAGCAATTGCGCTCGTTTCGCTTGCGGCACCGTCCGCATACGCTCAAGACAATACAAACGCAGTTCCAGAAGTGAAAAACTGGCTTAAATTCTGCAATACGGATCAAAAAAGCCAGAAGCAGCTTTGCGCGATCACCCAGGAAAAGAAAGCCTCAACCGGTCAGTTCCTTGCCTCCATTTCGGTGCGGGAACTGGAAGGCGCGAAGCGCAAGGCACTGGTCATCGCGATTACGCCCGGCATGCTCCTGCGCCACGGTCTGACGGTTCAAATCGACAAGGGAAAACAGCTTAAAGGCACTTTCTCAATCTGCTTCCCCAACGCCTGCTTCTCTGATCTGGCCGTTGATGAAAATTACATCGAGCAGATGAAGAAGGGCGCGACCATTTCCGTGACTGCCCTCAACCAGCAGGCACAGCCCGTTCGCTTCGATCTCACCCTCAGCGGCTTCACGGCTGCCTATGATGGCGAGCCGATCGACATTCAGAAGTCGGCAGAAGATCAGAAAAAGCTGCAGGAACAGCTGCGCAAGCGTGCTGAAGAGCAGCGCCAGAAACTGCTTGAGCAGAAGAAAAAATCCGAAGACGGCGCTCAATAGGGCTGACCACAGCCCACGAGCAAAAGCTTCATGAATCAAAAAACCGCGATCCAATTGATCGCGGTTTTTTGATTCATCGTTCCGGATTGTCCGCTCTCGATGTCGGACTGTCCTATCTGTCTCAATTCAAGAGGTCGTCTTCAGGCTGATAGATGCCTTCCTTGATACCCTTGAAGATTTGCCGCACCTGTGGATGCCGAATTGGCTCGCCACTATCATCTCTGAGAAGATTCTGTTCGGAGACATAGGCGATATATTCCGTATCGTCATTCTCTGCGAACAGGTGATAGTAGGGCTGGTCACGGCGCGGCCTCACATCCTCAGGAATGGAATCATACCATTCCTCGGAGTTGGCAAACTCCGCATCAACGTCAAAGACCACGCCTCGGAACGAATAGACCCGATGGCGCACGATCTGACCGATCTGGAACTTTGCGGTTTTCATTTCTGCCATTGTACCAGGCTCCGATACCCTTTCTGTTTTGTTCCCAGGGCCGTTCTGCCTAGCCTAACATATGATTGGGCTGACAAGCTATGTCCATTGCAGACAGATGCAGAAGGGGAGGAAACAAGGGGCGCAAAAAGCCATGGTGAGCAGGCAGAGTCAAGTTTCTTTTCAGATCCAGCCAGAAACGCAAGTCGTCAATCGCTCCTAAAGCCCGTAGATCTTGGACATTTCAGGGTCCTTTGCAGCCACTTGCCGGGCTAGATCAACAATCACCTTGGCCTGCTTCCATGTAGCATCATCCTGCATTTTGCCATCAATCATCACCGCACCGCTCCCGTCCGGCATCGCTTCAAGGATCCTTAGCGCCATTTTCACCTCATCGGCCTCGGGACTGAAAACCCGTTTTGCGATGCCGATCTGGCTGGGATGGAGCGTCCAGGTGCCCATGCAACCAAGCAGAAAGCTGTTGCGGAACTGTGCTTCGCAGGCGTCAAGATCGGAGAAGTCGCCGAACGGGCCGTAAAATGCCTTCAAGCCATGGGCCATGCAGGCATCAACCATCTTGGCGATGGTATAGTGCCACAAATCCTGCTGATAAAAGCTGCGTTCTACACCCTCGGCATGGTCGGCCAAGACCCGATAACCGGGGTGACCGCCACCGACCCTTGTGGTTTTCATACCCCGTGAAGCTGCCAGATCCGCCGGACCAAGAGAGATGCCATGCATGCGCGGGGAGGCAGCACAGATCGCCTCGACGTTGTTCACGCCCTCGGCGGTCTCCAAAATGGCATGGATCAGAATCGGCTTGCTTACCGCATGCCTTGCTTCAAGCTGGGCCAACAACTGATCAAGATAATGGATGTCCCAAGGCCCTTCGACCTTGGGCAGCATGATCACATCCAGCTTGTCCCCAACGGCTCCGACAATCTCGGTAATATCGTCGAGCAGCCATGGCGAATTGAGGCAGTTCACGCGCGCCCAGAGCCCGGTCTCACCAAACTCATTGTCCTGCGCCAGTCGGATAAAGCCTTTTCTTGCTTCTTCCTTCATATCGGCCGGGATCGCGTCTTCCAGATTGCCAAGGATCACGTCCACCTTGGCGATCATATCCGGGATTTTGGCGCGCATTTTCTCGATGTGCGGCGGCACAAAGTGAATCATGCGCTCGACCCGAACCGGTTTCTCCCGATAAGGAGCAGGCGCTCCGATTGCGAGCGGCTTGTAGAAGGCACTTGGGCTTTTCATGGTTATTCCTCCCCGGTGGTGCGCGCACTGTTGCTCTTGATGGCATGGCTGCGTGGCGCGACTTGAACTTCATGTCTATTTGCAGCGCAAAAATTGCTGCAATGCAATAAGACTGATGATCAAGTCTCCTGAGAGAAGCATTTTCGACGAGTGAAATGGGACAGAGCGATCAGCTCCAGCGCTTGTGCGCCCACATCCATTGCTCGGGGTGCGCACGAATCCAGTCTTCGAACTGGGCTGTCATGCGCATGGTGCCTTTTAGAATATCCCCATCGGCATCATCCGTGCGCGGCACATCAATCTCGGTCAGCTCGAGCTTGAAGTGAATGCCGTCAGTGCGCAGGATCCGCACAGCCACGAGCGGAACATTCTGTTGCCGGGCGAGCAGGGCGGCGAACTGGTTGGTCTTGGCAGGCATGCCAAAGAATGGGATCGTCACACCACGTCCATCGCGCAAATCCCCCATCACGGCTGCAAGAATGCCACCTTTCAACGTGTTCATGATGCGCATACCAGCTCTATCCCCCTTGGCAAAGATGCCGCCTCGGAAGGTTGAGCCACGCTGGGATACCATGAAGTCGTGCACCAGCGGGTTCTTGAGCTTCTGGATGATCACAGCGCAATTGAAGCCATAAGCGGCGGAAAGCACGCCCCCGAGCTCCCAGTTCCCGGAGTGCAGGGAAACGATCACGCCACCGACTTCATGCATACGCTCAACAAGGTCGGTAATGTCTTCGGGCATCTCGACCAGATCATGCGCCGCAAGCATGAATTTCTCGGCCAGCAAACTCTCCGCGAAGGTCCGCCCCAGATTGTCCCACATGCCAAGGGTGAGCCTGTAGAGCTCGTCTTCGCTCTTATTGGGGAAACAGAGCCGCAAGTGATCCATTGCCCGCTTCTGCCGTGACAGTCTGGGCGCCACCATGCGCCAGCACCACCCCATCAGGCCGGACGCCATCCACAACGGCATGGCACGCAACAGGAACACCACGGTGATGAGGACCGCATACTCCAGTCTGTGGGTAAGAGTGATCTTTCGCATTGATGCTCGCAAGGTCGGGTCGGGGGCAGGTGTTCTCCCGTTTAATCTCACTTGGATCAAAGCGCAACGCTTGATGTGGACAGGTGAGAGACCTGTGAAACAAGGTTTCATTGCATATCCTCGCGTTTTGAAAGACACGGGCCTTGCGCAACAGACAGAATTCATGCTGTCAAACGCCAGAGCACATCGCGCCCAACCCCAAAGACCCATTCGAGTACAATATGAGCGACGTTTTTACACTGGCCTTGCCCTTCTTCGGCCTCATCGTTCTGGGCTTCCTGTCTGGCAAGATTGCCGACTTGCCGGAAGCCGGGCTCAGTTGGCTCAATTTCTTCGTTGTCTATATCGCTTTGCCGGCGCTCTTCTTCCGGCTGATCTCCCGCACGCCACTTGAGGAATTGAGCAATTGGAGTTTCGTTCTGGCAACGACGACCATGACCTACCTCATGTTCATTCTGGCTTTTGCCTTTGGTCTTTGGCGCTCAGGTGGCAACATGGCAGAGGCAACCATACAGGGGCTGGCAGGTAGCTACTCCAATATCGGTTACATGGGACCGGGGCTGACCCTTGCAGCACTGGGACCGGCGGCAACCGTACCGACGGCGCTCATCTTCTGTTTTGATTCGATGCTGCTGTTCACCCTGATCCCGATCTTCATGGCACTGGCCGGGACGGACAACAAGAACTGGCGGGAACTGATCATTCTGGTCCTCAGGAAAGTGTTTCTCCATCCCTTCGTTCTGGCGACAATCATCGCGGTGCTTGCCGCGGCTCTGAAGGTTCAGCCACCGACTTGGATCAACACCATGCTGGAGCATCTCTCCAACGCGGCAGCGCCCTGTGCCCTGTTTGCCATGGGGGTGAATGTTGGCCTCAGAAAGCTCAAGCGGGTACCCGTGGAGCTTTCGGTGCTCCTACCGATCAAGCTGTTGCTACACCCGCTGCTGCTGTTTCTGCTGCTCAAGACCGTTGGCGGCATTCCTCCGGCATGGGTCCAGACAGCGGTGCTGATGGCCTGTCTCCCGCCAGCGGCCAATGTCTTCATCATCGCCCAACAATACAATGTCTATGTGGAACGGGCATCATCGGCTGTGATGGTCGGAACGATCGCCTCCATCGTTACCGTGACGCTCTTTCTCTATCTCATCACGCAAAACCTGTTGCCGGTCTAAATGGCCCGTCTTCTCTGCCTGTGCGTTCAGAGATCGGATTTTCGCAGAGCATTGCCCAGTTTGCCGATCCGTGTCGGCGCATCCAGTCCCGCTTTCATCATGAACTTGCGTAAGGGCGGCACCATGTTGGCCAGTGCCAGCCCGGCGGTTCTTGCGCCTTGCCCGAAGGGCAGGGAGGATAGAAGGGACATATTGAGCATATGCACCCCTGCGGTTCGCGACCAGATATCAGCAAGCCTTGCGCTGCCATAAGAGGACAGCACCTGATCACTGCCGGGGTCTCTTGTGCCGTCCTGCTCACCTTGAGAGGTTATGGCCTTGGCGAGCGCCTCAATGTCTCTCAAGGACAGATTGAGCCCCTGTGCCCCAATGGGCGGGAAGACATGCGCACTTTCCGCGATCATGGCAGCACGCTTGCCATGAAAGGCCTTGGCGACCATGCCCGAGAGCGGAAAGACCTGCGGCTCACTTGCCAACTCGAAAGCCCCGTAGATGGAATGGGCCCGTCGTTCCAGTTCGGCCTCAAGAGCGTCCTTGTCCATCGCCTTCAAGCGCTCCGCTGTCTCGGACGTTACAACGCACACAAGGCTGGACGTTCGGCCATCCCGGTAGGGAACAAGGGTAAAGGGACCGGTAGGCGTGTGAAACTCCGTCGAAGCGTTGCCGTGCGGCGTGGAAGGGTGGGAGAGATTGACCACCATGGCGGCTTGGGGGTAGCCCCACTTGCGCATCTCGATGCCTGCGGCGTCCTTGACCAAAGACTTGCGCCCATCGGCTGCAATGGCCAGCTTCGCGCGCCACGCCGATCCGTCTGCCATTTCGATGAGAGCATGGTCATCATGGAGTTCGACCGATTTGGCAAATTGCTGATCCTGATGCAAAAGCGATGAATCGATCCCCTCAAGGCCCTCATCCAGCGCCTCGACCAGCAAATTGTTGTCAATATTGTAGCCAAAGGCCTCAAGACCAATTTCCGAGCTGTCAAATTCGGTTGTCGGAGCACGAAACAGCCGTCCGGTATCATCAACGAGCCGCATCACGCGCAAGGCCTGCCCGCGTGCACGGACAGCATCCCACAAACCAAGGCTCTCGAGATATTGCGCTGAACTGCCAAGGAGAGCGGTTGTACGTCCATCCGTGCCTGCATGCGCAGGGCCAATCAACACCGTAGAGAAGCCAAGTCGCGCCATTTGGAGGGCTGCCACGTGACCCGCCGGCCCGCTACCGACGATGGCAATGTCTATCTCGCGCTCGTTGCTCATGGTGTTCTCTTGCCTGTGTTGATTTTGATTTTCGCCTTTTGAAAAAAGCTCTAGCGATCCGAACTCGCAATGGCTATACCCAATTTATCTGAGACATTCCAGCACATCTGACATTGTTGGGCTTGCGAATGGGATGGATTTTGCGCCAAATGCTCTGACTAATCCTGATACGCCAACGGTGCCTGAGCGGATGACATTTCTCAACGACTTCTTTGACAACAGCAATGCCAAGCAACTTCAAGACCAGATGAAGCGGTTTCGCGCCGAACATCCGGATCTCGCACGCGCCGAGAAAAAGCCCCGCATCGTGCTATTTCTGGCCATTGCCGTTGCCTCGCTGTTCGCCTGGACCTATCTGGTCGCCATGGTTATCGACATGGCGCCCGACATGGACATGCGTTCCCTGGGGCCGGGGATGTCGGCCTTCAATGTCTTTAACGGATTTGAAAGCCTCGATGCCACGACACGCGCCTTCATTGCTGCGGTTTGTGCTCCGTCGGCAGCTCTGGGGCATTTCGGCATGCCCAGTCTTGGCGCATGGGGTATCGAGGATCTGATGATCGTCTTTGGCATGTGGGTGATGATGGCCATCGCGATGATGCTGCCCACCGCAGCTCCGATCCTCAAGAGCTACGCCAGCGTGCGCGAAGGGCGGGGCGAACCGGTCGGCCCGTTTTCCGTTCTGTTGCTGGCGCTGGGCTATCTGAGTGTCTGGATCAGCTTTGCATTGGTCGCAACGTTGGCGCAGTGGGGACTGACCGAGATACAGGCAATGTCATCGGTAATGGCACCCGCATCCATGGTATTTTCTGCCTCAACCCTATTGTTGGCGGGATTTTACCAGTTTACACCTGCAAAACAGGCTTGCCTTTTGCGCTGTCAACTGCCATTCCCATATTTCAACCGGCGTTCCGAGCAGGGATACTTTCGATCCTTTGCCGGCTCCTACGTTATGGGGCTGGAGCAGGGCTTCTTTTGTACCGGATGCACTTGGGCGCTGATGGTGGTCATGTTCGCCGTTGGCGTCATGAATGTTATATGGATGGCCATACTGGGCCTGTTGATGGGGATCGAGAAAGTTGTTCCCAATCCATGGGTGACCAGAGGGATTGGTCTTTTCCTGATCATGTGGGGACTGCTCGTTCTATCCATCTCTCCCGCCGGCCGAACCCTGTTGGGCTTGTGATAAAGCCACAGGCAACGTATCTTAAGAGCGAAAGCTGTCAGTTCGTCAATGCGCAATAAACTAACCTTTCTCATCCATTTCCTAACGGCATCAGGCGCATGTTTTGCGCTCTTGGCCACCATCGCTGTGGCCAATCGGCAATGGAGTGACATGTTCCTCTGGCTCATCGCAGCTCAGGTAATCGATTCCATTGACGGTCCTCTGGCCCGCCACTTCGAGCTCAAGAAACGCTATCCCAGCTGGGACGGGTCCAGCCTCGATTTCGTCATCGACTATGCGACCTATGTCTTCATTCCCGCCTTTGCACTGGTGCATTCGGGCTACTTCCCCGAGATCTACGGCTATCTGCTTGGTTTTGTCATCGTTCTGACTGGCGGGCTCTACTTCGCCGACGACAGCATGAAAACCGACAACAACGCCTTTCTCGGATTTCCCGCTGTCTGGAACTGTGTGGTCTTCTATCTGTTCGTGTTTCAGGTGCCCACCGGGATCGCCGGGGTGATCATCATACTTCTAGCAATCGCGCAATTTGTGCCGCTCGACTTTGTCCACCCGGTCCGGGTGAAAAAGCTCAGATGGATTTCCATCGCGCTGACCTTTGTCTGGCTGGCTATTTCCATGCGCGTGATTTTTGCGGACATGAGCGCCACGTCCCTCGACAAGGGCATTCTTGTCCTCACCGGCGCTTATTTCTTCTTTGTTGGGATGATTTTGCAATATATGCGCAAGTCAAAGTCCCCAGCCTCTTGATTGGATCTCCGGCTCGCCTAGATTGAGCTTCTGCGATCCGCTGCACAAAGTGCGGCGGGCCGGTCACATCCAGCCAATCAGGACGGCACAATGTTCCAAAACCTGTTAGACCCAACCATTCTTGCCAGTCTTCTGACCCTGACGGCTATGGAAATCGTTCTGGGCATCGACAATGTGGTCTTCATCTCTGTGCTTGTCAGCAAACTGCCAGCCGATATGGCCAAGCGCGCACGCGCCATTGGTATTCTGCTGGCGCTGGTGTTCCGCATCGCCCTTCTGCTTGCACTGACGTGGCTCATCGGTTTGACCGAGCCGGTTTTCACGCTGTTTGACCTTGCCTTCTCTTGGCGGGACCTGATCATGATCGCCGGCGGCCTGTTCCTCATCTACAAGGCACTGGCAGAGATCCATCTCGAAGTCGAGTTTTCTCAAAGCGACGAGACCAAGATCCGAACAGGCAAGGCGGAGATGGTGTTCGGAGCTGCGATCCTTCAGATCGTCATCATTGATCTGGTCTTCTCGATTGACTCGATCGTCACCGCCATTGGCATGGCCAAGCACGTTGAAGTCATGATCACCGCGATGGTCATTGCCATGGCCGTCATGTATGCAGCCTCGGGCCCGATTGCCCATTTCATCGAGCGGCACAAGACCACCAAGATGCTGGCTCTATCGTTTCTGATGCTGATCGGCTTTGCTCTGGTTGGCGATGGCGTCGGCATGCATATTCCGCGCGGATACATCTATGCGATGATGGGCTTTGCCGTGCTGGTCGAAATTCTGAACATCTTTGCATTGGACGCCCACCGTAGACGCAAACTGGCCATGCAGAAAAATCACATTGATGCCGCATGACGGCTCAAGTTTGCATAGCCGCCTCGATTATCTTCCGAATCCGTCAAGCGCCATGATTTCTTTACTTTTTTCCATAAACGCCATAAAGCCCCCGCTTGTTTAGACCTGTTGAATATGCCAAGCTCTGAGCAAGCCCGAAATGATCAAGGAGTGAGATCCTGGACCGCGCACGCCTGTTATATTCGCCCGCCATGCGGTATTTTGCTGCCGTTGCGGAGCATGGAGCCATTCGCGCCGCCAGCCGCGAACTGAATGTGGCCTCATCCGCCGTCAATCGCCAGATCCTCTGGCTGGAGGACAGTCTGGGCATGCCTTTGTTCGAGCGGGTAGGGCGGCGTTTGCAACTGTCCCCTGCCGGGGACATTCTGCTGCGCCACGTCAAGCACGTTCTGCAAGATTTCGAACAGACGGCATCGGAGCTTGATGCACTCAGAGGCCTTAAACGCGGGATCGTCCGCATCGCCAGCGTTGAAAGCGTCGCGACAGAATTGCTGTCCGATCTTGCTGCCTCGTTCGGCAAGGCCTATCCCGATATCCAGTTGCGCATCCAGGTCACCCATTCTGACAAGATAGCGCGGCAGGTCCTCGACTCGGAAGCGGACATCGGATTCACGTTCGATCCGCCCGACGATGCTCAACTGGCAAACAACTTTTCCCACGCTTTCGAGATCGGGGCGGTTGCTCCCAAAGCCCATCCCCTGACGCGGCAGAGCGCCTGTTCCTTCGAGGACTGCCTGCAGTATCCGATCATCCTGCCTTCAAAAGGACTATCCCTGCGCACCGCAATCGACAAATTGCTTTCAGATACATCGACTGAGCCATCAATCTTCGCAGAAGTCAGCACCCTGCACATGATGCGTCGCCTGACCGCACGCAATCTGGGCCTTTGCTTTCAGACTCGGATCGGCCTGACCGACACCATGGATCAATCGGAACTGGTGTTCATTCCCCTGACCGATGAACAGCTGCAACACAATCGCCTGTCCATCGTCACTCATCAACAGCGTCAGCTCAAGCTGGCCCCGGCGATGTTTCTCACCCATGCCAATCAGTTCTTCTCCGATTTGTTCGGGCAGGATCTCACCATTGACTGATTTATAGACACCGCAAGAATCCTTAGTCATCGGATATGGGTTGATCACTCTCGTTTTGAGACCAGTCACCCGGGCACTGATCACGATTTGAGCACAAATGCGCTTTTTGCTCAATTTGCGAGCATAAAAGCTCGGCATAAGCTTACTATTTTTGCAAGCTTGCGTGAGTTCCATATGGATTGTCGCTGAGATGTCACTTAAACATGACCGTAAGATACGTCACAGGGGACAATGGCGCCGTTTTGCGGGTGGGTTGGAGCAGCAAGGCTGCGGTTGAATCGCCAGCAAATGCACGAGATGCAATAAGCGACAGTCCCCCAACAAGTTCATCTTTGTCAGACAGGTCGACATGACAAATGAGCCCCTACTAGAGGCAAGAGGCCTCACCAAAGCCTTTGGAAGCCTCCTTGCCAACGACTCTGTGGACCTTTTGGTCCAGCCAGGCGAAATTCACGCTTTGCTGGGAGAAAACGGCGCTGGCAAATCCACCCTCGTGAAGATGCTCTATGGCTCTCTGTCTCCCACGGAGGGCCAGATTTTTTGGAAAGGGCAAGCGGTCAACCTGTCCGATCCGTCCGAGGCCCGCAAGCTTGGCATCGGCATGGTGTTCCAGCATTTTTCCCTGTTTGACAGCCTGACAGTGGTTGAGAACATTGCCCTTGCCATGCCAAAGGGCCAGAAAATGTCTGATCTGGCCAAGCGGATCGAGACCGTTTCGAGAAACTACGGCCTGCCGCTAACCGCCACCAATCTGGTTGCCGACCTGTCCGTTGGCGAGCGCCAGCGCATTGAGATCGTTCGCTGCCTGCTGCAGGAGCCCGAACTGATCATCATGGACGAGCCGACATCGGTTCTCACACCGCAGGAGACCGAACTGCTGTTCGAAACGCTCGAGCGTCTGGCCTCCGAAGGAAAGTCCATCCTTTATATCAGCCATCGCCTCGAAGAGGTGCAACGGATCTGCGACACGGCCACCATCCTGCGTCATGGCAAGCTGGTTGCCCATTGCACACCGTCCGAAGAGACGGCCTCGTCCCTTGCCACCCTGATGGTGGGAACGAATGTTCAGGCGGTGGAACGGATCAAACCCGACCTGTCACGCGCGCCCGTTCGCCTGCGTCTAGATCGGCTTGATCTGGTTCCGGCTGGTCCGTTTTCTGTCGAACTGAAGGATATTTCTTTGGAAGTCAGGGGCGGCGAAGTCGTCGCCATCGCAGGCATCGCAGGCAATGGCCAGTCCGAATTGTTCGACGCGCTCTCCGGTGAGCGCGAGGTTCTGCCCGATGCCGTCGTGATCAACGACGAGCCGGTTGGCACGAAAAGTGTGACGGCACGCCGCAATCTTGGCGCGGCATTCGTGCCGGAAGAGCGTCTGGGCCATGCCGCTGTGCCCGGGCTCAGCCTTTCTGAGAATGTCCTGCTGACTCGCCATGGCTCGGACAAGGGTCTGACAAGACGCGGTGTTTTTCTCAAGCGCACCCAGGCAGGAGAGATCGGAAAACGGATTTCCAGCAACTTTGATGTTCGCAAGGGTGAGCCCGACCCGCAGGCTGGCAGCCTCTCCGGCGGGAACTTGCAGAAATTTGTCGTGGGCCGTGAGATAGACCGCAATCCCAGCGTACTTGTTGTTTCTCAACCCACATGGGGCGTCGATGCCGGAGCTGCGGCACTCATTCGTCAATCCCTGCTCGATCTTGCACGCGAAGGTGCTGCCGTGCTGATCATCTCGCAGGATCTTGATGAAATCTTCGAAATCGCCGACCGTATCGCAGTGATCAATCAGGGCACCATGTCACCGGCGGATCCGGCAGAGATCATGACCCTTGAAAAAGTCGGTCTGCTGATGGGCGGCGTACATGGAGAAGACCCGCACAAGACCGCCTCAGCCTCCATCCCGAGCACGGACGGCGCGAACTCGGGAGGTGCTCATGCATCTTGAACTGGAAAAACGCACAGCTTCGTCTAAAACCATGGCGCTGATGTCACCGGTGCTGGCCATTTTTCTCACCGTCATCACGGGAGCCGTAATCTTCGCGCTCCTCGGCTTTGATCCTGCAGAGGCCCTTTTCGTCTATTTCGTCGAACCCCTGCTTGATCCGTGGAGCCTTCAGGAACTGGTGGTCAAAGCCTCTCCGCTTGTTCTGATCGGTGTCGGCCTGACGATCTGCTATCGCTCCAACAACTGGAACATCGGAGCCGAAGGCCAATTCACAGTCGGCGCCATATGCGGAGCAATCGTGCCGGTCATGATGCCCGGATGGCAGGATCCGCTGGTCTTTCCCGTCATGCTCGCGCTTGGCGCTGCTGGTGGTGGGATGTTTGCCTATATCCCGGCCGTGCTCAAGAACCGGTTTGGTGCCAACGAAATCCTTACCAGCCTGATGCTTTCCTATGTCGCTCTGTTGATGCTGGACTATCTGGTGCGCGGTCCATGGAAGGATCCCGATGGTTACAACTTCCCCGAAAGCCTTCTGTTCAGTGATTCCGCCACCGCGCCCAGCCTGATTGCGGGCAGCCGGATGCATATTGGCGCGCTGTTTGCGATCCTCGCAGCCGTCGCCGTCTTCGTTCTGTATGCGCGGACACTCAAAGGCTTCGAAATCAAGGTGCTCGGCGTCACACCGCGGGCAGGCAAGTTCGCGGGTTTCTCCCGAGAACGCATGACGACCTTTGCCTTCGTGGTCTCGGGTGCGCTGGCCGGTCTTGCCGGCATCATCGAAGTCGCAGGCCCCATCGGCCAGTTGCGCCCGACCATTTCGCCCGGCTATGGCTTTACCGCGATCATCGTTGCCTTTCTGGGGCGTCTCAATCCGCTCGGTGCGATCCTTGCCGGTCTCTTGCTGGCCCTGTCCTATATCGGCGGAGAAGCCGCTCAGGTTGAGCTCGGCGTGTCCGAGAAGACCTCCAAGGCCTTTCAGGGCATCCTTCTCTTCTATGTGCTCGCTTGCGACACGCTCATCCACTATCGCATTCGTCTTGTTACCAGCAAGGCAAACAAGAAAGAGGCCGCCTGATGGAATTCGCAGAAGCATTGCTGATTTCGATTATCACGGCCTCAACGCCGCTGTTGCTGGCGTCAATTGGCGAGTTGGTGACCGAGCGGTCTGGCGTTCTCAATCTTGGTGTCGAAGGCATGATGATCATGGGCGCGGTGTGTGCCTTTGCAACGTCACTGGTTACGGGCAACCCCTATCTAGGCGTTCTGGCGGGCATGTTTGGCGGCATCGCCATGTCCCTGTTGTTCGGCTTTCTGACCCTGACGCTGGTGGCCAATCAGGTTGCAACCGGACTTGCCCTGACGTTGCTCGGCCTTGGTCTGTCAGGCATGATTGGCGAGCATTTCGTCGGAACACCGGGCATCAAGTTGCCCACGATCGACATTCCGTTTTTGTCGGACCTGCCTGTGGTTGGCAAGAGCCTGTTCGCGCAGGATATTCTGTTCTATCTCTCGCTGGCGCTCGTTGTCGGCGTGAGCTGGCTCTTATTCAAGTCTCGCTGGGGGCTGATCCTCAGAGCGGTCGGAGAAAACCACCATTCGGCGCACGCGCTTGGGTATGATGTCATCAAGGTACGCTATTTTGCAGTTTTGTTCGGCGGCTTGTGTTGCGGGCTTTCCGGTGCCTATCTGTCGCTTGTCTACACCTCGCTCTGGATCGAGAATATGACCGCCGGACGCGGCTGGATCGCACTGGCTCTTGTTGTCTTTGCGTCCTGGTTGCCCGGACGCATCATCGTTGGTGCTTATCTGTTTGGCACCGTCTCAATTCTTCAGTACCATGCCCAAGGGGCAGGGTGGGCTATCCCCACCCAGTTTCTGGCGGCATTGCCTTATCTGGCGACCATTCTGGCCCTTGTCATCATTTCACGGAACAGATCGGTCGCACGGATCAACACCCCCTCATGCCTTGGTCAGGCTTTTGTGCCAGACCGCTAGTGGGTTACGCTGCCGGTATCCGGCGGTTTCTTGAACCGGATGATCTGCCTTTCTGGCAAGGTGGATCATCGGAAGCATCTCCCGGGAACATAACTTTCGGGACATGCATCACACAGACAATCAAAATCGATCCGCACAAGCGGATCCACCAACGAAGAGGGATGCAACAAATGCGTAAGCTATTCGCAGCGGCTGCAGCTGTAGCACTTGGTCTGACTGCCGCGATGGCACAGGCCGCTGACCCGGTCAAGGTCGGCTTCATCTATGTCGGCCCAGTCGGTGACATGGGCTGGTCCTATCAGCACGATCAGGGTCGCCTTGCAGTCGAAAAGAAGTTCGGCGACAAGGTTGAAACCGTTTTTGTCGAGAGCGTTTCCGAAGGCCCTGACGCCGAACGCGTCATCGAGAAACTGGCCCGCGATGGCGCCGACCTCATCTTCACCACCTCCTTCGGTTACATGAACCCGACCCTCAAGGTCGCGAAGAAATATCCGGATGTGAAGTTCGAGCACGCCACTGGCTACAAACGCTCCGACAACGTCTCCACCTATGCCGCACGCTTCTATGAAGGCCGCTACGTCATTGGCCAGATTGCCGCCAAGATGTCCAAGTCGAAAACCATCGGCTACATCGGCTCAACCCCGATCCCGGAAGTGATCCGCGGCATCAACGCCTTCATGCTCGGTGCACAATCCATCGATCCGGACATGAAAGTCAAAATCGTTTGGGTCAACAGCTGGTTCGACCCGGGCAAGGAAGCAGACGCTGCCAAAGCTCTCATCGATCAGGGCGCTGACATCATTGCCCAGCACACTGACTCAGCAGCGCCCCTGCAGATCGCAGCAGAGCGCGGCGTCTATGGTTTCGGTCAGGCGTCCAACATGATCAAGTTCGCTCCTGACAACCAGCTCACCGCGATTGTCGACAACTGGGATGATTATTATATTTCCCGCGTTCAGGCGGTTCTTGATGGCACCTGGAAGTCCGAAGACACCTGGGGTGGCTTTGACGCTGAAATGGTCCACATGGCCGACTTCACCAACATGCCCGAAGACGTTGCCAAAATGGCGATGGAAACCGAAGCTGCCATCAAATCCGGCGAACTGCATCCCTTCAATGGCCCGATCTTCAAACAGGACGGCACGCAGGTCATCGGCGAAGGCGAAACCCTTGACGACGGCACGCTCCTGGGCATGAACTGGTACGTCAAAGGTGTTGACGGCAAAGTGCCCGAATAAGCCTCAACAGCATTCGAATGCTTCGGCATTTTCCAAAAAAAAGAGCCCCCTGAGATGCACATCTCAGGGGGCTTTTTCGTGGCCACATCAACCCCGGCCAAAGCAATCAGATATCAATGTTTCCGCAAATTGCGGTATCACACCTGCTATCTCATGCTAACCACACTCCCGCCCGACTGTGCCCAATAGCGCGTGTTTTTCATGGCTTTCAACGATCCCTTCGGCCCGCCCCATAGCGAACAATTGAAAGTTTTCCCGCTGCCCGAAGCACCAATGCGCTTGCCATAGAGCTTTCGCTACATCTGCTTCTGACCGACGCCGCCGGGCTTCCAGTCCAGATCACCAAAATAGGCGAAAACGACCCATGCCTGATTTTCCGTGTTCTTCTTGGTTTTAAAGCTCACTTCAGGCTTGAGCAATGACCCCGCTTTGGGAGAATTGCAGCAGAACATCGAAGCGGGCATCATGCCAGCTCGCCTCATTTTCTTCACCTCTCTCATCGCTGGCCGGTGGTTTTTCATCCATTGTGCTTCTGCCGGGACGATGCAAAGCGAAGCAACAGTGGAAACCATAACGGCTGGGAGCAAGGTTTTGCTTCAATTCATAAGGACACCCATAAAAATGCCACTGGACAGACGTAACTGGTAGTAATTAAATTCTAGTCACGCCTATCCACAGAACTCCTCGCCATTCAAGTGGAAAGATTTTTGCTTCCTCAAGAAACAAAAAACTTCTGCTTTGCTGCAAGGGGCATTGCTCCAATCATGTCCATCAGACCAGAAACTCGAACAACACGCCGGACAGGATCGCACCAAACACACCCAGACCGAGATAGGCCGCAAAGACGCCGGGCTTGACCAGGGACCACACCGCCGTCATTGCCGGAATGGAGCTGACAGAACCAGCCACCATGAACGACATGGCCGCACCAGACCCCATGCCCTGCTCCATAAGCCCGGCAAGAAGGGGCGGTGCAATGTAGCCGTTCAGATAGGCCGGAATGCCCACAAGGGCCGCGATGCCAATGGGGAACAATCCTTCCCCTCCGACAATTCCGGCGATGAACTCTGCCGGCACATAGGTGATAAGCAGCCCCTCAAGGACATAGGCAAGGGCGAGCCACTTGATCAGGAAGAGTGCATTGCTTTTGGCTTCTTGGCGGAATGTCGTCACGCGCGCCTCTTCGTGCCAAAAGGCCCACTGTGGCTTGCCGCTAAACGGGGAGGGGCCACAGCCGCAGGACGAACAGCCGACCGTATTCTGCTTGAGTGGATCGCCAAACAGGCCCATGCGCAACAATTGAAGCACCACAAATCCGCCAAACAGGCCCAAAGCAACCGCTGCTACGGCCTTGCCCACGGCAAACGGCCAGCCGAGCGCGGATGCGGTGATGAGGAGGGTCGGGGGATCAATGAGTGGCGAAGACAGCCAGAAGGCCATCACCGCCGACAAGGGCGCGCCAAGCGCCAGAAGCCCCGCAATGAAGGGAATAACCTCACAGGAGCAAAAGGGAGCGAGCCCGCCGAGCAGGGCGGCCAGAAAGATCATCCGCACTTCCTTACCCTTGAAGGCCTCGGCAACCATAGCCTCAGCGCCCGCAGCCTTGAGATAGGCAATCAACAGCACGGCAAAAACGATGACGGGAAGCGTGCCAACAAAGGCCCGCACGGCGATGCTGATCACCGGCACGAAGCTTGCACTGTCGAGCAAGGCAACAAGCATTGGTGCCAATATGACGACGGTCCAAGGGGTTCTGATCGCGGCAAGCAAGTCCCGACCACCTGAACGCAAGAGAGAGGTATCAGCCATGCCGGTCCTCGTTATCATTGGAAGTCAAGTCGCCAAGCGCGCTGAGGTCGACCGTATCGGCACAGCATTCGCTCAGAATGAAGGAGGCGAGAAGACGCAACCGTTCGAAGTTGGCCCGGTTGATGATTGTCCGCCCCTGCTTTTCCTGCTGCACCAACTCCGCTCCGGTGAGGAATTTGAGATGATGGGCGAGCGTTGATGGCGCGATTCGTGTTCGGTCCTGAATATCACCAATACTGAGACCGGATTCACCTGCACGGACAAGACAGCGCAATACGGTGAGCCGCGCTTCCGATCCCATGGAGGCAAATCCCTGAGCAGCCAGTTCGATTTTCATCCTCATCTCCTTTGTGTGAATCTATATAACTAGTTTTATAGTTTCTTTTGAGAATGTCAAGATACACCCATTCACCATCCTATGATTGTATCTCTCTCGGTCAGGATTCCATATCTGCGCCAATGTCAGACGCAGGTCTCTTCAGTTTTCAAAGAGGTCAAGACCTCGCCATGAGACCACATAACGCATATGACGTTACGGTATACTAGCATCAGCTGTACAAAACAAAAAAGGAACAAAATGGAACAAGAGAAGAAAACTGGACGCAAATATCCCACGCACCCCATCCCTTTGTACTAAGGGATGCAGCCTAATTAGAAGGTCTCGAAAGTGAGCATGTGACGAACCAAATCAAAGTGAATTATGGATCGTCCATCTCCATGAATGAATCATTTCATAATTTTAGCACAATATTGAGCGCAACTTAAGGTCTGCATTACGCGGCCTATATTGGACAATCTCAAACAAAGTAGAAAATGAATTTTGTACAATTAAAAGTGGATATTTTTGTCGAGTATTGGCCAGAGTTTATCAAAATTTATTATCAAGCATGCCCGTAAGTAATTGAAGTCAAACGGCAGTTCCTCAGGTTTTATTTAGATGATCTTACAATTGAGAGTTTGAAACAGGCGAACTGCATGTTAGTATTCTATTAACAATTCAAAGAAATCGAAAGAATCGCTCTACAGCGCATTTTGTCAATTCGTGTGTATTTCAATCCAAGGAGACATTTCCATGCGGTCTGCAAATACAGCACGGAGCAATGTGTTAGAAGCAGGTTTTGCTCAAAGTGAAGTCGAACAGCGGAATGTATTGATTGTCGAAGCAGATCAATTCAAACCGAAGACAAAGGTACTCGTCGTTGAAGACGATGATCTCGACTTTCGCATTACCCGCAAGGTTCTCCTGCAACTGGATTCCTATGAACCGGAAATCGATCGAGCATGTGACTTGAGAGAGGCGCAGCTCGCTGCTCAAAGGACAGACTATGACATCGTCCTGATTGATTTCTGCCTTGGCATGGAGACCGGAGTGCCGGTCATCAATGTCTTTGGTGGCGAAGAGTCAAACGCTGCCCTCATCCTGCTCACCGGGATGCCAGGAGAAGATATCCAGAAAATTGCGCTCAAAGCAGGCGTCGTGCATTGCATCAACAAGGATCACCTGAGCCCGGTGCTTATGGAGACAACCTTCCGCAGCGCTCAACACACGCAGGGTCTGAAGAGTGAACTCAAGAAAACGATTGAGCAGTTGCGCGAGGCAAACGAGGCTAAAGATCACTTCTATGCCAGCATGGGCCATGATCTGAGAACCCCGCTCAACGCAATCCTCGGCTATGCCGAACTGATCTCACAAAACACGCTCGATTTGTCGGTCCCCTCGCGCTATCAGGAATTTGCAGTCCGCATCATGTCAGGTGGCCTGCATTTGCTCGAAGTCATTAACAATATCGTCTTGTCCAACGGCGACGCGCTTGAAGAAATGCGCACCGAATTTGAAAAAGCGGACCTGATAGACATCGCTCGAAAGGGCATGGATTTGTTGCGCATCTTTGCCGAGCAGAAGAACATAAGAGTCAGACTTCACGCGCCCGACGAGCCGATCTACATCGCGTGCAAAAGCTCGCTGATGACGCAGGCCATCGTCAATATTCTATCCAACGCCATAAAATACACGCCGGAAAGAGGCGAGGTCAATATCCGCGTAACGACGACGGACAGCGAAGCCATGGTAAGAGTTCAAGACAATGGCATCGGCATGAGCGAAGACGACATAGAGCTGGCCAGAACCCCCTATGGTCGCGTCAGGCTACCGATCCATCAGTCTCAGGACGGAACGGGATTGGGACTTCCCATCGTCGACAAAATCATGTCCTGCCATGATGGCGAAATGGAAATCAAGAGCTATCCTGCTGATGGAACCTGCGTTACCCTACGCATGTTGGTGATTGGCTGATAACGGTTCGCGACGTCGCACACCCAAAAGCGACTTGTGCAAACTTTGGCTGCAAATCAAAACAAAACCACCACAGGCCTGTTGGTTGAGGATGCCGTTGCAGACATCTTCCTTGTCAAAAGAGCTCTTAAAACTCCAAGGATCATGTCCTTGCGTTTGTCGATGACTTTGAAGATCGACAGCAGCTCTGACCGGATATCGATCGCTTCAATCCCCTGCAGGACCTGTGATCAATTTTGATATCTAGCCCGGTCCGAAGTGCAAAACTGCAAATGTCTGACAAAGGCATTTGAACCCTTCGTATGGGAACAGGTCATGCGAAGAGACAAACCTTCCTGCAAATCATAGCAATAGACCGAAGCGGCTGCAAAGCCCGAGGTTGACGTGACGAGGCTTTCACCACACCATTCCAAGTCCAGATTGGAGGGGTGGCATGAATCGGCGGAACAATATGACGGACGGCAGAAAGACAATTGGCGACAACTCATTCTATTATGATCTTACAAGACGGATCACCCATGATCTGAAGGCACCAATCCGCCAGATTTCACAACTCTCGGAAATCATCCTTGAGGACAACGCGGACAAGCTGGACGAAGAATCCCTTAAGTCGCTAATCATGATGCGTGAACGCGCCTCAACCATGGCCCACCTTGTTAACTCGGTGCGCTCCCTGTCCAATGCGTTCTTACGTGAATTGAACATGCAGCAGATCGAACTCGACTGTCTTCTGGAAGAGATTGAAATCGACTCAAAGCTTCCACCAAACCTTCTAAAGATCGATAATGCCCCTTCGATTTGGACAGACCCGGAACTCTTTTCAATTTTTTTTTACAATCTCTTCCAGAATTTCTTTCTGCCCCTTGGGTCTGGTCAGATAGAAAATGCAAGTCTCAAGCTCAATGAAGATGTGCATTCGAGTCTTGGTCTGATGCTAAGAATTCCTGATTTTCCTCTTGAAATACCTAACAAAATGTCTTTGCTCGAGCTTTCGACATTTGCGCGAGGAGATCTACTTCAAAGTCTCGCTATTATTGAAAGCTCACAATTGGCAGACCGTCTGGGTTGGAAGATTTTTCTGCACACGAACAACAATAATGAGCTTTCCATGAATCTGTATTTATAGACGATTGTTTTTTTCCTAGGGTCAACGGAATGGTTCAATACGATCACGGAGGTCTGATCATGTGCGCCGCATGGAAAGACGGGAGCGCCAACGCACCAATCGGTGGAACACCTGATGCAGCGTCGTCGGGTATGGCCATCCAGCTGTCCTGTTTTCTGCTTGATGACGATCCGATCGACCGCCGATATGTCAGCTGGCTCTTGCAGCAAATGACCGGCTTCCAGCTCGATATAAAGTCGGCACATACTCTGCAAGAAGCCAGAAGCATCTGCACCGACGAGCGGTTTGACCTTTATCTTCTGGACTATTGGATGGGCGAGGAATCATCGGTTTCCCTGCTCGAAAGCCTTAATGATGCCTGCAAAGGCTCCAGCACCATCGTGGTGATGTCCTCCCTTGATGATCAGGCATTTCAGGAAGTGAGCATGCAATCCGGGGCCGATCTGTTTCTGGCCAAGCAAGAGCTCTCGAAACAGACGTTGGAGCTCATGTTGCGCAACATTGTGCAGGCAGCGTCAAAAACCCAGTCAGTGCGGGACCAACGGTTGCTGGATGCCGAGAAGATCGCCGACTGGACCAAGCATCTGCGCAACATGCTGGACAGCTCACACGGCTTTGCTGCACTTGCACTAAACGCCTTGAAATCCGGCGACGTCGAAACTGTTGAGCATTTGCTGTCCCAAGCCATTGATCGCATGTCGGAACTGAGAAACGAAACCTCCTACGTCCAACTTGGAATGACCTCGCGTCAAAGCGCGGGAGATCTCAACCTAAGACCTTTCGATGTCAGCACCCTTTTGGCCGAAGCGGTTGAGGATTGCCGTATCGAAGCCGAACAGGTTGGAAAGCAACTCAGCTTCTATGAGCAGATCGCGGATTCGATCATTCTGAGCGATGACCGGCTGCTGAAGGAGTTGTTGACGGTGCTGTTGCGGGGGGCTTTGCGCTATGCTGAAGAACAGTCCGATGTCTCGGTCAGCTACGAGCTGGGCCCGGAGCATCTGGAGATCTATATCTCCGAGTTCGGAAATAGCGAGGACCCGGAAGTCAGCAACTACGAGCTTGATATCCCGAGTGCCATTCAGTTTGCGAACCTGTTCGGCTCGGAGCGAACTGGCAGCCTCTTAGTCGCCGAAAGCATGCTCCATAAGCTCAGGGGCAGTTGGAATATCGGCAAATCAGGCGAGAATCTGGAAATCAGGTGCCGTATCCCCCTCAATCAGGACCTCCTGAACTGAATGCATTCAAGGACGCATAGGGCTGATCGCAACGAGAGCGGCTCTTCTTGCCATCGCCTTTTTGCATAGGTTTGTCCGATCTCGCTGACTGAGGCGGTTGAAACCGGCCGCATCATCATGACATGTTTGATCAGATGATCTTGAAACTGTCCGGCGCTTGCGGATCGTCGACATCAACCATGCCAACCGATCAATCATTTGGAGACATCGCCATGACAACCACCGTGACAGTCGCAGGGGCTTCCGGCCTCGTTGGCTCTAACATCATTAGAGAAGCACTGGAACGCGGCTACAAGGTCAACGGTACCATGCGCGATGCCCAAGACACCGAAAAGACCAAATGGTTGATGGCCCTTCCGGGAGCTGCAGAGCGCCTCAAGCTCTTCTCGGCCGATGCGAGAGATAGCAACAGTTTTGGCCCGGCACTCGAAGGAGCCGACGCCATCTTCATTGCATGCTTCCCGCCCATCTATTTCGCTTCAGACGGCACACCCGCGCGTGAGCTCGACCGCGAAAGGGGCTATCAGGAAATCGTCGCACCGGTCCGAGATGGCTGTCTCAATGTTCTGGAAGCGACGAAGCGGGCAGGGGTCAAGCATGTTATGCTCTGCTCTTCGACCTCGTCAACCAACCCGCCCGAAGGCGTTGCGGTGAAAACAGAGACCAACGCCATCTCAGATGCCGAATTCCAGATGGCCGAGAAGAAATTCACCTCGGCGGAAAAGATCGTCATGGAAACAGCGGCGCGTGATTTTTGCGTTCGCCACAACATGCGCCTTGCGATCTTCCTGCCCACCATGATGCTCGGTCAGGTGATCCTGCCTCAGCATATTAGAGAGCATCAGGGGTTTCTGGCCCGCCCGATCCTGGAGGGCAAGGCCAACCACGAGCGCGTGCCCAAAGGCTCCATGTCCCTTGCCCATGTGGGGGATGTCGCAAAGCTCTTTCTCAACGCCTATGAGACAGGGGCCGCCGGGCGCTTCTTTGCTGTCTATGACAGCTTGCCCTGGAGGGAGCTTTACAGCGAACTGGCCAAGCACATCCCGGCATCGGTTCTGCCCGCACCATTCGAAGGAGACCCCGAAGAGCCGACCCGCTTTGACTTCACGCGCCGCGACAGTCTGGGCGTCGAAATGCGCGATTCCGAAACAACCATTGCCGAAGTCAGCGAATGGCTAAAGTCCCGCCCGTTCGGCTAATAACGTCAGTACCGAAACGAAGATGAGGGGCCCGTCACGGATGGGCCTTTACAGGTCGGCGCTTCCTTTGGCCCATCAAAGCGAGCCATCGCGAATCCCCACTTTGTTCTACCCATGCCGAAAGCAGCCCCTCTGCCGCCAGACCTCATACGGCTGGGGAAGAATCCGCACAACGTGCATAAATTTGAAATCCTCCTATTTTCAGATAATTAGTCGAATTCCCGCCGGTTTCTGACACGAAAGTCGCAGCTTCGGGATGGCCGCCGATCCTTGACAATTTATGAAGTGCCAGTTATGACATCGATGTCTGACACCGATGTCATAAGTAAATGACCGGGTCACAAAGCGAATTAGGTGAGGGCTCCGTGACGACAATTTATGATGTGGCAAAGCTGGCAGGGGTCTCGCCCAAGACAGTCTCACGGGTGCTTAACGGGGATGCCCCCGTCAAGAAGCAGACCAAAGATGCGGTTGAAACAGCCATGCTGGAACTTGGCTACGTTCCCTCCAATGCAGCCCGTATGATGCGCTCCAACAAGTCTGGACTGGTCGGTCTAATCACCGGCGCCATTTCCCACGGCATCGAGCCGACCGAGCCGCAAGGTCTTCCCGATCTCTTCATCGTTCAAGGCATCCAGCAGATCATGGGCGCCAGCGGCAAGACCCTGATGATTGCCGATACAGATGGCGTATCAGAGCGCGTCCCGCACCTGATACGGACCTTCCTGCAACACCGGGTCGAGGGCATCATCTATGTGGCCGATCACCACAAGCAAGTGACGCTGCCGCAAGTCCCTGATGATTTCCCGATTGTTCTGGCCAATTGCTTCGACAGTGAAGGGCACGCGTCCATCCTGCCGGACGACAGAAAAGGACAGAAGGACCTGATATCCAAACTCATTCAGAGCGGCCACCGACGCATCGGTTATTTAACGCTCGACCGGACCCTCGTTGCTACCGGTTTGCGCTATCGCGGCTATCGGGAAGCATTGGCCGAAGCGGATATTCCCTATGCCGACGAATTGGTGACCATGGGCTACGAGGAAGGTCAGGAGAAGGAGAGCCAGATCCTGATGCGGGCGCTGGAGCGTCTCCTGTCACTCAAGGAACCACCCACTGTCATTTGCTGTGGCAATGACGAAATGGCGTTGCGGCTGTATGGCCTGCTGCGCTCTCGCGGGATCAAGGTGCCGGAAGAAATCTCCGTTGCCGGTTATGACAATTACCAGGTGATCGCCGACACACTTTTCCCGCCGCTCACCACAGTCGAGCTGCCCTATCTCTCAATGGGGCAGATCGCCGCAAAACATTTGCTGAAACTGATTTCGGACAGTGACCATAAGCCGGAAAAACCGAGACTGGTAGAAGGTCCGGTTTGCTGGCGCTCGTCGATCACTGCTTTGAACTCTGTAAGTGTATTAAATCCAAAAGGGAGGAATAACCAATGAAACTCACCAAGACACTCTTGGCCACACTCTGCGCTTCGACCCTGATGTCCGGTGCGGCTTTTGCCCAGACAGACCTGACCATGTGGTATCACGGCGCAGGCAACGATGTGGAAAGCAAGATCATCAACCAGATCGTCGATGATTTCAACGCAAGTCAGGACGACTGGAAAGTCACCATCGAAAGCTTCCCGCAGACCAGCTACAACGATTCCGTCGTCGCGGCCGCCCTTGCTGGCAACCTGCCGGACATCATCGATGTTGACGGCCCTGTCATGCCGAACTGGGCATGGTCCGGTTACATGCAGCCTCTGCAGATCGATGAAAGCAAAATCACCGACTTCCTGCCCGGCACAAAGGGCATGTGGGATGGCAAGCTCTACTCCATCGGCCTTTGGGATGCCGCGGTTGCACTTTATGCCCGCAAGTCCACATTGGAAGAGCTGGGCCTGCGCACTCCGACCCTCGAAAAGCCATGGAGCAAGGAAGAGTTCAACGAAGCTCTGAAGAAAGCCAAGGACTCGGGCAAATATGACTATGCTCTCGATCTGGGCATGAATGATCAGGGAGAATGGTACCCTTATGCCTTCTCGCCCTTCCTGCAGAGCTTTGGTGGCGACATCATTGATCGTTCCACCTATCAGACCGCAGAAGGCGCTCTCAACGGCGATGCAGCCCTCGAATTCGGCGAATGGTGGCAGATGCTGTTTACCGAAGGCTACGCCCCGGGAACATCTGAAAGCCCCGCAGATCAGCAAACCGGCTTCATTGATGGCAGCTTTGCCTTCCAGTGGAATGGCAACTGGCGCGCAGTGGCAACCATGGCTGAAGTGGATGATGTCGTCTTCCTACCGGCCCCAGATTTTGGTGAGGGCTCAGCGATCGGCGCAGGCTCGTGGCAGTTTGGCGTTGCGGAAACGTCCGAGCATCCAGATGGGGCGTCTGCCTTTATCGAATTTGCCATTCAGGACAAATATATGGCAGCCTTCTCCGATGGTATCGGCCTCATTCCATCCACCGCGTCCGCGGCCGAGATGACCAAGAACTACAAAAAGGGTGGTCCTCTGGCGGTCTTCTATGACCTGTCTTCCGAACAAGCAAAGGTGCGTCCGGTCACTCCGGGCTATGTGGTTCAGTCCAAGGTCTTCACCAAAGCCATAGCTGATTTGGCGAACGGTGCGGATGTTCCCGATACGCTCGATGCAGCGGTTGATGAAATCAATGCCGACATCGAGAAAAACAACGGCTACGGCCATTGATCCGGTTTCGGGCCCGCCACAGATCGGCGGGCCCTGCCTTTCGTCCCTGATTAGCTACGGGGCATTATCGCGGCGCACCTTGCCAATTCAAGGTGGGCTTTGAACTGCCAAGGTCTGCCAAAGCGAAATTGGCAAACCTCGGCCTCTATCCAGCTGAACCGGAGACTATGATGGCTTCGAAGCTTACCCGCTCGAATGGAGCCGGATGGGCCTTTGCCCTGCCAGGTTTCATCCTGCTGTTCATGTTCATCATTCTGCCCTTCTTTTTCGCCTTCTGGTTTTCGCTGACCAACCAGCGGCTGATCTCACCCAATCCGACTGAATTTGTTGGATTGTCGAACTATGAGAATCTGTTGGGCGTATCTGTCATTACACTTGAGCCAGAGCGCGACGACGCTGGTGCTGTCGTCAGAGACAGTGATGGCGAAATCGCCTATCCAAGGGTCCGCACCATCACGCGCAATGCGGATTTTCCGCAGTATAAAGGCATGCGCGAATGGTTCCGATGGCAAAGCGGCGACAATGCAACGGTCGTGGTGGCCAAGGATGTTGTCTTCATGAAAGCCCTGACGAACACATTGTTGTTCGCCTTGATCATCGTCCCGCTGCAAGGGGGAGGGGCTTTAGGACTGGCCTTGCTGATCAATCAGAAGCTGAGGGGCATCAACGCTTTCCGAGCCATCTATTTCACGCCCGTCGTGATCTCCATCGTCGTCATCTCGCTTCTTTGGCGCTTCATCTATGACGGACAGGATGGATTGCTCAACAATATCCTTGCTGCCTTGACTTTTGGAGCATTTGAACCGGTCGACTGGCTGGGCAACTCGGATACGGCGCTTGGCTCGATCATCGTCATGTCCGCATGGCAGGCCATGGGCTTTCATATGGTGATCTGGCTTTCAGGGCTTCAGACGATCCCCGCAACGCTTTACGAGGTTGCCGCCATCGAAGGCTCCTCAAGCTGGCAGACCTTCCGCTATGTGACGTGGCCGGGGCTGAGAAACACCGCCGTGCTGGTGCTGATTGTTATCACCATGCAATCCTTCGCGCTGTTTGCCCAGATCGATGTCATGACCAACGGCGGACCGCTCGATTCCACCCAGACGCTTGTCTTCCAGGCGGTTGAACGCGGCTATGGCAAACAGGACATCTCCGGCGGCTCGACCATTTCGGTCATCCTCTTCTTCATCGTCCTGCTGATTTCGCTGATCCAGCGTTACCTGACACGGGAGAAACGCTAATGGCACAGGTATCACCCCAAAACGAAGGCTTCCGGCTTCTCTCGCGCTATCTTGTTCTGGCGCTGGTTGCGGCAATCTTTCTCTTTCCGCTCATCTTCATGATGGTGTCATCCCTCAAACCGGATGCCCAATTGCTGTCGGACACAAGCTCATTCAGAGCCTTCCTGCCCGTTGGGGATGTGAGTTTGGAGAATTACTTCGCCGCCTTTGAAAGAGCGCCCATTGGACGCTTCATGCTCAACTCGGTGTTTGTCACCATCACAACCGTCGTCCTTTCGATTGCCATCTGTTCGATTGCGGCCTTCTCCTTCGTTTTCCTCGAGTGGACCGGTCGAAACATTCTGCTTTCGGTCATTCTGGCGACATTGATCATTCCATTTGAAACGATTGCTGTGCCGCTCCTGCTGCTGGTTTCTCGCTTGCCGTGGTTGGGGCTTGAAGGCATGGAATGGGGCTGGCTGAATACCTATCGGGTCCAAATCATTCCATGGGTTGTTGACGCCCTGACGGTGTTCCTTTTCGTGCAGTATTTCAAGGATCTGCCGCGCGAACTCATCGAAGCGGCCAGAGCCGAAGGCGCCAGTTGGTTGCAGATCTACCGCCGCGTCGTGATGCCGCTTTCTGGCCCGGTGCTGGCGACTGCCGCCATCCTCAAATCGCTCAAGATGTACAATGAACAATATCTCTGGCCGCTGATCGTGGTGCAGGACGAATCACACCGCCCCATCATGGTGGGTCTGGGGTATTTCTTCCAGCTTGATGTTGCATGGGGAGAATTGATGGCCTACCTCACCCTCATTTCCATCCCCGTCCTGCTTTTCTACCTGATCATGCAACGGGCATTCATCGCCTCCATCGCTTCCACTGGGGTTAAAGGTTGAAAATACAATGACAATTGAACTCGAAAACCAATGGATCTGGGACAGCTGGTACGCCCATGACGGCGAGCGCTGGCATGGATATTTTCTCAAGGCAGACAAGTCTTTGGGGGATCCTGATCTCAGGCACTGGAACGTCAGTCAGGGTCATGCCACCAGCACCGACCTGATCAACTGGACCCATCTGGGGACATGCCTGAAGCCATCTGAAGGCCCGGCCTTTGATGACAAGACCACTTGGACAGGATCCGTGCTTCAGGGCCCGGACGGGACATGGCATCTTTTCTATACCGGTGCGTCCAAGGGCGACGGTGCCATGTATCAAAGGATCGGCCACGCCGTCTCTGACGACATGCACAATTGGCAGCGGGTAGGGGATGGGCTATGCCTTGACCTCACCGGCCCCAATGCCGTGCACTATGAAGCCGACCACGCGGTCGGCCACTGGCACGATCGTGCCATGCGTGACCCCTGGGTCATGGCTGATCCGGACGGCAATGGCTGGTTGATGTTCTTCACCGCCAGAGCGCCCGGTATCGAAGAGGCCAATGCGGCCGGCGCTATCGGCTTTGCAACATCGTCAGACCTGATGAACTGGTCCCTTCAGCCGCCCGTGTTCGTCGGTGGGTTCGGGCAGCTTGAGGTGCCACAAGTCTTCAAGGTTGGCGATAAATGGTACTGCCTCTTTTGCACCGCCGCCGAACATTGGTCCAAACAGCGGATCGCGGAAGCCGGCGTCCCGCCAGTGACTGGCAATCACTATCTCATCGCCGATGACCCGCGCGGCCCATGGACGATCGCGCCGGGCTTTCTGGATGGCGCCTTGCCCTGCCGCCGGTATGCAGGCCGGATTCTGAAGACCGAAGCCGGGCTGGTCATCATGGGCTTTGACGACAACGGCAAAGAGAATTTCGTCGGTAAGGTGCGAGATCCCGAGCCGGTCGAAGTCGACGATCATGGGTATCTGCATGTCGCTGATAGCAGCGGGGAAGGGGGACGCAATGGGTGACGTCATTCTCAAACAAGTGCGCAAGAACTTTGGCAAGGCGCACGTCATCAAGGGTGTCGACATCACCATCGAAGACGGCGAGTTCGTTGTCTTTGTTGGCCCGTCAGGCTGTGGCAAATCCACCTTGCTGCGCATGATTGCAGGCCTTGAGGACATCACAGACGGCACGCTGGAAATTGGCGGCAAAGTCGTCAACGACATCCAGCCAAAGGAACGCGGCATTGCGATGGTCTTCCAGAGCTATGCCATCTTCCCGCACATGACCGTGCGTGAGAATATGGCCTTCGGCCTGACGATCTCCGGCGCTTCCAAGGAAGAAAAAGAGGCCAAGGTGCAGGAAGCTGCCCGTATACTTCAAATGGAAGATCTGCTCGACCGCAAACCGAGCCAGCTGTCCGGTGGCCAACGCCAGAGGGTGGCCATTGGTCGAGCGATCACGCGCAAACCTGCGGTCTTCCTGTTCGATGAACCGCTGTCCAACCTCGACGCTGCCCTTCGCATGGACATGCGTATGGAAATCGGCCAACTGCACAATCAGCTGAAAACGACCATGATCTATGTGACCCATGATCAGGTCGAGGCCATGACCCTTGCTGACAAGATTGTCGTTCTCAAGGATGGCAAGGTGATGCAGGTGGGTAAGCCGATGGAGCTTTACCACGAGCCTGCCAACAAGTTCGTTGCCGGCTTCCTTGGCGCCCCATCCATGAACTTCCTCGATGTAGACATCACGGATCTGAGCGATGAGCACGCAACGGTCAGCAACGAGGCCCTTGAGCAGACCAAGGTCAAGACGAAAGGGCGGTCATTCTCGAAAGGCGACAAGGCCGTGCTCGGTGTCCGGCCGCAATATCTCAAAATGGCCCCGGCTGGCTCGGGCATGTTGCACGGAACAGTCACCCTGTCTGAAAGACTTGGCACCGAAACCGTGGTCGATATAGCCCTTAAAAGCGGCGGCAAGGTCATCGCATCTTTTGACGAAGACCTGATTGTCAATCCCGGTGAGCCCCTCGACCTGATCTTCGATCCAGAGCAGGCTCATCTGTTTACCGCCGACGAGTGAGCGGTAACCAGCAAGCGTCAAGCTCCGTTAACAAGACCCGCCTCAGCAAGCCCAAACCTTGCTGAGGCGCAAACGCTTATGGGAAAAACAAAGCGACTTCAGCTGATACTTGATCAGCGCGGCAATCACCAGAATGCCGATGATAAGAACAAGCCACATGACGATTCCGCCGAAGCCGAAGCCGAATCCCATGCCAAACCCCATCCCATTTCCGTGCATCTTTTTTGATCCTTTCAATTTGCCCTTAAAAATGCCACCAAACAGCCCCCAACAACCGCGACACAGAGATGCAGATTATGCCTGCGCCAGTGACCTCTAGAGAGCGTTTGGCCTGATCCTCGTGCTTCGCGTGCCGGGTGGCTCATTCCGGCTTGAGACAAAAGTTATCAGCTTTGCACCTTGACCTTCCTGCTATGGCAACCTTTATCTTAAGGAGGAAACAAGAGAGGTTGGCATGGCCGATTTGGATCAGCCCGGGCTTGATCTGGGTACAAAAGAGCTCAAGGAATTAAAGACGAAGGAGACCTTGCCAGCTCTGCTGGCCAAGGCCGAGTCCCTTGGTTTTTCGGATCAGGAAATCAAAAGGCTCAAAGCCATGTATGCCTCACACATCGATCGAGAGATGAAATGAATATCGGGCAGGTTGCACACAAAACGGAATTGCCCGCCAAGACGATCCGCTATTACGAGGAGATCGATCTTGTATCGCCAGTCCGGGCGGAGAACGGCTATCGGACCTACTCGGATCAGGATATCCATCGACTGATTTTCCTCAAGCGATCCCGCAGTCTGGGCTTCAGCATTGATGAATGCCGTGTGCTGTTGTCGCTCTACGACGATGAGCACCGCGCCAGCGCTGACGTCAAAGTGATTGCTCAAGCCAAGATTTCCCAGATCGACCAGAAAATAGCCGAGCTTCAATCACTCAAATCGACCTTGTCCGAACTGGTCGCGCACTGTCATGGTGACAACATGCCCGACTGCCCCATTCTTGACGGTCTTTCCAGCGACACTGAAGATTGGTCAAACCGAAACACCACTCAAACAGGGTGTTGCGAAAGGGAGAAAGAACATGAGCTACACGATTGATCGCATGCTTGAAGGAGTTAAAATCGAGGAAGCGGAAGCCCGCACCCGTGAAGCTCTTTCTGCAAAGGGCTTTGGCGTTCTGACGGAAATCGACGTCAAGGCAACCTTGAAAAAGAAGATCGATGAAGACGTCGCTCCCTACAAGATTCTTGGCGCCTGCAATCCGGCCCTGGCTCATAAAGCCATGATGGCCGAGCCGAAGATCGGCGTGATGTTGCCCTGCAATGTCATCTTGAGAGAGTTGGAAAACGGAACGGAAGTCAATGCGGTAGACCCGATCGCATCCATGAGCGCCGTCGACAATCCGGCCCTGATCGAAGTTGCAACCGAAGTGCAGCAGCTTTTGAGCGACGTTGTGGCCAAAATTTAGGCCAGAACACATCCATTCCCCACATCGCATGAAATTCGAGTGAGCAACGAAACAGGAGCGACCTTTGTTCATTTGATGCGCAACACTCTGGCTTTCATGCAAGCCATGTACTGTGTGTTGCGCATCCGCTTCTCGTTGAATAGGTATTAGCCGCGCACGAGAAAGATCGATGCATCCGTGTGGCTGGCGAGATGTCCTCCATGAGAGGGCCAGATCGCATCCGAGAAGTTGGGGACATGGGTCGCCATGACGACCAGATCTGCCGAAATCTCTTTTGCGGCTTCAAGCAGCTTCTTGTCGATATCGATGCTGGGATCATTGGCGACGATCATGTGCGTCGTCGCCTTGATGCCATGCGCCTTGGTTTGAGAAGCCGCAAAAGCGTCCAGCTTGTCGCCATACTCTTTTGGAGTGTGCCCCAGTGCGCCCGGTTCCGGTCCGGTTATTCCCACATAGATCACGTCTGCTTCGTCTTTTTTTGCCATGTCGGCAGCGATGGTCAACGCCTTGTCCAATTTGGCTACATGACGCAAATCCACCGGAACCATGATCGTTTTGAACATTGTCTCTACCTCACGTTTCCAAAGGATGTCTGCTAGAATTCATATTAACAGAAATGCGAAAAAACCGAAATGGTTCAATGTATTTAGGCAAAAATTTCTGATCCACTACGGAGCCGTCAGTGGACGAATTCAAGCACACTTATCCATGAGACCAAGGCAGAAATCTGCGCTATTCAATCAGATGTCGCCCATAAATTCGGCATAGATCGCCGAGGCAATGTCTTCGACAATGGATCGTTGGTTCGATGTCAGATCAGGCTGTGATCGTTTCACAGCAGAAAGCTTTTTACGATGGTTCTCTGTAACCCAAGCAGTTTGCGGCATCTCAGGAACATACTGGCTTTCCCAAAGACGGCTTTCATCGACCTCTATGTCGTCGGAAATTTCCTTGAATTTAGACTTGTATGCACCGGTAAAAAAGTCATCGTAATGGATCAGAACCGTTTGATCTGGCTTGGTTGACACCAGTTCCTTGGTAAACAGCAACCTGTTGGCATATTCGGTCGAACGATGAGCAACAAACTCATCGGTTATCTCAACACCGAGTTTTTTGTCGACAGACAAATAGGAAGCGATCGTCTCGAAGGGATCTCTGACAGTTACAACCAGCTTGGCCCGCGGTATGAATTCATGGATCCATTTGAAGGTGCCAAGCATCATCGGATCTTTAAATGCCAGGAATTGTGGTGATCCCAAGTTGAGCCAGACATTGAATACAAAGGATGAGATCTGCTCGCGCGCCAAGTCAGAGAACCCATCAATGGATCCAAAAAGGCCCTCCGTGTGAACCGGGTTGTTTACGGCGGCCTCTATATTATCGAGCATTCCGGTCAAATAGGAACATTCGGCGATATAGTCATTTACATTCGGCGATGTACACAGCATCCCATGGCAAACGGTCGTGCCACTTCTCGGACTACCGGAGACAAAGATTGGCGTGAAGTTACCTGATAACTCGGCAGTGTTGCTAATGCTTCGCATGATTTCAGAGCCTGTTGGGTTGGCCGTTACCGGAGATTTGGTGCCGCATAGAAAAATAAACCATGCATGAGCCTGATTTGCCTTAACAAGCCCATCACCTAGCACTGCATCGTAGTTCTATATCAATCCACGGTCGTACAAACAATCCAAAACTGCGTACCATATTTTGCATAACGAATGACAAAAAGAAGGGCTATTCTGAACACCCCCAACAGCAACAAGCAGCATTACCCGGCGCCGAACCTGTCGGCAAAAAAGCAGATCAGAGTCCCCCTGAAACTTCATACCATACAGGCGGGAATCAGCCTTTTTGAATGGCTCTATATTGAACAGGTGAGCAATTGTGGATGTGCCTGAAACGCCGAGAGAAATAGAGCGAATCCTCAAAGGCGAGCACCGAAGCGATGGCCTTGACTGGCATGTTGGTCGTGTCGAGAAGAAAACAGGCGCGCTGCATTTTTAGTCGCATGAAATAGTCAAGCGGCGCAAAGCCGGTTCGTTTCTTGAAGACAAAGGCAAAATGCGACTTGGACATGTTCGCAGTCTGCGCGAGCTCTTCGAGCGACAATTTGCGATCAAGTGCCTGATGCATGACTTCTATGACATCCTTGATCCGTGTGCTATGGCCATCTTCCCCATCCTGCAAACGATGCCGCATGGCAATGAGATGGGCCGCCAATTGATGGCACGCTGTGGAAGCCGACTGAAGGCTTTCTTCGGAATAGTCTCTGTTCAATAGATGCCAGATGCGCTCGAACAGCGACGGCAGGGCAGGGTCGTGACCAGGGTAGAGCGTGGCGCCCGTTTCTCCCAACTCCAGAAGGCGCAAGAGGGTTTTGGTCTTCCTTCCAGCCAGATGAATCCAGTAGATAGTCCAGGGATCATATTGGTGTGCCCCATACATGTGAGGCGCATTGGGTGGCACCACCAGCACCTGTCCCGATTCAATCCGAAAGTCGTTGCCCGCAATCTGCGCCCAACCCTCACCAGCAAAGCAATAGATGAGGATCAACTGGGCTGATCCTTTTGGCCTGTCCACAAAGTGTGACTCTGCTGAAGGGTAATACCCCACATCGCTTGGAACCATGTCCAACAGCGGATCGCCGGCAAGCCAGGATGATACAACGGATCTGGGCAGAACCGCTGAACGCTGACCGGGGAAGCCGTCACGGATCTGCGGTTGTCCATGCAATAAAAGCCGATCCATCCCTTGTCCTTTCTGGACTTTCCCGCTGTTTTTTTCATTCGCGAAAACGTCCTCTTATACAGAAGTATAAACCGGACAATAATCCATAGCAAGAAGCTGAGCATCAACGTATCGCTCGCAAATTTGAGCATATCAAACAGACAGGTTCGAAGGATGATTGGCCGACTTCCGCAATAGATCAGAATATAATCCATAGGGTTCAGGAAATATGCCATTCAAATCCGCATCTTTTCGAGCAACAGTAAAGGTGGAGGATGTCTCCAGCCTTGAGGATAAACGGCTGTCGAGACAAAAGCAGCAATGACAGACTATTCTCATCTTGCCCCAGCACCGGCTGCGGAAACGGGACCGGTAAAAGCATGGGTCCAGACACTGGTTCTGCCGACATACGAGCCAGCCGAGGCCGAGCGCAATCCGATGTTCCTCGAGAAACGGGTGTTTCAGGGCTCGTCAGGGCGCGTTTATCCGCTTCCTTTCATTGACCGCGTCGAAAGCGATCCGGTCGATCATGAATGGACGGCACTCTTCATAGAGAATGACTATCTCCGGGTGATCGTTCTGCCGGAAATCGGCGGGCGCATTTATGCTGCAATCGACAAGGTGAATGGTTACGACATCATCTACCGCAATCAGGTGATCAAGCCCGCCCTTGTGGGACTTGCTGGTCCATGGGTATCCGGCGGCATCGAGTTCAACTGGCCACAGCACCACCGGCCAAGTACCTATATGCCCACAGACTGGACCATTGAGGAAGGCGACGACGGCAGCCGCACAGTTTGGCTCAGTGAACATGAGCCGATGAACCGCATGAAAGGCATGCACGGCATTCAGCTCAAACCGGACGTGGCCCGCTTCGACGTTCTGGTCCGCCTTTACAACCGGACCTCGCTCACACAGACCATAATGTGGTGGGCAAACGCCGCGACTGAAGTACACGAGCATTATCAGAGCTTTTTCCCGGGTGACGTCAATCACGTTGCCGATCATGCCAAACGGGCAATGATTTCCTTCCCCCATTGCGACGGACATTATTATGGCGTGAATTATGGTGAGCGTGCAAAAACCGGGGTGCCCCAATCGGAGGCGCCTCGGCAGTTCGTACCTGAAGGCGATTATGCGCCGAACGACATGCGTTGGTATGCCAACATTCCTGTCCCCACCTCCTATATGTGCGTCGATACAACCGCTTCGTTCTTTGGTGGATATGATCATGCAACAAAGGCGGGCTTGGTGCATGTGGCTGACCGCCATATCTCGCCGGGCAAGAAGCAATGGACATGGGGCAATCACGAATTCGGTTATGCGTGGGATCGCAATCTCACCGACCCGGACGACAACGGAATTTACCGGCCCTATATCGAGTTGATGGCCGGTGTCTACACTGACAACCAGCCGGATTTTGCCTTCATCGCGCCGGGCGAGACAAAGGTTTTTGTTCAGCACTGGTATGGCATTCGCGATATTGGCCCCGCCGATCAGGCGTCGTCGGAAATGGCGATCAGCGTTGCGCTCGACGGTCGCAAAGTTCAGATCGGACTTCATGCCGTGGTCGCCCTTTCGAACCTGTTGGTGCAACTGAAGGCAAAAGGCGAGACGGTCGCGACCTGGAGCACAGATGCAGACCCGACAGCGGCGGTGTTCCTAGACACCACCTTGAAGACTGATGTTGCCCGCGAGGATCTGGAACTTGTTGTTCTCGACGAGGCCGGGATGCCACTTCTACAGTGGGGACGGTTCGCTGAGCGGGATGACGATCCCACTGAATCAGCCAGCGAACCAGCTGCTCCTGAGGCCGTCGTCAGTGTCGAAGAGCTCTATCTTACGGGATTGCACCTAAGCCAGTATCGCCACGCGACCCGTGCGCCCGAAGCCTATTGGCGCGAGGCGTTGAAACGCGATCCGATGGAAAGCCGCTGCAACAATGCCATGGGGCTTTGGCACTTCCGCCGCGGCGAATTCGAAACGGCTGAAACCTATTTTCGGAAAACACTCAAACGCCTGCGGACGCTCAATCCCAATCCGATCGATGGGGAAGCCTTCTACAATCTTGGCCTGACATTGCGCTATCTGGGCCTTGAGGAATCTGCCTATGATGCCTTTGGCAAGGCAAGCTGGAACATTGCCTTCATTGCACAAAGCCACATGGAGATGGCCGAGATTGATGCACGGCGCGGCGACTGGACGGAGGCACTGACGCGCGTCGAGATCGTTCTGCTGCATGGCTCTGATAATCTCAGGGCGCGCAATTTCAAGGCTTTCTGCCTTCGCTCCCTTGGGTGCAGCGACGAGGCAGACGCGATCTTCCGCAGCACGCTGGCGCTTGATCCCCTCGATTATCTGGCCCGTGATGCCATGGGCCAATCCCTCAGCTTGGATCCTCAGATCCTTCTTGATCTGTCGCTCGATTATGCCCGCATGGGACATTTCACGCGGGCCTTCGAGTTGACCAGCCGCTTCATGACCGCGCCTTCTGCCGGTGCCCAACCTATGGCGCATTACTACGCGGCCTATTTCGCCGACCGCATCGGGCAGGCCGAGGAAGCCGCCAAACAGCGCCAACTGGCCCAAAACGCCTGCAGCGACTATTGCTTCCCGTGTCGGCTGGAAGAAATCGCCATTCTGTCCGATGCCATCAAGGCAGCGCCGGATGATCCCATGGCGCCCTATTATCTGGGCAATCTCTTCTACGACAAAAAGCGCTATGAAGAAGCCATTGCGCTTTGGGAACAATCCGTTGCGCTTCAGCCAGCGTTTTCCATTCCTTGGCGCAACCTCGGTATCGCCTATCACAATATCCGCAATGACACCCAAGCGGCGCTCGACGCTTTTGACAAGGCCTTCGCTGCCAACCCGCACGACGCGTGCCTTCTCTACGAGCGGGATCAGCTTTGGAAACGGATCGGCGAAACGCCTCAGGCGCGGTTGGTTGAAATCGAAGCCAATCTTGCACTGGTCGGACAGCGCGACGCTCTGACCATCGAATATGCAGCGTTGCTCAACCAGACCGCACAGCCGGACAGGGCACTGACAATCATCGAGAACCGCAACTTCCAGCCTTGGGAAGGCGGCGAGGGGATGGTGCTAGACCAATTCACACGTGCCTGGTTGCTCAAGGGTCAGTCCGCGCTCCGAGCCGGTGATGCCACGACCGCCTTCGAAGCCTTCGAAGCCTCCATGACCAGCCCGGAAAACCTCGGCGAAGCAAGGCATTTGCTCGCCAACCAGTCCGATGCGCACTATTGGGCAGGCATGGCTTACGCCGAGGCAGGCGACCATGAGGCTGCGAGCCAGCATTGGGAGAGTGCAGCAAACTTCAAGGGCGACTTCCAGAGCATGGAGGTACGCGCTTTCTCGGAGAAAACCTACTATTCGATTTTGTCGATGCGGGAATTGGACAGATTGTTGGAAGCAGAAAGCATCTGTGACGCATTGGAGGCATTTGCCCAAAACTTGCTTGAGAGCAAGGCAAGCATCGACTATTTTGCTACCTCTCTTCCCACGATGTTGATTTTCGAAGACGACATCCAGCTCAGGCAGAATATTTCCGCCTATGTGATGCTGGCTCAGGTCGCTCTTGCGCGTGGACAGAAGGAAGTGGCGTCAAGCTGGCTCGACAAGGCATTGGAAGGGGATCCCAACCACGCCCTTGCTACCGAGCTTTATCAAGAAGTTGAAGGGGCGCAGAACATTCGACCTTCTGCGTCAGTCTAAAGAAAGAAACCAGTCATTGTGGAGGAGATACAATGGGAAAATACACCAAACTACTAGGGTCTGCAGTTGCGCTTTGCAGCTTGGCCAACGTCGCAAATGCTGACGATATCAAAATCGGCTACATCAATAAAATGGGTGATCATCCATGGTTTGTGGCAGAGGTCGTAGGTGCAAAGAAAGCCGCTGAAGCCGCTGGCGCATCGCTGGTCTCTCAGGATGTACAGTTCAACGCCGACATGGCGATCACGGCTGTCGACACGATGATCGGTGACGGCGTCAAGGGCATCGCGATTGTTGTGCCTGATCGCGGTATCGGACCGGTTATCGCTGCCCGTGCCAAGGAAGCCGGCGTCAAACTCGTAGCCGTCGATGATGACATCTACCATGAAGATGGCACCAAGGTTCCTTTCGTTGGCCTTGATTCCTACAACATCGGTCTTGCCGTTGGTGACGAATTGTCCAACCTTTACAAGGCCTCTGGCTGGGACGCGAGCACTGTCAAAATCGCTTCCATCGAAGACCGCAAGGCAGACACTTGCATGCTGCGCAACAAGGGCGCCGAGGATGCCTTCCTCGAAGCCAATCCCGAGTTCAAACGCGAAGACATTGCTCGCGTTGCCTATGACAACACCATGGTCAATTCCATTGACGTCATGACCACGACCCTGACGGCCAATCCCCAGATCACCAACTGGATTTTCTACTCCTGCAACGACGATGGCGTTCTGGGTGCTGCCCGCGCCATGGAAAACTCCGGCTATGCGCCTGAAAACGGCATTGGTGTCGGCATTGATGGCAGCCGCGCCTGTGATGCTTTCGGCAATGATCGCGAGTCTGCCTTCAAGGGAACCATGTGGTTCAATCCTGAAAATCAGGGCAAGGTTGCAGTCAATCTCCTGCTCGGAGCCATCAAGGATGGCAAGGAGCTGCCAGAGAATACCTACTCGTCTCCGGAACTGGTCAACATGAGCAATTTCGCTGACTACAAGGAGCGTCTTTGTAACTAACCTGCCATGACGGCTCCGCATCGCTGCGGGGCCGTCTCAGGATTTACGATGACATTTGGCAATGCGCCTCGATTTTGAGAACAGCGGATTGCCAAGAGACAAATGTCACGGCCGCGCTGCGCAGTTCTACATGCCACAAGGACGAGCAACCTGGTCTTCGCATCTGGATAGGAGGCGAAATGCAAAAAATATTCGGAATGACCAACATCTCCAAACGCTTTGGCGTGGTTCAGGCCTTGGCTGATGTTCAAGTCGATTTCACACCGGGAGAAGTGCTTGCACTGGTTGGCGAGAATGGCGCGGGAAAATCAACCCTGATGCGCATTCTGGAGGGCGTCTTTCCGCCCGATACCGGGTCTGTTCTCTTCGATGGCGCGCCGGTTAAATTCTCCCAGAGCAGGGAAGCCCATTCCATGGGCATTCGCGTCATTCATCAGGAGCCGGAAATCGTTCCCACAATGAGCGTCGCCGAAAATGTCTATATCGGAGATTTCCCGCGCATAGCTGGCAACTTTCTTGATCGCTCCCGCCTTCGCAAGGACACTGCGGCGCTGTTGCAGGAATTCGGCATGGGCGATGAGCTCGATCCCGACCAATTGTGCGAGAAGTTGGGGCCTGCCCAGCGCCAGATGATTGAAATCATGCGCGCAATTCGCGCAGGCGGCCAGCTTATCGCTTTTGATGAACCAACGTCCTCTCTGACCGATGACGAGGCACGGCGCCTGTTCCGGATCATCCGCGATCTTCGAAGCGAAGGCAAAGCGGTCATCTACATTTCTCACCGCCTCAATGAAGTGATTGATCTATCCGACAGGGTCGCAGTTCTACGCGATGGTCGCATCGTGTCTGTGACGGAAACCAGTGAAGAGACGACAGAAACCATTGCCCAGAAAATGGTTGGACGCGAGCTGAACACCCTGTTCAAGCGCACGCCCAGCACGCAGGACCGCACGATCCTCAAGGTCGAAAACCTGTCGTCTGATGCTATCTCGGACATTTCCATGCATATCAAGGCCGGCGAAGTTGTCGGACTTGGAGGCTTGATGGGGGCAGGGCGCTCTGAGCTTGCCAAGGCGATTTTCGGCTATGACCGCATTTCCAGTGGCAGTGTGTCCATGGAGGGCAAGACCCTGCCGCAGCAGAACACGGCTGCCGCCATTCTCGCCGGGGTCGGTTTTGCACCGGAAGACCGCAAGCATGAGGCGCTTTTGTTGATGCGCTCCATTCTGGACAATGCCTCCATCGTCATTCCCGATCTGGTGTCCAATTTCGGCTTTTTCGACCGGAATGCAGCCAAGTCGCTGGTGGGTGAGGCGGCCCGTGCGATGAAGATCAAGGCCCCCAGCCTCGATACGGAAGTGGCTGACCTTTCGGGTGGCAATCAGCAGAAGGTGGTTCTTGCCCGCTGGCTGGCCCGCTCGCCCAAACTGCTCATTCTTGATGAACCGACACGCGGCATTGATGTTGGTGCCAAATCGGAAATCTACAAACTCATTGATGATCTGGCCGCGAGCGGCATCGCCATCATGCTGATCTCCTCGGAAATGCCGGAGTTGATCGGTCTTGCCGACCGCGTGCTGGTCATGGCTGAGGGCCGCATCACCGCCGAACTGACTGGTGAGGCCGTCAATGAAGAAGAAATTCTGCGTCACGCGATGCCATCAGCATCCATGGTCGCCTGAACGGGAAACAGAAAAATGACTGAAGAAACGCTCAACACAAACAGCGCAAATGCGCGCCAATCCTTCTACGAAGCGACAGTCGGCCGCATCGGGGTCCACAACGTCAGTCTGATCCTGGCCCTTCTGGCACTCCTCGTCCTGTTCGGCTCCCTGCGCGGGGATGTCTTCTTCTCCATGCGCAACATTCTGAACATGGGCATGGGCATCGCCATCCTCGGGGTTCTGGCTATTTCTCAGACCACGGTGGTGATTTCTGGACGCATGGATATCTCCGTTGGCTCGATTGTTGGTCTGACCACGGTTGCTGTCGCTTCGGCGATCCAGATCACGGGTTCTGCCTTTTTGGGGATCGTGTTCGGCATTGTTGTCGGCGGGCTCGCAGGCCTCTTCAACGGTGTCATCATCACCTATGGCCGCGTCAACCACATCATTGTGACCCTCGGCACCATGGCGATCTTCCGCGGGGTTGCCTTCATCATTTCCGACGGGCAGTCGATTTCGATCTTCAACGACACCTTCCGGACAATCGGTATTGGCCGGTTTCTTGGCATCCCAATGCCAATCTGGGTGCTGATCATGACGGCGGTGGTGTTCCACATCTTCCTGTCCAAGTCCATCATCGGCCGGAATTTCTATGCCATTGGCGGCAACCCGATCGTTGCCCGCTTCGCCGGGATCAACCTCAATCGCTACAGCATCGGCACGTTCGTCATGAGTGGCGCTGTGGCGGGGATTGGCGGCATCCTGCTGGCAGCCCGCACCGGGTCTGGCCAGCCGATTTCCGGCTCGCAAGGGTTGGAACTTGAGGCCATCACGGCTGCCTTCCTTGGTGGCTGTGCCATGCAGGGAGGCAAGGGCAGTGTCATCGGTGCGTTGCTCGGGGTGGCCGTGATCGGGATCCTGAACAATGGCATGATCCTGACCTCTGTCCCGACCTTCTATCAGCTGCTTGCCAAGGGCTCCTTGCTGATCCTTGCGGTGGTCTTCGCTGAATTCCAGCAGAACCGCCAGTAAAGCGATCCAGTAAAGCGATAAAGACATGAAGGAGGCCATGCGTCTCCTTCATGTGCTTGTGTTATATCTCTTTCATCAAACCGGAGACAGTCGGGATGTCTTGTCTAAAGCTCAAGGACGGAGCCTGTTCCGCTGTCATCTCTACTAGAGGCGGCGCCATCTGGTCATTCGACTACGAGCATCGACAGAACACAATCCCGATCCTCAATGCGCGTGGCGATCGTGAAAGAGACAAAGCGGCACAATCAGGCTGCTTCCCGCTGGTGCCCTTTGGCAATCGCATCCGCGAAAATCGCTTTTCCTTCGAAGGCAAAGACTATTCCCTTCACTCCAACACGGACAGCGATCCGCTTTATCTGCACGGAGATGGCTGGTTGTCGGACTGGACGATCAGCCAGAGAAGCGGAAGTGGCGCCACCCTTGACTTCGAATTTGACGGTAAAGATCGCTCGCCCTATGCCTATTGCGCCAGACAGAACATCAGGATCAGAGACGATAGCCTCATCCTCGGACTGTCTGTGATGAACACAGGTGCGGTTGCCTTGCCGTTCGGGATCGGCTGGCATCCCTTCTTTACCCTGACACCCGATACGCATCTCAAGGCGAGTGCAACGGCCTACTGGCAGGAAAATGAGCATCATCTGCCCACTAAGCTTGAAAAATTGCCCGTTGATCTCGATTTCAACCAGCCCGGCGCGATCCCTGACCGTTGGATCAACAATGGCTTTGAAGGCTGGGACAACAGGGCAGAGATCACATGGCCGGAGCAGGGGATCGCCCTTCAGATTGATACGAGTCGGGAAATTGAGCGATATGTTCTCTATCGACCAGACCATGAACGGGATCCGCAGAATGCCGGGACCTTTTTCTGCTTTGAGCCGATGTCACACGCCATTGATGCACACAATCAAGCCGGTGGAGGGGGACTGCAACGTCTGGCACCCGGCGGAACCCTGTCCGGAACCATGACACTGACGCCCCGTCCCACTTCACTCTGACGTGCGAAGCGCTGTCATCAGAAACAGGCCCCAGCCAATCAGTAAATTGGAACAATCTGCCCGTTCAACGGTTCACCATTATATTTAGTGAGTTTTTATAGGCAGAGAAACAGATGGCAAACCAGACAGAACAAAACGAGCATGGAGCAACTGAGTCCGGGATCGGAAGACAGGCGCGCCATGTACGCAAAATCCCTTTTAAAGGCTGGTTTTATATCTTCAGGCGCACAGTCACCAGCTTCGCGGAAAATCGGGTGATGCTGATCTCAGCAGGTGTAACCCTTTACGTCCTGCTTGCGATGGTGCCGGGATTAAGCCTCTTCGTGTCCATCTACGGTCTTGTATCAGACCCGCAATCGATTCCGGATCAGATCGCTCTGTTGCAAGGCTTGGTGCCGGCAGAGACCCTTGACCTTATCCGAGCGCAACTCGTCCGAATCTCCGCTCAGAATGACAGTGAACTGAACAGGGCGTTCATCATTGCCCTACTGATTTCTCTGTGGAGTGCAAGTCTGGGAGCGAAGGGTATGTTTGAAGCGATGAACGTTGTTTATGGCGAGAAAGAAAAACGGAATTTCTTTACCCTGACAGGCCTCGCCTTTATGTTTACGCTGGGTGGAGCGCTGTTGGCGTTCTTCGCGTTGGCGACCGTTGTGCTCTTGCCGGCAATCGTCTCGTTCGTGCAGCTTGGTTCCGGGCTTGAATGGCTCGTTCGCATCGTCAGCTATCTGGTGTTTGCTATCGGCATCGTGTTGGGCCTGTCCGCCATCTATCGTTGGGGACCGAACAGGGCAGGCGCAAAATGGCGCTGGGTCACACCGGGAGCCGGTTTTGCCGCGATTGCCGTTATCGCAACGTCTGTGGTCTTCTCGTGGTACATGTCCAATTTCGCCAACTATGGCGCGAGCTACGGCTCGCTGGGCGCTCCCATAGGCTTTCTTACATGGCTCTGGATTTCAGTGATCGTTGTGGTCATGGGTGGAAAGCTGAACGCCGAAGCCGAGCATCAGACCGCCATGGACACCACCAAGCCACCCGAAAAGCCCATGGGCGAACGGGGGGCCTTTGTCGCTGACACGCTGGGGGAATAGTGCCTGAGACCGGTTTTGCCGATTATTCTGCGGCTGCCGGGTGGCAATAGGACACCCATGATACAAAAAAGTTTGGAACTCAATCCCTGAAGAATTCGTTTCCCTTACAACGGGCACAATGAGCCTGTTCGCAAAGGAGGACACAATGGCACACTCTGAAAATCACAATCTTATTGGTAGCGATAGGGTCGAAGGCACCTATGTCTATGACAAGGAAAACGTTGAGATCGGCCACATCGACAAGCTCATGCTGGAAAAGCAGACGGGACGGGTCGCTTATGCCGTGGTGAAATTCGGTGACGTATTTGGCTTGGGTGGTGACCAATATCCATTGCCTTGGGAGAAGCTCGAGTATGACGAGAAACTGGACGCCTATCGCTTGGATGTTTCGCGCCAAGACATTGAAGGCGCACCGAAATATCCGGAATCAGACTCCGCATGGACACCAGAATTGGGGCGTAACGTCTATGGATATTACGGCATTCCACCCTATTGGATGATCTAGTTCATCCTGCTCCATACCGCACAATTAGGCTCTGGCCGCACAAGTAAGCTCTGGCTTTTCGTGATCCCCCGGCACGGAAGGCCGGAGTTGGTCTGTTTGATACAGATGAGAGAAGGGTGCTCTGGCAAGAGCCAGTTGATCTGGCGAAACGCAGTGGAATTGGACGTCTCAAGACCAGAGCCCCCGAGAAAAAATGCCGCATTCATCGCTTGGAAACTTGAATCCAAGCGATGAATGCGACTCAACTGAACCAACCCGAAAAGCCTCACAAATCCCTGACCAAAATCGGAATTTGGCTCAGTATTGGGTTTCTATCGATGCAGCAAGTCTTCTACTTCCGCAACAAAGCGCGGGCTCTCCAAGTTTTTCTGCAAGCGCCATTCGCGATTGTGATAGGTATCCAGATAGCGATAGCCGCCGTCACAAATCACAGAGACAATCGGGCCTTTTTCGCCGTCTTCCTGCATCTTTTTGGCAATGATCAATGCCCCATAGAAGTTTGTTCCGCTTGAAGGCCCGACAGGACGCCCCAGCAATTCAGACAGCTTGAGCATCACGGCGACAGACGCGGCATCTGGAACCTTGATCATCGCGTCGACCACATCGGGCTTGAAGGCAGGCTCCACGCGTGGGCGGCCAATGCCCTCGATGCGCGAACCGAGGTCACATGTGATGCTGTTGTCACCCGTTGTCCAAGCGTCCATGAAGACCGAATTTTCGACATCGGGCACACAGAGTTTCGTGGCGAGTTTGTGGTACCGCAGATAGCGGCCAATGGTGGCAGAGTTCCCACCGGTACCAGCAGCCATAACGATCCATGCAGGGACCGGATTTGGCTCACGTTCCATCTGGCTCAGGATGCTACCGGCAATGCACTTGTCACTGCGCCAGTCTGTTGCCACCGCTGCATTGGTGAACTGGTCCATATAGTGACCATTGGTTTCCTTTGCCAAGCGTTCAGATTCGGCATAGACCTGATCGCCGCGCTCTACCAGATGACATTTCCCACCATAGTGCTTGATCGAATTGATCTTTGTCGGTGAGGTATCCTTCTGCATGACCGCGATGAACGGGAGCCCGAGGAGCTGAGCAAAATAGGCTTCACTGACAGCCGTTGACCCCGAAGAAGCTTCGATAACCGTTGTTTTGGGGCCGACATAACCATGGCAGATTGCGTTTGCAAACAGGGACTGAGCCAACCGATGTTTCAGACTTCCCGTAGGATGCGTGCTCTCGTCCTTGAAATAGATCGGCGTCTCTTCAAAACCGGGCAAATCCAGCATGATCAAATGCGTATCAACGGCGCGCTGTTTCTCGCGTTCCAGCTTATCAAGGGCTGCACTCGCCCAAGCCTGATGGGTGTTATGCTGACAAAGACTGTATTGGGGATTGGCTTCCGCCACTTGAAGCACCTGTTGCATCATTCATCTCCTTCAAGGGCAATCACCGCTTCAATCTCGATAAGCGCACCCTTTGGCAGGGCAGCAACCGCATAGGCGGCACGAGCGGGATAAGGTTCATTGAGATAAGACCCATAAGCATCGTTGACCGCGGCGAATTCCGAGAGATCCTGCATCAGGATCGTCGTCTTGACGGTGTTCTTGAGCGAGGTTCCGGCTTCTTGCGCAATCGCGGCAATATTCTTCATGCTTTGGTGAAGCTGGCCAACCACATCGGTCGCTTCGATAGCCCCGCTTTCGGGGTTAATCGGCAACTGGCCGGAGACGAACAGGAGCCCCGAAGCAGAAACCGCTTGAGAATAGGGACCGATTGCACTTGGTGCTTTATTTGTACTGATGGCTTTCATGGCACATCCTTTCCTTAAATCTAAATCGCTCAAGCTGCGACGCCAATCCGGTATGAATGAACATAATCGCTGAGCTGGCGTACCGTTTCTTCGTTGAAACCGGCACGAACAATGCAGCTGGGCGTGAGGATCAGGTCACCAAACCCTTGTGCGGATTCAATCGAGGCTTTGACTTGGTGTTTCAGGGCATCAAGATCGTTATTGGTGATAGAACGGCGATCAATGCCGCTCAGAACACAGCGGCCAGACCTCATAAGCCCGGCACTTGTGCTTGGAAGGGTTTCCCATGCATGCCAGTTGAAGGCCTGCACATTGTAATCAAGCAGTTCGTTGAAGCGGATCGATGAGCCGTGAATATGCAGAATGTTGAAGGGAGCATGCGCAGCTCCAAGCAGAGCTTCATGGTCGTAAGGAGCCACAAACTCGCTGAAATCGTCATAGCTGAACAACTCGCGCGATGTGTCCTGATGCGCAAAGAACACGCCTGTTGCGCCGGCTTCAATGGCCGCGGCAATTGTCTTTTGGGTTGTCGAAGCTATGCGAGAAAGTGCCTCATGGATGAGAGGGGCATTTTCACGATCTTTCAGCTGTTCGCGAATCCGGTTGTTGCTCAGTTTGGAAGCGGTCGTCATCGGACTGAAAGAAGAGAAAAAGATAGGCACATCCGGCATGTTCTGCCGCATGATTTTAATCGACTGGACTTCACGAGCCAAAGCGCCGGTGTCCGGTTCGATTTCCTGCAAGTTTTTCCAGTCAGAAGCCGTTTTGAATGGCGTATCTACAAGTTTGGCAATTCCACCTTTTGGAACCTCTGAGAAATCGACATCAACGCCATAATCTTCGATGGTGTACATGCCGTTGGGGGCTGCCTTTACGAAGTCCAAGTCAAATTTCTTCTGGTTCTCTATCGAGGCTTCTGCCAGCGCCGCCGGATCCATGTCACATTGGGGGAAATGCGTCCAAAACGAAAACAGCGGACCTTTTTCGGCACGTTTTCCGAAGACTTCTTTGATGAGGGATGAGTATGCCATCGGACAATATCTTCCTGTTCTGCCGCTATTGGGCAGTTATGCATTGCTTGAATTGTTGTTTTAGAAAGTGAGAGGAGCGTCAGCCCGGCGGCAGAAATGAACCGCAAGCACGCATCAAGCGCTGGCGCATGCTTTCGGCTTCCTCATCATTTCTGAAAGGCTCACGTTCTCGGCTCCAGACCACCTTGGGCCAAAAAGGATCATCGGTCTGGCGTGCAACCAGATGCAGATGCATCTGGCCGACGATATTGCCCAGATCGCCAACGTTGATCCGGACCGGGTTGAATTCCTTTTCAAGCCCGCTGGTGATCGCCGCGATTTCTTCAATGAAAATCTGGCGATCGTCAGCGGACAAATGATGGAACTCCTCAACCCCTTCTCTTCTTGGCACAAGGAGAAGCCAGGGAATTCTGCGCTCTTCCATCATCAGGATATCGCTAAGCTCCGTTTGCAACAGAGGCCGCGTTGCCTTGATTAGGCGTTCATGCAGAGAGAATGTTCCATCAGTCATTTCTTTTCTCCTAAACTGCGACTTAGTGTGCCCGACGGTCACGGAAGTATCCGTACAGAGGATAGCCAAGAACCAGAAGGCTCAGGGTGACCAGCAGCCAGGACAGGGGAGATGCGACCAAAGATGTCGGATCGCCCTGGTTTATCAATAGCGTCAGGCGGAGGTTCTTCTCGACCATATCACCCAGCACCAAGCCCAGAACAATGGGAGCCAATGGGAAATGCACGCGATTGAGCACATAACCGATGACACCGAAACCAAGCATCAGCCAACAGTTGAACATGTTGTTTGACAGGGCATAGATACCAACGAAAGTCAGTGACAGGATCATCGGAGCAAGAACAGTTTGCGGAAGTCGCATGACGTAGGCAAACAGCTTGATCGAGACGGTACCGCCGAAAGCAAACAGAACAATGGATGTAAACAGCATCTGCCACATAAAGCCGTAGGCAATATCAGGCGTGTTGCGGAACAACTGAGGTCCTGGCTGCAATCCGTGCACGAGAAGACCAGCGAGAATAACCGCTGCAACACCACTGCCCGGAACACCCAGCACCAGAGCCGGAATCATGGCCGCCGCATTGTCAGCGTTGTTGCCGCATTCGGCCGCAGCGACACCTTTCGGATTGCCCTTGCCAAAGCTGTCAGGATCATCCGAGACACGTTTGGTTTCGTTATAGGCAATGAAGGCCGCCATGGAGCCACCCGTTGCAGGCAGAATGCCAACCCAGATGCCAATCAGCGAGCTTCGGATCCAGGTTGGGATAAGCTGTCCCACATTTTTCCAGAAGCTGTCTTCGGGACCGGACTCGATCTTGATCTTTTGTGAGATATCGACAATTTTCTTTTCCACCATGCGGAGAGCTGGAGGAACAGCGTATAGGCCAGTTAGAATGATCAGGATGTTTATGCCGTCAAGCAACTCACGCTGGTCGAACACGAAGCGATCCGCGCCGGTAACGACGTCGGAGCCAACGGCACCGAACATCAGGCCCAGCAGGCCGGCAACAAGACCTTTGATCGGATCTTTACCCAAGAGCACGGCAATGGCTGAGAGGCCAAAAACACCAACCCAGAAATATTCGGCAGGGCCGAAAAGCAAAGTCACTTTCACCAAAGGTGGAGCAAACAGCATCAGTGAGATTGCGCTGACCGCACCGCCCACAGCCGAAGACCAGCAGGCAACTTTCATTGCAAATGCGGCTCGTCCCTGTTGAGCAAGAGGGTTGCCGTCAAACGTGGTGACGATAGAAGGGGGCGTGCCAGGGATATTGAGAAGAATTGCCGGAATGGAGCCGCCATACATGGCTCCGTTATAGATGCCGGCCATCATACCCAAAGCCACCAGCGGCTGCATCGCAAAAGTAAGGGGAATGAGGACAGCAATCGCCATCGTCGCTGTCAGACCGGGGAGGGCCCCCACCACCATACCTGAGAAAACGCCGATCAACATGCCCAGAAGATTTTGCCATTCCAGAACATAAGGAAGAGCATGAAAGATGGCTGCAATTGTATCAGTCATAGCGGTATCCTTAGTTCGAGCTTGTGAAGAGGGCTACTATGAGCTCTTGCGGCAGTGGTCTGTCGAAGAGCACAGAGAAAACAAGATACACAAACACGCAGAAACCTGCTGCCGATCCAATCAGGGCAACCCAATTCTTGAAACCGGCAAAGCGTGCCATTACAATCACCATCAACGCAGAAGCGGTGAAATAGCCAATGTGGTCAACGACCAGCAGGTAGGCGACGAAAATAAAAAAGCCACCTAGGACGCGCTTCCAGCTAATGGCGAAAGTCCAACCGTTCAGCTCCTCACCAAGAGCCTTCTGGGATGCTCCCGTTATGCTTCTGATGATCATCAAGACCGAACAGACAGCGATGCCACCCAAGATGAAATTGGGGAACATTTGTGCGTCCGCAGGGATGTCCTTGATAGAAAACCAAAAAACAAACGAAGCAATCAGAAATACTACCGAAACACTGATTTCAGCGATTTTATAATTCATTTTCCCGATCCTTAAAAACCAGCCGACAGCTTGTGAAAGCTGCCGGCGGATTCAGTCTTGTTATTTGGTCCAAGGAGTCTTTTCCCAGATGGCATCCAGACGCGTGCTCGTATCCAGCAAGAACTGGTCATAATCCTTGTCGTTGAGATACTTGACCGGAACACCAGCGGATTTCGCTTTTTTCACATATTCAGGATCGGTAATCGCTTTCTCTACCGCAGCGCTCAGCTTCGTAACAATATCTTCCGGTGTTCCGGTAGGCACGGCGAGCCCGCGGGAAGAGCCGTTCACAACATCAATACCCAGTTCTTTGAAGGTTGGAACCTCAGGCACCCATTCGGAGCGCTCGTTGGCCATGACCCCAAGAATACGCAGGCTCCCTTCGTTCATATATTCAACAGCTTCACTCAGGTTAAAGGCTGCTGCGGGAATATGGCCACCCAGCAACGCGGTGCGCAGAGGAGCGGTGCTACCGAAAGGCACATGGTTGAATTTGGCGCCGGTTTTTTCCTGCATTTGCAGAATAGCAATGTGCTCACTCGAACCAACGGAACCGGAGGTGCCAATCGGAAGAGCGCCCGGGCTATCGATGCCGAACTGGATCAGCTGCTTGAGATCCTTGATATCGCTATCTGCGGGAACAGCGATGATGCCGGGATCATAGACAAGGTTTGCAACGCCCTTGAAGCTTTTCGGGGTATAGGCGGTTTCACGCTCGTAGGAATAGCCATACATGGCAGGCAGGTTGATGAAGCCAATCGTATAGCCATCGGGTTTGGCTGAAGCGAGCAAAGAGAAACCGATTTCACCGCCTGCGCCCGGCTTGTTGATCACAACAAGATCGGCACCGAGGTATTTTTCGATGAATGGCTGAATCGTGCGAGCGGCCACGTCGGTGCCACCACCCGGCCCGAAAGCAACGATCACATCGATTGATTCTTCTGGATAGTCGCCAGCATATGCTGATGTTGCGGAAATTGTCCCCGCAAGCAGCAGCGCAGCACCCGCTGAAACGACCTTTTTCATATTGAACATTGCGTTCTCCTATTGGTAATTGCCATTGTTGAATTGCTTTTTTCGAAAGCTTACTGACAACCTTGCTCTAAGAAAAATATTTGTTTAATATAGCTCCCATAATAAATTCATATACCTCTTGAAATCCATGCGTCTTGAACAATTACGTCTTTTCCTTCTGATCGCTCAACATGGCTCAATCTCTGGGGCGGCCAGGGCTGCGTCCATTGCTCAGCCGGCATTGAGCGTTCACATGCGTCAACTTGAAGAGAATTTGAGTACGGTCCTTTTTGAGCGGTCTGTGCGCGGTATCAAACTCACCGATGCAGGGAAAAAGCTCAAAAGACATGCAGACGCGCTTCTACGTCATGTGGAACAGGCACGTGAGGAAGTGGTTCAGGCGGGCTCGGAACCGTCGGGTCAAGTTGTCGTGGCTTTGTCAAAATCTATGGTGCCGCCTTTAGCAGGAAAACTCTTCTGGCGTTGTCATGAGCGCTTTCCCAAAATCAATTTGCGCCTACTAGACCTTTCAGTCAAAAACTCACGCGAGTTGATTCAAACCCGTGAAGTGGATTTTGGGCTTTTGCCAAATGCCCCGGCGCTTGAGGATGTAACGATCTTCCCACTCATTGCGCAAGATCTATATCTTGTTGGTCCCAAACAAACCCGAGATTCTCAGTCAAACCACTTAGAATTCAAAGACCTACACCGCTACCCATTGGTCATGGGCGGTAGAAATGACCAACTCAGAATTGAATTGCAAACCACAGCGATGAAGCATGGTTACGCTATCAATATCGAATATGAACAAGATGCTTCAGCCATTTATCATGAAATCGTTCGATGCGGAGAGATCTATACGATCGTGCCATATTCGATTTTTGCGCATGACATCGAGGCGGGAATTCTGTCGGCCCACAAGATCGTCAATCCAACCCTCGAACGCATTATGAGCATCGTGTTCCGCAACGACATTGAGCTATCAAATGCAGCTCTCGCAACAAAGTCCCTGATTGAAGACCTGATTCAGGATGCTGTGGCTGCAGGAGAACTAAGCGGCAGGCTACTCACGTAGCAAACTTTCCAAAGCTGCATTCATTTCGCTGAACTTGACGCAAAGTCAGTTCATGAGCAGGGCTTTGAGGGCGCAGGTCTCGATATCTGAATCTATTTGAACGCTCCAGAACGTCTTGACATCACGCTTTCTGTTCTTGAGAAGTGGCAAAACCGCGCGAAACGCTACAAAGAATTACGAGAACAAATGGCGGAGGGGGAGGGATTTGCACTTAATTGATGGATTTAATTATAATATTGTTTTTAAAGTATTATTTCAGTTTTTAGCTATCACATGTAGTGCGTTATGTAGTTCATTTAGTAGTACAAATTCCGGTCAAGTACCCGCTCCATTGGCGTGCCCTGAGAGCTTTTTTGAACGGCGTTTCAAAAGGTTTGGGTTGGCGAATTTGGCGGCTAGGGCGCGTACGTTTTCAGATCGTTCACGGACCTCAACTTCTTTTTGCATTTTCTCAAAGTGTGGCAGATACTGATCGCCATGAAGATGGACAACAGTCGCGGCGATGTCGCGACAGTGCCTTAATCTTTCTAATGTCATGGGGTTGGTCATTGCTTCTGCTGCCTGTCAAAACGGGATATCGTCATCCATCTCATCGCGGAAATGGCCGCCCGTTTGGGGTTGGCTTTGGAATCCTCCAACCTGCCCGCCTGATCGGGATCCGCTGGCGTTGTTATCGGGATGACCGCCTTGACTGTTGTTGCCGCCAAGCAGGAGGAGTTTACCGGAATATCCCTTGACGACGACCTCGGTGCTATATCTATCCTGACCGTTCTGGTCTTGCCATTTACGGGTCTCTAGCTGGCCTGAGATATAGACTTTCCCACCTTTGGCGAGAAAGCGTTCAACAACACCAACCAGACCGCTATTGCGAATGTTGACGCGATGCCATTCGGTTCGTTCGCGCACTTCACCGCTGCTGCGATCTCGCCACGTTTCGCTCGTGGCGATAGAAAGCGTTGCAACCTTTCCGCCATCAGGAAACGTTCTGATATCTGGATCCGCGCCCAGATTTCCGATCAATTCGACCTGGTTCAAACTTCCAGCCATCAGTCCGCCCCTAATCCGATTTTGTTGATATCGACATCCTGGACGCGGATAGGCATGACGCATGTCGTTTTTTGGTTGCCGTTGGCGACAAAGAGATTTGCCGACTGGTTGTCAAAATGGATATCTAGTTCTGCGGTATCAAACGCGGCACAAACATCCTTGACGTAGGATCCATTGATGCCAACCGTCATAGCGGCGGCCTGACACTTCGCCTCCAGAACGCTTTCGCCCTCGGCGTCGGTCTTTTCCGATAGGCAGATATAAAGACCGTCCTCCATCACAACAAAGCGCAAGGTGCGCGTCTCTTTGTCGGTAAGGCCAATCAGGCTGTCGATGGTGGCAATGAGGCGCTTTCGATCAACCCTAACAACGTGCTCACGTTGCTTCGGGATAATTCGCTCTATGTCGATCGGCTCGGCATCAATCAACTTACTGATCAGCTGATAGTCGCCACCACCAACGAAAATCATGCGCTTATGCGCCATCAAGCTGAGATCTGTTGAATCCTTGAAAAGCGACATAATCCGGTGGCAATTCCCGGTCGGAACGATGACATCGCAAAAGCCATCTGGCACCTCGATATCACTTGGCGATCGTGCAGCTCGATGTCCATCAGACGCATAACTACACAGTTTTCCATCGAGGGTGCGCAACTGGACGCCTTGAAGGTAAAGTCGGTGTCCTTTGGCCGGTTCTGCAAAACTGCACACATCAAGCAGAGATGTCAGCTCGACACCGGCGAGATCAATGCGCCACTCAGCACCGGTGAAATTGAGATGAGGCATGTCATCCCCCAGCAAGCAGGGCAACTTGAATCCACTGCGCCCATGCCGCACCTCGATGCGGTGATTGTCCTTGACAAGTTTCAACTTGATCTGTGAACCATCCGCAGCCGATGCGATCGCGTTGGCGAGCCGGTGCGCTTCAATTGCCCAATAGCCACTCTCAATCACCTCAGCCGGAATCGTGACGATCAGCTCCGCATCCTGATCGGTCGCGGTGAGCTGTACTCGGTCTTGCGACAGGGTGCGGATCGAGACGCAATTGAGGATAGGAACACTGCTGGACCGATTAGCGATCGTACAAAGTTTTTGGAGGGTTGGTTTCAGGATATTGGCATCAACGATGATGTGCATCCGCTTGCTCCGTGGTGATGGGTGACTGGTCAAAAAAAGGTGGTTTGGCCCGCCTTCTCGGCGGCACTTTGCGGCTGGCGCTGATTGTTGTGATAGGCTTTGCGCAGCGCTTTGTTCATGCCTGTAAAGGCCATGCGGTTGGCGATGTCGGCCTGATACTGCTTTTCGCGCTCGAACAGGATGGCGCGCGCACCCTCCAGCAGCGCCGCCTCGCCGGTGGTGCCGGTGCCCGCAAACATATCCAGCACCGTGCCGCCAGTCGGCGTGACGAGGCGCACCAGATAGCGCATCAGATCAAGTGGCTTGATTGTCGGGTGCTTGCTGCCGAGCCGGTCGGCGGCGTCGGCTTTGGCTGAATAGAAAAAGTTGAGGGCGTCCTCGACGTGATGCTCGACAAAAGCCAGCCGCACCGCCTCCGATCCATCCCAGAGCACATTGGCAGGCCAGCGACCATATACAGGGCGAGCCTCACCGCTCTTACTAAGGCCGCTGTTTGTTTCGTTCCAAGTATGGGCACCCGCAGCTGCGCCACCCCATCCGGTTTGTTTTTCAGCCTCGATCCGACATCTCGCGATATCGAGGCCACCAACGCCGTGCTGCAGAACATTGTCTGCATAGGACAGAGGCGTCGGCTTACGGGCAAGCAGGGCTGGCTCCAGAGCAGGCTTGAGCGCCGTGCCCCAGCCATCCCATTTTTTGGCGTCTGGGCTGGCGGGGGCTGTAATTGGACACACCCCGCTCATCGCTCCGTATGTTCCCGTTTCTTTGCCGGTTCGATTGACAACCCCTATCACCTCGCGCTCCAAGCCGATCTTTTTGTCGATCGCCTTGCTGATATCGAGGCTTTTGGGAAAGCCGCAGCCATAGAGCCAAGGCACCATGTCGCGGACATCGAAACCCGCCTCCTCGGCAGCTGTGACCATGCGGTGATAGGTCCGGGTTGCGGAGAAGGCAATCAGCCACGCACCGGGCTTCATGGCGCGATAGATCTTGCGCCACAGGGCGACCTGAAAGGCGATGTCGCCGCCATCCCATTGTTGCCCCATAAAGCCCTTTGAGGCGCGCGCATAGACACCGCTGGGGCCATTCGAGATGGCCGGGGCCGCACTCTTGCCACCAAAACGAGCGACAATTGAGGTGAGGTGATAAGGCGGATCACTGACCACGCTGTCGATACTGTCCGGCTCCAGCTCGTCGAGCAGAGCCATGCAATCGCCGCCATAAAGGGCAACCTTGCCATCATGAAACAGGGTCGGAGTGGTCATTGCGCGCGCCTCCAGTCCATGATGCGGCCCTCGACTACATCCTGCGCGATCGCGTCAACGTCGCAATCGACTGACGGAAAGACCTGCATCGCCATCATTGCATTCCAGCCGCGCATCAGGCGGCGCATTCGCGCAAGCGATCGAGTGTCGACCCTGATGATGAGAGTGGCTTTAGTCGACATGCCAACCCTCCTGATTTTCCATCTTTTGTCGCGCATCAGCCGTCAGTTGATAGCTTTGCGGCATATCAGGTAGGAGGCCGGGGCCATGCGGCGAGACCAGACTATGCTCGACGAGATAGCGGCCTGAGGTGGGCGGGAAGGGGGTGCCGCCAGGCGAGAGGAAATAGACATATCCGCCCCCCTTGCGGCCTTGGGCGGTGCGGCTTGTCTGGCGACAGAGGGCTGCACCATCCACGAGGGCAGTCGCAGCCTTGCGGACGTAATGGGGGATTTTGGCCATGGTCACACCTTGATGTAGAGCGCCAAGCGCTTGAGAAATTCATCCGCAGCCTTGTCCCATGACCACTGCTTGATGGCATGAGGATATGGCGCTATCCAGCCCGGAATATTAAGTTGGAGGCTGGCAGGCGGGGTTTCCATCAGGTCGCGCACTTCGGTCGCCAGCATGCGCTGATCAACGGTCTTGATCGCGGCGCACTCACCTTCGTTCGGCAGCGGAACACCAGCCCTCCGATAGAGCGTGCGCAGTACTCGTTCATCCTCGGCGGCATGTAGGCGGCGAGCAATCACAAAGCCTAACTCAATCTCACGCTGAAGCCATACTTCGGCCTTGGCGCGATCCATCACCTCTTGAAGGCTGTGAAAGAGGCGGTCGAATTGCCGCGCCTCATTGTCTTTCACTGGCTGTGTCTTGTCGCCGATGATGACCTCCGGCAAATCGTGCATCAGGAAATGAAAGCGGATTTCCGGCGGCGCATAGTCATGACCGAGACAGCAGTGCTGTGCGACCGAATAAGGGTAGTGCGTCGCACCATCATAGCGGTTGATCATGCCAAGGCTTTCGGCCATCCCGCGCCAGTCCCACTTGCTGTGCTCTGGTGAATCAAACAACCAATATCCGCCGCGTTTGAGATATTTGAACGCGCCGTTGTAGTTGTCGAAATCAAAGGTGGTTGATGCTTGGGCTGCGCCGGTGGTGCGCGCGTTTATTTCCTGATGATTGATCATTTGGCCACATCCACTGGCTGGCGCGGTTCACGCAATAGAGAGATCGGGATCCAGTGGCTGGCAGGCTTGCCGCTGTTGTCAATGTAGCTCACGCGAGCCTTGAGGCTGCCTCCATCGGAGAAGGTCAACGAGGACACGCGTCCAACTCTGCCGATATCAGGGTCAAACACCCGATCATTGATCGAGACGGGAAAGGAAACAGTGCAGCTTTTCATCAGATCACCTTTTCAAGAGAGGGAGACGCCGGACTGGAAGCCTTGCGGCTGACCTCAACCGGCCCGGCGCGCGGCCTCCGCCTTTTTGGCAAAAGCCGGAATGGGTTTCAGGGGCTTATGGATTGGGTGCGCGCCTGCCGGTTGGCGAGGTCGCGTCTCAGCTGGTTTTTCTTGTGCGTCACCATTTCGAGGTGCTCAGGATTGCAGCAAAGGCGATTGCGACAAGTGTGATCGATCTGCTTTTTGCCCGGAATGAAGCCGAAAAAGCACGTAAAGATCACCCGATGCACCGCGACCGTCTGACCGTCGAGGTTCATGCGCGGATAACCGCCGCCGCGACCGTCGCCAGACGTTGGCCCTTGCCAGATCCAGCAGCCATCCTCGGTCTTGACGACGCGCTGCATGATCTTTTTGATGATGTCATCCCGGCGGGTCGCGATGCTCATTGTCCCACCTCGACCGTGACCGGCAGAGAGACGACGCGGCCACCCATGGACTTGGTGAAGTCGGAGACGTATCGAAACTTACGCTTTCCAGTTTCTAGGTTCTGAACCAACGCCCGCGCGCCCACTGTGCGAATGATGACGCCGCGATGTAGGTAGTCACCGGAGTCTCTGCGCAATCGCCACTCAACAACCGCACCAGGTCGCAGGCATTCGTTGGCCGTGTTCTCCAAAGCCCGTGCGGCCTTCTGTTGAGTGACAAGAGCCCTTTCGATCTGGCGCTGTGCTGCGCCGCCGGATACAGAAGCGCCCATCACGCACCTCCTGTTTCGCTGGAGGGCTGAGGATCACGGTCGCCTGCCATTCCGAGCGCATGCAAATACAGATCCGTGATGGCCTCTTGCTCGGCGCGCAGGTCCGGGTTCATCTTGCGCAGGCGAACGCAAATTCGCATGACGGCAACGTCATAGCCGTTGCCCTTGGCCTCGGCATAGACGTCCTTGATGTCATCGGCGAGGGCCTTCTTTTCTTCCTCAAGCCGTTCGACACGCTCAATGAATGCGCGCAGTTGATCACTGGCGACGCCGCCTGCATTGGATGATTGATTGGCCATGCTCGTCACGCTCCGAAAAAGAGATAAAGGGACAGGACGATCGCGCCGGTGCCGATGAGGCTGGCGGTGGCGTGGGCAGCGAGGCGCAAACCGCGCTTCAGGCGACGCAAAAGCATGTGAGCGGGCGACGCCTTGGCCAACCTCTGGCAGGGTGGGTGATCAAGCACCAAAAGAGGGGATCTGCTGTCGATCTCGGACCATGTCGCCACATCCTCAAAGGCAGATCGAGCGGCTATGCCGGTCATATTGATCGCCTGACCGGGTGACAGGATGGCACTTTCCGGGCGAAGCTGGCGGAATAGAGGGCGATTGCCGGGCGGTGGGGGCGCGTAAGGCAGGGCTGCGTTCATGGACATCGAACCTCGCAAAATCATAAAGACGATATAAATCGCATTAGTAATATGCGCTTAAATGCGCTTTTGTAAAGCGATATTTATCGTCTATTGCATTCGCGAATAGGTATAATATTGTTATCCTTGCGCTTTTTGGCTGGCTTTGGCTGTGATTTGATGGCGACGTGAGTCGCCAGAGTTATAGCAGGTGTTTCGATGCGACTGTTGATTGCTTGGTGGTGTTTGCTGATCGGTCTGATGACGGTGTCAAGCCAGGCTCCTGCCTATGAAATGCCGTCACTAAAAGACATAGGCGCAGTCAAGACCTATATAGAGCAACATAAGAGCGATCCCATGCCGGATGGCTACACTTTGCGGCTTGGTTTTTGTGGGGATGATAATTCCGAGTGCGCCTATGAACAGGCGCGGCTTTTGGCGGATCTCAAGCAGGCCTATGATGGAGACTTTCAAGCCCAGCGCAACTTGGCTTATTGTCTTGAAAGTGGGTGCGATGCTGCGCTGTTTCTAAATAAAACCCTATCCTGCGCTTGGCGGATTGTCATCTTGGCGTCAGGTCACGTCGAGATAACAGATGTTGACGTTGCCAATCTTGAAATCTGCACTGCCGGGCTAGACGGTGCTTCTTTGAGCGTCACAAAAGGGCAGGCAGCGCGCCTGTTTGAGGTGATTTACGGTCGAGAGATTGCACCTGATTGGCGTTGAAGGTGACGAGAATTTCAGACATCAAACAACTCGCGTACACTCAACACCCGATGGTAGGCATAGACGATTTCCTGATTATCTTTTTCGGTTTTGCGAGTGTACTCGATATCCAGCGCTGGATTTAGTTGGTGTGCCAGTAACTTCTTGTCAGTTATGCCTTTGAAAAACTTGATATAGGCCTGTACCGGATCGTCCGAAAATTTGTTGAAATTTTTGGTCTGAATAACAACCACATCACCAATGTCGACGCGTCTATGTGGATCCGCAAAAATTAGATCTCCTGGCTCAAATTTCGGTGACATACTCTCACCAACCACCTTCAGGGCATAGGCGTGCGGACTGGATCTCAGTCCCGCAGGTCGCTCGATGTGGTCAACCTGCATCCCTTCCTCCAATTGCATTGCACCAAATACCGACCCGGCTGCGGTTCCAAAAACAGGAACATGGCCATAGGAGCTACCAGCCGCCTTGGAATCCACAGCTTTGACCATTTGCACTATGTCTCTGGTATGACTAGAAACGAATCCATCACTCTCCCACGCGATGATGTCGCTCATCAAACTAGCCATGTCTGCCTGTATCTTGAGAGATGCGATTTTCTGCGCACCATCAAGATCAAGATCGCGAGTCCTCAACCACGCCAAAACCTTGGAAAGAGTTTTGCTGCTGGGGGGTCTGTAGTCCGGATCGTTCAAGGATTTATTGAGTGTGGACGGAGCAAAACCTGCCAACTTGGCGATTCTCGACGGACTGGCATCAAATTTTGCTTCAATCTCCACAAACAGACGTTTGGCTTTTTCCTTTAGTGCACCGGTATCTCTGGCCATAATGCTCCTCGATTTTTCTTGCTCTTTGTAGTGGTTGATTATGCCAAGGCATGCGCTTAAAAGCGCGGCTCTTTTAAGCGCAACTTTTTAAGGCGATTAATATCGCATTCATTATTTACAAATGCGCATATATGCGCTAAATATCGTCGTATGGCATGGAGGCACATATGACGACTTGCATAAAAGATCATCCGGTTGACCTGATTTTGCATAAAGAAGGCAAGAATCGCGCTTGGTTGGCGTCTCAAACTGGATTGCATCACAAGACGATCCATCGTGCGCTCAGCAACGAGAACGCCACGGGCGGCACTATTTTTGCAATTTGCCGCGCGCTCGAATGGCGCGTATTGCCCAATGACTTCTTTGACATCCCCAAACTCGCCTTGGCCAGCCACACGCGCGCCCACTCCACCTCGGAGATGCGCCATGTGTGAAGCCCCAAGCATTTCCAAACCTTCCTCTTTCTTCCGCAAAGCTTGGCGCGCTCTCCTCCCGCGCACTTGGCGATGCGGTGCCGGGCCTGCCGATCCTCTCCAAGCCTCTTGGCTTATAGGCAGAGCCCGGCCCCTTGTTCCAATCAAGCACATGCCGTTGGCTGATGATCAGTCTAAGGCGACCACGGGTCTCGGCTTCCTTCTCCATCTCAAAAATCCCTTTTGGCTACATGGTTGCGGCCTGATCGTCACAGACGATCAGCACTCTGTCACACGGTCACACGGCGAAATTGTCCGGGGCGATGTCTATGTCTGATTTTTTTCTTTCCATACGTGAATACAGGTCAGTGAAGGCTGCGCTTCGCAGGTTGATCAAACTGGTCGGCGGTGACGCCGATTGCTGCCGAGTGACAGGCCGGGCTCGTCGTCAGGCATATTCCGAGTTTGCCAGCCCTGATCGCGAACACATGAACAAATGGCCGCCGCTGCGCGAAATTCTTGATCTTGAGGCGGATGTCGAGACGCCAGAGGTGACGCAGGCGATGGCTCGGTTGCACGGTTATGAGTTGGTTAAATTGCCTGAGGTCGTTGCGCCAAAAGATTGGGCGCTTGCTGTCGGTAGCATGAGCAAGGAGACCGGCGAGGCCCTGAATGTGGTCCTGCAAGCCTTTGCTAATGGCGGGCGGATCGATGCTGACGAAATCCGCCAATGGCACATTGATGGCGAGCTGGATGAGGCAATCGTCACCCTCTTGCAGATCCGGGCCATGGTCGACCGTGAAAATGAGCGTGGAGGCCAGATTGATGATTGATCGCCATGCCAAGCGCAACGCCGAGATCCGCCTGCGCCACCGCCAGCACGGCAACAGCGAGCGCATGTTGGCTCGCTTCTATGATCTGCCGGTTGATGAGATCCGGTCTATCCTGCACGTTCCACTCATCAACATGGTCAAACAGGGAAGCGACGATCAGCCACGCGAGGCGTTCTCGGATTCAGTCCTCGAGAGTCCGGACTGGCAGGCTGCTCTTGATCAAAGCATCAACGAATTGATCGAATGGGTTTTGAGGCTTCACAAGATTGAACGGACTCAGCTCGGCAAGCCTTTTGATGGCAACGCCCTAGAGGCGCGCCGCACACTAACTTTCAACCTCCGTCGACGTTGGGGCCTTCATATCAAAGATGTTGCCAGCTTGATCGGCGTGACCCCGGTGACCGCCAGACGGTTTGATGGCGAGTGCCGGAACCGGCAAAAGCCACCAATCGAGCCGCCAGAGCCCATTTTGCCAGAGGTCTATCGGGTCGAGCTGCGCAACGTAGCCAAGGCATTAGATGTGACGCCTCTGGCTGTGTTTCATGGTCAGGCCGATCTGTTGCAGAGGGCGCGTCGAGTTTTCCTACAGCGCATGTTCTGGCAGCACAAGATTGATATTTGCGACATTGCCAAGGCGACGGGATTTTTCCGCAGCCGGATCCACAAACAAGTGCATCACCGGAGGGCTGGATAATGGCCAAAGTTCTTGTGGCTTGTGAATTTTCCGGCACGGTTCGCGATGCCTTTCTGGCTCTGGGACACGATGCATGGTCATGCGACGTTTTACCAAGCGAGACGCCATCCAATCGGCACATTCAATGCGATGTGCGCGAGATATTGGATGACGGCTGGGATTGTCTGATCGTTGCACACCCGCCTTGCACGCGGCTTTGCAACAGCGGTGTGCGCTGGCTGACCAAGCCGCCGAAAAACCGCCAGCCGGGCTACCCTGATGACTATGAGACCTGGACGGAGACTGATCAACTCGCCTTTATGTGGTCCGAGTTGGACAAAGGGGCCGAGTTGTTTTCCAAGCTCTGGAACGCCGACATCCCCCATGTTGCAGTCGAAAACCCGGTCATGCATCCGCATGCCAAGGCGCGCATTATCAACTATCAGCCCGCGACGCAGACCGTGCAACCGTGGTGGTTTGGTGAGCCGCAATTCAAGGGCACCGGCCTTTATTTGCACAAACTGCCACCACTTGTGGCAACCGATCGCCTGACGCCACCAAAGCGCGGCACCGACGAACACAAAGCTTGGTCGGTGGTTCATCGTATGGGACGCAGCGCCAACCGAAGCAAAGAGCGCTCACGCTTCTTTCCCGGCATCGCCACCGCCATGGCCAACCAATGGACACCGGTGATCGAGGCGGGCGAGCAGAGGAGGGCGGCATGAGTAACGATCGCATCAACAAGGTTCATGTGAGCCTGTTCAAACCGGGCTATTCATCGACACCGTTGGTCGGGGTTATCGCGCCCAACCAGTCTGAAAACTATTACCATCGCGGCCTGTCTCTCTCCGAGGCGATCGAGCTGCGCGATAAGTTGAGCTTGGCGATCAAGGAAATCAGGGAGGGGGCAAAACAATGACCCTGACTATCGACCGCAACGCTATCACCGCGCTCAAGAAACAGATCGTCCTTTCCGATGTAATCGGCAAGTCAGTCAAGTTGCATCAAGGTGGTACGTGGATGACCGGCCTCTGTCCGTTCCATGAGGATCACAATCCGAGTTTTTCGGTCAGCGACGTCAGCGGGCGCTATATCTGTCACGCATGTGGTGCGCACGGCGACATATTTGATTGGGTGGCGCACACTGACCAACTGGATCCACAAGCGGATTTTCTCCAAGTCTTTCGCCGGGTGCAGGACATTGTGGGCGATCATTCGGTCGCGACGACATTGCCGCAACATGACACCGCCAAACGCGGCGAAAAGATCAAGGCCAACTCTGAAGAACGCCGACAAAAAGCCATTCGTAATTGGCGAAAAGGTCGACCAATCGAGGGGACCAAGGCCGAGACCTATTTGCGCGACTGTCGCGGCATTCGCACGGTTGACTTTACTGGCATGCCATTCCGCTTCATCGACAATCATGAGCGCTGGATCTGGTGCGACCGGCTGAAAAAGCCGGTCATGGTTGGGCGCTGGCCTTGCCTGCTGACCGCCATTCAGGAGGTTGAACCAAACTCCGGGGGCAAGCATCGTTTTCTTGCTCTGCACCGGACGTGGTTTGACCTCGATGAGCACCAAGGCAAACCAAAAATCATCTACACCGCGCCGGACGGAAAGGTCCGCGAGATCGCCCGCAAAAAGATCGATGGCGACTATTTTGGCCGGGGCGCAATCATGCTGACGCAGCCAGACGAGACGCTGGCGGTCACCGAGGGGATCGAAAACGGCCTCACGGCGCTGGAGTTGGGGCCTTACAGGCATGTTTGGGTTGCGGTCTCTCTCAATGCCTTTGGCGCAATGCCGCTTTTGCCCGTTACCAAGCACATGATCATTATCAGCGACAGCGACTCCAAAACCCCAAAAGCCGCCCTGATGCATCAAGAGAAGCTGTGCGACACCATGCATCGCCAGCGGCTCAAGCACAATGTCGATGTGGATATCAAGCCAGCACCGCCGGGCTATGACCTGAATGACTGGCACCTCAAGCAATTGCTGCACCATGCGCTCGCAACCGGTCAGTAGGAAATAACCCATTTAGGTAAACATTTCAGAAGTTTAACGCCTATTTTTGACGCCGGAGGAAATCACCATGACGAAAGCCCTTTCAAGCACCGCATTGCGCGCCGTCAATTGGCGTGTTGTCGGCCTCATCGTCAATGCGCGCCGGGTCGCCGACTGCATGAGCGAGGGGGATCTCGCCGACAAGCTTGGCGTCTGCACAAAGACCGTCCGCCGGATCGAAAGCCAACAACCTTGCAGCGCCTACACCCTAAAAAAAGTCATGGCGTGGACCGGCGAGGGCTTTGAAGTGCTGAGTTGGCAGGATCCTGGACAGGCGAGGGTCGCGGCATGAGTAAGGTTGATCGTCACTTTGTAGAGCATGAGTTAGAAGATCATCGCAATACGTTTTGCTCCTCCTGCGGCAACTCTTTGACAGAAGAGGATGACCACCGGGGCGATGGTTTTTGCTGGCGTTGCAATGACTATTTCTCATCGGTTTATTTGGACCCTATCGACGATTGGTCAGCCTTAGAATGCGAGGTGCTGCCATGAAACTCGACAGATCGCGCGCCGCTACGCGTCAGCGCCATGCGGCTTGGTTCAAGGCACATGTTGAAGATGGTCAGTCGACCCACGCCATCGCCGCTGCCTGTGATCTCAAGCATCACACGACCGTTTACAACGGTATATTGGCCCATGCCAAACGCATCGGCCTCAAAGTGTCACGGCTGGAGGATCTGACCAAGCCACGCGAGGGCGGGCCGTCCGTCGACTGGTCGGATTTCAGCGGCCATGTGCGCTATTGGCGTGAGTGCCTCGATCTGACCGAGGAGGAGGCGGCAAGCCGCGCCGCCATCAGCCGCACTGCCCTGCGCAATGCTGAACAAGGCCGCACGCTTGAAAGCGTCACCATGCTCGCCCTGTGCAAAGCCATCCCACTCAACCCGATTTCCTTCTTTCTCAACCCGACCAAGGAGTCCAGCCATGACCGCAACCATTCAAAGGCCACGCCGCCCGCGTTCAAGACCCGGCCAACCCGTGCCGCTTGAGGCCGCCCGTGTTTCTTGTGCATTCGGGGTGCATCCGGTTAGCGCTGATACCCGGAGGAATGCTCCGGTCTGCCTGCATGGCCTGACCATTCAGGACAAGGTATACGGGGCCAAGCTGGCACTTGAGATGCACGGCAACGAGAATGAAGCGGCCCGATCGCTCGGCCTTGATCTGATGGCCTTTCGCAAGTTGTTGGTCGGCAAAAAATACCCCCTGTCCATCACCATGCTGCACGGACTGCACAAAAGCGGGGAGTTGGTCTAGCGACAAGGCGGCATCGCCGCCGCCGTCGACGCCAGCGCCAACTGGTCGCTGTGGCGACCAGTGAGAGCGACCAACCAAACAGGAGGTACTTGATGTTTTGTCCGGAAATGATTGTTTTTGATAGCAACTTTGTGATGGTCATCCTTCACACGTCTGCGGACTATCCTAGCTGGAAATGCATTCCGGCGCGGAAGAAATTTAACCCGCTGCGATACTCCCTTTGCTTTTGGCCTGGACCTAAGCGCCGATACATCAACAAGAATGGTCGCGCCGCTTTTCACGTTTCCAATTTCATCTTTAGGCTGAAACGAAAGATCCGGGGAGAGGCTGACGCATGACCGAACATATTCAAGAAAAGTACCGCAAGGCACTGAAGGACACCAAGATTTATCTCAACGGGGCCGGTTACGGTGATCCGGACAGTTTCGAGAGGCTTATGAATATTCAGGACGTTTTGCTTTCGATGGGTGACCAGCTTATTCCACCTGCCACCCTGTGGCGTCCGACCCATGTTAATCTCAAATCAGGCGAAAAATACTGCGTGCTTCACGTTGGCCTCCTTGAGGCCGATTTGGAGCCGGTTGTGATCTATGAGAACCGGGATCGCCGCGTTTGGGTTCGCCCCGTGTCCGAGTTTCTCGACGGTTGCTTTGTTGTGTTGCAGCAAGACAATCTCGGAGGCGAGTGACATGACCGAGAGATTTACCAGCCCGGAACGCCCGCCAGAGGGCATCGAGCGAGAGCTTTTGACTCCGCGCATTGAGGAGGCGATCCGCGAAAAACAGGCCAGCAAGCCCAAACATTCGCCCTTGCCGCAAGCGTGGGAGGAGGGGGCTAGTTTGACTAACACTCCAACCCTGCAATTCACATACACCAATTGGCGCGGCGTTACCTCGATAAGAAAGGTCGAGCCGATATTTATTTGGTGCGGCAGAACGGAATGGCATCCGGATCCGCAATGGTTTTTGAAGGCGTTCGACCTCGAAAAGAATGAGATGCGCGACTTCGCCCTCGCTGACATCAAGGCATTTGGCGAGAGGTCGCTGGATACCACTGGTGGCGACTGATGCCACCAAGAAAGCCGCGCCGCCCAATTCCGACGACCGAACCGATCCGCTCAGCCTCAACAGAGGTTGCCTATAGAATTTGCGAATTTGCCAACGGTCGCCGGAATTGCACTTGCAAGAACCACCATCTGCGCACGCCATGCGAGTCGCTCAAATCCATCGCCAAGGAATGCGTTGCGATCGCCAGAGTAGAATTAAAAAGGAAATCGACCGATGAGTAAGAAAAAGCGGATTGCAAAAGCCATTGAAATCGCCGTGCGATGGGGAGGCATAGATGGCGCTCATCACAAGGCGTGGGCTATTGACCAAATGGTGCGCGCCCTAACCGGCTGTCCAGATGTTACTGGAAAAGCAATAGATTGTAAGGGCAGGCCTTACACCTACACCGCACAAGGCGAAAGTAAGGAATATCAAAAGCTCGTAAAGAAAGCCTGTAAAGGAGAAGACGGGCCAGAAACATACTCTTGGGACACAGGTATCGCTCCATGACCGACACCGGAACCATCGCCCACACCGCGCGGACGCATAATGCGCCCAATCCGCTGGACGCGCCGCCGATCGCCAGCACGGGACACACGACCGAGGATTTCAAGGCCGAGCTGGACGCGCAATGCCCCTTCACGGCACTTGGCTTTTCTGGTCAGAATTACCACCTTCTCAACGCCGCCGGTGAACTGGTTAGCCTGTCGCCAACACAATTGGAGAAACAATCGACACAAGCCGCTTTGGTGCATGGAGATATTTCTTGGTTTAGGGACCGGTTCCCGCCGCGCGATCACCGACAGGATTTTGACCGGCTGGAAGCGCTCAACTGGATCATGATGGAATGCAGCATCAAGGGGTATTTTGACCCCGCACAGCACAAGCTCAGAAAGACCGGCATTTGGCGAGTCGGCACCGGCGAGGATTCGCGTCTGCTGGCTCACCTAGGAAGTCACATCTATTTTGACGGGCGCGAGCTGGATCCGGGGTTTCAGAAAGAAGGGGCATTCTATCTCATTTCCAACGCCATCCCGCGCATGAGCAAGCCTGCCGATGCCGCCAGCGTTGCGGATTGCGAGGAAATCCTCGACGTGGTCAAGACCTGGACATTCAAGGACGGCCCGCGCGGGCCTAACCTCTGGCTCGGCTGGATGATGGCCGCACAATATGGCGGCGCGCCGGAGTGGCGCGTCCACATGATGGCAGGGGCGGAAAACGGGGCGGGTAAATCGACCTTGGCTCAGCTGCTTGAAGGGCTTCTCGGCGGGCTTGCACAATTCGTCAACGAAGCAACAGAGGCCGGGATCAGGCAAAGTGCTGCCGGTCGGTCGGGCGCAATCATCTATGACGAGGTGGAAGGCAAGGAGGAGGGCGGGTCTGTCGCCCGCATTGTCGAATTGATCCGGCGCATGTCGGGCGGCGCTGGCGCGGTCACCTTGCGCGGCTCGGCTGGCGGTAAGTCAAGCACATTCGTTGTGCTTGGCGTCGCCTACCTCACGGCCATCCTGCCCCCCATGCTTGAACCGCAGGATAGATCGCGCTTTGTAGAGATCCACCTCGGTCCGCTCGTCAAAGGGAGTGAGGGAATGGCCAATGAGGAAAAGGTCAACCGCATGCTGGCCCGCACTGATGAGCTGTCGCCGCGCTTGAGGCGGCGAGCCTTTGACAATTGGGAACGGTTCAACCATTCCATCGCCGCTTACCGTGCATCCTTTGCCAAGATGGGCATCCGTGCCCGCGACGCCTTGCGCTTCTCGACGGTCCTTGCGGGCCGGGACATCGCCCTGCATGACGACATGCTCGATGGCGACTATTATGACACCGAGGCGGCGCTCTACAAACCGCTGATTGATCAAACCTTGTCAGACGGCAACGATGGCGAGGGCATCCAGTGTCTCAACCAGATTCTGATGATGCCGCTATCGATGCTGCGCATCAACAATACGCTGACAATTGGCGAAATGATCGGGCAGGCTTTGGCGGGTAACGACCTAAACGAAAAGGCACTAGCCCGGATGGGGTTGAGGATCACGCCTGAGTTCAAGGCCAAAGAAGGGGAGCCGCCGGGGCTATTGGTCGCGAACACTCACCCAAGGTTAGAGGAAATTTTTTCAGGTACCAAATGGGCAAAAAAGCAGTGGCAACAGGCGTTGCGTTACATCGATGGAGCGCACGCACTTGGCAAGGTCAAGAAATTTGCTGGCACACCAGCAAAGAGCACCTTCATTCCGCTTGAATTTTTGCCAGAACCGCAGAAAACGGACGATCCGGGCATTCCATAGGGGTAACGCCGTTACCTCGCCGTTACCCCTCACCGTTACCTCTAGTGCATTGATACTATTTGCAAATCTGCAAAGGTAACGGGGGTAACGCCACAAATGCACACCCTTAATGTGTGCGCGCCTGTCTATCAAACATACCGTTACCCCGTTACCTTCGTTACCCCTGATTGATTAGTTTAGTTGCATCAAAGAGATAAGGGGTAACGGTCGGGGGTAACGCTTCAAAAACCTCCGTTACCCCTGATCATCGACAACAAAGGGCCTAGATATGACCAGACCAATAGCGATCGACAAACTGATTGAATGGGCGTACGCCATCGAAATGGCCCATATGGCAGAGGTGACCGGCGCTCATTGGTCCACACCGAGTGGGTGCGGTAGCAACTGGAACGCCTTTGCCAATCTTGCCGCCCTTGGCTGCATGGTCTCATCGGGCGGTGGCACCCCTGACAACCAGATGCTTGGCTGGGAGGTTCATCCAGACGCCGCCGCCGTTCATGCCGAGGTTCTGGATTTGCCGGACCGCCGAGCCATCGAGCTGGTTATGATGCACGGGATTTTACGCAATCATCCCGACCCGCTGGCCGACGAGTATGTCTACATCGATCCACGCGCCGCCAAGGGGAAAATCAGGATCAAGATGGTTTATGCTAATCCAGTGCGATCCGCCGACCCGATTGCCTGTGTCATCCCGTGGCTTGGCGGCGACTTCGACCTGATCACCGAGGCCCGTGTGGATTTTGCGCTGTGGCGCACCTCAATTGACCTTGTCTATGAGCGATTAGCTAAAACGGACGTACTGAACACCTACCAACCAACCCCCTGCACACTGCCCGCCGAACCATGGAATGGAATCGATAGAACCGGAACCAACAACCCGGACATGTGGCTGGTCGCAGAAAACCGCCATTCTTCCGTCAGCTATTGACGGACGGGAAAAAGTTTGACAACACTAAGGACACTGGAAAAGGCCAGAAAGAAGATAACCCGGAGCGCACGGCGCTGCCGGGTTTTTCTTTGCCTGGCTTCCATTGGACGCTGGAAACGCATGATGCATAGTCCCAACCGAGAGGTGAAGAGATGTAGCAGATATCCCAAGTTCGGCACCAAGTTCGTTTGAGTCGAGTTGAGTTAGAGCGGGCCGCGCTTTTCGCCGGTCCGTTCGCCTTTGGGGTATGATCAATGTCTAGCGTAAATTTTCAGGTGCATGCCCGGCTGGAGGATCTAAGCCAGTTGGCCGATGCGCTGAACAATGCCAAGAAAAGGATCGGCGGAAAAGCAATCGCTCGCGTGACCCGCAAAGCCCTCAAGCAGGGTGTTGATGTGGTGCTTGATGATACCGCCTCCGACTTGGCCGATACAGGGCTTTCCAGATCAAAGGTTCGTCGGTCTATTGCCGTTGCCTATTTCAATGGCGGCAGCATGACATCCGACGCAATCATGTCGTCGGGTTGGTTTCGTCTTGCGGATCACGGCCTTGGTCGCAAAGGCGGTGGCGGGATCACCAATAAACTAGGTTACTTTCGCGGCACATTCAAAGCCACGATGGGCAGCGGTCACCGTGGCATCTTCACCCGCGTCGGATCGGCGCGCTTTCCTGTCCGTGAGCTGTGGGGTCTCAACCCCATGCGCGAAATTGAGCGCGACAATTCTGAAGCGCTCGAACATGGCGGTGATCGCGCCGCTCAAGCCCTAGAACAATTCGCCAACGACCTACTGGAGCGCGCCCTTTGATCAATTCAAAAGATGTTTCATGGGATTGTTTCACGGGTCCTTTCCAGTCCTTCGCCATAAGGTGCGGGCGAATGTGACCGTTGGGGATGTCGGAAAATTTGGCTTAAAAAAAGCCTTAAAAACTTAATTTAAGTCGGTGTTTCACAAAGTCGTTTCACACGGCTTGCTTAAGTTGTCCGGCGGCATCGGAAAATCGCAGCGATGCAATAAAGGAACCTCCCTTGGAGTAGCCTGAGCCATGCACCGAAAGAGTGGCCGCGCCGGAGTGGCGACCCGCCCGGACAATTGAAGCCTCACGTTTGTCGTGGGTGATTGTTGTAAGGCTGGGCGGGATGCCTTGTGGGGGATGTCTTTGGTTTTGGTAAACAGAGGTGAGGGCCGGACGGATCCTTAGAGCGTTATGGCCGACATTGTTTCCAAATCAGAATTTGCAAAGCGGATTGGCGTTAGTGCCGCTCGCGTTTCCCAGATGTTGAATGAGGGAAAGATTTCCGGCGAAGCTGTGCATGGTGAGGGACGCCGCGCCAAGATCGATGTTGAGGTTGCCTGCAAGCAGATAGGCATCCGGCGCGACATCGGCCAAAGCCTTGGCAATGGGGCAACCACAAACCTAAACCCGAATTTAGGTCCGAACGATAGTGGTGGCATTGCCCAGTCAGTGAATCCTGACCACACCAGTCCGCGTCTGCAAAGGGAGCCATCCGAGGATGAAATCCTCAATCGCCGCCTGCGAGAATTCAAACTGCGCGATGCCGAGCGCAAGGATCGGCAGGCGCAGGAGGAGGAGTTGCTGAGGGTCGGGCGGCTCATGAAAACCGATGACGCTGTGCTGGAGATGGAGCGAATTGTCGGGGTGATTACAGACATTTTGACGGGTCACCCTGATCGCCTTGGTGATGAGCTGGCAGCGCAATTTGAGATCGGTGACAAGCGGTCGCTGGTGTTCTTCCTGCGTAATGCCTATCGGGATCTACGGATTCACATCAGTGACGAGTTGACCCGGCTGGCGGAAATAGAGCCGGATCTGGTTGCAGCTGATCTGTTGAGTGGCGGGGCTGAAGGTGATGTTGCAGTGGGCCAACCCGGCGAAACGTCTAAAGCTGACATCGGCGAGCAAGATCAAGCCAGCACCGAAAATCGACCACAACCAGTGGGCGCGTGAGAATATCGTCTTTGGTCCGGATGAGCCTTTCCCAGGCCCGTACAATGATGAAAAGTTTCCATACTTTCCGCCCATTCTGGATGCGCTGTCGGATGACGATCCTTGCCAGATCGTAACGATCATGAAGTCGGCTCAGCTCGGCGGGACGATCATCATCGTGATTTTTGTTGCGGTCTCGATGATCACCGGGCCGATTCATTTCATGTATGTACAGGCGACGGAAAGTGCCGCCAAGAAATGGCTCTCGGAAAAGATGGGGCCTCTGCTGAAAGGTGTTCCAGCCCTGCGCCGGTTGTTTCTAGATAACAGTTCAAAGGCCAAGAATACCGATCAGGAGAAGGCGACCGAGGACGGGCGCGGCAAGATTGAGGCGGTCAGCGCGCAATCAAAGGATGACCTGGCGCAAGTGTCGCGACCAAAGCAGGCGCAGGATGACCTGTCGAAGTGGGAAGAAAACGCCGCCGGTGATCCGGAGGAACAGGCCGACGACCGATCGCGTGCCTATGAATTTCGCAAGATCCTGAAGGTCTCAACGCCACTTTTGTGGCCGGGCTGCAAGATCACCAAGAATTACCGGGACGGGTCACAAGAGGAATGGGAAGTTCCTTGCCCGCACTGTGGTGACTATCAGGCGCTCGAATGGGAGAATTTCAAGGCCAATATCGACGAGGACAATCCGGATAATTCGCATTTTACCTGCATTCATTGCGGTTGCGAGATCCATGATTATCATCGCCCGCAGGTCATGCCAAAGGGGCGGTTTGTTGCGCGCAACCCAAAGGCAATGACCATTCACCGTAGTTTCTATCTCTGGACGGCACATTCGCCCTTGCAAAGTTTCGGCTCGATTGCCCGCAAGTGGATCCGGGTGCGTGGTATTCCAACCGCCGAACAGGTGTTTATGAATAACGACGTCGGCGTCGCCTATGAGGTGGCCGGGATTGGTGCAAAGGTTGAGGATCTCAAACTGCGGTCGGAAAATTCCGACTACGATCTCGGCGCGGTGCCTGCCGGATTTTATGAGCTCTTCTATGGTATCGACTGTCAGGACAATCGCGTCGAGTGGACGCTGGTTGCTTATGGCAGGAATGTCCGCCGGGCGGTGATCCAGAAAGGCATTATTCCGCATCATATCTCAGAGGATGAGGCCAAGGCGGCACTTGACGATCTGGTCAAACGGCGCTGGCGCAATTTTGCTGGTCATTATCTTGAGGTCAAATGCACCGCGATCGACGCAAACGCTTTTCGCGATGATGTAGGGGATTGGGCGACGCGTTACGGCAAAGCCAAAGTGATCATGGTGCGCGGTCATCAAAGTGAAAATGTTCCACCGCTTATGGAGGTGAAGTGGGAGACCAGCAAGCGCGGCAAGCGTAAAGTCAACCGATATCGCGGGCAGTTCTTTCACTTCAATGCCGGGTCTTTCAAATGGGCTCTTTACCGATCTCTGACCAAAATCGACGACCCGGCCAGCCGTTCCTACGTCGCCTTTCCGCGCGGGCTGGATGATGATTATTTCGATCAGGTTGCAGCAGAGAAGCGAGTCCGAAAAGTCACTAAGACCGGTTTTGTCAAATATGTCTGGGAGAAAGATCCTAATCAGGCAAACGAGGCGCTGGATATGCTCAATCAGGCCGAGGTCGCCGCGCGGCGGTCTGGGGTGTTTGATGTATCCGATGAGTATTGGGACATGCTGGAGGCCAAGCTTGGCCAGCCTGACCCGGATGCTCAGATGGATATTGAGGACATGATGACAAGGCATGGCAGCGAAACGGCTGTCATTGCAGATACAGCTGACAAACTGCATGCCGCCTTAACGGATCTGCAGAAACAGACCGGGCCGATCGACGATAACAAGCCGCCCGATCCAGACAAAGTGGAAAGCCCGACCTTACGCGCAATACGCGAGAGGCGAGAAGCGCGCAAAAAGAACAAGGGGCCATAGTGCCCCTTGTTTCACGTTCAGTTCCCGTGAAACAGAGGCGACGACATGGCTGACACCGAGACGCTAACGGCACGACTGGCCGAGGCGGAAAACACCTTGCACAAGTTGCTAACCGGTGATCTTGAGCGGGAAATGTCGCAAGGCGGCAAATCAGCCAGTTTTAACCTGCCCAGCGAAAGCAAACTTCGGGCTTATATCGACGATTTGAAACAGCAGCTTGGTCGGCCTGTTTCGCGCCGTCACCACAACCGACGTATTCGTTTCTAGATGAGGAGCTGACATGCAATCAAAGACGTTGATTGACAAGCACGGTTCTCCTCTGGCTACACACCGGCCAAAGGTCGCAACCCGTGCAGCAATCGGGCGCGCTTATGAGGCTGCTAGCCTGACAAGCCAAAGTCATGGCGGTTGGCGTCCTCAGCGCCATGCCCCACAGTCGGCGCTCTCTGTTGATCGCAACATGATGGTTGCTCGCACAGAAGATATGGGCCGCAACAATCCATGGGCATCGGCTGCCCTCCAGCGCAAGCTGGAAATGGTGATTGGTATTGGATGGAAATTTGCCAGCCGCCCAAACAGCAAGCGATTGGGTATCAGCAAGGAGCAGGCCCGCGATCTCAGCGACGAAATCGAGGCTTGGATTGCAGCTTATTGCGGTGACACGGAGCTGCGCAATGATGCGGCTCAGCGCGAGTCCGTTGCTATGCAGATGGGATCTGCGTTCAAGCATTGTCTGGTTACGGGCGACGCTCTTGGTAGGCTTCATTATCTAGAGCGAGGTGGGGAAGCTCACACAGCACTTGAGCTGATCCATTCGGCGCGGCTCAAGCAACCGCTTGGCACGCCGCCGACCGATCGCTTTCGGGACGGGATCGAGCTGGGGCAACACAATGAGGCTCTGGCCTATTGGTTTACGGTTGCGCATCCAAATGACACGCTGTCGCTATTCAGGCAGACGGAAAGCGTGCGTATTGCCAAGTATGACGAGGATGGCACCCGCCGGATTCTGCATTACTTCACGCCGCAAGAGCCGGGCGAATTTAGGGGGCGGTCACTGTTGGCACCGATCGTCAAGAAGCTCCGCCAGCTGGCGAAGTTTGACGAGGCTGAGCTGCAGGCGGCGACACTGAATGCAATCCTTGCGGCCTTTGTCGAGACCGATGCGAAGCATGACGTGATCGAGCATTTGATCGGTGATGCGGACAGCATTGAGCAGGCCGAGGCTGGGGTCGCCACTTACTTTGACACGCTGGCGGCTCAGCAAGAGGTCTACCGACAGACCAATCCGCTGGAAATGGATGGAGTCCGCTTCATGCAAACCGCGATTGGCGAAAAAGTCAATTTCACCAATCCGGCGCGACCCTCAGCTGGTTATGACAAGTTTGAGATGGCGGCGCTTCGGAACGTTGCCAGCGCGACCAACCTCAGCCTTGAAATGCTGACGGCAGATTATTCCAAGCTCAGCTATTCGGGTTGGCGGGGCGCGATCACAAACATTTGGCGTGGGGTGACCTGTGAACGATCCGGCTTCGAGGCAACTTTTGTCCGTCCGTGGTTCCGAGTGGTGATCGAGGAGGGCATTGCGCGCGGCAAGATCAGGGTGCCGCGTGGCGCGCCGTCCTTCTGGGATATGCCGTCGGCCTATCTATCCGGCGATTGGATTGGGCCGGGTCGAGGCTCTGCGGATCCTTACAAAGATGGTCGCGCCGAGGATCTGGAAATGAAGATTGGTGTAAAGACCAAACGCAAGATCCTGGCCGAGCGTGGCGAGGATTACGACGAACACATGGACAATCTGATGGCTGAAATTGAAGACCATCAAAAACGCGGGATCCGGCACCCGGCGGAGGGTGATCCTCCGCCGATCGAGCCTGAGTTGATGCGGGATGATGCTCCGGCCAGCAACAAAGGGGATGAGGATGAGTAAGGATCTCTTGCGACTGGCTGATCGTGTGCTGAATAGACCGCTGCTGTTGACGCCTAACAAGGCAGAGACGGTGATGGCTGTTCTTGGTGGTCGGATCGGTCTTGATGTGATTGCGCCTTCTGCGCCCGATGGCGAGCGAACGCCAAGTACCTCGCGCTTCATTGGCGAGTCGCGTGGTGTTGGTGGTCAATATGACCATCGAGAGTATTTCCGCCTAGTCGATGGGGTGGCAGTGATCACGGTCGACGGTGCTCTGATCAATAAAGGGGCTTGGGTTGGCGCTTATTCCGGCTTGCAGTCCTATGAGGGTCTTAGAGCTCAGATTGACTTGGCTATGAGTGACAAGGATGTCAAAGGCATCCTGCTCGACCTTGAAAGTCCGGGTGGCGAGGTCTGGGGTTGTTTTGAATTGGCAGCCCATATCGCCAGATGCTGCGTGGTCAAGCCGATCCATGCGGTCGCCGACGGAATGGCTTGTTCGGCGGCCTACATCCTTGCTTCCGCCTGTGATCTTGTCACGGCGATCCAGAGCGGTGCGGTTGGCTCTATCGGCGTCGTTCTGATGCATGTTGACCGGTCAACCAGAAACGAAATGGAAGGTGTGAAGCCGACCCTTATTCACGCCGGGGCGCACAAGGTTGATGGTCATCCGCATGCGCCGTTGTCTGCGGAAACGCAGGCCGACTTACAGGCGGAAATCAACACAGTTTATGAGCAGTTTGTCGACCATGTGGTGTCACATCGTCACCTATCTGCCGATGCGGTCCGCGCCACTGAGGCGCGTACCTTTAATGGCCCGGATGCCTTGCAGTTTGGGCTGATCGATGCGGTCGGATCGTTTGACGATGCGCTGGCCGCTTTTTACGATGACACTGCGGTGACCACCGCGCAACACAGAGGTTTGTCCATGACAACGAAAAACGGACAGGCTGCGGCATCTGGCGAAGGTCAGGTCACGCAGGCTGAATTGGGGGCTGCTGTGGCGGCTGCTCTTGAGGACGGGATGAAGGAAGGGATCAAGGCAGAGCAGGATCGGGTGACTGGCATCCTTGGCCTTGAAAGTGCCAAGGAACATGGCGCGGTTGCTCTTGCTGCTATCCACTCTGGCCAAACCGTCGAGCAAGCCAAGGCTACGCTTGATAGTCTCCCCAAGGTGGAGGCTGCGACTGACGACACCAAGCCGGGTGATCTCGCCGATGATGGGGCGGCACAGTATGCGGCCAGCCGTCAGAAAGCAGAAAGTAACCAGCCGGATCTCGGCGCTGGTGCAACCGGCGGCAAGTCTGAGGGCGGACGCCTTCTGGCTCGTGCTCAGAAACAGTATGGGGGTGTCAAATGACCTTGGCCAGCTTCACCAATCATGGTTCCAGCACGGTTGAGATCCTGCATGGGCTGAATGTCAAGACCGCCGTATTCACGGTTCTGGCTGGCACCTATGAGCGCGGCGACGTGCTGGAATGGGATGCTGCAAATGGGCGTTATATCCCGATTGCGACCGCTGCCAACGCCGACGCGGTGATCATGGAGGGTATGACTATCGCCGCCGATCAGAAAGTCCCGGTCATTGTTGAGGTCGATGATCTCAATGAGGATCTAATCAATATTGGCGAGCTTGACCTGACCGTGGTCAAGCGGGCCTTTCGCGCTGTTGGCATTTATTGCCGTTCCTACACTCCTGCATGAGGTGATCCGATATGGACCTTTTTACGCTCCATGAGCTGATCTCGGTGATCGACACCATCATCGTCCCTAAGACGCATTTCCTTGACAAGTATTTCAAGGTTGAGCATCGGTCCGACAAGCCGAAAATCTACTTTGACGACGTGTTCAAGGGGCAGGTGACGCTGGCACCGTTCGTCATCCCGACCTCGGCGGGTCGCCCGCAAAGTCGCGAAGGATTTGAGGTCAAATCATTTGCTCCCGCCTATCTCAAACCGATCGATAACATTCGCCCAAGTGACGCTCAGACTCGCTTGGCGGGTGAGCCGTTTGGCGGTGTCATGAGCGCGATGGACCGGATGGAGCAGGCTGCCTTGCAGGTGCTGGCGCGTCAGAAATTGCAGATCACGGGGCGTTGGGAATGGCTCGCCCAGATGGCTCTGATCAATTCTCAGGTGACCATCGTTGGTGATGACTATCCGTCGAAACTGGTTGATTTTGGTCGCAATGCCAACAACACCATTGTTGTTACCGAACCGACCGAAAAGTGGTCCGATGTGGATCATGATATCAAGAGCGATCTTGAGAATTGGTCCAGCGCAGGCGCGGCACAGTGTGGCTCTCCGTTGACTGATGTCTACATGACAAACGATATTTGGAGGGTATTCAAGAAAAACAACTCCATCAAGGAGGAGCTTGATACCACGATCCGCAACGTCTCCACCATCGTCACGTCGCCAACTGCTGACGACCCGACCAATCCCGTCACCTTCAAAGGCATGGTCGGCGAGTTCTATATCTATGTGCATAATGGCACCTATCGGGATCCGCTCGACAACCAGACCAAACGGTATCTGGCGGCTGATGAGGTTCTGATGGTTGCTCCGGTCGGCGCAACGGGGACCGAGGGCGTTTATGGTGTTCGCGGGTTTGGTATGATCGAGGATAAAAAGGCCGGGCTTCAGGCTTTGCCTATTTTCCCGCGCGTCTATGAACAGGACAACCCATCAATGGATGTTGCCATGACACAGTCGGCTCCGCTCATGATTCCCGGTCGCCCGAATGGCACCATGAAAATCAAAGGACTGATCTGATGGCAAAAGTGAAAATTCACGTTGCGGCGTGCGCCTTGGTGACTTCTGCTGGCAAGATTGCGGCTGGGACCGAGATCCTGCCTGATACGCATGCCAAGCTGTTCACAAAGACGGGCAACCCGACCAAAGAGCTGAAAGAGCTTGTCGACACCTACAAGGCTGTGACGGAAAAAGAAGTGACGGCGGTTGCAGTCGGCAAGGATGATGACGAGTCGGGAAAGAAAGCGGCGACAGCTGGTGACGGATCCGGTGGGTCCAATCAGACGGGAGGCGTCACTGGCGAGAAAGACGGCCAGTCTGGCGCTGAGACCGAAACTGGCGGCAAGTCTAGCACCGAGGCTGACGGTAAGTCCGGCACCGAGAAAGACGGCGCATCTGGCACGGCTGCCAAATAATGGCGCGCTCGTCATTCGGCGAGCGGTTCGCAACTCGCTCAAAGGGGCTTGCTGAGTATTTCGGCAAGCCTCTTTTCTTTGTTGGTGTCAATTCGGACGGCTGGTCATCCATGTCGGCCAGTGGTGCGGACGATGATCCAGTTGAGGTCAAGGCGGATCTGGTTGCGACACAGCGTCTTGATAGCGCGGATTTGCGCAATATGCAGGACGGCATGCGGATCATGCTGGCCAACCATGAATTTGTTATTTCGATCCACACCGATCAGCCGGGTCTGGTGCGCGCGCCGCACCAACTCGATCGCTTCTATAAGGATGAGGATCTGGAGGCTGTTGCTTATGTCGTCGATGAAATTCTCGACGAGGGTAACGGCTGGATTATTTGCGGCTGTTCCATGGAGTCATAAAGATGCTGACCAAGACGCTCTTGCGCATGCTGACGGTCCAGATGCTGATGGAGATCCCATCGCTCAAGACCAATGTTGAGGACAGCCTGATCGCGCCGCTTGATGACGGTAAGGATGCGCGCAAATGGCCTGATGTTATGGCGTCGGTCTATACCGAAAATTTGGACAGGGATTTTGGGGGCCAGCGCAAGCCGATTGTCGATCTTGCAATTGACCTGCTTGCCGGTGTTCAGGACAGTTTCACAACGCCAGACGGCGAGGTGGTGGTCATCCCTGAGCGCATGAATGCCAAAGCTGAGCTGATGTGCGATCTGGTCGAGGATGACATTGACGCGCATATGCGGTCGATCAGCGGTGAGTGGGCGGAGCTTTGGCGCTCCTTTGCTGATTTCAGTGGGCCGGTCAGAAGTTATTGCGGAGTTGACGCAAAAGGCCACAAGCGGTCACTGAGGCGTATCGTGATGCCAATGTCCGTCTACCCGTCACCGGTGCGCGGCGGCGCTCTGGTGGGCGTCTGGGCTGACGTGGTTAGCAAGTTCGAGAGCGATGGTCTTGAGCAATATAAAGCCATTGCGACTTTGATGCGCAAAGTTTTCGAGGGCACCGGCAATCTTGCCGATTGGGTGCGTGGCATCGAGCAGATTGGGCTAGATCGATCCAGCGCGATCATTCTTGGGCTCGACAGTCGCGAGGATTATAACCGGACGCAAGCGCTTGTGCCGATCAGGGTGAAGGAAATCACCGGTTCGCTTGGTGTTTCCATGGATGGCCTGGTCACCGAGACTGCGCCGCCGGAGGAATGAAATGATGATTCCTGACCCTGTGCGACGGCTGTTTAATCGCATTTCGCGGCTTGAGCATGTGAGCGCTAAAATCATCCGTATCGGAAATATCACCGAAGTCGACAATGAAGGCGACAGGGTCAAAGTCAAAGTTGGTGATGGGGATCCGATTGATGCCCGCTGGCCGTCTTTGGCTTCGGGGGCGATCAAAATCCGGGTGACGCCATCGGTGGGGCAGGTCGTGACACTGTTCTGCCCCAATGGCGATGCGAGGCAAGCCTTTGCCCAGCCCGGCGACTGGTCCGGGAAAAATCAAAGCCCATCCTCTGAGGCTGATGAGGTGTTGCTCACCAATGGTGACGCCAAGCTGCAAATCACAGCTGACAGATTTTTAGCCTCTGTTGGCGATTCCAAGCTCGACATCACAGCGGGCAAGCTGGAGGCGTCGGTCGGCGGCACCAGCCTGTTGCTTGACGGCTCAGGCATTACGACCACGGGTAACGTCGATCTCAATGGTGGCTATGTCAAAAATGACGGTCATGCGATCGACAAGACACACAAGCACACGGATGTGCTGCCCGGAGGCGCGTTGACCGGAAAACCACAATAGAAAGGGAGTGTCATGAGCACTGATCACTTTATAACCAAGAAAGCGGCAAATCGCATGCTGGGGCAGCCTGTCATTCCGGGCACCACCAAGGTTGTCCTTGTCGAGGTGGCGAGCAAAAAGCCACGCGTTGCCAAAGATCCGATCGAGATGACGACCAAGCAGATGGAGCCGTTCCTGCGCACCGGCCAAGTGACCAATGCGTCACGTGAGGCCAGTAGGAAAAAGTTTGCCGCCAAGATGAAAAAGGAAGCTGTAGCGGAAAGCTCCGAGGCGTCGGTGCAGCCGGATGGTTCGACCAATGGCGGGGACTAATGGCCGGACCGGCAAGCCACTTGTCGGGATCGAGCATGTGGTGCAAAGCATCGAAATTATACTGCAAACCAAGTTTGGCGAGTTGGTGCAACTGGAAGAATTTGGCTCCTTTGTCACCTCCCTGTTGCTTCGGGAAAACCAAGACAATCGTACCGCCGCGCTGATCTACTGGATTATTGCGCTTGCAATCGACCTCTGGGAACCCCGTTTTAGGCTCACTCGGTTTATCCCAGACGAGACGGTCGACAAGCGCCGCGATGGCGTTTTCAGTTTTGGCATTCTCGGCAGTTTCATGCCGCGTGCGCACCTTGGCGATTTCACGGTTGCCAAGGCCAACGTGACAATCCGCGTATAGGCTGGAGTTTCCCATGGCTTTTTATGCTCCGACAGTGATCGACCTGTCCAACGTGCCAGGACCTGCCGTTCTTGAGGCTTTGTCTTTTGAAGATCTTTTTGACGGGTATCGTGACCGATTTCTGGAAATCTGGGCCGAGGAGCAGGCTACAGACGAAAGCCTGCCGGATTATGATGTTGATTTGCTGGAGACCGACCCGGCCAAGATAGTCGGGCGTGCCTTTAGTTATCTGCGTCTACTCGACCGCAGTCGGGTGAATGACGCGATTAAGGCGCTTTTGGCTCCCTATTCCACTGGCACAGATCTTGATAATCTGGTTGCAAGTCGCAATATCTCGCGCCTTATTGTTTCTGAAGCATCCGCGACGAGCGATGTGGTTATGGAAACAGACCTGAATTTACTACGTCGCTATCTTTTGAGCTTTGATGTTCCTGCGAGCGGGTCGGCGGGGCGATATCTGTTCGACGCCTGGACTGCGTGGCCTTCAATGGGCGACGCAAGGGTCAATGGCCAGTTGGTGCATGGTCGGCGCGGGGATACGGATGTGGTCATCTGTGGTCTTGATGGCGCTCTGCCTACTGATGCCGAGCGTGATCAGGTGGCTGCTGCTGTCCGGCATGCCTATCGGATGCCCGAGGCGGCCAGTGTGGCGGTCCTTAAAGCTACGCAACAGGCTTACGACGTTGACCTAAAGATTGTCGTTCCCGGTGTTGGTCCGGATCCTGAGGTTGTCGTTGGGGAAGTGTTCGACCGCGTGCGTAAAGCTGCTCTGGCACGTGCGCTGATCGGTGGGCAGATTCCGACCGGGCTGCTGGCAGGGGCCGCTTATGGCAGCAATGTACTGACTGTATTGGACAATGCTCCAGTGGTTATCGCGTCGAGTCCCTATTTGGTGCCGGTGCTTGGATCCATCACAATTAAGTATGAGGTTGCAGAATGACCTCACTCCCCACGCGCACCAATGCTATGCCGTTCGAAAAAGCTATCACAGCTGGAATGTCCGATGATCTGCCGGTTGATTATGCAACTATTATGGATCCGTACCGGACACCAGCTGATTGGCTGCCGAGTTTGGCGGCGCACTATTCGGTCGATTTGTGGTTCTCTGATTGGCCGGAGGATCGCAAACGCGAGATGGTCGCGCAATGCGCTGGGCTGTCTGTCATTCATCCGGGTGAGCAGCTGGCAGAATTCAAGGGCACCTTCGAAGGTCTCAAGCGTTATCTGTGGTTTGTTGATGCTGAGATCGTCGATCGGATCGCCTATCCGTGCCGGTTCGTTCTGGGGCGGTCAAGCCCGTCCTTTACGCCTCTGCAATTCCCGGCCTTCAAGGCGCGGTATCTGATCAGGGTGCTTGTTGTGCGCAAGGCGAACAGCTTTGTGCTGGGCCGTAGTGCATTGGGGCTGGCGGCGGCACGTCCGGTCGATTTGACACCCCTGCAGCGAGCCAAGAAAGCGGCACGCATTGCCAAGGCCGAACATGTCGAATATCTCGTCAATTTTTCATACAAGCGCCGCGCAACCTTTGGGGATGCCTTGCCGCTTGATGGCTCTTACACGATCAGTCCTTTCCTTGATCGCGAACATTTGTAGGTTCACCCATGGACATCATTAAATTCAATGAGGCCGAGATCGTCGAGCCTGAAGACTTCACCGCGCTCAGCGAGAATGCGCGCGATGATTTCGACGAGAACGCCGCCAAGGCCCTAGGCTGGCCTGCGCATTATAGCAGCTTCACGGTTAGTCAGGCGGCTGATGCGGACTCTGTGACCATCGGCATCGGGCGCTATTACAATGGCTCCGCGACTTATAATCATGTTGAGGCTGAGGATCTAAACCTTGAGGTCTACAAGCCTCTGGTGGCAAGCGACGGGCGATGGGTCGCCCTGCTGGCACGGGCCAATGAGGATACGATCAACAAAAACCGTCGTCTGGAGACGAGCGATGAGCCGCTCAATAGCTCAGAGCCAGTGACGCAGTCCGTTCCCAAGGTCATCACCCGAACGGCCAGCATCACCGTGCAGCTCGGCGAGATCAGCCCAACGGCGGTTAAGCCAACCATCGACGAAGATGATTGCTGCATAGCCTTTGTCTTGCTCAAGTCGACCGGCGTCGAGGATATCGTCGCCAGCGAGGATGCACGGGTCAAATCTGTCTATGAGATCGAGATCCGCCTGCAAGCTGCAGAGGCAAATATCGCCAATATCAACAACAGTGTGACCACCATAAAGACCGATGTTGCTGGCATCGCCCAGCAGATCGAAGATGGTCCGCCGCCCTGGCTGACGTATCAACTGGTGCGAGGGCAGGCGGAGATCCGCGAAGAGTTGGACATGCCAGACGAGGCCTTCAACTACAAGTCGGACTACGGATTGGTAAAGGATTTTTGGGATCTCGATCATCCTAATGCGAATTTTCGCATTATGGAGGGGATCCGCTTTCCTTATGTGAATATGTCGAATGATCGCATCGAGCTGTTGGATGCAGCAAGCGATGACATCGTCATCTATGACAATAAGATTGTCATGCCTGCGCATGATCGCGTGGTGCGGTTCGAACTGCCCAAGGGCGGCAGTGAACAGAACCTTTCGAATACGACCTACTCTGTCCTGACGGCGATCGAGAAGACGGTCAGTTACGAGTCCATGCGCTATGGGGAGACCATTTCGGTCTGCTCCAACCAAGCGCAATGGCGTGCACTGCGGGGTCGGAACGTCGGCGAGTTGGTCTATATCAACGGGCAGGAATATACGATCACGAAAAAGGAAAAGCCCCATTCCGGCTATTATGGCTACAACCTGAAGCGCATCATCCGTTACACTGAGACCAAGACTTACACCGACTACATCACAACCGAGGTTGGCCTGACCGGGGCGATCTATGCGCAGACCTTCCCTTGCTCTCAATACGGGATCCTTCTGGGCGTCCAGTTGTATTTCACGCATGTGGGATCGACAGGCGATGTGACGCTCTGCCTGTGTGAGGTTCGGGTGGATGGCACGCCGGACTTTGAAAGCGTGTTGAAGACCGCGACGGTGGCTCATGTGGATCTCAGGGAGGGTTGGGTTGAGTTTGATCTGGGGGCTGTCGCGCAAGAGCCGGGCAATCGATACGGATGGTTTACGGTCACAACCGGCAACCACTCGATTTCGATGACAACCGGAAACGCCTTTCCTGAGGGGACGAGTTTTGCCTCTACGGATGGTGTGTGGGCACAGGGCTCGAACGAGAACGATCTTTCTCATCGCCTGATCATGGCCGAGTTCAAGAACAATCGGACTGTTGTGCCGATGGAGCCGGTCAGCCTGGAGAACGGGATGACCGAGATCCAGATGGCCTACGCTGCGGTGCAGACCGGGTCGGCTTCTCTCTCGTGGCAGGTCAAACCCGTTGGCACTGATGAGTGGATCGACATGGACGGGCGGGAAGACAATCCGCTCGCCACCAAACCGGTGCTTTGTGCCTATCAGGCGGTCCTTGTTGGCACGCCAGACAATGCGCCTTTCATCATTCTTGATGCCGACGCGCGGATCATCTGCGGTCGGATGGGCACCGACATGGTCGCCATCACCGAGGATTACACATTCGAGGAGACCACTGACAGTGTCAGTCTTGTTGTCTACATGGATGAGTTTGACGAGGTCCACCACACAGTCGCGCCCAAGCTGATTGTGGGTGGTTCGGTTATCGATGCGGACGCGATCGATTACAAGCCTGATCGCGAAAGCGACACCCGCGTCAAGGTGACGGCAAACTTCACGCTTGGCGCTGCCGTTACTACGCTCGCCGGGCGGATCGACGCAACGTCTGATAGCGACATCCTGTTGCCGTTCGGCGAAAGCATCCAGATCAACGCATTTTAGGAAGTATCGTCATGGCTGAAACAAGCTACATCGACGAGGCGCGCTATCTGGTGCGCTTCAGCAAGAAAGTCGAGGCGGGGGTTTTTGTCTATCGCCCTCGCCAGACCAAGCTGGACATGAAAGGCTCGACGCTTAACGCGATCATCGCTCAGGGGGACGGCGACAAGATCAAAAGTGCTGAATTGATTGAAGCCAATAGCACCAAAGACTAAGGGGATCCATCATGACTCTGCAGGATGCAATCAACACGGTCAATGGGATTGACGGCGACACCCACCTTACGGGGCAACTCTATCAGGACATCTTTGGTCCGGTGTTTTCGTCGCTTCAGACCTGTCTTGACAAGGTGGCTGATTTTGAGGCGCTGGAGGCGTCTGGCGTGTCGGCGGCCCTGCAGAACATCACGGACACGATCGCGCCACAGCTGGCCAACGAACAAGCCAAACTGACAGAGCTGGTTGCCGATATCAATCTCGCCAAGGATCAATTGCTCACGATCCAGCAGGGCGGGATCTCGGCGACGAATGTGGGCATTCCGGACGGATCCGGTGTCGAGGCGGAGACACTCGATGCGGCCATATTGGAACTGTCTCAGGCGCTCGGTGCAGCAGCGGCGGCTATTGCTGATCGCTACACAAAGGAAGCGGCTGATAACCTCTTTCTAAGTCAAGAGGCTGCGGCGGATCAATATCTGGACTTTGCCAACGCCCAAGCGCTGACTGAGGCCCAGAAGGGGCAGGCACAGGCGAACATCGGGCTAGGCGGAGGCTGGAACTGGATTATCAACGGTGACTTCACGGTCAACCGGCGCGGCGGCACTCGCAATCCGGGGATAGGCGTTTATGGCTATGACCGATGGAAAGGCCATGCCGACGGCTTGGAGCAGATGATCGAAAGCCTGCCAGCCGGTGACTACACACTGACATGGACCGGTGGTGGCACGGGAACAATTGGCGGCGTGACGGCGGCAAGTCCGATCTACGTCACCGGGCTTTCTGGTGGCCAGACGTCTGTCGTTGTTCCGTCCGATGCGGCACGGGTTTCTGTCTGCAAGGGCGACTGCCGGGCGATGACTTATGATTATGATTGTAGATCTTATCAAGCTGAAGCTGAGCTTTGCCGAAGATACTATGAAAAACTAACGGTTTTTTTCATAGGGAACGTTGTTTCGAATGGGTTTGTAGGAAGCCATGTAACATATCCAACGAAGAAAAGAGTTATACCAGCAGTCAGTGTAATGTCGGTGCTAGAGAGCCAAAACATCGGCGCAATAAACTTTGGTCCGATCACAGATGCAAGTCTTAGGGTGTATACAAATGTACCTTCTGATGGAGATAGTTACTACTCAGCAATAGTAGAACTGGATGCGGAGATTTAAAAAATGCCGGTCGAAAGTGCAAAATATCTTCAAGATGGTTCGATCAATGCGGTCATTGACGGGCGAGTTTTGACCGTGCCTGATCATCCAACCAATAGGCACCGCCAAATTCTTTCTGAATGGGAGGCTGATGGCGGTATTATTGCTCCTAATACCGCCCAAGCAACCACCGGTAATGACGTCAATGCCGAGAGGTCGCGGCGGATCGAGTCCGGGTGCAGTGTTTCTGTTACTGGCGTTGTTGATCCAATCCCTTTGCAGGGGCGTCCGCAAGATCAGACCAATCTTTTGGGTTTGGTGACAGGCGCTCAGCTCCATATCGCTTCTGGGGACACCACGACTATTACATTTCGGGATGCCGACAACGTCGATCATGATTTGACACCATCTCAAGTCCTTGAGCTTTGGCAGGGTGGGGCGACTTTCATCTCTGCCGTGATGCAGGCGTCTTGGGATCTCAAGGCCGCAACGCCGATCCCGTCCGACTACACCGACGACGCCTATTGGCCGGTGCCGTAGGTAAAACCAAACCCAAATCCAAAACCGAACCACCCGCCACGGCTGCCGTGAGCGGGATTTTTTGTAAGGAATGCTTCTTATGTCTAAACCAGAAGTAGACCTATCGACTCTACACGACTTTCCAACCAAGATGGAGCTGATAGCAATCCTTCATTTGCCATCGGATTGGTTCTGGTCGGATATGAAAAAAGCATACGCAAACTTGTTGGATGATCTAAGGGGCGCTGTGCTTATGTTCGGCGGCGCAGCTGGTGGCGCAGTTTTAATGAAGTATCTTTTGCCAAGCTCAGTCACCATCGGCTTAGGCTTTCTAGCTGGGGCAACGGTAGGAGCTGTGTTGACATTTCGAACAAAGTTTTCGCAAATGAAGCTATCTGGTTTGGGACTTGATCTTCAATTTAAACTGGAAGCTGTTGCCAAGGATGCTGCGCAGGCCAAGGCTTTGGCTCAGCTCTTGGCAGAGATTGCTATCGATATCGGAAATAGGTCGCGCGGCGTGCTTGGTGGCGGTTCGCTCTCTCAGAATGACCGGGTCAGAAAAATGTTGGCTGAGCGTCTCAAAGAACTCGGCTTTGACAAAAAAGAGGCATCTGATTTTGCCAAATTTGATGATCCAAATATCGCTGGCAGGATCATCCAGTCGATGGTTTTGAAGGCTGTCGAAAAAACTGAGAGGCTCGAAAAAGAACAATTTAATCAACTGGTGTTGCATTTGCTTGGCAAGGATGCCCCGCGCGAGCCTGACGCAATTGCAGAAGCACTTGGACCAGACTTGTTGAAAGATACAACGGTCAAAGCTGCTGTTGACTTTTATCGGCAGTGGCATGCCGATGAGGCAAAGCTCTACTTTGTTGTCAATAACCTTGGCCGTTTTCATGAGGCTGAGAAGACCGAGTAAACGCCGGATAGTCAATCCCACAATCAAAACCGAACCACCCGCCACGGCTGCCGTGAGCGGGATTTTTAATGATGGTCGCTCTCGCGCATTGCGGTGCAATGAGCTGACGCTGGCTATCGATTTCGGCGCATTCGCGCCTTGTCTTTTATGAGGTAACCCAATGGGAAAACCAACTGTAGGCGCGACGGCCATTTATGACACCAGCCAGACGGTTCAGATCGTCAAAGATATGGACATGTCCATTCCGGGTGTTCTGGGCACTTCGCCAAACAAGGCGAGCGGTGTTGAATATAACCGCTGTTACACCGTCTCCACTGCTGACCGCGATTTGCTTGAGAGGTTTGGTGAGGGTGATGTCCTTGATCAAATCCAAAGCATCGCTGCCGGTCTGACCGAGGATGTTTCTGCCACCAATGTGACGGTTGTCATTGCGCCGGAAAGTGAAAACGCCGACGAGGCGACAAAGCATGCCGAGACCATTGCCAATCTGGCGGGGTCATCAGCTGATGGCTCTGGCGCCTACGCCTTCACGATGGCAGCAGCGCACCGCGCCAAGACGGCCCGCATCAAGACCATTGCTGGTCTCTATGATGCGGACGTTACCAATGGGGCCAATCTCATCATCAACAACCTCGACGAGGTCAACGCCTTCGATTTTGGCTTCACCTTTGTCAACGGCACCAACACTGACGAGACGGACGCGCTTGCGGCACGTGCGCTTTATGACATGGTCAACGCTCACATGATCGAGACCCATGTCCTCGACGTGGATAGTTCTGGCAATCCCGTGACGCGCGGCGCGTCCGGCTATATTGCCGGACTCCAGATTGGCGTTGACTTCAAGCATGACGGCGTCCCCAGTCATGTGGCTGGAGGGCGTACCATCAGGTGTTCAGGACCGGCTCGCGAAATCGCCTACAATGATTTCAGCGACGCCTGCGAAGGCCAGCGCCTGCTTGCGCAGGGCCTCGGCATCCTAACGCTTGGCAACGGCCTTGATGACAACGCCACCGGCGATGGCGGCACCATGTATCGCGGTGCGCATTCCATGTCGAATGACAGCCAGCTGAAATTTTACAACAAAGCGCGCATGAAAAGCTATGTGTTGCTGACGTTGGCCCGCTATTACGCTGAGCACAATCTGATCAACAACACCGACTATGCGGTGTTCAAAAACATGATCACCGGTGCCCAGGGTTGGCTGAATGAGCTGGCAGATGAGCGGCATATCTACACCGCTCCGCATATCGATTTCATCCCGAATAGCGGGTCGGTTGATGACTGGCGCGAGGGCGTTCTCAAGCTGTCTGGTGGTGTGGAATTCCGCTCGCCACTGATGCGCACAGATCAGGCCCTCGCGCCGGATATCGCTGGCATCGAAATCGAGATCGCTCAGCTTGAAGCTTTCGCTAAAAACTTGACCGCATAAGGAGCGCCTGATGGCCTACCATGATATCAAGACCTTGCAGGATGTTTCCGCACTTTGCGATTTATTTCCTGATGAGGTCATCCGCCTCGAGATTGCAGAACTTGGCCTGCCTAATCTTGAGGCTGATTTCGAGGATTTCGAAAGCGCCGGCATGTCCGGGCATACGTTGCAAATCGGGACCGGTCGGCTGCAGGCCGTAGAGCCAACGCTCAAGCTGGTCGGCAATCTTGACCAGCTGTATAAGGCATTTCTGACCGCCGCCAACTGGACCATCAATGGGGTGGTGGTCAACGCCAACACCGGTGAAAAAACGGGCTACAAAATGACCTATAAAGGTCAGTTGGCCAAAATCTCGCCAGAGGCGAGGAGCGGCAAAAGCCTGCATCATCACGAATATGCATTCCGGGGTGTCATGTCTTATGCGATCTCATCGAATGGCCAGCAGCTTTACGCCTGGACTGTCAAGGGCGGCATGAAGATCGCAGGTGTTGACGTGGATGCCGAAAATCGGGCAATCCTCGGATAAGGGAACTATTCATGTCAAATGAAATGAAAACAGCAACAACCAAGGATAAGATCCTTGATCTACTGGAGGGCGGTGACGCCTTCCTCTCTCTCCCAGACCTTGAGGCCATCAAGCTGGTGCTCGACAGCAGGATTGACCAGCTCAAGCCGGAGCCAAAGGTTGAGGACTATTGGAAAGAGACCGAGGTGCCAATCGACTTTGAGTGGGTCGTCGACGGCAAGGTCGTTAAATCGGTCAAGCTCAAGACGCCAACTGGTCGCGAAAGCAGCTGGTTTGCCACTCAGCTCATTGTCGATGAAGGTGGCCGGGCTGTTGTTTCTGGTGAAAAGACCCTTATAGATTTGCGTGCGGAATGTGCGGTCAAGATCAGCGGATACTCGCTCGATCAGATCTATGATCTGCAAGGGCCTGATTTCGACCGGGTGTGCGAGGCGGCGTTTAATTTTTTTACAGATCCAGCCGAGCTGATGATCTGGCAGGGCGTGACGACCTGATTGCAACCGTCGCCGGGATCTTCCCGATGATGTTCACCTATGACCAGTATGATGCGTTGACCATGCAAGAGCTTTTTGCGTGGTCACGCCGCGCTGAGAATGCGCTGGAGCTTCGGGCTGTTTTGGCAGGCGCAAAAGGTTAATTGTTCAGACAGACCAGATAGGCCAGACCAAGAGACACGAAAAACCCAACCAATCCACGCAGGGTTGTCAGCAGGCGTTTTGTGTGGTTGTAATTCAGATACCGCAAGCGCTCGAAGGGGAATCGGGTCTGTTATGCACAAAATCGTACTGACACTTTTGTTGGCAATTTGGTCAAACCCATCTTATGCAGGTTGGGAATTTTTGATTGACGAAGATCCTTTTGAGGACACTAAGATCGCGGCCGCAATGGCGGCTTCTGACTTCAATCAATCAGAACTTGTATTCAAGTGTTGGCAAGGGATTCCAAGTGCGACTTTGATGGGCATTTCCATTGCAAATGAACCTGACATCGAGGGCTTGCTAGATACCAAAGGTATTTCTATCGATACAAGGGTGGATAAGGGAAAGGTAAGATCCTTCAAACTATCTGCCCAGTTTTTCAAGGGAAACACGATGCTGTTGACTCTCCGAGCTGGAAGTGACAGCAACCTTTTCTATTTTTTCAAAGATGTAGGGGCGGCAAAAAAGACGATAGCCATACGTTTGCGAGAGCGAATTCACACCTTCCCAGTAGAAGGCAGTACGGTTGCGATCAGGGAAATGATAAACACCTGCGAAATGCCACCTCCACCTCCTGAGAAATAGTCAGGGACTTGACAGCCGCTCAGGGTTGCAACATACTCAAAAATGAGGCGTAGAAACCTTTACAAAGCGGATACCGCACCCGTCAGTCAGCGGTATTTTTGTGCCCATTTTCTGCTTTTGGCAGCTTCTCGTGTGATTCTATGGGCGGGAGGGCGGTGAATAGAATACCCTTCGGGGGAATAAGCCCGCCTGACTTTGTACAGGTTTCTAACCTCCCGCTCACCAGCGGGTCTTAGAATGCGCGCTGGTGAGTGGCGTTGAAACGCTTACAAAGAGGCTTTCGCCATGACCCCGAGACTGGTCGCAGACCCTAAACCTGAAGATATTTTCACATCCATGGAATCGGCATTCGTTGATTTCGAACAGTATCTTGATGTGCTGTTCGATGCCTGTTGCGACATGCCGCCCAATGCGCCCGCCAACAAGGTCGCCACCGCCATGCAAATGGCGATGAATGATCGGTTGCGCCTGGCGCGACAGCAGCTGGATCACTTCAAAACTGAAGGCCGGAGGATGGCGTCATGAACGAGATGACCACATTTGATTTCAACGGAAATGCCTTGCGCACGTTCGAGAAGGATGGTGAGCATTGCTTTGTTGCGAGAGATGTCTGCGATTGTCTGGAAATTCAAGACGCAGAAGTAGCTGTGCGGAAGCTGGATGACGACGAAAGAGGTACGTGTTTAATACGGACTCCTGTTACCAAGAACATGATATACGTAACAGAATCAGGACTTTACACGTTAACACTGCGTAGCCGAAAGGCAGTGACGCCGGGGACGCCACAACACCGTTTTCGCAAATGGGTGACCGGTGAAGTGCTGCCGAGTCTCAGAAAGACCGGGTCTTATGCTCCGGCGCCCGAGCCGGTGATTGCCGTGCCGGTCAATGCGGACAGGGCTTTGCTCAACAATGAGATGAACGCCAGAGCTGCGATGATCCGGGAATGTCGCACAACCTTTGGGCGCGAGGCGGCGATGTCCTTGTGGCCCATGCTCGGCCTGCCGGATGTGGCACGGGACGGGGTGAATGAGCTGGCCGGAACGGCGCGCGATGACGGGGAGGGATGCTTGAAGCATCTCCTCAACCAAAGCGCTGGTGGCGGTATGACGGTCAAACAAGTGCTGTCCAACGCCTTGCATGACCGGACAACGAACGGCGCGCACCGGGTCGGGTGCAAGGTGGATGTTCCGAGGCGGCAGTCTTGCATCGCTATCTCCAACACACACCCCTTTTTGTCGGGTGTGTTTGAGGGAACGCAGTGGGCTGGCAACTGGCGGGATGCCTTATTGTCCCTTGATGGGGCGTGCAGATCCGGTAACCCGATGAAATTTGGCAAGCGACCCTCGCGTGCGGTGATCATCCCCCAGCGGCATATCGACTGGTAAAAGCGAAAAATCGAGCAAGAGCAACAGCCTGCCCGCATCAGCGGTGTGGGCCGCTTGCGCATGGAAAGGTGTGAGTCATGGCAACCAAACAGGTTGATGTCAAACTGTCGGTTGGTGCCCTGATGAAAATCAAGGGGCCGCTGGACCGTGGCGCGAAACAATGTGAGCAGTTTGCCAAGCGTGCCGGTGGCGCGCTTAAAAAGCTCGAAGATCTTAAAGGCCCTATCAAATCGATTGAGGCCTATAAGAAGCTCGACAAGGAATGGAAAGACAGCCGCAAAAACCTCGATAAGCTCCGGCAGCACCAAAAAAAGTTGCATAGCGAGCTTTCCAAGGGTGGCAAAGTCACCGCCAAGATGCGGGCCGAGTATGAGCGCGCAACACGGGCGGTCGAGAAGGCGGGGCGCGCGACGCAGCGGCATGCGCAACAGACACTCCGGGCCAAGCACAGCCTTGACAGCATGGGCATTTCGGTGCGCAATATCGCGAGCGCAGAAAACCGCCTGCAAGCTGAGCTGAAACAGACTGAAAGCCACATCAATCGCAACCGCACCGCTTGGGAGCGCCGCGCGGAATCGGCTCGCCGCGCGCAAGAGAAGCTATCCAAGATCGAGCAGAACCGCGACAAGTGGGGCCGTCGGGCGCTGGTGAGTGGTGGAGTGCTTTACGGCACCAAAAGGCTGACAGGAGCCGCTGCGCGTCAAGTGTACAGCGCTGCGGAATATAAGGCCGGTTTCACGCAATATAAAATCAAGGGCGAGCTGTCGGGCAAGGAAACGGAGGACACCAAACGGATCGTTGATCGCGTTTCCGCAAAAGTGGCCCTTGATCGGTCTCAGGTCGCTGAGGCTGCCTTTGCGGCCATCGAAGCAGGTATGTCCAACAGCAATATTCAAAAGAGTTTGCCATCTTGGGGCCGTGTCGCCAAGGTCGGCGGGGCGGACACAAGGGATCTGGTCAATCTGACGGACTCGCATTTGCGCAATCTGAAAATTGATCCAAAACAGATCGAAAAAGCGTTGGCAATTCAATATTCTATTGGCAAGTCCGGCAAGTTCGAGATGGACTCAATGGCCAAATATGGCGCGAAACTGGCATCCAAATATGAGGGTTTAAAGTACACCGGTATGGATGCGGTGGCGTCTCAGGCAGCTGCGTTTCAGGTATCTATGAATAGTACAAATGACGCCGCAATAGCCGCCAACAATTTCAGCAACTTTTTTACCGCTCTCGGATCAAATGAAACCAAAAAGCGCTTCAGGGAAAAAGGCATCGATACCGAGACCGAATGGAAAGGGGCGCTGAAATACGGCAAAGATCCCATTTTGCACATGGGTAAAGTGATTAGGGAGGCGGCCAAAAGTGACAAATTCCGGCTCGATGAAATGTTTGGAGATGAGCAGGCGCGTAATTTTGCTCAAGCGCTAATGACGCAGATCGATGAGTATCAGGCTTATAAGAAAGCGGGCTTCGAAGGGGCCGGGAAACTGGATAGCGACCTGACTGAGGTCCTCAATGATCCTCAAGCCAAAATGGATAAGATGGCCCAGAGTTGGGAGCGGATTTCCGGCAAGATCTCAGGGTCGTTTCTTAGCAGTATGAGCAAGCTTTCCGACACGGTCCAGCCATACCTCGATAAACTTGAAGCTTGGATGGACAAGAACGGCGATGCGCTGACTACCATGACTAATGTCGGGGCCAGCGTCGTCGGTGCGACGGGGGCTGTTGCCGGGCTGACGCTGGCTGTCGCCGGTGCCGGACTCACCAAGGCTCTGGTGCAAGGTGGCTGGATCGCCCTGACACAGGGGCTTGACGGCCTAATCGAACGGTACACCACCCTCGAGAACAAATCCAAGCGGGTTAGTGATGGCATCCTTGATACTGGCAAAGCTAGTAAGAAAGGCGCGCGACGCAGTATCGTGCCGTCGACGACAGTCCTTAGCCGGGCCGTCCCAGCGACTGCGGCGGCAAGTGCCACAGCCGCTTTGCTCGCGATGGGGGCGCAAGATCGGGTACGAGCGCACGCGGATCCTGATGCTTGGTTGAAGAAGTTTCAGGGTGTTCAACCTCGCGACGAGGTCGAGCGGGCCATGGCCTGGCAACAGTCGCAGCGTATCGGCGACGGTATGGCTCCAACCAATGAGGTGGAGAAGCTACGCCAGAGGCTCAAATTCTATCGTGAGGCCAGCGAGGAGGATCGGGCCAAGATCCGGGCCAATGCGCAATCGGCTGTTGAGGAAATGCGAGCGGCGTCGCAAAAGCTGAGCGGCGAAATTGCCAATTCAGGGATTCCTAATGCAATGCGGGATCAGGCGGCGAAGATTCGCAGTGTGGTATTTAGTGGTCCGCGTGTGATTGGGGATTCTCTGGTCGACAAAAAGCGGGCGCATGGCGGCGATTTCAATGCCGGAGATACACTGGAAGTTGGTGAGAATGGCCGTGAGGTCATAACCATGGGGCAAAGTGGTCACGTTGCTTCAAACGCGGCTCTACGGTCGATGGCTGGTAAGGGGCAGGGGCGTTCAATTGTCCAGAACATCTATCCCGCCGCAGGGATGGATGAAAACGCGCTCGCATCCCTGATCATTAAAATGCTTGGCGACGCGGAAAGCGAATCCTATGGATCCTCAAGCTTTGCATAAGGTGACAACATGTCCGAGATATTTGTGATTGACGGACTAATCGTTGAGGGGTGGCTTTTTGGTGGCATGACTGTCAGCGAAAACACCACTAGCGGCTCAGTGCGCAAAGAGATCCTTGGCGCAAAGGCACGCCATGAAAAAACCAAGCAGGGGGATGATGTGCTGGAAATATCCGGCAAGATCGCTCCCAAGCAATTCGGCGGATTGCGACATATGCGCTATTTGCAATCCGCCTGTCGTGATGCTGTGCCGATCTTTGTTACGCGCGGGGTAACGGAGCCTTTGGGTTGGTATGTTGTGACCAGCATCAATAACGGTCACCGTCATATTGATATCGATGGCATTGGTCGCTTGATTGATTTTTCTATCCAACTAGAGGCAACGGAAAGCCCGACAAAGCTTGGTACGGTTTCGACAATCCTCAACAGGATTACATCCATCATTGGCGAGCTGTTTAGGTGATTCATGGCCGATTATGAAACTGTTATCGTCAAGACCATCGGCCTCACTCTATCGCGGCTCCTGTGGCGACACAGGGGCAGATTGCGGGTGACGGGCCTTTTGGAGACCACCCTTGATCTCAATCCCGGTCTGTCGGGCGAAATGAAGCTGGCCGTCGGAACGGAAATCAAGATCCCCTATATCGAGGATGACATCAGTTCGATCACTGACGAGCCGATCCAAATTTTCAGCTGATAGGCGGACGCTATGCAGACCTTTTATTATGAGGTGATCGTCGGCGGATCGGTGATGATCTCCGGATCGAGCCTTAGCGATGTTCAATCGATCACCATCAACGATGCGGACGGCGAGGGCAGTGACACCGCGTCGATTACGCTCGACAATACTGATGACCGCATTTTTGGCCCACAGAAGAATGACCCGGTTATGATCCGGATCGGACGGACACGGGCAGGCATGGTGACCCGCTTCATCGGTTTTGTCGATCGGCCCGCCATGTCAGGCAGCGTCGGCGGCGGGCGGATATGTACGGTCAATTGTTCATCCGGCGATCCGACTAGCAAGAGCAAAGAGCCCTTACAGCTATCCTACAAGAGAAAATCGATCGAGCACATTCTCGGCGACGCCGCGAAAAAGGCCGATCTTATGACGCCAAAGATCGACCAATCAATTGCTAAGATCATCCGGGATGATGAGCTTTTTGACGGAGAAAGTTTTGAAGAGGGATCTTATAGGATTGCCAAGGAGTTAGGCGCTCGCTTCAAGTTGTTTGGGAGGGTACCGGTTCTTGTGGCCGCCAACAGCGGCCAATCAGTAAGCGGTCAGACACTGCCAACAGTTCAGGCTACTTGGGGCGTCAATCTCATCAGTTGGCAGATCACGCCGCGCGTTTCGCGCGCCAACTATCAAAAACAATCCGCGCCGTGGTTCGACTTTGAAAAAGGTGAATGGGCCATTGCAGATGTTGATCAGAAAGAGGATGGCAAAGCCAAAGCCCAGCGACCGGGCGCACGGGCAACCGAGGCCGAAGCAAAGCAAAGCGCCACCTCAGAGAAAGACGGCGCTGACAGGGCTGACGGAACCGGCACAGTCACGCTGGATGGCGACGCTAATATTTTTGCAGGTGCGCCGCTGGTGCTATCCGGTGCCGACAGCCTGTCCGATGGCACCTATCGGATCAAGTCATGCAACATGACCCTGAGCACGGGGGGCTGGATTGCGAATTGCCATGTCGAACAGCCGCAAGGTGAGGCTGGAAAAGACAAGCGCAAACCGAAAAAGACAGCCAACAGCACTAGCAGCACGAAAAGCACCACGCCAAGCAAGATCTCGAATTATGCAGAGAAATGGTATGGCAACGGGTGATCGGCACTTCTGCAACGCAGAGGGCTTTAAGACCTTAAAAGTTCTTATTTTGTTCTTGTGCTGGTTGACAAAACGGGCATACATTCGGATCCGGTTGCTCAAGCGGGTCTGATGGCTAATGGAAAAATCTGAAGAGTGGGAAACTGTAATCCTGGGGCCGCGATGGCAGGTACGGGTGCGGGACTTTTTGCCCGGCATATGGTTGCGTCTCAAGTGCCCGTGCGGGCATGAGGCTGTGGTCAGCACCGAGCGGATGCATGCCCACCATCCGCCGTATATGCGGTTGAAGGAAATTGAATACAAGTTTCGTTGCCGTGCCTGTGGTGACAACAAGGAAATCATGTGGAGCGCTGTGAAGCTGATCAGTTGAGATCTTGTAAGTGGTTAGATAAGCAACAATGTGCTAGAAAAGCGGGTATGGATATGGATGTAAGCATTGATCACGCTCTTTTGGAGGCTGCTGCGCTTCAGCGCATAGGCGATCCACCAGCAATCATACGCCCGTTTTTTGATGCCGACGCTGGATTTGCTGCAATGAAGGAATCCAATCAGAAACAGATTGCGAGTTTACGGGCGTCTCTCGATAAATATGAACGAGACGGGCAAATGATACTACATAGCTTGGATACCGCTTTCTCAGAACACGAGTTGTCTGGTCAGCATATCTCCTCGCTGAATCGACTCGTTGAGATTATTGAAGATCGTGCTGATAAATATGTAGCTTTGTATCGAAAATCCCAAAAGGAAGTCAGCACTCTTGTGAAGGAATGTAGAAGACTTTCTCCTGCGCATGCATCGGACTTAAAGGCGGATTTTGATGTTGTTTTGGGTCTTTACAAGCGCGAGATTGATGTGATCCTGATTTATGCTGATGGTGTCAGGTTTTTACGTGGTAAACATGATCCAACCAACAAGGTCATCGCGAAAACGAATTCACCTCAGGATACGGTCTCTTTTCTAGAGGCGTTGATGGATTAGTGACTTGCGAGATCGAGTATACCGAACAGTTTGTCAGTGCATTTAAAAAGCTTTCGCAACAGCAGCAAAAGCGACTGACAGAGACGGTCAAAAAGCTAAGTACCGATCCCGACCATCCCGGTTTGCGTAGGCACAAGTTCAAAGGCCTGCGCGATTGTTGGACCATTCGTTCAGGCCGAAGCGACAGATTGGTCATTCTCCAAATTCATCAAACAAGATTTAGACTGCTCGATGTTGGCCCGCATGATGCGGTATACCGACGACTAAATCGAAGTTAGTCTTTTTGCGAACGCAATCAGTTGAGCAGTGTCGGGGTATCTTCTGGGCGCGGCAACATAGCTGATCCGGCTTCCTGCTGGGTCTCTGCCTCTTGTTTTGCCATTGCCAGTAGATAGTTCACGACGGCGGCATTTGTGTTGCCTTCGGTGAGGAGCAGCGCGCGGTTGATCAGGGTGATGACCTTGAACCACGGATCCTCTGGATTGGTCGGCTGATCGGTCATTCGAATGCCCCTTTTGGTTTTACCCGTAGACTTTGCTACCGCAATTGCTGCTGATTGGCAATGGCGGCGCTTTCCCTACATTGTTGGAGGTGATCCATGATCACGCTGGCGTTTTATCGCGGGCGAGGGTGGCTGCGTGCTGTTCTCGCCCGATTGCTTTCGTGTGGCTCTAGTTACATTCCGCCACCCGCCCCATCACGTGAAGAATTCGCCAGAGCGCATAGGCGCGCCTGCGGTGTGGCTGCAATTTCTACAATCCCAACAGTAAAAGCAAAGCCGAAAGGAAAAAGCCATGATGAGCTTTGAACAATTCTTCGCGGGGTTTGGTTTCTCATACTTCACCGCTTCGGAGGCGTTTTTCAAGGGTGATGCTCATGTCAATCCGCAACATCCCGGCTTTGGTCTCAACACCGACCCTCCGCCCGAGCTTTGGTGGAACATTATCAAGACGGTTGAGCAGCTGGAATGGCTGCGGCGCGACATTGGCGAGCCGATCCGGATCGTCAGCGCTTATCGGTCACCGGCCTACAATGCTGTGATTAGCAAAGCAGCTGCCAGCCAACACATGGAATTCACGGCGCTTGATTTCACTGCCGCGACCCGATCCCCGAAATATTGCTATGACCGCCTGATGTGGCGGCGTGACAGAGGCGCGTTCAGTGGCGGGATAGGGCTGTACGACACATTCGTTCACATCGACACGCGCGGCGTGGATGCCGACTGGCACGGCTAAGCACCTCAATTCCGTAAACCTCAAAATCACATCACCCTAACGCTCTCGTTATTTCCGCTGCGCGGAATTAACTGGCGCGGAATTAACTGGCGCGTGCTTACGGCGTCGCCGCTGTTGCGGCTTGCCTTGACTGGCGCGTGCTTGCGCCGTCGGCGCATTCGCGCCTTGTCTTATAGGAGTTACCCATGCGAATTTCATCTTTCGCGACGGTTCCGCTCGTCATTTTCGCCCTGCTGGCCATTGTCTTTTCCAACGTCCATTTTTCGCCTCTGTTGGCGGGCTATCCCTCTGGCGGCGTCTATTCGGCGTTGGCTTCGGTCTGTGCTGGTCTGGTCTTGGGTTGTGCCTTGTTCGCGATGTCCAAGCGAGCAGAGGTCTTGCTGCCGCTGGTGATTGTATTTCCAGCAGTCATTCTCTTGTGGCTGCTCGAAGTGCCGCGCAAAATCCGCCTCTTGCTGCTGTTCGGCGCGGCGCTGGCGGGCGGACTCGCCATCGGGCGTCCGGCTTTTGCGGCTGAGACATATGCGATCGATACCAAGCCGATGATTGATCTCATCATGCCGTTTTTTGAACCGGTCATCCTTGCGGCCTTCACGGCGTTGCTGGGCATCGTTGCAAAGCTGCTTAAAAAATATGTCGGCGTTGAGCTGGATGAAAAGCACCGGGAAAGTCTGGCGCAGATTGCCGCCAGCAAACTCAATCAGATTGCTTTTGAGCAAGTCAGCGCCCACGCACCAACCTATTATACCCGTCATCAGATTTTGCAAACTGTTGCCGACTATATCGTCGAGCGGGGGCCACAGGCGGTCAAACATTTCGGGCTGACGCCAAAGGCGCTTGAGGCCTATATCGCGGGCAATTTCAGGCGGGAATTGATGAACTTGGAGTCTCGGTCTGATGTCAACACTGAAACTGGTTTTAACCTTCGCCCTGCGTCTCCTTATGGCCGGTCTGGACCAATGGATCCTGCGCCGCAAGGCCGATAGGGCCGACGATCTAAAACACCGTGCGGATGCAGAGCAGCGCGCCCGCGAGGCAGAAGGGAGGGCGGCAGATGCAGCGCTGGATAATCCTGGTCCTGATGGCCCAGATGGCATTGTTGACCGCCTGCGCCGGGAGGGTCACCTCTGACGGCCCGCGCCCTGGATCTTCGGGACCAGCGGCGCTGCCTGTGCCACGGCTCAAAACCTATGAAAAGGCGTTTGTCGACCGGCTGGCCGACGAGCTTGAAGCCATGCCGATCGACAGTGCGTCACGCGTCTGTGCGGCGGATCTATACACACTCAGGCGGCAAATCTGTGCTATCAATGGCCAGCAGCCCGCCTGTCAACTCATGAGGCAATCGAAATGATGCGACACCTTGTCCGTCTTGTTGCGTCCGGTTTGACGCTTTTGGTGTTCTGGCATATTTCCGGAGCGGTGGCTGGTTGGAAACAGGATCGAGAAACCCTGTTTCGAGAAGGCAAGCGAACTCCGGCCATCGTGCGCCGTGTGATCGATGCGGACACGGTATCGGTCGATGTGCGCCCCTGGCTTGATATCAAGGTCGAAGATGTCGCCGTCCGCATTGCCGGCATTGATACGCCCGAGAAGTCCGGCACCGGCTGCACCATGCACCCACTTTGGCACGACGGAAAAGTGCCTGATGATGTCAAGGCACATGAGAATCTGCTCGGCTGTCGCGCGACCGCTTTTGTAGCGGGAACTGATGCCGTCAAGAGCAAGAAGTGCAAAGCCCTGCTGCAAGGCGAGCCGCGACAAGCGGGCCTGTTGCATCCGGGCGACCCTGTCATCCTGACCGAAATCCATGGCGGCAAGTATTTTGGCCGGGTGGTTGGCGATTTGCTCTATCCGGTCGAGGGCACAAAGAACCCGGTTGTCTGGCAATCCCTCGCCATGAAGCTCTATAAAGAGGGCATGGCCGTGATCTATGGGGCGCGGCTGAAGAATGGCCGCCTGATCGAGGACAGAAACGCCCTGACCAAGGGTGCCTGGTGGTGTGACGGCAAAACGTCCAAGCCACCAGAAGAGGAGCGCGACTGAATGCCCGATAAGCTTTTGGAGCTTCTGGGTCTCACTCAAAGCTCACGCCCGGATCTTGTGCCGGGTTTTTTTGGTGCCCTGGCTCGGGCCATCGTGGTCAGCTGGCGGATGATCTTGAAGGGGGAGGGGTGTCTGGTTGTCTTTCGGGCGGCCTGCTATTTTATCGGTGCTCTGGCTGTCGGGCTGATGACAGCCGCCTATCTGACCGATATCACCGAGCCGGTGATGGTCAAGCTGCTCGGGACGATAGGCATCGCGATCGAGCATCCTCGCACGTCCGCCGCATTTATAACCGGCTTTGCAGGCATTGCCCTGCTTGAAGGCGCGCTTAAAATGGCCAAAGCTTGGAGCGAGAATCCGAGGTTACCGCTTGGGAAAAGATGATGTTGACTGTGGCCCGCTGGAGTGATCCGGCGGGCTTTTTTTATGTCTGGTTTTTATCAATCTGAGGTTCGCGCATATCAGGCGCTAGTGCCCTGCAGGAGTTAGCGTCAGATAAGCTCTGCTCATCCATGTCCGGCTCAAGGTCATCGACTTGACCACAGGCCTCTATGAGAGCCTCCAATTCATCGCCATCAAGTATGACAAATAACGTAGCTCCGCGCCCATCTTTTCTGACGTTTAATTTGGCATTTTCAATAATGGCACTCAGGCCCCGCTGCTGTTTCAGCAGCATCTCACGCTCACTCAACACCATACTACAACTCTTCTTAAATAGAGTTGTATAGAAGCAACAGCGCATCAATAGGTCAAGGTAAATCAACCATTAATAGCATACTACTTTTTGCGCAACGTGATGCATTTTTGGATGCAGAGAATGCGGCTCCACAAGCCATCTGGTATTTCACCATAAATTACAACGCCATCTTGCGACTGTATAACATCAAGGTGTTCGAGTAATTCAATAAATGCTCTTTGGCAGTCTTGTTTTTCTTGCTTCATTTCTAACCACTCATCACTCCTATGAGTGGTTATTAAACCAGAACATTGTCAAATCTACCGATTGAGGGTTGGTACTTTAGAAAAGTCCTAACTGTGCGCGAACAATCCAACCTGAGTGATACAGCAATAACAAAGACACTAGTCATTTCGCCCAAATTGGTAAACATAAAGCCATGTGAGATAAGTATTTTTGCATGGTCTCAAGGGTTTCCCCTTGGCCATATTTAGGCCGGTTGGTCGCATGGCCCATCAGATCGGCCTGAACTCGCTCTGGCACCTGACCTAATTCAGGGTGGCGCAATGCAATAAGCCTATCTTGAAATGACGCCCTCAGCGAATAGACCGTATGCCCCGGCGTCTCTCTTAGTTGATGCTCGCGCAGATACTTATTGATGTTTGCACTGACCGCATCTTCCCTGTCCGCATAAACTGGAAACCCTTCTGGCCGCTGCTTTGCAGCCCAAAGGGATATGCCAACCAATGGAATAGACCTGACGGCATTTCTAGTTTTTAACTCACGACCATTGGATGGCCGGATCTCGATGTGAGGAATGGGATGGTTTAGTTTTATCTGCTCCGGCTTCATGTTGATGATTTCGCCCGGTCGCGCGCCGGTCTCTATTAACATATAAAACATGAGCTGTTGATCTTCATTCAGAGTGCTAAGAGACTGCCGATTGAAGAAATTGGCAGTCAAAAACTCAGTTGAGTAAGGTGGTGTTTTGAGAGGCTCAGTTTCACGGAATTTCAGCCCCTTGAATGGCTTCTCCCATTCCAACCGCTTGGCATCACAAACGCGATTGCAAATGATATCCAGATATCCAATGTCTTTGTTGGCGCTGTTTGGCGTGAGTCCTTCATTGACGATGCGGTCTGCCCACCAATCCCGAAAATCAAGAGCATCGGCCCGCGTCACACTCGTAAGCACCTGATCGCCCTTGATGGCGATATAGTTTCGAAATGCCTTCTCGCGGGGATTTTTATATTTACGGACCTGGTTAGGGCTTTTTCCTTGCGTATCCGTCTTGCTGAGATCCCAAAAATAAGAGAGTGCCTTTGATAAAGTTAGGCTCGGTTGATCCGCTGTCCCCAAGAGAGCATCAGCAACAACTTTGCTTTCGATCCTTCCTGACTGCTCAATGAGCTCCAGCCGCCTAACAAGGCCAGATACCTCATCCTCTAGCAATTTATCCGCTGAGACGTAAGTTACGCCAAAAGAGCGCGCGAGTTTTTGAGCAGCCTGCCATTGCTCCTCGGCATCACCTGATCGCGAGGCCAGTAGCGCATCCCAACGAAGCTCGATTTTGCTATTGATTGCGATTGCTTTTGACTTCGCTAAGTCATAGGAGTCAGTTTTGAGAGAGAGCTTGATATCTGTCGCACCCTCGATTTCAACAAGACGTTTTGGCACACGGCGATTATAGTAATAATGTCGCCCACGACGCTGTAAATAGTCAGCCATTCCTATAGACCATCTCAAATTGTAGTACAAAATGCAGTACATTTAGTAGTACAATTGGCAATGAATGGCAAAATCGAGTGTGCATAAACTCAGATTAAATCAATGAAAACAACATCTTAGGATAAAATCAAATGGCGGAGGGGGAGGGATTCGAACCCCCGGGACCGTGAAGCCCAACGGTTTTCAAGACCGCCGCAATCGACCACTCTGCCACCCCTCCGGCGTCAGATGATGGACGCCCTTTTGCCGCTATTTCCCACCAAATGCAAGTCTGCATATCCAGTTTGCATCCAGTTTATGAAATGATTGTTGAAAAGGCCTTGCGCAAAACATGTCGGTCAGATGGAACCGCTCACTTGCTGCCGCATGATCCGACGAGGAATCAGTAAGCGAGAAAACCTGGGGCAGGGCAGGAAACAAGGGAGGATTGCTCCACAGGGCAAAGCCCCGCGGGCGTCAACAAGGTTATCGACATTGCGCGCTTTTTCCCTTGCATACTAACGAATTCTTTACCATAGAAGCACGAATTCGTTAAATTTGCTGGCATCTCATGCGCACTTCATTCATAACAATTCTTTGCGAGCTAGAATGAGGCCACAGACGCGAGCGCCTTGTGCCATTAACCTTGATGCTTTAGGTTACTTCGCAAGAGAAACGCTTGGTCGGCGAAACAGTTGTGAGTGCTGTCGACATGTCAGATTTGATCAGATGGGTCCTCAAAAGGGACCTACAGCCGCCTCTTAACGCTCAAGGGACACCTTTAATGTCTTTACGCTTCTTTGCGATCGCGGCGCTGTCCGTTTCGCTGGTTGCCTGCTCCGGCACGACGTCCAAAAACAAAAAGGGGCGCTACGACCCCAAGTATGGCGTATCCGCCAGTACACGCGTCGCCACGGACAAGAGCCATTTCAAAAAGGGTGGAGGGCACTACAAAATCGGCCGACCTTACAAGGTCGCCGGCCGGACCTATGTCCCCAAGCATCAGCCGAATTACGAAAAGACCGGCAAGGCATCTTGGTACGGGGATGACTTTCATGGCCGCCTGACCGCCAACGGCGAAATCTTCAACATGAATGAATTGACGGCGGCTCATCCGACGCTGCCACTGCCGTCCTATGTGCGCGTGACCAATCTGAAGAACGGCCGCTCGGTCATCGTCCGGGTGAACGATCGTGGCCCATACGCCCATAACCGCGTCATCGACCTTTCCAAACGCGTCGCCGAAGTGCTCAGCTTTAAAAACGACGGCATCGCGAATGTCCGTGTGAAGTATGTTGGCAAGGCCCGCATGGATGGCAAGGATGCGAGATATCTTGAAGCGTCTTATCGCGCACCCGGACAGAAAATCGGCGACGACCGCCGGGCCGTACCGGCTGAAGGTCAGGACCGTGCGGCGCCTGAGGTGATGGTCGCCTCTGCAGCGCCGGCCAAGAAGAAGCCCTCCAAACAGCGCGGCACCTTCCTGTTGGCGCACCTGCCAAATCTGGGTGAGCCGGACGCCCCCAAAACCTCTTTGTCCTTTCCCACGCCCGTGCAACTCGCTGAGGCTCCCGAAAACGGTTGGGCACCGATTGATCTTGTGGGGGACGGCTACTTTCCGCCAGATGAGGCCAACCCGGCCGCGCCGATCAACTTCGCTCAGATTGCCCCGGTTCAGCTCAACTATGCCGAACAAAGCTCCCAGCGTGTGAGAAGGGCGCATGAAGCCATTGCCATGCTGTTCGACACCCCCAAACAAAACGCCTTGCAGCAGGCCCTGAAGCGGAAGAAGACATCAGGCAAAAAGCCCGCTCCATCCGTGGCAACCAACAGGATCATCGGTTCCTTAGAACCGGCATATGCGCGGCGGATTGCCGAGGAATTTGCAGCTTTGGCTGCGGTTGATCTTTCAGCAGAAGGCAGTGGTCTGGTGTCCTTGCGGATCACCAGATTGAAATCCGGCGTTTTGTGGTCTGATATCGATCAGTTGAAGGAAAAATTTGGCCTCAAAAGCAGTTGATCGGTCAAGTTCAACAAAATTTCATTTCAAATCCTTGCCGATTTCGGTAAGGATCCTTTCACTTTTGCACCAGCTTATGTAGTATCGCCATAGCTGTGTGGGATCCGCGTACAGGCATTTACTGTCCATGCTTTCGCATAGGTCTGTTTGAGTAAAGAGTTATTGTGCGCTGGGAGGGGATGTATGCTCAACGATATTACAAGACGTTTGGCTATTTATTCTATATTTGTCGGAATGAGCCTTACTCTGATGGTCATGCCATCCGCAGCGCAGCTCTATCAGACCAGCGCCAAACACGCCACACTGATGGACTTCGACTCCGGCGCCACCCTCTTCTCCAAGGATGAAGACGAGCAGATGCCACCAGCATCTCTGGCCAAGTTGATGACCATCGAAGTCGTATTTCATGCTCTGAAGAACAACGAATTGAGTCTTGATGACGAATTCCTGATTTCCGAAAACGCCTGGCGCAAAGGCGGCGCCAATTCTGGCGGCTCGACGATGTTTGCCAAACTCGACTCTTCTGTTTCCCTCGATGATCTTCTTCATGGCATCATCGTACAGTCCGGCAACGATGCCTGCATCGCCGTAGCCGAAGGGATGGCAGGTAACGAGGCCACCTTCGCCCAGTTGATGAACCGGAGAGCGGAAGAAATCGGCCTCAAGCACTCACGCTTTGCCAATTCAACCGGCTTACCCGCGGAAGATCAATATGTCACGGCGCGCGATCTGGCCCATCTCGCCCGTCATCTGATCGAAGAATATCCCGATCTCTATCATTATTTCGCCATTCCCGAATTTACCTGGAACAATATCACCCAACGCAACCGCAATCCGATCCTTGGCGCAACAGAAGGCGCTGACGGCCTGAAAACGGGACATACCCAAGCGGCCGGATATGGTGTTGTCGCCTCAGCGGCTCGTAACAACCAGCGCCTGATTGCCGTTCTGGGTGGCATGAAATCCAAGAAGGAACGGCGCGAAGAAGCCCGAAAGATCATCGACTGGGGCTTCAGGGCGTTCGTCTCGAAGCGCATCTATGACGCCGACGAGGAAATCGCCTTTGCCAGCGTGCATGGCGGCAACAAATCCGAGGTCGTTCTCGTCAGCGAACGGCCGGTCAATCTGTTCATGGCGCGCGCCAATCAAGGACGCCTGAAAGCCCGCGTCTACTACAATGGTCCGCTCGAAGCCCCCATTGATGAAGGGCAGGAAGTGGCAACGCTCAAGGTCTGGGCGGATGATAAGCTCATCCTCGAAACGTCTCTCATCACCGGAGAATCCATCGGTATGGGCAGCATGACCCAGCGTGCGATCGATGGCGTCGAAGAGCTTCTGCTCGGCTGGCTCTAGCTGTCAGCTGACCACCCAACTGGGCAGCCAACCTGCATGCGAAGACCATAATTTCAGGGACAGACGCACTTTTCGCTCCCCCAAGAGGGTGCAACGGCGCGTCATTTGAATAATATTGTCCCCCAACTAGGGTCCGCATGGAATGAGTCGCGAATGCAACGAGGAAAATTCATAACCTTTGAAGGTGGGGAAGGGGTCGGCAAAACGACCCAGATACGCCTGCTTTCCGAGTATTTGAAGACCAAGGGCATTGAGTGTATCTCCTCACGTGAACCCGGCGGATCTCCATGGGCGGAAGCGGTGCGCCATGTTCTTCTTTCGGGTCTGGCCGACAAGATGGGACTGGGCCCAAGCGGAGAGGCCATTCTGTTCGCTGCAGCACGGGCCGATCATGTTGACAGCAAGATCGAACCTGCGCTTGAGCAGGGCAAGTGGGTTCTGTGTGACCGTTTCATGGACTCCACCCGTGTCTATCAGGGCGAAAGCGACGACGTTGCGCCCGAACTGGTCGACAGTCTCGAACGCATCGCCATCAATGGACACAAGCCGGATCTGACATTCATTCTTGATCTCAGGGCCGATGTCGGTCTGCACAGGGCCAATGCCCGCCGAAAGGCAAGCGAAGCCGTTGATCGGTTTGAGCGCGAGGATATCACCATCCACGAAAATCGCCGCAACGCCTTTCTTCAACTGGCGACGCGCAATCCGGATCGCTGCCGCGTCATCGATGCATCCCAGACGATTGACGAAATCGCCTTCGATATCTGGCGGACGGTCGAAAATGTGCTGATCAAGCCGGCGAAGGCCGAGCAAGAAAAACGCGATGCCGATCAGACATCGGAGCAAAATGAGGCAGAAGAGGCCTAGATGGCAGATCAAAACACCGACAATCAGGTCTTTGACCAGTTGCAGACCCTGCCACCACCTCATTTGCAACTCGCCTTTCACGGCCATGCCGAGGCCGAGCAGACCTTTCTGTCGACCTGGCAATCATCCAAAATGCATCACGCTTGGCTGCTCACAGGCCCCAAAGGGATCGGCAAAGCCACGTTCGCCTTTCGGGCCGCCCGCTTCATGTTCGCAGAAGGCCGTCTGCAGAACACTGGAGGAGGGCTTCTTGATGACGCAGGAGCACAAAGCCTTGATGTGAACCCGGAGAGCAGCATCACGCGGCAGGTGGGCAATTTGGCTCATCCGAACCTTTTGCTGATCGACCGTCCCTATGACCAGAAGGGCAAGAAGTTCAAGACCGAGATCACCGTCGATGAAGTCCGCCGCACAGTTGGCTTTTTTGGCTCCACGGCAGGGGAAAACACCTGGCGTGTGTGCATTGTCGATCCGGCAGATGATCTCAACAGCAACGCGGCCAATGCGCTGCTGAAAATCCTCGAAGAGCCGCCCGAACGCACGGTGTTCTTCCTGATCTCTCATGCGCCGGGACGCCTTCTACCGACAATCCGGTCCCGCTGCCGCAAACTGCCCTTTACACCGTTAGAGAACCCAGAGCTGACAGAGGCGATCACAGATCTTGAAATCGCCGAAGGCAAAGACGCCGAACGCCTGAGCGAAATATGTGATGGCTCCGTTCGACGGGCCGCCGAAATGCAATCCGAGGATGGGCTCATTGTCGTGCATGCCTTCGAGCGTCTGCTCAAGCCACCCTTTGCACCGGACTATGAGAGCATGAATGCGTTCGCCGAGATGATTAGCCAACGCGGCAAGGAAGAGCGCTTTTCCGGCTTTGCCGATCTCGTTCAGCGCTATCTCTCCAAACGACTGCATGAACAGCACAACAAGGATGGCATCAGAAATGCCGATCTGTATCCGCTGTCCCAAGCATGGGAGGAAAGTGGCGAGATGATCCGGCAAACCCAGATTTTCAATCTCGACAAGAAGCAGACCGTCATCGAAGTGATGCGCATGATCGCAAAGGCGTCCAAGGGTTCCTGACTGTCCGCTGTCCACCGAGAAAACGACAAAAGGCCTTGACGGCAAAGGCACCATCGCCCAAAACCACTATGGACTTTTGGAGCAGAATGAAGGCAACGCCCTAAAACCCGGTGTGCCAACAGCCACTCCCTCATCAATCGAACATTAGAAAACGACCATCGGCATGACAGACAGAAAACCGTTCTTCATCTCTACAGCAATCTCTTATCCCAACGGCGCACCACACATTGGTCACGCCTATGAGATGATGGCGACGGACGCGATGGCGCGCTTCAAGCGACTGGATGGCTTTGATGTTTTCTTCGTGACCGGAACCGACGAGCACGGCCAGAAGATGCAGCAGACTGCCGAGAAGATCGGCCTGACCGCAGCTGAACTGGCCGACCGCAACGCTCCGGTGTTCGAAGCCATGGCCAAGGCACTCAATTGCTCCAACGATGACTTCATCCGCACGACCCAACCGCGCCATCACGAGGCGTCAAAAGCGATCTGGAAGGCGATGGAAGCCAACGGCGACATCTATCTGGACAGCTACGCCGGCTGGTATTCGGTCCGTGACGAGGCCTTTTATGCCGAAAGCGAAACTGAAGTCCGCGAGGATGGTGTGCGCTATGGCCCGCAGGGGTCACCGGTTGAATGGACCGAAGAAGAGAGCTATTTCTTCCGGCTCTCGAGCTATCAGGACAAACTGCTGGAGCTTTACGAAGCCAATCCGGATTTCATGGGCCCGTCCGAGCGCCGCAACGAAGTCATCAGCTTCGTCAAGGGTGGCTTGCGCGATCTGTCCATTTCCCGCACTACGTTCGACTGGGGCATTCCGGTTCCGGGCACGGACAATCACGTCATGTATGTCTGGGTTGACGCCCTGACGAACTACATCACCTCGATTGGATATCCCGATACCGAGAGTGAAAAATTCAAGCATTTCTGGTCCAACGCGACCCACATCATCGGCAAGGACATCATCCGTTTTCACGCCGTCTACTGGCCGGCCTTCCTGATGTCTGCCGGTGTGCCTCTGCCCAAGCGTGTCTATGCCCACGGCTTCCTGTTCAACCGCGGCGAAAAGATGTCCAAATCGGTCGGCAACGTCATCGATCCCTTTGGATTGATTGAAGAATATGGCCTTGATCAGACGCGTTTCTTCTTCATGCGTGAAGTGCCTTTCGGGCAGGATGGCAACTACAGCCACGAAGCCATCGTCAACCGCACCAATGCCGATCTCGCCAATGATCTTGGCAACCTTGCCAGCCGTTCGCTGTCGATGATCGCCAAAAACTGCGACAATGCCCTGCCGGAACCTAGCGCCTTCAGCGACGAAGATAAGGCAATCCTTGATCAGGCCGACGCCATGCGCGCCAAGTGTCAGGCCTTCATGGACAAGAACCTCATTCACAAGGCACTGGAAACCATCTGGGACACCGTTGGCGAAGCGAACCGCTATTTTGCCAGCCAGGAACCTTGGGCGCTTCGCAAAACCGATTTCGATCGCATGAAAACTGTGCTCTATGTCACCGCCGAGGTCATTCGTCAGGTTGGCATTCTGGCCCAGCCCTTCATTCCGGCATCGGCAGAAAAGCTACTTGATCTGTTTGCCCTTGATGCGGCTGATCGCAACTTTGCCTCGCTTGGTGACACAGGACGCTTGAAGCCGGGCACGCCAATTGAAAAACCAAGTCCGGTCTTCCCGCGCTATGTCGAGAAGAGCGAAGAAGAAGAAAAGGCCTGATCATGCTGGTCGACAGCCATTGCCATCTCGACTTTCCCGACTTCAAGGAAGAATTGGGCGACGTGATCCGTCGCGCCGAATTGGCGGGTGTCGGCCATATGGTCACCATCAGCACACGCATCCGCCAGTTCGATCAGGTCAAGGCGATTGCCGAGGCTCATGACAACATCTTCTGCTCGGTCGGCACCCATCCGCACAATGCTGATGAGGAACTCGACTTTTCAGCCGAAGACATCGCCAAACTAGCCGAGCATCCCAAATGCGTTGCCATTGGCGAGGCTGGCCTTGACTATTTCTATGACAACGCCCCGCGAGAAGCACAGGCGCAAGGCCTGCGAACCCACATCAACGCTGCCCGCATGACCGGACTGCCGCTGGTGATCCATTCCCGCGATGCAGACGAAGACATGATCTCAATCCTGAGCGAAGGCATGGAGGAGGGGGCCTACCCCGCACTTCTCCATTGCTTTTCGTCCGGGCGCGAACTGGCCATGCGAGCCGTCGACATGGGCATGTATGTCTCCCTTTCCGGCATTCTGACCTTTAGACGCAGTCAGGATATCCGGGATATCGTGGCCGATGTGCCGCTGGATCGCTTGCTGGTGGAGACCGACGCTCCTTATCTTGCGCCGATGCCATATCGCGGCAAACGCAACGAACCGGCCTATGTGGCACACACCGCCGCCGTACTGGCCGAGGTCAAGGGCGTATCCCTTGAGGAAATCACGCGCATCACGACGGACAACTTTTTCCGTTTCTTTTCAAAGGCAAAGCCCGTCAGCGGACAAGCAGGATAAAGGGATAGATCGAACACCCCATGGCGAACAGCGGATTGACAATGCACATTCTGGGCTGCGGCTCTTCACCGGGCGTGCCGCGTGTCGGCAATGACTGGGGAAAGTGCGATCCATCCAATCCGAAGAACCGCCGTATGCGTTGTTCGGTCCTGATCGAAAAGGCAGACGGGAATGAGGTCACGCGGGCGCTGATCGATACCGGCCCGGATTTTCGTCAGCAGATGCTCCAGACCGGCATCAGCTGGGTTGATGGCGTTCTTTATACCCATCCGCATGCCGATCATTTGCATGGCATTGATGACCTTCGAGCCTTTGTCTTCAATCGCCGCGAGCGTGTTCAGATCTACGCCAATGATCTGACCCTCAACCGCATTCGGGAAGCCTTCGGCTATTGCCTCGAAACACCAGAAGGCAGTTCCTATCCGCCCATTCTTGAAGCCCAGCTCATTGACCATGGCACGCCGGTTACCATCTCGGGACCTGCTGGCGACATCGTTGCCATGCCATACAATCAGATCCATGGCGACATCGTCTCGCTGGGATTTCGCATCGGCGATCTGGCCTATTCCTCGGATGTCAGTGATCTGGAGCCTTCGACGGTCGATCTTCTCCAAGGGCTCGATGTATGGATTGTCGACGCCTTGCGTTATGCACCGCACCCAAGCCACTTCATGCTCGATCAGGTTCTTGAATGGGTCGACCGCCTCAAGCCGAAGAAAACCATCCTGACGCACATGCATGTCGACATGGATTACGAAACGCTCGTGCGAAACTTGCCGGACGGCGTTGTCCCGGCCCATGACGGCATGGTCTTTTCCTTCTGACGAAACAACAGCCTCAAAGCCTAAGCTGAACCAGCAAAGCGGATCACCGCTTTTGCGACAGGCTGTAATTGTTGCCACCGCGTTTCAGTGCGCGCTGATAGGCGGGCCGCGCCTGTATGGCATCAATGTAAGCCTCGATACGATCATTCGGCGCGCCATCAACGGCGAACCGATCCATGGTCGCTTCAACGACAAATCCCATCGCAATATCCGCCGCACTGAATTGGCCACCTGCGAACCAGCCATCACGAGCCAGAGTGTCATTCCAGAATGTCACATGGTCAACCAATTGCGGATCGATCAGACTGTCTGTTACGCCCTTGCAAATCAAAGACGCAATCGGTCGGATCAGCACTGGAACCTTCTTTGGCAGCATCTGAAAAAGCAGCTTGTTGGTCACCAAAGGCATGGCTGAACCTTCGCTATAATGCAGCCAGTAGAGATAGTCGTGATAGGCGTCCGTATCCCGTGCGGGTCTCAGCGTGTTGCCTGATCCGCCGTCAGATCCATAGGTATCGACGAGATACTCAATCATGGCTCCGCTTTCAGCCAGAACCCGATCACCATCCTCGATCACAGGCGATTTGCCGAGAGGGTGAACAGACTTCAAGCTATCCGGTGCACGAAAGTCCTTCGTGCGCTTGTAGACGATCACGTCATACTCAACGGACAGTTCCTCCAGAAGCCACAGGATGCGGTGGGCGCGGGATTCTTCGAGATAATGGACGCGGATCATCGTGAGCCTTTCTTCAAATGTCGTTGAAGCATATACGTGACAAAGGGAAAAGAAGATCACACGGTGCGCAGTTGAGACAACGAACAAAAACTTCAAGGATCATCATTTAATGATTGATTCTTATAGAGTTTCAGCGCTCACGAAGGCCAACAGAAATATCAGAGCGAACTAATAAAGTTCCATAATATAGATTATGCGAATCATTGATCAACAGTGATTTGTAACTATCCAAACATCCTTAGAAAAGCGTTACCAAGAGTCGCAAGAACATCTCTCCCCCACTCAAGGATGATTCAGCGCTCATCTAGCGCGTTCGGAACCAGACAAAATCAACTGATCCCGAACGAACGTGTCTCAGCCTTTCGGCCGGTGGTTTACGACCAGGGTTTGCCATCAAGATGATGCGATGCTTCAAAGCTTGCAGGCAGCATCAAAGTTGGTGCAAGACCAGCAATGCGTTCTCTGGAAACCTCGGCAATGGCGTGAGCGATACCAAAACCGATCTTGAAGCCACCAGTCGCTACGAACAGGCTTTTTGATCCCGGTAGAAAGCCGACCATCGGATCACGCTTCGACGCCTTTGGCCGAACACCAGCCCAGCGGGTCAGAATCTCGGCCCCTTCAAGCATCGGACACAGATTGAGCGCCTTCTGCCAGATTTCATCGCATTGATGATCCGTACTGTGTTCGTCGTCCCAGTGTTCCTCTGACGTGCTGCCGATGGCACAGACGCCGCCGTCATGCGGCACGACATAGACGCTGCGATCATAAAGGATCGGCAGACCCGGCTCCTGCCCAACCTTGGCGATCAGCGCCTGTCCCTTAACGCCCTTGCCAAGCTCTTGCATGCCCGTCAGCTGCTCGACCATGGGAAAGCTTCTGAACCCGGCCGCCATGACCACCACACCAGCCTCAAGCCGGTCGCCATTGTCCAGCGTCACGCTGGCGCTTTCGCCAAGATCCTCGATGTCGAGGACCGCCCTGTTCTCAAGGATCTGACCACCGCGCTTGAGCACAGAGGCCTTGGCAGCTTCGCAATAGGCTCTTGGATTGGCTCGCGCCGAGAAATTGTCAAAGGCGTAGCCTTGCGGGCACAGATCCGTATTGATCCATCCATGCAGGTTCGTGTCATCAAACACCTTGTGGTAAAAGCCGGTCTCGGCCCCGTGCCACAAGGTTTCCGCCTCTTTTGAGCGCACGAAATGACGCTCCCTGAGGTTCTCTGTGCCAAGCGGCACGACCCGACCGCAACGATCATAGCCTATTGAGATTCCAACCTCTTCTTCAAGTGCTACCTTAACTTCAGAAAGGTTCTTCAAGGCTCTGAATTGAAACTCTTTTTTCTCATTCCATCGCTCAGACATATGGGGTAGAAGCGCACCCAGAAGACCGTAGCTGGCACCCTGCCCGATCTCCCCCTTATCGACCAGAGTGACACGCATGCCAGCCCCAAGACAGGCGCGGGCGATGGACAGACCAAAGACACCGCCTCCAATGATGAGGCAGTCTGGACGGGAGGCAGTTTCGGTGGGAGAAAGAGGACTTGGCATCGGTGCGATTTCTTCTTATGAAAGGGAGGAACAACAGGTCTCGGACCTTGAGCGACAGTTGCCGCACCCTACTCCTTCGAGGGGAAAATTCAATATGCCCCAGTCCCCCGAGCTTGTCTGGCTCGACAATCTGACACCGAAATCCACACGCTTTAACGACACCTACTACACCCGCGAGAGCGGCATAGAGGAAAGTCGGTATGTCTTTGTTGATGGCAATGCGCTTGCCGCGCGCTGGAAGAGCGGCGAGGCACCGACCATCGGAGAGTTGGGGTTCGGCACCGGCCTCAACTTCCTCGTGACATGGCAGGCATGGATGGTGGCACATGCGAATGGCGCCACCAAGGATCCGGCCCTGACGTTCGTCTCAGTCGAAAAGTATCCCTTGGATCGCGACAGCCTCGCCAAGGCTCTATCGCCATGGGAGGACATTGCCCCCCTCGCCGATCAGCTCATCGGTGCTTGGCAACCAGACGCCGAAGGCTGGCAGCAATTAAGCTTGCGCTCTGCAACGCTCCATCTTTTCATTGGCGACGCAACAGATGCGCTCAGCTCCATGCCGATGGCGATCGACGCATGGTTTCTGGATGGCTTCAACCCCAAGACCAATCCCGACCTCTGGTCGCTTGATCTCATGCAGGCAGTCGCAGATGCATCCAATCCGAACGCGACATTGGCCAGCTATACCGCTGCGGGCTGGGTCCGGCGCAATCTGGACGCAGCGGGCTTTGCCATTGCAAAGCGCAAGGGCTTTGGGCATAAACGGGATATGATCACCGGCACAAAACGGTGATCTTGCCTCACGATCTCAGCCGCATTTTCCAACAAAGCCCGATTGGTCCCATGTCAGCAGATACCAAATCCATTGCCCCGTCCCGTGACATCGACATGCTCATCGAAATCATGCGCCGCCTCAGGGACAAGGAGACCGGCTGTCCGTGGGACGTAGAACAAACCTTCGCTTCGATCATTCCCTACACGATCGAGGAAGCCTATGAGGTGCAGGACGCGATCGAACGCGACGACCTTGATGATATGCGTGACGAGTTGGGAGACCTGCTGCTTCAGGTGATCTTCCATGCTCAGATGGCCAGTGAAATGGACGACCACCCTGCCCGGTTCGACTTCGGCGATGTGGTCCACGCCATCACCAAAAAGATGATCCGTCGCCACCCACACGTCTTTGGCGATGTCGGCCAGCGCGGCAAGGCACTGGTGCGCGGTGCATGGGAAGCGATCAAGCAGGAAGAAAAGGCCGAACGCGCCGAACGCCGGGCCGAGATGGGCATCACCGATGAGGCCAAGGCCTTTCTTGATGATGTGCCACGCGGGTTCCCCTCGCTTCTGGCCGCCGTCAAACTGCAAAAGCAGGCAAGCAAGGTCGGCTTTGACTGGAACGATCCGATGCTCGTCCTCGACAAGATCACCGAGGAAGTCGAGGAAGTGCGCGTGGAAATCAACAAAGGCATGGAAGAGAATGAACAGGCGATCAAGGAAGAGATCGGCGATCTTCTGTTTGCCGTGGCCAATCTCGCCCGTCATGCCCACGTCGACCCGGATGAGGCCCTCGCCAGCGCCAATCAGAAATTCCGCACCCGCTTCGGCTATATCGAAGAGCAGTTGACCCGTGAGGGTTCATCCCTTGATGAGGCCACTCTTGGAGAGATGGAAACCCTGTGGCAACAGGCCAAGAAGAAGTAGCCAGCGCTCAGATAAGCCTTTCGTCCACAAAACAACATGCTTCCGCCGTATCTATGGAAATGTAACATAAATATGGCCAGAAACCGCACATATCCATGTCATCGTAACAGAATTTGTGCTATATAAATCACTAAATGTGATATGAAATGCACGCTGATTTAAATGGCAGGGATTTGGCCTCAGCGCGACAATCCCAATGTCAGGAACGAAAAGAAGGATGTGTCTGCAATGAATAAAATCGGGATCACAATGGGCGACCCGGCCGGGATCGGCCCTGAAGTCGTCTGCAAGGCTTTGAACGTGATGTCCGCAGAAGAACGCGCCGGCGTGCTCGTCATTGGGGACCAGTTGTTCATGAACAGAGCCAGAGATCTGATCGATGCTGATTTTCACTTCTCGACAGATGCGACACCGCCCAAGGGCGCGGTTCCCCTTCTTCAGGTCGACGCACCCAATGCCAAGGATATCCGCGACGGTGAAATTCAGCCCGACGCAGGAGAAGCAGCCTGCCGCTGTGTGAAGAAGGCCGTCGACCTTGCGCTCGCTGGCGAGATCGATGTCGTGTGCACCGCTTCCCTGCACAAAACCGCTTTGCGCGATGCGGGCTACAATCTGAGCGGCCACGCCGGATTGCTCAAGCTGTTCACCGGGGTGAAGAAAAACTTCGCGGTTCTCGCGGGCCCGAAACTCTCGGTCATTCATGTCTCGACCCATGTTTCACTGGCCGATGCAGCCAAATACTGCACCACCGAAACGGTCCTCGAAACCATCCGGGTGGCCAACGAACATGTCAAAACAACAGGCATTGCCAAGCCGCGCGTTGCCGTAGCCGGTTTAAATCCGCATTGTGGTGAGAATGGCCACTACGGTTCTGAAGATGATGACTATGTCGTTCCTGCCGTTGCTGCCGCGCGCGAAGAAGGCATCGATACCTACGGTCCCATTCCGGGCGATCTGGTTTTCGAACAAGCCATTGCAGGACGCTATGATATTGTCGTCGCCCAGTATCACGATCAGGGGCACATTCCGGCCAAGCTGATCGGTGGGCATGAATGCGTCAACATCACCGCCGGACTGCCGATCCTGCGCACATCCGTCGATCACGGCACAGCATTTGATATTGCCTGGAAGGGCGTGGCCGATCCGGGGAACATGCAGGCCGCCATCGCCATGGCGCGCAAGATGAAACCCATCAAGCAGGCCTGATCCGGCTCGTGAATCCATCAAAAAAAAGCCCGCTGAGAGAGCATCTCAGCGGGCTTTAGTTTTTTCTGGCAATATGCGCGACCGGGTCTAGATCTTGGACAGATCAGGGAATGGACGAACGGGATCGCTGCCATCCCAGTTTTCGCAGGCTTCACGGATCAGATCGAACATGCGACCTTTCGGGCCCATTACCTCAGAGAGTTCAATGACGGTTCCCGGGTGGCTTTCCTGACCGAAATAGACGAACCGTCCGTCATCACCGACTTTGCCGCTCATCTTGACCGTGAAACCATCATCAAGCATCCCTTGCAGATCCTTATCGAAGGCCTTGGTCCAATAGGCGACATGCTGCAGGCCACGCAGGCCCCTGCCCTTGAAGTCGCGATACATGGACGGCGCATCATTGCGCGTCTGGATGAGCTCCACCTGAATGTAGCCATCGTTGGCCAGAGCGACGGAGTTATGCACTTCGTGGTGCTCTCCATCGAACGCGTACTCTTCAATGGGAACATGCGGGTTGTAGAACCAGGGACCAACACCCATAACGGTGGACCAGTATTCCATTTCCGCTTCGATGTCATCGACGACAAATCCAAGCTGCCGAATTGGCCCGATATGTTTGCTCATGGAGCTTTCCTCACTTAATCATTATGTTTGGTAGCCAATTGGAAAGCTCTGGAACGGCCGAAACCAGAACCAACGCCAACAACAGAGGCACAAAGAAGGGCATCACACCGCGGATGACTTGCGCCACCGGCATCTTGGTGATGATGGCAACCATATAAAGGCTCATTCCGACCGGAGGGGTCAGCAGACCGATCATCAGGTTGAGGACGAAGACGATACCCAGTTGAAGGGGATCGACACCGGCGGCAACCAATGCCGGAGCAATGATCGGAGCGATGATAAGAATGGCTGCGATTGATTCAAGGATCATGCCGACGACGAGCAGCATCACATTGACCAGCAGGAGCAGCAGGAACGGGCTGTCCGTTATGCTCAGCAAGAGAGCGCTGGCTTTCATGGGCACCTGATCGAGTGTCAGAACCCAGGCAAAGAGCGCGGCGGCGGCAACGATGAGAAGAATGTTCGCCGTGGCCTCAACAGTCTCGACCAGACAGTCGAGCATTTTCCGAAGAGTGAGCGTCCGATAGATGAATATGCCAATCAGAACCGCATAGGCCACGGTCATGCCAGCAACTTCAGTTGGGCCGAAATAGCCGCTCACCAGACCGCCGACAAGCAGGATCGGCGCCATAAGGGCTGGGAAAGAGTAGACAAACTTGAATGCGATAGCCTTGCGTGTCGGCTTGACCGTATCACGCGGCAGATTGAACATGCGGGCCATGATGCCGATCTGCACCATCAAAAGACCTGTCAGCAGCAATGCGGGAACAATCCCGGCAAGCAGCAGTTTGACGGCCGAAACGTTCGCCACGCTGGCATAGATGATGATGGGAATGGACGGCGGGAAGATCGGACCGATGGTGGCCGCAGCGATTGTAAGCCCTGCAGCAAAGTCTTCGCGATAGCCCTGCGCTTTCATCTGGCCGATCTGGATGGCACCAAGAGCACCGATATCGGCAAGCGCGGCACCCGAAATGCCAGAGAACACGAGAGAAACAAGCACGCCGACCTGGGCGACGGCCCCTCTGATGCGCCCCAAAACCATGCGGACGAGATCAAAAAGATGCGTTGTGACACCCATTGAGTTGAGCAGGTTTGCTGCGAGGATGAACAGCGGCACGGCCAGCAAGGGGGAACTGTCAAGCGAGTTCACGGCGCGCTGAGCCAACACGCTGACCGGGAGGTTGTTCAAGACAACCATCAGAGCAGAGGAGAGCCCGAGAGCGGCGGCAACCGGCGCGCCGACAATCAGCAAAACAAGGAAGAGCAGAAGTAGCGTAACGCTCATTGTTCGGACTCCCGAGGTTTGGAGGGAGAGGCATTCGTCAGCGTCTCGGCAATCAGCAAAAGTGCGACAATGGCCAGAACGATGGTGCCGATCAGTGCGAGACTGTAGAACCACCAGTTGGGCATTCCCATTGCAGGCGTCAGAAACTTGCCCGCACGCGGCAGATAGGCGGCGAACCCCCAGAGCATGAACCCGGCAAAAGCAAGCAGGGACATTTCGCTGAGCAGCTGTAACCAGCGGCGGACTGCGTCTCCTACCAACTCCTGAAACAAGGTCACCGAGACCATTGCACGCTTGAGAGCCAAAAGCGGGACAGACAGAAACACCAGAGAGAAACAGCTGAACCGTGCGAGTTCGTCAGCCCAGGGCAGCCCCTTGTCGAAGAAGTTACGCGCCACCACCTGAATGACGATGAGACTTGCTAGGAGCGCAAGAAGCAGCATGCCTGCCCAAACGCCGGTTTGGCTGAGCCGTGTCATGATGACACGGCCCTTTGTTATCAATTTCGATTGCATATCGTCACTTTATCGCTGCGATTTTTTCGTAAAGGTCGCCATATTTCTCACCGAAGCGTTCCTGCACAAGAGCCTTCACAGAAGCACGGAATGCTTCAATGTCCAGACCTTCGTCCGGGCCGATGACAGTCATGCCAAGATCCCGCAAGGCCTGAGTTTCCTCTTCTTCCTTGTCCTGAATGGCCTTGGTGGCTTTCTGCCGGGTTTCTTCAGCAGCCTGTTTCACGGCAGCTTTCTGCTCGTCGGTCAGGCTCTGCCAGACGTCTTCGTTCATCACGACGACTTCGGCGTTGGACATATGCCCCGTGAGCATCAGGTGGCTTTGCACGTCATAGAGCTTGACGGACAGCACAACGTTGACAGGGTTTTCCTGCCCCTGAGCGACGCCAGTTGCCAGAGCGGTTGGGACTTCGGACCAGTCAACCGGGATCGGCACGGCGCCCATACCTTCAACTGCGGTCGTATAGATGGGGAACGGCACGGCACGGATCTTCACGCCAGCCAGATCTTTCGGAGATTTCACGGCCATGTTGGCAGTCATGTGACGGCGACCGAAATAATGGGCGTAGATCACGCGAACGTTCGCAGCTTCGATCAGGCCCTTGTTCAGTTCCTGCATGACCGGAGAATCAACGTCGGTCACTTTCATCAGGTGATCGATGTCGCGATAAAGATAGGGGGTATCGAGCGCAGCGAACGGTTCATAAAGGGATCCGATGCCACCTGCGGTATTGTGTGAGAAGGCGATCGAGCCGATCGAGACGGCTTCGGCAAGCTCCTGCAGCTTGCCCAGCTGGGACGCCGGGAACACCTGCACCTTGATATCGCCATTGGATGCCTTTGCAAGGGCTTCTGCGAACCAGTCTGCCTGAGCGCCTGCTACGGAAGCCGGCTCATTGTTGTGGCCGTAGCGCAAGGTCAACGACTGCGCACTGGCACTCAGCGGAGCCATGGCTGCGAGACCAATGGCGACCCCCATCGTCAGCGCAAGCCGACGGGTTAGGCCCGACAGGCCTTTCTTTGAATTCCTGTTAGTCAAAATTACCTCCCATGATGTCTTCTGAGGTGCTAACTACACCTATTCCAACTGAAGTCCTTCCAAAACAATTGGCTTGACGACGAGTTTGTGAGTTGGTCAACTTCAAGTCAAACAGCATTCAATGATGGGTTTTGATGTATTGACGGCTTCGAATAAAAAAAAGTCCTGCGGGATGTCGGATATTGCACAAAAGGCTCAGGTTTCGCTGGCGACAGTGGATCGGGCACTGAACCGGCGCAAGGGCGTTAAGCCTAGAACATTGCAAAGAGTTTTGGCGATAGCACTGGACTTGGGCTTCATTTCGAATGAAGAATATGCGTCCCTGTCCGGCAAAGGCCCCATGAATGTCGCGGTGCTGCTTCCCGCCGGGACAAATCCCTATTTGAGGCTGTTGGGTGAGAAGGTTCACGAGCGTGCAGCCATGCCGATTCAGGACACGGTTTCCCTTCGATGCTTCTTTATCGAGAGCTTTGATGCCCATGCATTGGCTTCGGCGCTGCGACATCACGCCGCGTGGGCGGATGGCATCATCTTCATGGCCATCGACCATCCAGCCGTGCGCGCCGCCATCGAGGATATCACATCAAATGGAACGCGCGTGGTGACCGTCATCACCGACTTGCCGCACCCTGCCCGCAGTGCCTATGTCGGCCTTGAGAACCAGATGGCCGGTCGAACGGCAGGTCTTTTGATGGGGCGTTTCATTCGGGCGGATACAGGAAGTGTCGCAATGGTGGCCGGCAGCCGCAACTATCGCGCCCACTCCGAGCGCGTTGCAGGGTTTCATGCCTTGATGGAAGAGATGTTTCCCGGCCTTAAAGTGATCGGAATGCGTGAGGGTCATGATAACGCGGCTGAAAATTATCACCACACGATATCGGTCATCGACAATACTCCGGATCTGGTGGGAATTTACAATGTGGGTGGCGCATCCGATGGCATCGCACGGGCCATCACAAAAAAGATGCGCCACGATCTGGTGTTCGTCGGCCATGGACTGACATCGGACACCCGCCGCATGTTGATCGACGGAACCATGGACGCAGTCATCGATTCCGACCCCGAGTATATCCTGGAAACCGCCTTACGGCTTGTCGTCAACCCTAGCGCCACCCGATCACGGCATGCGGTGAAGATGGACATTTTTCTAAGGGAAAACCTGATGCCAGCGAGTTGAGCTGCTAACGTTCTTTTTCAAACCTTCCTTTTTAGGCAGAACCATGAAAGCCCCCCCCAAAAAATTCGCATCAAGGCGACAAATCGATGTCGGCAGCGCTTGAAGGAAACTTTGAATCGCCTTGGTTTCGTTTCGTTTTGCTCTATACTTTACAAAACAACTGGAAATGCGCGTGATAAGCTTTCAGAAGGTTAATAATGCAACCTTTATACTTAGCTGAAACTCATAAATGCTCGCGTAAATTGAATATCTGATAATTGATTGTTTATTATATATTCGATCAGTTCTGGTGTTTCGCCGATCCGTGCAGGAAATCAACGAGCTGTATACAAATGTCTGCGTAGTATTACGATAGCGGTAAAGTTCGGACGGACCATCTTTGCCCGATTTTCCGGCGCATGTTCCGGTGATTGTCATGGTGTGTCATGAAGCAAGTAATGAAACGATCAATGAAATTAGGCCGTTTTATCGAGCCTCTGCTCTTTTTTGGAGTTGCTCTCCTCTTATGGTGGGGTGCCGCTGAGAGAGACTTGTATGAATGGTTTCATCAATGGAGCCGTCCATATGATGCTTACGAAATTGATGAAGCAATTCTGTTGCTGTTTCTTTTGGGAACTGCCGGCCATGCCTATGCCCTTCGCTCGGAAATGCGCAAGAAGCAAGAGATCAAGCGGCGTATTTCTGCCGAAGAGGAGCTGAACTGGCTATCGAAACACGACAGTCTCACAGGGCTGCCCAACCGTCGCTACTTGCAAGAAGTCATTCAAGGTTACACAGACGAGGCTGGTGGTCATGTTGGTGTGCTTTCGATTGACCTCGATGGCTTCAAGAAAGCCAATGACCTGCTCGGGCACGCTGGTGGCGATATCGTGCTTATCGAAGTGGCAAAACGACTGTCTTCTTTTGCCCCATTAAAACATGTCTTTCGGCTTGGTGGTGATGAGTTTGTCGGTCTGGTGGATCTATCAGGTGGCTATGATCTGATGGAAGTCGCTGAGACCTTGCGTGATACCCTGAGCCAACCCGTCAAATGCGAAGGGGTCGTTCATGCGATCGGAGCCAGTATGGGCGTGGCCTGCTATCCGGACGATAGCAAGACTTTCGATGATGTCATCCATTTTGCCGATCTGGCGATGTATGCGATCAAGCGGATGGGTGATGAGACCGTTATGCGGTTCAACGCGGGCATGTTGGCAGCAAACGATGAGCGGGCCAAGATCGAGAAGGATCTTCAAAAGGCACTTGATGATGGCGAGATTCGCCCGCATTACCAGCCTCTGATTGACCTTACCAGCAACGAAGTCTATGGATTTGAAGCTCTGGCACGCTGGGAGCGACCGGGTCACGGCAATGTGTCGCCGGAGCACTTCATTCGGGTTGCTGAGGACATGGGGATTATCACCCGTTTGTCCGAAGAGTTGTTGCGGTTGGCATGCATCGACGCGATGGAATGGCCGAATGACATCATTCTGTCCTTCAACCTCTCCCCTGTGCAGTTGAAGGATCCGCTTCTGGGCCTCCGGATTGTAAAGATTATCAATCAAGTCGGCTTTCCTTCGCACAGACTGGAGCTGGAGATTACAGAGAGCGCTCTGGTTCAGGATGTTGAGCATGCCTCCGAGATTGTGTCCCAATTGCGCTCGATCGGTGTGAAGCTGTCGCTTGATGATTTCGGAACCGGCTATTCCAGTCTGTCACAATTGTCTCAGCTGGATTTTGATCGCCTGAAGGTGGACCAGAGCTTCATCAGCAACTTCAAAGATAATGAGAAACAGATGGCGATCGTCAAGACGATCCTGTTGCTCAGTGAATCTCTGGGGTTGAGCACCACCGCCGAGGGCATTGAAAACCGTGAGCAGCTTGCCATACTCAAGGAACTCGGTTGTGGCTGTGGGCAGGGATATCTTCTCGGTCGGCCCGTTGATTCTGCATCCGCTCTCGACCTCGTCGCTCAGCATCGAAAGCGCAGTGACCTTAGGCAGTCTCTTGATCAGGCCGGATGATTTGACGGCTCTTTGAAGCTTAAGCATCAAAGGAACGCGTTGATCCAGACCTTGCGTCGTGGATGCGGCGCATGTGCATGAAATAGTCTTGCCTTTTGCAGCCCTCCTCGGTGAAATGATTTTTCGCTGCGTGGATTGCCTGCCAAGCCGTGTTGGCAAATGGCAATTTTGCGGAAAATGGCCCACTTCGCATACCCTGACACCGCGTGCAGCGCTTGCGGGATGCCTCCACGTTCCATAAATATGGGTGATGAGTTGCGCCCTTACGAAAGGACGATAGGCCAATGGACGTGCGAACCAGTGTGATTGATGCCATCGGGAACACCCCTCTTATTCGCCTCAATGGCGTCAGCAAGCTGACCGGCTGCGAAATACTCGGAAAGGCCGAGTTTCTCAATCCCGGCCAATCGGTCAAGGATCGCGCAGCACTATACATCATTCGTGATGCGGTGGAATCCGGCGCCTTGAAGCCCGGCGGCACCATCGTTGAGGGAACGGCCGGAAACACCGGGATCGGTCTTGCGCTCATTGCCAATGCGCTTGGCTACAAATGCGTCATCGTGATCCCCGAAACCCAGTCGCAGGAAAAGAAATACATGCTGCGTCTGGCCGGTGCCGACCTTATCGAGGTGCCAGCGGTCCCCTATCGCAATCCGAACAACTATGTGAAGGTTTCTGCACGCCTTGCGCAGCAGCTGGCACAGACCGAGCCCAATGGAGCCGTTTGGGCCAACCAGTTCGACAATGTCGCCAACCGGCGCGCCCATGCGGAGACCACGTCCGAGGAAATCTGGCACCAGACAGACGGCAAGGTGGACGGCTTCATCTGCGCCGTCGGAACCGGCGGAACACTGGCCGGGACAGCACTGGGCCTCAGATCACACAAGCCGGACATCAAGATCGGTCTTGCCGATCCGGAAGGCGCAGCCCTTTACAGCTACTACACCGAAGGCGTCTTGAAATCCGAAGGATCGTCGATCTCCGAAGGGATTGGTCAGGGACGGATCACCGGAAACCTTGAAGGCCTTGAGGTCGATCATGCCTATCGCATCGCCGACAGGGACGCCCTGCCCTATGCCTTCGAACTTCTGGACAAGGAAGGCCTGTGCCTTGGTGGATCGTCGGCGATCAATGTCGCCGGAGCGGTCAACCTCGCCAAGGACCTTGGGCCCGGCCATGTCATCGTGACCATTTTGTGCGACTACGGCACCCGCTATCAGTCAAAGCTCTACAATCCGGACTTCCTGAAGGCCAAGGGACTGCCCGTGCCGGAATGGATGACGCGCACGTCGGACATCACGATTCCATTTGAAGCGGAATAGCCTTTGGTGGCTTTTGCACATGTGGTTCAGCCCCCGCCCACTCGCACCATGCGACCTATTGCCGGGGCTGTGAATTATGGACACTATCATTCAAAACCGTTCCCAGACCGTCAGCATGCGCAAACCAGACCTTCAGTCATGCTAAACACATGAAATATATTGTGTTTATTGAGCCCCCCTTTTTTGAGCTGAACCTGAACGGCGTTTTCCCGCAAGCTAAATTGAGCATCCATCCAATTTCGGAACAGCTGCTATTCGGACTTAAATATTGCAATATTAGAATATAATGATATTAAAGGTGCCAGATCTTTCAACAGGTTCCGTCCGTTCGGGCGGAACAAGGCCAAAAGAGGATTATCATGGCGACCGATTTCAAACAGCTGATGTCAGACATTTCCAAACAGGTCGGCACTCTCCACAAGGACATCCCTGACACCATGGGTGGTTTCTCGTCCATGTCGTCTGGTGCCGACAAGCCGGGTGCTCTTGATTCCAAGACCAAGGAATTCGTCGCTTTGGGCATTGCCATCGGGCAGCGCTGTGAGCCTTGCATTGCTTTTCACACCCGCTCTCTGATCAAGCTGGGCTGCACCAAGGAAGAATTCGAAGAATGCCTTGGCACCGCGATCTATATGGGTGGCGGACCGTCCCTGATGTATGCAGCAAAAGCCATGGACTGCTGGGAACAGCTGAGCGACTAAGGCTTGCTGACTGGTCCTGCGGGACGACATGTCGTGTTTTTGAAAGGGTCGACCATGGGTCGGCCCTTTCTCGTGGCCGCTTGCTTATGTCCACAGATGTAGAATTTCTCCTTGTTTGCAGTGAGATGCATATGGCTTCGCGCAACGACTTCGTTCATTCTGACCGCCAGAGGAGAGCGCAGAGAGTTAGACAGATGTCAGACCCCAGCGTCCCTCCACGGCCCTTTAAGAAATCAGGAGCAGCATGATGGGTGAGCGAAACAAATGGCTTGTTGATACGGAATGGCTGGAGGCTCACCTCGACAGCCCTGATGTGGTGGTTGTCGATGGCTCTTGGCACATGCCAGCAGAAGAGCGCGATCCAGAAGCAGAGTATAACGCCGAGCACATTCCCGGTTCAGTCTTTTTCGATCTGGACGGCATTGCGGATCTGACAACCGATCTGCCTCATATGCTGCCGACCTCCGAAGCGTTCGCCAAGGCCGTTGAACAGCTGGGCATCAGCAATGGCAAAACGATCATCATTTATGATGTCGCCGGGATTAGGACGGCACCGCGTATCTGGTGGACTTTCCGGATCATGGGTGTGGAGGATGTCTATATTCTGGATGGTGGCCTGCCCAAATGGAAAGCTGAAGGACGCCCGGTCACTGATGAGACGACGATCATCACAAAGGGCAAATTCGCAGCCCGCTTTGATCGTGGTGCGGTGTGCAATCATGCCGAAATGCTCAGGGCGATCGATATTCCGGACGTGGAAGTCGTTGACGCGCGATCCAACGGGCGGTGGAGAGGAACTGACCCAGAACCGCGGCCAGGGTTGAGTTCCGGCCGAATGCCTGGGTCGAAGAATGTGCCATTTGTTGGACTGATCGATGAGTCGGGATGCCTCAAGGACACCGAAGTCATGCGTCAGCAATTTCTTGATGCGGGCGTTGATCTGTCCAAGCGCATCATCACGTCATGCGGATCGGGGGTGACGGCTGCTGTTCTGACGCTGGCTCTTGATACCATTGGGGTGAAGAGTCTGGGCCTTTATGACGGATCCTGGACCGAATGGGCCAGCCGCGAAGACAGCATTATCGAGCGAGACTGACGTCTTAACCACGAAATGCACAGGCCGAAGGCTCGGTTTTCGGCGGGTTGGCATCCAGACTGTTGCATTTATGCGACGAACTGGGCTGCCATAAAAATGGCATAATTCGACCACGAAAGGAACAACTCTCGCCGCTATACGTTTTGTCATTAGGAAGTCACACAGAATGACAACAAACTAGCGGTGAGTAAAATGAAAAGAGTAATAGTTTCAAGCGCGGCATTGGTAATGGCAGCAACCGGCGCCAGCATGGCTGCAGACCTGCCACAGTCGGAGCCTATCTATTCAGCGCCGCCGGCTCCTGCTGAAGTGATGTCTGGCAATCCGTGGGAAGGTGCCTATGCTGGTGTGGCCGCAGGCTGGATCTGGAGCGACACTGACACCAACGGTAGCGCAGCATCTGTTGATGGCGATGGTGGTACGATTGGCGGCTATGCCGGTTACAACTTTGCTCAGGACGGCTTCGTCTTCGGCCCAGAGATTTCTGCCAACTACAACAACATCGATGACAGCAGTGCAACGTCCCGCTTCGAAAGCACTTGGGATACCGAGATCAGAGCACGCGTCGGCTATGACATGGGTGGCGTTCTGCCCTATGCGGCCCTTGGCGTAGGTCTTCAGGATGGCAAGTTGACGGATCGTGCAACGGGCACGTCTGACGACAATGTTCATACCTTTATCAGCACCACCGGCGGTGTCGAAGCCATGGTTGCCGAGAATATCTCCTTGCGTGCTGAGGCCGGCTATCGCTGGTCCAATGACCAAACCTACAATTTTGCAGGGTCCAGCTCCAAAACAGACATTGATGGTGCGGTCGCCAAAGTCGGTCTGACGTTCCAGTTCTAACGTCGACCTGTTTGCGACAGGGCCAGACCGGCCCCACTGACCTTTAAAGACAAAAAGAGCCCGGACAGATTTGTTCGGGCTCTTTTTGTTTGTCTGTAATCCTTGCTTCTAAAGCGTGTCGCAGTTAATGAGATTCAGGATTCCCATTTTTTGCCAATTGTGATTCCCTTTGAGAAAAGGGGATCATCATGGGCAAATCACTTCCTATTGCATTGCGCGAACGTGTTGCTTCATTTGTTGATGCCGGTCATTCGCATCGGGCGGCCGCCAGCCATTTCCGCGTGTCACCACGGTTTGTCAATAACCTGATGCTTCTCAAGAAAGAGACGGGTTCTGTGCAGCCTCGCAAGCAAGGCCGACCAGACAAAGGCAAGTTGGGTGTGCATCATGAATGGATCACAAGGCGCATGTCTGAGAATGGCGATCTGACGCTTGATGAGCTTTGTCTGGAATTGGCTGAACGCGGGGTCCATGTGCATCGCTCTAGCGTTGGGCGCGTGCTTCACAGGCTCGGCCTGAGCCATAAAAAAAAGTCTGGTAGCCACTGAACAGCTACGGGCCGCGATTGCTCATGATCGGTATGTATGGATCAATCAGCGCCGGCCTTTCTTCAACAAAGCATTGTCCCGATTGATCTTTATCGATGAGACATCAACCAACACGAAGCTGACCAAACGGTCTGGATGGTCACCAAAAGGACAGCGCTATCGCGCCCACGCTTCTTTTGGTCATTGGAAATCCCAGACCTTCATCGCTGGTTTGAGATCCCGTGGGATGGTTGCGCCCTGGATCGTCAATGCTCCGATGAACCGACGTATCTTTGAAACTTGGATTGAAACTCAACTACTGCCGACCCTGTCAGCTGGCGACATCGTCATCCTCGATAATGTCGCCTTCCACAAAAGTGAGAAAGCTCAAAAGCTCGTCAAATCAAAGGGAGCATGGCTGCTGTTTCTTCCGCCATATTCACCGGACCTCAATCCCATCGAAATGGCATATTCCAAACTCAAGACACTGCTGCGCAAGCGAGCAGCCAGAAGCTTCGATACAATCTCAGACGCGATCGGTGACATTTGTGACCTCTATTCTGCCAAGGAGTGTCTGAACTACTTCAAAGCTGCCGGGTATGAGGTTAATTAATTGCGATATGCTTTAGTGCAGGATCTGGCTGAGGAACAGCTTGGTCCGCTCGTGTTGCGGATTGGTGAAGAAGGCCTCGGGCTCATTCTGCTCAACAATCTGACCGGCATCCATGAAGATGACCCGGTTGGCAACCTGACGCGCAAAGCCCATTTCGTGGGTCACGCACAACATGGTCATGCCCTCTTCAGCAAGGCCGACCATCACGTCGAGCACTTCCTTGATCATCTCCGGATCGAGGGCCGAGGTTGGCTCGTCGAACAGCATGATGCGTGGGTTCATGCACAGAGAACGGGCGATGGCCACACGTTGCTGCTGACCACCCGAGAGCTGGCCGGGATATTTGAGGGCCTGTTCGGGGATCTTGACCCGCTCCAGATAGTGCATCGCAATCTCTTCGGCTTCCTTCTTGGGCATCTTGCGTACCCAGATCGGAGCCAGGGTAAGATTTTCCAGAATGGTGAGATGCGGAAAGAGATTGAAGTGCTGGAACACCATGCCCACCTCGCGGCGGATCTCGTCGATCTTCTTGAGATCGTTGGTCAGCTCGATGCCATCAACGACGATCTTGCCTTCCTGATGTTCCTCAAGGCGATTGATACAGCGGATCATGGTTGACTTGCCCGACCCTGAAGGACCTGCGATGACAATCCGTTCACCCTGCATGACCTTGAGATTGATGTCGCGCAGAACGTGGAAGTCACCATACCACTTGTTCATTTTCTCGATTTCGATCGCAACGTCGGTTTCAGACACCTGCATCTTGATGCGTTCTTCGCGGTGCTCGGTGGTTTCTACAGCGGTTTCTGACATAGGACTAAATACCTTTCCGGGCAACTTATCGTTTGTGACCGGTATGTAGCCGGTTTTCCATGAAAATTGAATAGCGGGACATGCCGAAACAGAAGAGCCAGAAGACAGTCGCCGTAAAGAGATAGCCTGTGTGGCTCTGGGTCGAGGTGGCCCATGTGGAGTCTGAGAAAGAGTTCTGCACCTGCCCCAGAAGGTCGAACAGACCGATAATGAGAACAAGGGTCGTATCCTTGAACAGACCGATGAAGGTGTTCACGATGCCGGGGATCACAAGCTTGAGCGCTTGCGGCATGGTGATAAGGGATGTGGACTGCCAGAAGGTCAGGCCAAGGGCATCAGCCCCCTCATATTGCCCTTTCGGGATGGCCTGAAGACCACCGCGGACCACCTCGGCCATATAGGCGGCCGAGAAGAGCGCAACCCCGATCAGGGCACGAAGCAACTTGTCGAAGGTGACGCCGTCTGGAAGGAAGAGCGGCAACACGACCGACGACATGAAGAGAACCGTGATCAGTGGGACGCCTCGCCAGAATTCGATGAAAATCACCGAAACCAGACGGACGACCGGCATCTTCGACCGGCGACCCAAGGCGAGAGCAATGCCAAGCGGCAACGAAGCCGCAATCCCGGTGACAGCAATCACGAGCGTGACGAGGAAGCCACCCCAACGAGCTGTTTCAACTGGCACGAGACCGAAATCGAACGACATGATCCCGAAGATGATGGCGATCGCAATTCCGATGCTGCCGAGCAACAGCACAACCGGTTTGACTGCGCTTTGAGTTGCATAGGCGATGAGCGCGCCAAGGCCAACAATCACAAGGAACAGGATGGCATATTCGAAAAGAAAGGCTTCGAACGCCAAATTGCCACCCGTGAGCAGAATGAACGTCATGACCGGATAGCCGATCAGCATGAAAAGGATGTTTTCACGCTTGAACGGTGCATCGGGGATCAGTGCCGGGATCAGGCCCAGCACGCCCACCACAAAAACGATATTCACGCGCCAGTATTCTTCCGGCGGATAACGTCCATAGACGAAGAGATTGAAATAGTCCCTCACATACGCCCAGCAAGCTCCGTCAATACCGGCGCAGGCGTCACGATCCTGACCGGTCCAGACCGCGTTGATGAAAGCAAACTCGATGAGTGTCGGGACAATCAGATAGATCAGATAGAGCCCGATGAACGTGAGGATCGTATTCGGGATGGAAGAGAATAGTTTGGTTTTGATCCAGTGCCCTGCTCCGGTTGTACTCAACGGAGCCGGACGTTCCTCTTCCATATATTTTCTGACATAGGAGAAAGAGTGTTCAGACATGGTTTTCTCCTAGCGCTCGACCAATGCGATGGACCGGTTGTACCAGTTCATCAGCATGGATGTGAACAAAGATATCGACAGATAGACAATCATCCAGATGCCGATGATTTCCACCGCCTGCCCTGTCTGGTTGAGCACCGTACCGCCGACCGAGACGATGTCCGGATAGGCGATGGCCACGGCCAGTGACGAGTTTTTCGTCAGGTTCAGATATTGCGATGTGAGCGGCGGAATGATCACCCGCATGGCTTGCGGAATGATGACCAGTCGCAGCGTCGGCCCGTTTCTGATGCCTAGCGCATGCGCGGCTTCAGTTTGCCCATGATTAACGGCGAGAATGCCCGCCCGCACGATTTCCGCGATAAATGACGCAGTGTAGATCGTCAGAGCCAGGAGAAGTCCGACAAATTCGGGGATCACCTTCATGCCACCGGCAAAGTTAAAGCCTTTAAGGCCCGGTGCATCAAGGTTGATAGGCATACCGGCAATGAAATAGGCCAGAATGGGAAGACCTATGATCATGCCCACACTCGTCCAGAAGGCGGGGAAGCGTTGCCCGGTCGCCATCTGACGCTTTTTCGCCCAGTAGGACACGCCAATTGATCCGACGATTGCTATAACAAAGGCAATCAGGATGAGTCCGGATCCCTCGCCGAACATGGGCTTGGGCATATAGAGGCCGCGGTTGTTGAGGAAGAAGTCGGCTCCCATATCCCACGAGTTGCGCGGATTGGGCAGTGCGCGCAGAACGGCAAAATACCAAAAGAATATCTGAAGCAGCAAAGGGATGTTTCGAATGATTTCGATATAGACCGTCGCCAGCTTCGAGATCACCCAGTTGTTGGAGAGGCGGGCAATGCCGACGATGAAGCCGACAAGGGTGGCAAAAAAGATGCCGATGACAGCAACAAGAAGCGTGTTGAGCAGACCGGCCAGCAGCGCTTGACCGTAGGTGGAGGTGGCGCTCAGTTCGATCAGTGACTGGTTCGGAAGGAACCCAGCCGTGTTGTCCATGAAGCCCATACCGGAGGCAATATTCTGTTTTTCCAGGTTGTGGGCAGCGTTTTGAATGATATTCCAAGCGAGATAAGCCAGACCGCCAATCAGCGCGACCTGATAAACTATCCCTCTGACCATGGGATCATTGAATATGGATCCCTTGGCGGGCGCCGTATCGGCGACCTCATGAGTGTTTGCAGCCATGATGACCTCGTCCAAGGCCGGTCGCCGTCAGGTCGACCGAACGATCGGGTACGTGGCGTTACCCCTTGTAAACCGGGGATTATGCAATTGTAGTTCTTCTGCGCCACGGACAAAAAACCCCGGCGGACGGAATCGTCCTGCCGGGGCATAATCAACGCATTTTAGCGGATTGGAGGCGCATACATCAGACCGCCTTTGGACCACAGGGCGTTCACGCCACGTGCGATACCAAGCGGGGTTTCCGGGCCAACGTTGGCTTCGAAGCTTTCGCCGTAGTTGCCAACCTCTTTGATGATGTTGTAAGCCCAGTCGTTGCCGAGACCGAGGTTTTCGCCAAAGGAGCCTTCAACACCAAGCAGGCGACGGATCGATGGGTTTTTGCTTTCCTTCATTTCGTCAACGTTTTCCGAGGTCACACCGAGCTCTTCAGCATTGACCATGGCGAACAGCACCCATTTGGCAATGTTGAACCACTGGTCATCACCCTGACGAACAACCGGGCCAAGTGGCTCTTTGGAAATGATTTCCGGCAGAACGACATGATCGTCGGCGTTGGTGAGTTTCAGGCGCTGTGCATAGAGGCCGGAAGCATCTGTGGTGTATACGTCACAGCGACCGCCATCATAGGCCTGAACAACTTCGTCCGATTTTTCGAACTGAACGAGTTCCAGCTCCATGTTGTTGGAGCGGAAGTAGTCGGTCACGTTCAGCTCGGTGGTGGTGCCGGTGTTGGTGCAAACAGATGCGCCGGACAACTCCAGAGCGGAGGTAACACCAAGGGACTTGCGAATCATGAAGCCCTGACCGTCATAGTAATTGACGCCAGCGAAGTTCAGGCCCAGAGCGGTGTCGCGGGTCATGGTCCAGGTGGTATTGCGCGGCAGAACGTCGATCTCGCCGGACTGCAGAGCCGTGAAGCGTTCTTTGGCAGAAAGGGGCGAGTATTTGGCTTTGGTGTCGTCACCGAAGATGGCAGCTGCCATTGCACGACAGAAGTCTACGTCAAGGCCGGTCCAGTTGCCTTCAGCATCAGGATTGGAGAAGCCCGGCAGACCCTGGCTCACACCGCACTGAACGGCATCTTTTTCTTTTACATCATCAAGGGTCGCAGCAGATGCAGCGGTTGCACCGATCGCGAAGACAGAACCCAGAAGTACGGAAGTAAGAGCTTTTTTCATGTTGCAGCCTATTTGTTGCCCAAAAGAATTTGATTGCATTATTGTACAGTCTCGCCGGCTTCTTTTTATGGGTGAAGCCTGACGGCACTGCTAAGAGATTGCTTGGTCACATCGCCACACGGACGATTGACTTTGACATCGAAGGAAATTATTCGACTTCGGTCAAGAGGAAATATGCAGTGATATCCACGAATTTGAATAAAACACACGAAAAATGTTCTCTATTGGTGCTAAACGGAAATATTTGGTTCTTTTAGGCTGAGTTTCCGACGATTATTTCACATGAATGTAGAACAGCGAAGAGCAGAGGTTGGCCAAAGCAATGAGCGACAAATCAAAAGATAAGAAATCATACGGAAAGGACACCCAATTTGTTCTTTCCGGACGGTCCCCTTCGGACAATCACGGATTTGTAAATCCACCGGTCGTCCATGGTTCAACCGTTGTTTTCGAAAAGACCGAAGACCTCTATCTTCAGAAGGCAAAATACTATTACGGCCGTCGCAGCAGTCCCACCATCGACGCGTTGACACAGGCTGTTGCCGAGTTGGAAGGCGCCCATGGCACGGTGCTCACCCCTTCCGGACTATCTGCCTGTACTCTGGCATTGCTGTCTGTAGTGAAAACCGGTGAGCATGTTCTGATCACCGATACAGCCTATGAACCAACCCGGCATTTTGCAGATACCATTCTCATTCCCATGGGGGTCGAGGTCGAATATTACGATCCGTTGCTCGGCTCGGAGATTGCCAAGCTGTTCAAGGATAATACGGTCGCGGTCTACACCGAGTCGCCGGGGTCCGAGACCTTTGAAATTCAGGATATTCCAGCGATTGTCGAAGCTGCCCACGCCAAAGATATCGCGGTTGTTCTCGACAACACATGGGGTACGCAGCTGTTCTTCGATGCCTTCGCCCATGGGGTCGACATATCTGTGACTGCCGGTACCAAGTATATCGTGGGGCATTCCGACGCGATGCTGGGGACTGTGTCCGCCAATGAAAAGCACTGGTCGCGCCTCCTCGATGTGCACGGTGCGCTGGGGTATCACGTGGGACCGGACGATATCTATCTGGCGCTGCGGGGCCTTAGAACCATGCCGATGCGCCTGCGCCAGCATGAACAGAATGCGTTGGAGATTGCGCGCTGGCTCGAAGCGCGGCCAGAGGTTGATCGCGTCCTGCACCCTGGCCTCGCAAGCCATCCGGGGCATGCCCTGTGGAAACGTGACTTTACGGGGTCTTGCGGATTGTTTGGTCTGGTGCTCAAGGACAGCACGGTCAGTCAGGCCCGCGCGATGATTGATGCGCTCGACCTCTTTGGCTTCGGGTTCAGCTGGGGTGGGTTCGAAAGCCTGGTCACTCATCCAGCACCGAAAAAGCATCGCACGGCAACCAATTGGCAAGAGACGAACCAGTTGTTGCGGCTGCATGTCGGGCTGGAAGATATCGAGGATCTCAAAGCCGACCTCGAACAGGGGTTCGCTGCCTTTAAAGCGGCGGCACGCTGAGCCGTGAAGACCACTTCAAACATCAATGGCGGCCAATGAGCCGCCATTTTTTTGTCGAGACGCGAACGTGATCGGATCAGCTTTTCTCGACGGGCGAGTTTTCCATCAGCTTGTTGGACTTGTGCTCCTTATAAATGAGGCGCACGTTTCTAAGGTAGATGAAAAGACCGGCACCCTGCCCCACAATGAAGACAGGATCACCGCGCTTGAGCGCATAAATAAACAGAAGCGCGCCGCCCCCGATAGAAAAAAACCAGAAAGCCACCGGAACAACAGACCGCCCGACCCGTTCGCTCGCAATCCACTGTACGACGAAGCGCATGGTAAACATGGCCTGGGCCAGAAAGCCAAGAATGAGCCAAACATCGAATTGCTGAACAAAGACGGTATGAAGCCAGTTGGAAAGGTCGATCCAGAGGGTCTCTAGCATTGTCTGTCTTTCTGACGAGTGCGCGGATGCTGCCTGTGTCTAATTAGAGTTGCCAAGATCGATTTCGGTAATGGTGGGTATTTTCTGACGCCGTTTCCGCAACCAATAAACCCCCAGCATGTCGATGATGCCAACCCAGAGCCGGTCAAAGATTCCATATTTTGAATTGCCATGGCTACGGCCGCGGTCAATCACGTCGATATGGACGATCTTGAGTCCTTCCCGCACCACGAGCGCCGGAAGAAACCGGTGCCAGGCTTCAAAGAATGGCAGGTTGAGAAAGACCTGACGGCGGATGACCTTGAGACCACAGCCGGAATCGCGGGTGTTGTCCTTGAGCAGCTTTTGGCGAATGGCGTTGGCCAGTCGGGATCCGTGTTTTTTCACGAAACCGTCCGTTCTCTTCATACGCTGGCCTGCCGCAAGCGCATAGTCAGGGCCCTTCTCTCTCAGGGCGGCGACCATTTGCGGGAAAAAGGCAGGATCATTCTGCCCGTCGCCATCAAGAGTAGCGATGAATTCGCCGCGCGCATGCAAAAGACCCGTTCTCACTGCGTTTGACTGGCCGCAAGATGTCGCGTGCCGAAGGTGTCGCAGCCATGGGCGCGTCCTTGCATAGTCCCGAAGCAACGTGTCGGTATCATCATCCGAGCCATCGTCGACGATGATGAGTTCGAAGCTCAGATCTGTCAGTGCATTGCCAACCTCGTCGATCAGGAACGCCAGGTTGTCGCGTTCGTTCTTGCACGGGATGATGACTGATACATCGCAGGCGTGGGATATCGGTGGCAAGGTGTCCAGCATGAGGATGTCCTGACTCAAGACGCAAATGGGTATCGACCGGCACAGTGACTGCGCCGAAGTCGCTTTCTCTTAGGCTTTTTGGCGCATCATGTGAAGAGCCTTGTAGAGTTTGCCAAGAGATAGTGCGCTTGTTTTTGGGATCCTGATTAATCCGGCTTCTGACCGAAACAGCAGACGGCGATTGGCACACCAAAGGGCGAGCAGCCATGCAAATGAGGCACCATAAGTCAGACCTGCCACCGTATCAGAGGGGTAATGGGCTCCAACCACGATCCGCGACACACCGATCCAGAAGGCAACACCGAGCCAGATCCACTTGAGCCGAGGGAACAACAGGATGAAGATGATGGCCATTGCTCCGGCAGTCGCCGAATGGCCTGATGGAAAACTCTGAAAGCCCGAGGAAAAGCCCGGGGGATCGAAGTGGTGCGGCCCCAATTGATCGAAGTAACGTGGCCGCGCCCGCCCGATCATCATTTTGATGAGATTGTTGGATATGCCCGACCCGGCAACCGCGACAAAGGCATAGAGGCCGAACATCTGGAACCGGGTCACAACGGCCACTGATGCCTTGTCGAGGCGGTGCCATGGCAACAGACCAAGAGCGAGCACAGTGATCCCGGCTGGTACGAGGATAACCTCGGATTTGGCAAAATCAGTATAGGCGCGAAAGAAGTGATAAGTCTCGCCCGAAATGGTGCTCCGCCAATGGCCAGCGGCTTCATCGAAAAACAGGAAACCGAGCGCCACAAGGCTGGCCATCACCACCAGAATCAACTGCCAATTCGGATGTTGAATAGCTGGAAGATCAAGTCCGGATCGCGCCCGAAAACCTCGTTTCCTGCGCACAAGGGAAAAGGCCCGGTATTGTTGTCCAAGGCGTTTGGCGGCGGATGTCAGAGCGTCGAGAATTGCCATGCTTATCAGTCTAATCCAGTTTGATTGTGCGGTGCCAGCTTACATCTTGAGGCGATAGAGGCCAAAGGATTGCCATTTACCGCCGTTCAGCTTGTAACCGTCCACACGCGCGATTTCCTCGATCTGAGCCTGCTGCTTATCAATCACTTCGAAAAAGCCCTTTTCCTCGTGACGCTCGACGATGGCGATGCGGCAACCGGCCTCGGTCAGGAATTTTGCGGCTGACTGCCCGCCCCTGAACTGCGTATCGGTGCCCAGAAGGAAAACCAGACTGGGTTCGGAATAGCCGGCACTGGCCACTTCCACGCTTTCGCATGGCTTGACCCGATTGACCGTTTCCTCAAGCTGGTTCGAAAGCCAGACGGATCGGAAGGACGGGAAAATCGTTCCGTGGATCGAGAGGTAGAGGATCGGCGCCACAGTGGCAGCCAGAATGAAGGCCGCCATCACGCGCCCGCGGATGAAAACAGCATAGCACAACAGGCCAAGTCCAGAGGCGACAAGCCCCAGCCCAAACGCTGCGGGATTGATCGCGCCCTCAAGCACGATGAGAGCAATGGGCGCACCGAGACCGAGCACGATGCTGATGATCGGAATAAGCAGAGCGACAATCCGCGCCCAAAGCGGACGCCAGATGGTTGCAAGGTTTTCAAGAGCGGCTGCGGTCAGAATCGCCAGCGCAGGCAGCACCGGCAGGATGTAATGCGGCAACTTGGTGGGCACAAGCTCGAACAGGATCCATGTCGGCACGATCCATGAGAGGGCAAAGCGGACGGACTTGAGCTTCTTCTGCTTCCAGATCCAGACGACCGAGAGGATCAGAAAGACCGAAACCGGCCAGAAGGTGCCAATCGTGGCGGCAAGATAGGTGCCCGGAGGTGCGCCGTGCGACTCTTTGCCTGAGGCCACCTTGCCGATCATGTCCTTGCCGACGGATTCAAGATAGAAGCCCCAGTCGGTGTGAATGCCAATGGCGATAAACCACGGCAACGTTATGACGAGAAAGAGCGGAATACCAATCTTCCAGCCCGTCCCCCTCAGCCAGCCAATGGAGCGCTCTTGTAGCGTGACAAACAGAATGGTCAGGCCGGACACCATCAGGATGATCGGCCCCTTGATCAGCACGGCAACGCCCAGTGAGGCCCACAGCAGGATCCCCTGCCAGCGTTTGAGGCCCGAGCGTTGATCATAAAGCTCCCAAAGCAGCCATTGCACAGCGAGGATCGTTGCCAACAGCATGGCGTCCGTCTTGGCGAGGCGCGCTTCCACCCCTAAAAGGATAGCCGCCGCCATGCCCAATCCGGCCAGAAAACCAACACGCACAGAAGCCATGCGCATCCCAATGAGGAAAGTCAGCCCGACACTCAATAGCGCGCCGACAAGAGACGGAATGCGATAGGCCCAGATCGGGGCATTTTCCCCCTGTCCCGTCGCCTTTGCGCTGAGCACCTGCAACCAATAGATCCCGACCGGTTTCTTGTAGCGTGTGCCATCCTGAAAACGGATATCGACATAGTCGCCCGCCTCCATCATCTGCTTGGAGGCTTGAGCAAATCGCGCCTCGTCGCGGTCAACCGGCGGAATGGAATTGAAGCCCGGCAGGAAGCAGACCAGAGCGAACAACATCAGGGCAAGAAAAGACCTGATGCGCGAGGAACACAAACTATTGAGGCCGTTCTGGATGGCATCGCTCAGGGACGTGATCCAATCAGGCTCAACAGGGTGCCTGTCGCCGGATTGGTGCCAATGCGCTCCGGTCTTGGTATTGGGCATTGGATGGCCTTCAGGGCGGTTGGGATCCTGAGGGAATTGGCCAAGGTCTGACATGTGTCTCTCACCGGCTTGAGCCTTTGATAGGCGCTGGATGGTTGGGTCTGCCCGATCCTATAACGGATTTGTTCCCGATTGCACAGGGCGATCCGGCGCAGGGTGCAAAAACTAAAAAGAACCCTGCCCCATTTTCTCAGGCAAGCGCATCGATGGCATCGGTGGCTTAAGCCGATTGGCGCTCAAACACGACACACAGATTGTTGGCGGGCATGGTTTCTGTTCTGACAAGGTCCAATTCGGAGCGCTTTGCCAGATCAACGACATCTTCAAGATGACGGACACCCCACTCGGGATTGCGTTCGCGCAATGAGCCGTCAAATGCAGCGTTGCTCTCGACAAAGGGCTGTCCCTTCTGTCGATAGGGCCCGTAAAGAATGAGCTTGCCACCCTGTGGCAACAGCTTTCCGGCAGTCTTCATCATCCCTTCAGTTGCGGCCCATGGGCTGATGTGAACCATATTGATGGCGATGATCGCATCTGCCGCTTCGATGGTCCAATCCTCACGTGAGGCATCAATCGTCAATGGTTGGCGCAAATTGTCGCGTTCCACGTCTTCGATCCATGCCGCGATGGAAGCCCGTGCTTCTTCTGATGGATCAGACGGTTGCCAGATCAGGTGGGAAAAATGCTGTGCGAAATGAATGATATGCTCGCCGGTGCCACTGGCCAGCTCGAGAACGAGACCGCTTGTTGGCAGAACGTCTTGCAAAAGCAAGCGAATTGGCTCGCGGTTGCGTTGAGCGGATGGACTGGAGAGTTTTGATGCGGAACCGGACATAGGCGCTCCTGCTGTAGAATCCCGATAGGTTTGTCCAAAAGCCAATTTTCAGCCCTTGATTTCATTGAGATTTTTTAAACGCGCGGAAAAGGTTTGGTCAGGAATTCCTCATTGTTCTGTCCGCCAAAAAACTCCAGTTGTTTTATCTTAATATTTGCCCCAGGCTACGAAACACAACCAGAGGCATTAAACTTCTAAAGTGATCTGGCCTCCCGACCACTTTCCGACCAGCAATTGCAATTGGTCTGGCTAACGTTGCCCATATGATTGCTTCATCCGCCGGTTCATCCTCTTCTCGGCTTTCAAAATCTTTGGAGTCTCCGTCAAGTATACAGGCGACAGACCAATCTCCATCAATGGCGTAACCATATTTCAACAGAGTATCGCCTTGATCGTGCAGCAATGATTCTTGCTTTAATGAGAACCAATAGCAGTCGTCAGATGTTTCCAGCACGGCAACCACCGAGAATGGTGAATACCGAACAACGTGGCTAATGCCTTCCACTATTGCGTCGAGGTAGATATTGAAATTGCCAATAATTGTTTCTCTTTGCTGCTTAAGCTCCTTTCGTTTTTGGGGAGCAGATTTTAAGCAATTTCGGCCTAAATTTCCTGTATCCAAGGATGCAATTTCGTCATCTATTCTACTTAGATCTGGCACCAAGGTTTCAGGTCTCAGCATTATGGCCTTTGTTATTGCATCAAGAAGACGAGAATTGTCGGCTATTTGCCTGAATGGTGTTAGGTCATATATTTGGAGTTTACCGATAAGAATTCTTAATGTTCCAACTTTCAGATCATCCGGCTCTTGCACCTGCGCATCGGCTACATATTGTATAAGAGCTTTGGCCTGGGCCCACTCTGGGTTCTTCTTTATTGTTTCTGAGGACTTATCGGCTGAGCCTCTTTCATATTCTCCAGATGCATCGACAGACATTCCCAGAAAACTGGCAATCCTAGCGGATGTAGATAGGCCCAGCTTCCTATTCGCCTCTGTCTCTTGAGAAATATTGTGCTCTACAACTAGCCCTTCGGCCATGAACTGAGCTAGGAAGCTAGAAACCTTGGGACGGTCCACATACATAAAGTCGATAAGTTGGTTTGAATAGTCTGTCATCTGCTACCTCTAGGCGAATATGATTGAGGCTCGACCGACAAAAAGCAATGTTTTCTTATTCTTGATACAGAAATTATTATCTAAGACTCTGTACGCAACTTAGGATAGACAAAACAGTAGGGGATTCTGACCCAAAACAAGGGTTAAATGGACAAACCTTTAGGGATTCGTCACCTGCAGAAGCTGTTACCGGAAAGGCCATGGAGAAAATGGCGACCCCTGAAGGATTCGAACCCTCGACCTGCTGATTAGAAGTCAGCTGCTCTATCCAACTGAGCTAAGGGGCCTCATCACAAAAACATCAAATAAAAACAGATGTTTGATGCGCGGTGCTATGGAGAACAAAAAAGAACGGAAACTGAGGTTTACAGCGGGTTTACAGCTGGTTTACAGAATCTGTTCTCTTTCTGTTGCGCGTTCATAACGTTCCTTCTGGCTTTTTGCAATTTCTTTATCCGAAACATACAATTCAATCAACTTTTCAACACGCTCCCTTTCCCATCCGAGGATACGTGCAATTTCATCATTGGAAAAGCCAGCCAATTTAAACTCCGTACATGCATTACCCCTGAGATCATGCAGATGTTTATCAATCCCATGCTTATCGCGATGGCGATTAAAACTGGTAGAAAACCCATCCTTGGTCCACGCTCTTCCATTTTCATTACAAAGTATCGTAAGAGTCGAAACAGGAATGCTTCTCGAACCTTTATAATGGGCTATTTCTTCAAGGATCTTTCGTATTTCTGAATGTATAGGAATGGCTAATCTTTTCTGTTTCGCAATACTTCCATTTGAATTACGACGTTTGCTCTTGTGTGAGTGCCAATCAAACTTGTAACCTTTGTCTGCGTCGGTTTTTATAGACACCAGATCGTGCCGACGAAGACCGGTATATTTGGCCAGTAACAATCCCCACCTTAGCTGCGGGCTCGCATCTGCACAAAACCTTTCAATTTCTTCTGTTGTCCAGATAATGTCAGAGCGATCAGCTCTATGCAGTCTTTTGATACCAGACAATACGTGATTGTCGATCTTCTTCATGTATTTGGCAAAATTAGCAAGGCGGGTAAGACCCTGAACAAGTCGGTCGGCTTTTCGAGGACGATCGGACCATTGATATTGCCATTCCAATACGTCACCAAAAAAGTCTGTAGCCTCGAAAATCTTGATATCATCATCACCAAATTCATCAGAGATAAGCGCGAATACTTCTTCGTACCCCCGCTTGGTATCTCGCGCGAGCTTAGCCCATTCTCCAGATCTTCGAAATTCTGTAATCAGATCATTAATAGAGAAGAACGATTTTGGAAGGGTGCCGTTGACGTTGAGGGAAGCCTTGGCGTTATTGTACGCATCAAGAAACTGGTCGCTGACAGGCTCAGGTTCTGGTTTGTTCTTGCTCCGCCAAAACACCGGAGATCCTTTCTCGCGATTGACCTTGTAATAATACGTACACGTCCCGTCGGCGAGCTTTTTAGAATATTTATGTATGCCTTTTAGTTTTGCAGCCACCATCACAGCCCCCTGCTCTTCCGACTTTGGCGACGTTTGTATGCCGCATTTGACGGGTCATCGTCAGGATCATTAGATGACAAGCCACTGATTGCATCAAGGCACAAATCGATTGCTTTACGATCATAAAGGCCAATAACTGGTATTGATTTTGGCAGCATTCCTATAGTCACATAGTGAGAGAATGTGGTTGCGCACATATTGCAATATGCGGCGGCTTCTTTCCGTTTCAAAAGACGTTTATCCAAGTGCTTTTCCTTCAACCAAATTTGGAATGAGGACCAAAAAATGGCCGCTCATCGGAATCATTGGCTGGCTCCGGAAATTCGGAACAAAATGGCAACTTTAATCAAGGTTATGGTTAATTTTTTCAAAATGACATGCGATCACAGACAAAGGCCCTATTTCCCCAACAACGACCACCGAACAGTTGAGGAGAATTGAATTGTCAGACGAAAAATTCAACGAAGAAGACATTGTTAAACGCCTATTGAATCGCGAAAGCGAGATAGCCAAAACACAGAAACATCAGTTTCTGGAGTCCACGATACAATCGGAGAAGCACGTCAAGGCAATGGGGTCGTCCATGACGGAAGTTGCGACACTTGCGAACTCCATCATGGACCGGATGCTGCGCGGGATGAAGAAGGTAGAAAAGGAGTTTGAGGATATTGTTCGAAAGCAGAGATCCTTTCATGTGGTGTCAAATCGCAAGATCCTTATCGCGGTGATATTGATGATACCCGTCTGGGCAACGGTTACGATGATCGGTATATGGGCATTGCCTTATGGCAACGCCAAAGTCGGTCTCGACCACCCCGGGAAATACACGATAATCGATCAGGATAAGGGTACAGTCTATTCCTGTGAAAAGATCAGCGTGAAAACAGGGCTGGATTGCCACCTGATGCACTGATTTTGCAAACCAACACATGCCTTTGCCCTTCGATGGATTGGCAAAGGCATCATGCAATATCAATGTAGACACATATATATCGGAATTGATATTGCATGATCGGTCGGAAGTCCGACCGAAATCGGAAAGTCCAGAAAGAGCGATCAGCGGTTCTGGCTCACGGAAAATGGAGGAGCCTTCAGGAGGATCCATTTTCCCTTGTGAGCAATGTAAAAATTCCTTCGTTATTTTAAAAAAATTCCTATTTCCCCATTATAATAATAAATTGATATGGGGCCCGTAGATGAATTACGAAAAGAACTATATTGTTATAGATATAAAACGAATTTCTGACGGTAAGTTAAAGTCACAAACGGATCATTGTCGTCGTTCCAGAGGTAGAATTGACCACTGTGATCTAAAAAGAACGAAGCTGAATAAAACGGTAATTGGTATCGAGAAAGACCCTTATCAATCAGCGAAAAACTATATTGAATCTCAGAAGGCACATATCCATAAAAGAAATGAAACACCATACACTTCTTTGATCCTGACTGCTTCTCCTGAATTTTTCGATTTAAATCCTGAAAATTCCACTAGATGGGAAAATATTACCACCAAATGGGTGTTGGAAACATTCGGCAGTAATGCGGTTTATCTTGAATTTCATGAGGATGAAAAAACCAAACACGCTCATTTAACCGTGGTGCCTACCTATCAAAAATTCCGCAAAGGAAAGCCCGGCAAAGTTTACGTCAGCCACCATGAACACCCTGTGTTTGCCGGTCGTGATAGCTATCATCGACTGCTTGATTCATATGAGGCGGTCTGCAAGCCTTTAGGCTTGAGAAGGAGCCGTTCAACAGATACGAGATCACCAACAACCAAAAGTCAACATGCCACGGAAATGCTGAACGCAGCTGAAACTGAACTTCAAATATCGCGACGATTGCAGAAACACTCTGTCGAGTTTCTCGAATATTCACGAAATAGGATCGTGAACGCGGTTGAAGAAAGCGTTGACGCGTTCTTTATCAAAGAAGGTGGCGATCAAAGTGAGTTTGATGCTTTCGAGCGCGGAACTATTGAAATTTGTCCTCCTCACGGGATAAGTAAAAAGGACCTATCAATCATTGAATCCAGAGGTTCTGTTTCAAGCTTGATCTCTAAAATAATATCTAAACTTCGCGATACAAAGTATAAATTGGAAAAAGAATATAATAAAAAGATGAAATATATATACGAAAGAGAAAAAACGCTTAACGAAAAAGAGTTTTTAATTACAGAACGAGAAAAGACAATAAGCATTGCTGTTCTGATGAGCGCAAGGGAGAGGCAAAGACGTGAAAATTCACGATAAAAACGGTTGACCATGTTTTATATAATGAAATTTTGTACGCGCATCCGCTTGGTGTAACAATTTGTGAAACACTATTTTTCGTCGCGTCATTGACAATGGCGCTGATTTATTCATCTTATAACATGCGTTACGGGCGCAATATAAGAACGAGTCTTTAATTTCCATAAGGTAGGATTGCCTTGTGGCTTTTCTGCGTTGAGGTCCTAATATGATTTGCGAAGCTGAAAAATATCAGGAATCCACCCTTCTTGCAGATTACTTAATATGTGAATCACGCGAGCGTGGAGAACTGTTGACTCCGCTTAAGCTTCAAAAGCTCATGTATTATGCTGACGCTTGGCATTTGGCGCTTTATGACAAAGAGATAACCCCGGAACAGTTTCAAGCATGGGTCCATGGCCCTGTGGCCTTGTCTCAATATCATCGTTTTAAGGGCTACAAATGGCGTCCTATCGACGAAGAAATCGAGAAGCCTGATCTCAAGGTGGAACTGAAGAAACACATTGATGAGGTTATTGATGTTTTCGGCTCTGAAACTGCGGTTGCTTTGGAAATAATGACGCATAAAGAGCGCCCATGGATTTCCGCTCGTGGCGATATTTCGGAAGATGAGCCTTGTAACGCCTATATCTCAAAGAAAATCACCAAAGAGTTCTATCAGAAAATTGCCGATTAAAAAGAAAAAAAACCAAATAGTTTCAAGTACGGGTGTCAAGGCGGCCGTTGCTGATGATGATATATTGCGGTTTTCTTTTAAGTTTTTTGATGCAACTGATGTTGAAGTGTGCCCCGCGGAATTTCAAGCTGGATATACTCAAACTCTTATGGATCGGCTCAAAAGCCTTTCGTCTTGGCGTGTTTCCGATTTTACCGGCAATCGTAGCAGGTCGATACGCAGTCATCCTATAAATTGGGACAAAACAAGTAGACCTGACGGTTTTGTACAATTAAATGAGCAATACCAAGCCTATACTCCATATCAGTTTTGTTTATCTGCAAACGAATATGGTAGAGTTCATGGTTTCTTGATCGGCAGCTGCTTTTACGTCGTATGGCTTGATTGTAACCATGCCGTTTATCCCGGATAGGAAATTTACGCTACACGGATGATTCGATATTTAGCATCGAGTCGTGCAAAAACACGGCTAATCAATTCATCCGATGACTTTGGTGGTATCAACAGGTCTTCAAGATTGTTTCTTCGAACACGCTCTCTGCGTTGTCTCCTCGTTTCTGGTGCCTTGATACGATATAAAGCGCCGTTCTTCGTAAAAAGCAATTTGTTCGGGCGACTGTTTTCTTGAATGTCACTTTCACCTTTTTCGGAGTTTTGGTCGATTTTTTCACAAAGCTTGGCACGGTGTAGATGATGGTTCTTTCGCCGTTCGGCCAACTCTTTGGCCGAAGCCTGTTGGGAGTTGGCAACCTGACGCCTTTCGGCATCTGCAGATCGACAGACGCGCCGCCCAAGAACGCGTTCCAGTTCGTGCCAAATTCCGTCCATTCCTTGCTTTTCGGCGATTTCCAATAGATAAGCCTTTGATCCAACCGCATGGCAGAAATCAGACCAGTCCCGCCAGACAATTGTTGCAAGGATTTCTGGCGCATAGCCATGCTCAAATTCTTCATCTCGTTCGGCCAGTTGTTCATCTGTAAGGTCATTGAGACCAACAAAGTCTTTCAGACCACGTGACCAGTTTATCTGCTGTCGTTGATACATTGCCTTATTAAAGGTCTGCCACAAGCGAATTGCCTGTTTATGTGATGGTGCGCCTTTAAGGTTGACTGTTTTGCCTTTCTCATATGCGGTAAGGATTGCGAGAATTTCCCATGGTGTGTAGGAAATCTTCTCTGTCAGGGTGATGCTCGATCCTGTTTTGCCCGATGCACCTACAAGTTCGTTAGCAACTCCCCATCTTTCTCCCTTTGCAAGAATCTCTTCCGCATTCTTTGTTGCCCATTTGCGCTTATCCTCAATTTCGTCAAGACTGACCCCTGCCTTCTCAGAAAATTTTGCAATGTATTCTTCAATGCGAGAATTCTTATTGTCTGCTGAAATGTCCCTGCCGGTCAGGTTGAATGCGTGATTGCCGCCTTTAAGCTCTTGCTTCGTGAGACACTTTGACCACTCTTTTCTCAGGCACGAAAGTTCCCGAATTGACTGTTTTAAGGTACCGGAACGGTAAAAAAGCAGCACGTGGAAATGTGGGTGCCAGCCGTTCTTGTAACTCCAGGTTACTTCAAGCGCCCAAATGCTACCCAACAAATCGCCATTTTTACGAAGCTTTTTCATTTTGGCGGAGGCAGTAAAACCACGTAAGGCATCGCGGGCTCTTTTGACCAAATCCTGTAAATCATCACTGCGATTATGCTGAAATGTGAGCGTCATCATCACTGCCGTGTACGTAGGTTTTTCGTTTTTGCCGGTCAGATTGACGATATAGTTCCATGCATGGCGAATTTCGCGCTCTCTTTGCATGCAAATATTTCTGGAACAGACGGGGCATTGCCAAATCCTACCGCAAGAAGCGAGGTGCCCATAACGTGCCCGGTCATTGTAAAGTTCGATATCCACGCCAGAATGACCATATGACAGATACTTTCGGCAAGAACACACCCCTGTATATCTAACTTTTCGCTCCTCGACTATTTCACCGGTTTCGTAGTCAATGCGCTCAGCTGTGTCTTTCAGGATTTTGGTATTCATACCGCGAAGATATTTGGCCGATACGTGCATTTGTCGATAGTTCTCGCGCCTAGACAACTGAGCTGCAGAAAGATTATTCTCATAGTCTGAAAAATTTTCACCGCAAAGACTGCTGAAAAATCTGTATTCATTTTCAAACGTTGCTTTTTCGTTGTTTGATTTCTGATTTTCATTCGTTCTTTCAGTTGGTTGGATGGTGCCACAACGATTTTCACTATCAGCAAAACCCATTATAGTACCAAGAGCCGCCCCGCCCTTCGGGCTGGCCTGCTTTTTTCCGGCAAATAGTTTGTCGAGTTGTTGAGAAAGAGGGATATTGGGATCGGCAGGTCGCAGATGATGGATATTGCTTTGTTGATCAGGCGCAGATAGAGTGTAACGGTTGCTGTAGGGTTTATTCATCTCAATCACCTTGCAGTGCTGATGCGGACGGCAATCCGGTGATCAGCATCATTTTTTAAGGCTGTTCGATTTTGTCGACGGCCTTTGTTTTTTGGTGATTGGGAAATAGGTTCGAAATTTAGGACTCGGAAACCAAAAGACAAAAAAAGAGCGCTTTTTAAAAAAAAGCGCTCCTTATACGAAGAGATTATTTTTTCAAGCGATCCTGACAGATCGCATCGAGGGTCCTTCGACCAGCATCGATCCAGTTATCAAGGCAGTTTACTCATGCTCTTGACGTGAAGCGACAAATTCAAAAATCAGGCAAAAGCTCATTTTGAAAACGATGGTAGCCCGAAATACCTTTCTGGAGTGGGAACGTCGGTCTTCGGTTGAATATAAGAAAATTCTTCAGCAAGTTCTTCGGCTCGACGCATCGCCTTAGACTTGCTAACTTCATTAACTTCCAAACCAGCCAATCGTTTCTTGACCTCTTCGACCAAAGTCATTTGCCTTCTCCATTTATAGTCCGACTCTGTGATTGTGTATAAAGTATCCCAACCCCATACGATCGATAAAACCAGTCAGTGGGTCGTTATACTCTCGAATTAGATTGCGGAGTGGAACATCGTCTGAGTAATCGTCAATTTCGATTCTCATCGCGGCCAGCTTTGGCAAATCGATGCTACGTCCGTGTGAGCGCCACAGGGTGTGGTCACCCAGAGCAGTTGCTATTTCCTCAGCGCGTACCCGCTTTTCGTCAATTGTTACCGGCGATCCCGGATTGTTGGTTCGGTGATGGGTCCAATCCTTAAATTTGTATTCTACAAGCCAGTGTTTCAGCAGATCTTTTGAAAGATCTCGGGCTTGCTCGAAAAGTGCAAGCTTTCCTAAATCCATACTACGCAGAAGAACAACATCTGCCGGAGCGAGTTCACCCTTCTCCGTGATTTCCTTGACCTTATCTAAATATCCCATCGCCGGAACGTAATCACCCGTATCCGGCGCGGGAACTTGAGGGTCGATAGGGCCGAGACTTGATGAATAGTCCATGTATATCTTATCGCCAGCCATGCAAAGAATGGTGCCTGCGGACATCGCTAAATCAGGAACTACAAAATAGACAAGGCCGTAGTGCTTTCGTAGTGCGGCAACCATTCTCTCGGCGGTTTCTGCCGATCCGCCACCGGTTCTTAAGAAAACTGCCACCGCATTGTCTTGCCTGTCGCTCCGTGATTTCATCTCCTCAACGTAATCTCGAAAATTCCGAAAATAGTTTGGATTTATGCCCCCGCTATAGAAGATGATATCTGCCTTTAAATGATCCTCAAGTGTCTTGGCTCGTTCATTGACGAGGTCAAAAATGGAACGGTCAAATAGATCCAAGCTCATTTTCTTCAGCAAGCCTCCACTGAAAGTTTTGCTATTTCGTGGCATTCATCTGCGGTTAGATTGAATGAGCTGACCCTTGCCTCAGCTGTTACTGAGCGAGCGCAAATAGTTTTCTCTTCGATTTCGCCAGTTTCAGTCTGAGCTACCGTATATGCATTGCATATCACGTCAGCTGGATATTCGGGGCCTCTCGGTCCTACAGGCATTTGTGTTGCTCCTCTTCCGACTCGATGTGTCGGGAGTCCTCCCGAAGCATGAATAACCTTAATACAACTCACACTTATATCAAACGATATATGTCAACATATTGCATCACAACATGCGACGACGCATCCCTGCTATTACATACGATAATTGATAACCTTAACGAAAGAATGATCAATCAATGAATGATTTCACATAAGGAAAAATGCCCTTGTTTTGGTTTACAGTCGTTTTGGTAAGGCATTGATTTGTAATAGCCGATTTTCAACACGGTTTACATATAAGTTGTTGTCATTATTGATATAATTAATGATTAGAAGTCAGCTGCTCTATCCAACTGAGCTAAGGGGCCATCTATTTGAAATAAATAACTTATTTCGTTTCTTGAGATGGTCTGTGAGACACCTAAAACAATGTCTCATGTCTCATATGAGACTTTACCGATTTGAGTGCTCCTTTTAAGGGTCTCTGTAGCGCTTTTCAATGAGATTTTTCAGCTCTTTGATCCCTTGTGTAAGACCATCGATTTTTATCTCCAAAATCGTCACTCGCCTGTCTTGAGACATGATGGTCTCAGACTGCATTGCCTGTTGTGCCCAACGGGCTTCCAGCGCAACCACACGCCCCTCCATTGTGGCTGCCCACCAGATCGCACCCATGGCCTGAAGGACAAGGCCGAAGATGATGGCAACAGGAACCCGCTTGTCCAGAACCCATCCTTGAGAATTGCTATCGCTCATTGTTCCGCTTCCAGCCACAGTTCTTTCGTCCGGTTTCATTGTTGATAAGGATCTGCTCAACCAGGTAGGCGGGCATTGTTTCAACATCCTGCTTGTTCGGAATGATCGGGGACAATCCCCCGCAATCAACTGACCCAGTCGTCTGACAGGCGCTTACGACGCTCATCAGTAGACATGCGGCGAATATCCTCATTTGTCCGGATCCTCTCTTTCAGGCGCTTCAGGGCCTCGGTGGTCTGTCTGGCCTGATCAGCTTTCAGTCCCCTTCGATAGAAGGAAGTGGCGACATACCCGATCAGGGCAATGAGGGAGGACGCAAGCCATCGCCCCAATCGGGATCCTGCCAGCCAAGCAAGCAGGTTCATCATGTGATGATCTCTTTCAGCGTTGGCCGGCCAGCATCATCCCAACGGGCATAGAGCGCCAGCAAAGCCCCTGTGATCACGACAAGGCCAACAACCACAGAGACCACGTTGCCCACGGAGATCTGATCCAAACCGTCCTGCACCTCATTGACAGTGTTGGCCGCCGCGTCAACTGTCAGACCTGTGCCTGCAAGGGTGGCCATCGTGGCACCTTTCGCAGTCCGGGACGTTTTCAAACTGGCGGGATCATTGAAGGCCATGCTGTTCACCATCCACCCATATTCGCCCGGAGCATCAAAGCACGGACAGGCCCTGGCCGCATAGTCGCGGTGACCGGAGACTTTCTTGATGCCGTACTCTGAAATGGCCTCACGAGTCAGCCGACGCATGGTTTCTTTCTGGGCCGTGGTCCGAGTGTCTTTCGGGCTCATGTGCTTATCAACACCGCCCACATAAACATAACCGATAGTCCCGCGATTGTGGCCACTTACATGCGCGCCCATCTTCCAGATTGGCCGGCCATCGGACACTGAGCCATCCAGATGCACGACCTTATGGTAGCCAATGCCCCACCATCCCCTTTGTTTGTGCCATTGATCGATTTCTGCAACAGAGACTTCCCGCCCTTCGGGGGTATCTGTGCAATGCCAGATGAGTTCATTGATTTCGCGCATGACGTTTTTCCAAAACTACTGTTGTCCTGCACGTAGGATACCCGGTCCTATTGCTCGTCAACCTCCCTTGAGAATTATTGGAACATTGAAGACGCCTTCAGAGCACCATACCCTCACGCCACATCGTCTCCATGTCGGCTTCGGAGATACCGAGGGCAACACGCATGGTTTCAATGAGCGGATGTGAGGAGTCGAAAGAGGACGCATAGGTCCATTCAATGTGGGCCTCGTTGCGGGTTATCTCATCAGGGATTGCTTTAATTGCTGGCTCCACCTGCGACAGATAGTTGTGCCGGTTGAGAATAAGTCTGATCTGTCGGGACGAGAGAGGTGTGAGTGGCGGCTCCGGTTTTACAAACGCATCATTCTCCAAAACCCAGCCTATGTGGGGCACTTCCTCTCCCTCTACCAATTGATAGAGCGTCAAATCATGTGGAGCGATGGCTGAGATATCAGTCGTTGTACAGCAAACAGCCCCGTCGATCATTCCCACGAAGACGCCCTCAAGAGGCATCATTCCGTAGAAGTCCTCCCCCTTCTCGTTTTTGAAGAGCAAGACCCCCCATTATCGATGAGCCCCTGTTGGGCTTCTGTGGGGTTCACTGGGGTGTAGGTGTGAAAAGTACCTAGCTTGTTCATTTATGCCACTCCTACTGTATACCAACCACCATCAATCCAGCGCTGAAGAGGCCGAACCTGCATCTGTGTGCCCGCGAATCCTACAACAACATAGCCGGGCTGATCAGACGATTTCGGAAGGGTCCATTGGGAGCCGAGCCTGATATCTCTCGCAAACTGGCTGGCGTGAAAGCCATCCAGCGTGTCTGCATCCAAACCTGACCCGTGGCCGTCATTGTCTGGATGCCAGACTTTGTGATAGTCCCCAGTGACCACCATCCATCCACTCCATGTGCCATTTGCGCTAAAGCGCAAATACTCTTTATGATCGGAGCTGAAACCCCAAACGCGCTGGGTTAGCCAAAGCTTATTATGGCTTTGAACCTCCCCAATAAACCAGCCAGCCTTAGGGGCATTAGCTGCATCATCACCCATCCAAATGCCATTCGAGTTGGCATTGTCCCAATCGTCAACCTCACGGCCAGTGTCTTGAGTGGCGGGGCTTATACGTGCAAAGATGGAAGGGAGCTCCAGCAAGTCACGCATGGTCGTGTAGTTTGGCTGATTGATCAGCGTCCGACCAGACGCCGTAGCTTCAATGGGCTGGTGCAGTTCGGCTACTGCAGCACTTTCAGCAGCAGCCTGACGATCAAGGCCGGTCTGTATACGGTCAGCAGCAGTCAGAATAGCATCTGCTTCGGCATTGGTGGCAGCGATCTCAGCCCGATCCCGTGCACCCTCGGAGGCATCCTGAGCGGCTTCAGACACCTGACGTGAGGCTTCGGCGGCAATCGCACTATAAGCGCTCTCAGCGGCCTTTGAGGTGGCCGAAGAGGCACTGGATTGCGCAATGTCGCGAGCAGTCTCAGATCCGAATTTGGCAACCTGAGCTTGACTGTTCGCTGTTTCAGCATTTGTTTTAGCCGACACGGCGGAGTCTTTGGCTGAAACAGCATCGTTTTTTGCGGCTAGAGTCGACGCCTCAAGACCGATAATGGTCTGTAATTGTTCTGAAATTTGGTCGCGAATGCTATAAAAAACAGGAAGAGTAACGCCGGTGAAGTGGTCAAAAGCAAGATTAATCGCGTTTACATCTCGCACCTGCTCAACGATCCAAATCAGTGAACGCTCGAAGAGACTGTTTGTTGTCTCTGGACTATAGCGAGCACCCGTCAGTTTCTTGTTGAGTTCTAGTGTGGCTTTCCCGCGAAGCCGATATTGAGTGCCTGCAATAGCAGGAGCCAATAGTGTGACTGTGCCCCCGGCATCATTCTCGGCACCACTAACCGAGAAGTCAGCTCCCAGGACAAGTGCGCCAAACAGGCCATCTTCCGCGATGATGCCGAATTCAAGATCATCGTCCTGCTGGAATTTGAAGGTCACAGGAAATTCTGTCTGGCCCGCAACCGACGTATAGAATTTTTCGCGATTATCTTGAGTGATGGCGTTTTCGGACATGAAAGGCTCCTTTGTGCCTATCATGTCCTTTTCGCCAAGGCGTCAACCGTCGCCTAATTGATCAATCCCGGCACAACAGCCTTGGCTGTCCGTTTGATCCTATTGCCATTCAATTCATAGCCCTGCTTTGTCCGTGCAACCAGATCGCCCAGTGGTGCGTTTGTGCCATCCTCGAGCAGTCTCTTGCGATAGTCCGGCCAAACCTCTTTCACAGTCTCGAACGGAACGACACCCCCGGTCGCGTAGCGATCCGCCAGCACCTGAAGAATAGCCGGATCGATTGCCTTGAGTTCCCGATAATGCCCCTCGATATCCATGAGCCCGCGATGCACCCAGCCGGGTTGATTGAGCATCACGAGGGCATTGCGCGCTTCTTTGACTGCGAGATTTTCGAGAATGTCCACCACAGCCCCGCGATCATTCTGCGAAATCCCTGTCACATCTCCACCCGCTCCGGTCACGGTATCGTCTGCCAGATCCTTGCGCAATTTCGAGATGGCCCGCACAGCACGTCGCGCACGATCAAGAGGATGCAGTTTCTTGATCTTGGCCTCTTTGCGGTCAAGGTTGCGGGAGACCAAATACACTCGCTGTTCCTCACCAAGCCCGGAAAGATACTCAGCCGCCCCCGCCTCGTCACCAGCGTCCAACATGGCGTCATAGCTTTTGACAGCCCCCTCGAATTCACCGGTACTGGGGGCAACCAGCGCCCAGAATTTGCGCATCGAGCGAGAGCCTTTGGAGGCTGATTTGATGAAGCGGCGCAGGATCGCCATGTCATCAATCGACTGTCCCGGCTTGTCGCTGCCAAAGGCATCATAAAGCGAAAGGGCGGATCGTCCGAGACCACCGGTGAAATTGATCATCATCTTTTCGGTCAGCGCCGGCGACCAGCCCATCACGTCCCCGATCTGTTTGGTTAATTCCGAGGTGCGAGCCGTGTATTGCAAGTGGGGTTCCAGCCCCTGCATATGATCCGGAATGATCGGTGCACCAGTGAAGAAGTCCGTATTGCTCTTGCTTTCAAAATAGCTTTTTACAATCGGGTTGCTTTCCATGACATTGGGAGGAAGCAACACTTGGAACAGACCATCCATATAGCGCTCATAGGCGGTCGGGTCTGAGGCAATCACCGCATCGAACACCGCTTCCCCGATGTTGAGAACCATGGCCATTTCGAACGGTTTCGGGATGGCGGTCCATTTGTTCCCAGTCTTGACCATCCAGTGCGTTGCACGAGTGGTTTCCGAAATCTCGTGGTATTCATCATGGCGGCTCATCAGGGCGTGTAGGCCCATTCCCACAACAGTCAAAACACCAAGCCGGGCCCATGCCTTGATCGCCAGCGGCAGGGCTTTTTCGTCTTCTGCGGTCAAAACCTTGCCCATCGCCTTTTTGGCCAAAGGCATCAGCATCAAGCGCGAACTTTTATCGATGCCCTGCAGGCTGGCGTTTAGGAACGGCACAAGGCGTGAAAGAGCCACCATTTGCAGGCCGCGACGATCAAAGTCGATGTGATCTCGTGCGAGATAAGCTGCCTCGGCCGCCGCTTCAAAATCATCCAGCCCACGCAATTTCGCTTCTTCGAAGAATGTCTTGTTAAGCCCGAGCCGGGTAGAGGTTTCCGAGATTTCCGAGATTTCCGTGATGGATGCCAGCCCTTTGGCAAACTGATAAGGACTGGTTACGGGATTGGCCAGTTTCGATGTGACAAACCCTTTCTTTTCCAATGCTTTGAGGTCACGTTTTAAAGCACCGTTGCGAAGGGATGCGACGTTCTCACCACCCATGATGCCACCCATGACATTGTATTTGCGGGCAGCATCTCGGCCATACAATTCGTCTATTGCCCCTTGCGCTGTCGCCTTCAAACGTTGGAACGGTTTGCCATAGAAGATGGCGGCCATGACCTGATCGCGAATAATATTGGCGGCAATGAATTCTGGTGCCGCCGTTACACCGGTGCGCAACATGCTGGCAGATGCCGCCAGAATGTTTGTCAGCATGCTTTGCTCTATCTTGTTCATCATCGTGAATGTTCGGAACAGATGTTGCCCAAGCTCGCCATCGGCCAGGCGGAAGGCACGGAGTTGGCCACCCTCGCGATAGAACACGATCGGTTGTCCGTTCTCTGAAATGACTTCTGGCCGGAACAGTCTTGCCTTCTCGTCCCCAAGGGAGGCTTCCAGTGCATCGCGGACAATGGCGAAATCCTGTTTGGAATAGCCCTTCTGTTTCGCCGCCGCTTCCACCGCCTCGATCGGGTCAATGATCATGGCGCGCATTTCCCGCGCCGGGATCTCTTCGACGATGCGGCCCGATCCATGGCCGGCCATATCACCCAAACGCTTGAGGCTCTTGATCATGTCATTGTGGGCGATGGCGGCGGAGGTTTCGTAGGCATCCATCATCAGGCTTTCAACCGGACTGATCACGTCCAGATTGGATCCCTTGAAGCGATTGACTTGCGCCTGCTTACCTGTTCGCACGCCTTTGCCTTCGGTCTTGGTGTTGCCCGGATAGTCCTGCTTTCGGAGGCCCGGCACATAGTCCTTGATTGCCAAGCCATCAAGAAACTGTTCCTGACTGATCAGACCGGCATCGTACTTCTTTTTCCAAAGGTTGCGGTTCCATTCATAGACCATTTCAGCAGCCCGCACGAAATGCGGGTGCACCGCTTCCATCTCTTGGACAACCAGTTGGTGATCACCCTTGGTGAATTTGTCCGGCATATTCGGAATGTCGCCAGCTTCTAATCTATCATGTTCCCCCAAGGAGCGACGGGACCAGAGATAGGAGTCGAAATCTTTCACCACGGCGTCATCGAATTTCGACAATACGTTGCCACCACCTTGGGAAAATATGATCGCATCCCGCAAGGCAGGGCCTTCCGCGTTGAGACTTTGATAACCGTGCACTCCATGCATCAGGTCCATATGCCCGGCGCTTTGTGCGCCTTCCATCATGCGAGCAAGTTTATAAGGATCATCCTTGACCTTGAGATCCAGCTTTTTGCCCGTGTTTTCATGAAACACTTTGGCCAGTTCGGTAACGGCCTGCTGGATCGGATGCTTGCCGTCGCTGAAGTTTGTATAGGCATCATGAAAACGATCCCCGATTGTCTGGCCGATGCCGGTTCTTTTCGCTTCCTCAAGCACCTGCCCGATCAGCCCTTTGCGCTTGGTCGTGATGATGGAGTTCGAGACGGCTTCACCGGATGGCATGGTGCGCCAGGCGTGATAGGTGTCCTGTATGTCGACAAGCCCCTTCAGCCAGTCCGGATTGTTTTTTGCCAGATAGTCGGTGAAGGCCTTATTGAAGCGCGGAGCATGCTTTGAAGCATAGTTCGGATTGGTCATGAAAGACCGGAAAAATTCGGCAAATCCTTCAGACAACCACAAGGACGGATGATAGCCCCTCGGAGCCATTGCTTCCAATTCTCCGCGATAAAGAACCATCAAATCGGAGAAGTCCTGCCCCAGTCGCTTGTCGATGTGGTGTCCCACTTCATGCGAAAAGACCTCGAAATCTTCCATATCGGCGAGACGGATCACACCGGTCTTTGTGTGATGGGTGCCCAGCACGCCTGTCTTGCGCTTGCCCAGAGGCATCTTGATGCCCTGACGAACCGCCGCGACACCTGTCTGGTCAATCAACCGGTTTGTAATATCAACCAAACGCAATCCGGTTGCCTTGTGGTTCGTTATCGCTGTCCCGCGCGCCACACCGTCTTCACTGCGACGGAGTTCACCCGTGATTTTGACCTGACGCGCTTCAAGGGTCGGATCCACTTCTGCATCGATTTGGGCAATCATCGCTTGAAGATCTGGATCTGTCTTGCCATCGGTTCCGGATGGGCGCAGCGTTTTATCGGCTGAGGGGGCAGAGGAGCTGTGTGTGTCTGAATGGTGGTTGTCGGAGCGCTCAGAGCTACCCTCTACACGCTGGCTTTCCTTGCCTTTGCTGCTGTTTGGCTGTATCTTTTCCTTTGCCGGCAAGGTGGAGGAGCTGTGTGCGTCCACCTGGAGACTATCAAGGCGCTCCGTAGTACCCTTGGTATGCCGGTCTTTCCTTTTTTCAAATGCAGTCATTAGCCAGGTCTTGGCCTGACCGTCATAGTCCAGACGCACAACAATGTTGTGATCACCGTCAGTCAATCGGATCCGGTTTTGGCTTTGCGTGTAAACTTCCGCTTGGCGAATGATCGCTGGCAGGTTGTCTACGACTTCAGGATGCTTTTCGAAAACCTTTTTCAAACCCGATCCTTTTCGGGTTTTAGGATCATAGCTGCCCCAAATCACATCGATGTCGCCAATCTCCGGATGATCGAGCGCCCTTGGTGCTTCTCCTGTTTCCATGTCTTTGAGACGGGCAGCAACCTTGCCCCAGTCTTTGCCATGGGCCTCGATATCCAGCACCGGGCCAAACACCCCTTCCCCGATGATATCGGGGTCATCGAGCGACCATTTCCCATTGGTGGGCGTTGCACTGTCATCGACCGCCATCTTCTGGACGTCCGGACGCTCAGGCTTTGGCTGCAATCGGTCTCCAAGGGCAACAGGCTCCAAATCGGCCTCAGATGCCCTCAGAGCGCGTTTTGCCTCAGTGAGCGGCGCAGCTTTACCAAAGTCCAGAGTTTTGCCTTCGGGTGCAGCAACGTCCATTTCGGGCGCATTGATGGGCTCGGAGCGCACCGCACTGTCAATCAGATCTAATTGCCGGGGCGCTTCAGCGAGGTTCTGATCTTTCGCCCATTCTGAAATCTCACCAGCCGCTTGACTTTCACGGCTTGCCCGGTGCGTGACAGGCCCCATGACACCACCAGCAACGGCCCCCAATCCGACTGAGGCTCCCAGTTGGATCGGATCGAATTCCTCTCGAAACCCAGCCCCCAGTTCGATGCCTTGAATAGCTGTGTCTGTCGCCGCATTGACTGCCGCCGCATCGATCGCACCGGCAAACACTCTGGCGCGCACGGTTGCGAGGCCACGTCCAGTCAGGGCAACAGCCTTCTCTCCCAATCCGATCGGAAGCAGGTTTTCAAGATGAGTTGCACCACGCTCGGCATCAAAAATGGTACCGGCCAACTGTCCGGCCAAGGCCGCCGTACCCTCCAACGCGCCATCGTAGTCAGGGAAGCTCTCATAACGGCTATCAAACCGATGACGATTGTCCGGCCTTGAAACATCGCGCAATGCGCCAACAGCAGTTCCCTGCCGGGTCGCTGCTTCCATGTTGATATAGAACCGTTCGGCAAGACCCGGACGCGGGGCTTCCTTCAGCGTTTGCTCGTCATCTTGATAATATTGAGCAAAAAAATTGTCTTTTGGAATTGGTGAAGAACTTTCCTGTTTATCTGCCATATCTAGTTCCTCACACGTCCTCTGTGGTCACGCTTTTGTTTTGGCGGCTTTGTTGCTGCCTTGGGTTTTCGGGGTTCTTGGTCTTTCAGCCAATCTTCATATGAAAGGGCTTCATCATGTCTGGCCGCTTCCAGATAGGCCTTAAGATCTTGTTTTGAGGCTTCGTGCCGTTGCAGAAAATAGTCGGCAGCACCAGCGCCAAATGCCGCATCAAAATCGCTTGCTTTTTCTGGGTTGGAAACGAGAGCCGTGATGGCGTCTATGTTGGGCCAAAGAACTTCAGGCGGTGCCGGCCGCTCGACTTTGCGCCCACGTTGATCACGGGCTTTCGAGTTCGCTTCGATTACGTCATCATACTGGGACTGTTGCTGCATCTTCATAGCAGCCCATCCATTCATCGCCTGATCAGCTGTCGCCGCTTCGGCCTTTTCTCCGATCGCTTTCTGCTCACTTAGGCTTGGCCCCTCTCCTTCCCAATCTTTCAAGTAGGCCTTTGCCGCATTGACCAAATCACGATGCAGTCCCTTGGACTGGAATACTTGGGTCATCACATCGCCCGAGTATGGGCCAAACGTTTGATCGAAGCTTTTGGCAAGCTTCATCCATTCAGCCTTATCGGCTTCATCCGGAAGCCCTTCCAAAATTCTTCCCAACTCACCATTGGTCAGAACAGCCTGTGCCGCTTCTGGAATATCAAGCGAGGCTTGTGCATCCAGCCGTCCCTTGATCAGCTCTTCCAGAGCAACCGGATCGCCGTCATAGGCCTGCTGTTTTAGGCCTTTCAGATCTTCAAACGCCTGATCAACCGCTTCGGCGGGATCTTCCTTGCGTAATTTTGTAATGCGTTTGGCTTCGGCCTTCGTCGCGTTCAGAACCGCCACCTGATCCACATAGCCAAGACTGCCCGGCTCGGGTTCAAGGCCATCCAACTTCATCAGGATCTCGTCAGTTGGAAGAAGGTCCAGTCCGGCCGTTGCATCAAATGTGGCAGTCTGGACTTGCCGCTTTCGCTGCCAGTCCGTTGCCGCTTCTTCACCCAGCGTTGCCTTGACCTGATCAAAGTTCAGTTCTTCGCCATCGATGGACAGGCCGACGCCGGTCTCTCCGATCGATGCGAGATCATCTACGAGCAATCGCTGCATTTTCTTCGTTTGCAGTTTCACATCGGCGGTCGCCTGCTGGCGCTCTGCCCTGATTGCCCCTGAGTATTTGCGATCCAGCCCGTCGACCTGTTCAAGGCTCAGATCCTTCAGGAAGCCTTCGCCCTCTTTCCATTCGTCTTTCAGGCCTTCGACAAAGGCTTGCTTTTCATCAGGCCCCGGCAGGCTGTCGAACACCCCGTCGATCCGGGCAAGGGTGACCGTGTCGAAAATCACTTTTTGCTGTTTGCTGGCCAGTTGCGGCGAAATCAGCCCGGCTTCGAGCGCGTCTTCGATGTTGGCCAGGTTTTCATTCATAGCCACATCGAGATCAGCCCCTGCTTCCTCATCATCGCCAACGAGATAAGCCTGTCTTTGCAAACTGGTGCGAGAGGATTTCAGAACTTCGTCATAGTCGGCCCGCTCGCCATCGCGCACCCGTTTGTCTTCTTCTGCCCGCGCCGATTTCTCATAAACACGCCTTTTACGGGCAAAGGTTTCTCGCCCCAGAAGCAAGAGCTCAGGGTCTCCGGACAGTGTGTTGAGCCGTTCGAGCACGCCGCTTTCAGCCTCATCAAATGCCTTTGAAAGCGCGGCCGGATCCTCTTTGTGCTCATCATAAAGCGCCTCAAGCTGCTGGCTGACCTCCAAAGGCAGCCGGCGACTGATCGCCCTGTTTTGCGCGTGCTGGTAGGCTTCGCCCTGAAGGGACTTGTCCTTGCGCAAGGCAAGGGCGGGACCAGACGGACCGGGGCGGCCGGTTCCGGCTGTGGTGGGTTGTCTCTGCTCTGTCCCAAGGGTTTCCGTCTTGCCAACGCGAAATCCCTCCATCCGCTCCATGGCATCGAGCATGACAGTGCGCTGCTGTTTGGACAGGCTGCCAAGAGGGGTTGAAGCTGGCACGCCGACCGCTTCGGCTATCGCTGAATAGTAGGCCTTGGTGTTGTTTTCCGAAGCAGGTGCATAGCGAGAAATGGCGGACGCGATGGACTTGCTCTTGTAGGAGCCCGACTCGAACAACAAGGAGGCTTTTGCCTTCCTTCCAGTCTCATAGTCCGGAAAAACAGCAAACCGCCCGTCTGTGCCAATGGCTCCGTGCGACTTGGCGAAGTCGCCAAATTCCAGATTGCCCGGATTGTTGTTGCGCCAATTCCTTGCCCCGGAATATCGAACGACTGATCCATCCTTGTGACGGATCGTGGTAAATCCCTTTCCAGCGTCAACAACCTTCAGACCTTCGGGCATGGGTGCGGCTGTTGAGGTGTCCCCGTCTGCCTCACTGTTGGTACCAAGATCCGCGTTGTAGCCGTCATAGAAGCCTTGCGTCTTTCCGGCCTCGATGCTTGCCTGCTCGCGCCGCTTCAAGGCATTGTCAGCAAGGCGTCCCAATGACCTGCCCGTTTGGCGCAAATCAGAGGCGAGCGATCGCCACACACCAGCATTGGCATCGACGGCAAAGCCCGGTTTCGTGCTCACCTGCCCGGCTGTGTCCAAACGAGACAGCTTTCCCGGTGATCGTGAATTGCGATTGGGCATATCTCACTCCTTAGCCAAATGCACCAGCAAATCCCGCCAGAGCGCTCAGCCCACCAGCGGATTTTGTTCTTCCTGCCACCCGGCGCCATCCCGCAGCACGGGCGCGGAGCATGGCTTTGCGGGCGTCAGTGTCGGCCCGATCAACAGTGATGTCCTGAGCCGCGCGATCTTCCAAGGCGAGCTCCATATCTTCCGAGACACCCTCACCGACCAGCTGGCCGGAGGCGGCAAACTTGACGGCATTCTCACCAAGTGACTTCATCAATTGCCGCTTGATGTCGGTTGTCCGTTGCAGCCCCTTGGCCTCTTCGTCTGTTGCCTGCATTTCCGATTGATCGGCCTGCATCTCGAACTGTTCGGCCTGAGCATTCGCGCCGGTCATGCCGGCAACAGCACTGGCAAAGCCGGCCACACCCTTAAGAATGGTGCCGGCTGAAATGCCGCTGCCAAAAAGTCCGGTTGATGCCGTCGCGGCAGTGGTCGCAGCGGTTGCTGCTCCGGCTCCGGCGGTTGCCGCGCCTGCTGCCGCGGCGGCTGTGCCGGTGCCGCCCAGCATTGCGCCAATTCCACTCACAAGCATCATTGGTCACTCTCCTATAGCTTTGCTTCAGCCGTGATTGATCGAACGGTCAGCCGCCCGGGGCGCAGTTGTGTGATGGTGACTGTCGGTTCGTCGGAATAGCCGGTCAGGCCCCGCAATTCGATCAGGCCTGTGTAGCCGTCCTCGAGCTCGGGCTTTTCAAGATCCGGATCATAGGTGCGCAAGGGCACATCAACCGGATCCTTGCCATTGACCGCGACCGCCAGAGACGTAGTATCAACGACTGAAATCCAGACCGAATGGATCCGGGCCTTGCGGCGCAAGACCGTTCTGGGGCCGATGTCGCGCGGCGGCGGCAAGGTCTCCACCTTTGGCGGGAAAAACAGGCCAACCTCACCGGACTGCACCTCAACGTCCACGGTGATCCGGGCAGCGGTGACGATATAGGGCCCATAGACATTGCCGTCCCCAAGCACCCAGACATTCAGGCCTTCCAGATGATCAAGACCGGTGATATCCATTTGAGGCGCGTCGAACGAGAAGGAATGTGCGGCATCGAGCAACAGCCCCCGCTCGAACCGCTCAAGGCGTCTCGATCCCGAACGCTCAGAGATGACGGACATTTCATCGCGGGCATTGACGGCAACCGCCCGGAACAGGGCATCATATGAGGTAACCCGGCCAAAAGCCGTCACATCCTGTTCGCGCAAAAGGTGCCCCATGCGCATCCGGCCACGCTCATCGATGACGCCCAATGTGTTGGTGTCGGTCGAGCGCTTGGCCCGTCGCACCGCCAAGTCGCACACGTCTTCAAACAGGTGCGAGGAAAGCAATGTGATCGGCGAGCTGACAAAACTGTCAATGTCGGTGTAGCGGATCTCGGAAAGAACGGAGCCGGACTTGTGGCAATAGATCGATGCGCCCTCATTCTTGACCACCGGCACCCCCTCCTTGCAGCCGTTGGTCGAGGCTTCGACATGATTTGTCGGCACCGTCTTGTCGATGGTGCGATCGGCGATCCAGTATTCGCGCTCAGAGGTCAGAACCAGCAGATTGTGGGCATCGACCAGATGGTTGATGGTTTCCCCGCCCTCACTGTCGAGCGGCACGACAAAGGCCCCATTGGCTTCATCCAGATCCGTGCTGAAGGAAAAGTAGCGGCCAATGATGGAGGCCATCCAATTGCTGGCGCGTGATTTGAAGCCGCCTGTCAGCAAGCGCTGTTGGATGAACAGGCCACAGCGCGGCCAGCCCCGCGTGTTGGAAATGATTGGTTCACCAGGCGGGATACCCGTCTTGAGCTTGAAAGCCGGAATGGCTCCATCCGCATCATCAATCGGGGTTCCCGACACCGCCCAGCCGTCGCCCTGGTTCTCGGTGCCGGAAAAAATGATCTTGATATTCGTTCCAGCAAGGACCGAAACGACGATCCCCGGTGCGACATTGGGAAGCTCAAGGATTGCGGCTTCGATCAATCCCGCCAGGGCACCCGCGTCCGTGCTGTAGGTAATCGAGATTGTCTGTTGCCCGGAGACCGTCAGCCGGAAGCGTTTGCCGGCATCAAAGCCGATGAAGTTGATTTCCCATTCGGCAGGCACACCGTTTGAGTAGGACGCGCCATAGTCGTAGTTCGGTAGGCCATCATAAGGCAGCTGATCGACCTGCCAACTATCAGTGGCCTGCACAATGCGGATGGACGGCACTTCCTGATGAAACAGAAAAGTCGTGTCCTGCCGGTGCGTGTTGGTCACATGAGGCAACTGGTCTGTGGTCAGCGGCACCGCGACTGTATCCGTGATCCCGTCCGCATCGATGACATCTGCATGCCCATCACGCAGCGCGATTTCGTAGGCCGTCCCTAGCGAGTTCTTGAACGGCAGAAGACGCCCGGAGGTGGGATAGAGGCCCGTTTTGTGGCGCAATCCGTCCCGAAGACTAAAGCCCCCTTGAGGATGGACTTTGGCATTCTCGAAGTGCTTCGCACCGGTGTTGTAATATTTGAGCTCGGTTCGATCCGTCTCATGCGGATCAAGCTCGCCTGCCGTGTAGGTGGTCTGGATCCGCCCCGGTCTTGCTACCATCTTGCGGATCCTCAGCTCATGTATGCGGCAGAGAGCGGATTATTGCCCTTGCGCATCCTGCGGTTCGGTGTCGTATATCCGTCCGCGTTGATGGCGGCACGCATCAAGCCGCCCCGGCGTTCTTCTCGCGGATCTCCATAGGCTTCCCGGATGAGGCGGTCGGCTGTCTTGCCATCGCTGGCGATCGCTTCTGCCAGAAACCCGGCAAGTCCGGTCGAAACAGCCTTGGCGAAAATCGGATTCCAGAGGTGCGGACCGGCGTCCACCCGCATGATCGCGAACAGATCCTCGACGTTCGAATAGATCCGTGTGCCAACTTTCTTGTAGGTCGTGAAATTGTCATCCTCGACGGTCGGATCATCTATGAGGCGATCCGCGCCCAGCACGATGTCTTCGACGGGCAACTGGTGGATATGGCGATAGCCAGCGATTGGCGCGTCAGCCGAGCGGGACAGACGATAGAGCTTTTGCGCAAAAGACCAGGGATAAAGAGCCAGCGCCGCCCGAGCTTCGAGGTTGTAGGCACGCAGCGCCGTGATTCCGCTTTGCACCTCTGAAGACAAGTCTTCCGGAGCCTCAAGGCCAATGCGATTGCAGGCCGCCCGGACAATTTCCAATTCATCGATCATGCGACACCTGTTTGTTCAAACAAAAGGCGGCCCGGCGCATCTGACACCGGACCGCCATTGACCTTGGGAGGATCAGCATAAAGCCGATCGCTTAGGCGGTGGTTTGTGCCGCGATGGCGACCGTCGATGCCGTGACGTTGGTGACGATGTAAGTCTTGAGCGCCGGAGCCCCGTCAATGTCGAGGCCGGCCATGATAATGTCGCCGGTGCGCACGTCATCGGGTGCCAGACTGTTGAAATAGCCAGCCGCTTCAACGGCGGCGGCATCGTCATTGGTGTGGTAGGTGCAAAGCGCCTTCACGGAGCCCGAGCCGGTTCCGATCGCACCAACAGAGGCTAGGCGTTTGAAGCCATCAAGATTGAAAGCCATGGTTTCTCTTTCTCAAATTTGGAGGATGTCGGGATCAGTTCAGAGTGATGTCGGTGGGGATCTTGAAGCGCCCGCGCACCATGCCCTCTGGCAGAAGACCAGCAGCAGCACCTTCGGATTCCATGCGGACCGTCCAGCAGCCAAGGCGGTTGTCCCAGTCCCAGATGGACTTCAGTTTGGTATTGTTTGCCCAGCCGGCCCCGCTGCGGTGATACATCTGGAGGTCATAGTGGCCCTCCTCGTTCTGAATGAAATATTCATTGGGAGCGAGGAAGAAGTGGACACCATTCCAGAACTTGGAAACGGTCGTCTTGCGGAACGACAGATCATCCCCGGTCCAGTCGGCGGAGTTGAACTGTTTGTAGGCCATCGCCTGATTCCAGATGCCCGAAGGCAGCGGGCAGAAGATATTACCATCCCATGGCACATCGGCGGCCTGAAGGGCGTTGCTCATCAGGAGCAGATGCTTCAGCTCGAAGTCAACCGCATTGCCGCCGATCATGCCCGGCAGGCCATTGGCATCGAGATTGGGGGCCGCGCCGACGCCCGTCCCGGGGCTTGAACTCATCCTGGCATTGAACAGGCCAAACAGCTCTTCATCGACAGCACGCCCCAGCGCCTTGGAGCCGGCATCGGAGATGGATTCTTTTTCGTTGGCGGTCATGCGGGACAGGTCGAAGGTGTAAACCTCGTCAAAGGCCTCCCAGGTTTCGAGGTTGGTTTCTTCGCGGCCCTTCTTGGCGTTCATCGGGATGGCAGCCTGTCCGCGCTTTTTCTTGTGCGCCTTGCCCTTGCCCATAATGTTGAAATGGGCCTTCGTGCCAACGATGCTGGCAGCAGCAGAAACAGTGCTCTGCATGAGGAAGCCGCCGGACTGGAATTTCTGGATCACCCCGTTGTTGTATTGTTCAACAAACCAGGTCGGTGCATCAATGCTCATGTCTTCAGCCTTCTATAGCGTGAGTGTCACGCCAGAGGCTCGAAAACCGGCTGCGGAAAAGGGCGGCGCATTGAGCTCTGGCTTGAACCCGATGCTAACGGGCCGGGAATGAGGTCAACCGATGGAGGGGGGGCTTTGGGGGGCTAGTATCCTTAGCTTTTCACTCATTCATGGAAAATGTCGCTCATCGATCTGTGTGATAGCTGTAAAATATCAAACGGTTATGATCTCCCAGTCGTACGCTCGAAAAAACCAATTTCAACCAAATCACTGATAGGTTAAGATTGATTCAGCAAATAGAGTTCAGGCCACGTTTATGTGGGCACAGGCAAACCAAATATGTCAAACACGAAGCATATATTAGCGATGCTCAGAAGCAGAGCCTCAGGAGATGATGAGCAATTTTATTCTATAGCTCTGCAGATCGCCGCTGCTGAAGCAAGACAAGGCCGCCGCTCCACGGCAGACGATTTGCGTTCTGCTGTAGATGAGGCGAGAGCTTTAAAATCGCGAAACGCTAGTGTTGCGATTCCGTTTTCCCAACCACGTGGAGATCTTGAAGCGCTTGTTGATCTCAGAGAGCCTAAGCTGCGCATGCAGGATGTCGTGTTGCACGAGTGTATCAATGATAAATTAAAAGATTTAATTCGTCAGCAAGCCAAACGTGATTGGCTGCGAGAACATGGAAAAACACCAAATCGTAGTGTACTGTTTTTAGGTCCTCCAGGCTCTGGCAAAACCATGACCGCGGAAGCGCTTGCAGGAGAGTTACATCTCCCCTTGTTTGTGATCCGATTGGAATCCCTGATTACAAGATTTATGGGAGAAACCGCTTCAAAGCTGCGTCTGGTTTTTGATGAAACGCTCAAGCATCGAGGGGTCTACTTGTTCGATGAATTTGACGCAATTGGAAGCCGTCGCAGTGCAACTAATGACGTGGCGGAAATGCGTCGAGTGTTAAATTCATTTCTTCAGCTCATGGAACAACCAAACGCGACAGACAGTATATTGTTAGGTGCAACTAATCACCCTGAACTTCTTGATCGTGCTTTGCTTAGGCGGTTCGATGCTGTAATTGAATTTACACCTCCCTCAGAAGAACAGATTAGAGCTCTTATCGAAAAATATCTTAAACCATTAAAACGGCCAAGGCTCGCGTGGAAGAAAATCATACAAGCAGCCGAGGGTCTCAGCCAATCAGAAATTGCACGAGCTTCTGAAGACGCAGTCAAGACTGCTATTTTGGATGAACGCGATTCAATTAAGTCGGAAGACGTTCTAAAGCGCCTAAATGACCGGAGAGAAATGCGCGAAGTATTCTTGAAGGTGGAAAGATAAGGTGCCTGTCCCATGGCTGATTTTGACAAACCACATATCGATATTTCTAGGCGATCTCACACTCGTCAATACCAGGCATCCCGACAGAATATAGGAGGAGGTGCTGCACCGCGCATCCGAGCTCAGCATGGTGAGAGAATTAAAGCTGAAATGCGTGAAGCATTTATTCAAGCAGATGCTATTCGACCGAATGATGATCGATTGGACGAGCCAGAGGGAGTGTTTCTCGAGGTTGACCTCCGCCGTGGAACAAATCCCATAAATACGCTTGAACGCAAAACAAATCAGATCCGACCAGGTGCTATTTCGACAACCCAAGATAATGATCTGCGAGTTGCCTTGTTCGTTCCTGATAAAGCTAGGCCGGTCCTAGAGAGCATTTTGGACGAATATATAAATGGCGATCTGAATGCTCGTTCAGAGCCTCCCCAAAAAGACAAAATTGAACCTATTGAGTCTATTAGGCAAGCTCGTCTGGAGACATTCTGGACTGATGAACCCAACTCTTTACCTGAGAATGCCCAAGACGAAATTTGGTGGGAAGTTTGGTGTTATGCCGAACTCACAGATAAAGTTACCGAAGCCGCCCAAAGCATCAATTGTATCGTATCGGAGGAGCATTATTGGTTAGTCTTTCCAGAAAGCACTGTCATTCCTATCCGTGCTCCTAGAGTTACTATCGAGTTACTTTTGTTTGCAACGGCTGGGATTTCTGAACTTAGGAGAGCGACCGCAAGTCCAGTATTTTTCATTGAGGCTGACCGAGAAGAACAAATCCATTGGACAGAAAATCTTGCTGAGAGAGTAACGTGGCCTGCAAATGATGTTCCATCAGTGTGTGTTCTTGATACGGGAGTAAACCGGGGTCATATGCTTCTAGAACCAGCGGTTTCTGCTGACGACCTATTGACGGTAAACCCAGATTGGGAAGTTGATGATCATGCCGGTCATGGTACCGGCATGGCTGGAATTTCATTGCTTGGTGATTTGGCGCCGCGTCTTGAAGATCTGAGTACGATTTCACTTCTACATAGGGTGGAATCTGTAAAAATTTTACCTCCGAATGGCTTTCCAGACAATGATCCAGGCTCTTATACCAAGGGCGTGAAGTTCTGACTCTTTAGGGATTCCATTTTTAGCACTGGCGTGATTCAACATGGCAAAGGAGATTTTGCCATGTCTGCCGCTTTGATTCTTAGCGATGCTTTTGACGCCGATAGTTTGCGCCGTCTTGCCAAAGGATGCCGCAATGCCAAACAGAGCCGCCGCCTACTGGCCATTGCGGCTGTCTATGACGGCATGAACCGTGCTGATGCCGCCAAAGTCGGCGGTATGGACCGCCAGACTTTGCGAGATTGGGTTCTTCGCTTCAATGAGCAAGGCACCGATGGTCTTGTCGACATCAAAGCAACCGGCGCTCCCATGCGCTTGAGCCCAGAACAGCTCGAAGAGTTTGTTGCTATCGTTGAAACCGGTCCTGATCCTGAGAAGGACGGCGTCTCTGTCTGGCGTAGCCAGGATCTGGTGCGTGTGATCCAAGAGCGGTTTGGGGTCTCCTACAAGGAACGTGGAGTACGGGATCTTTTGCGCCGCATGGGGTATGTGCGCATATCTGGTCGACCTCAACATCCAGAACAAAAGCCTGAAGTCATTGATGCTTTCAAAAAAACTTCTCCGCAACGTTGGCAGCGCATGTAGGCCATTTGCCAAAGAACAAGCCCATCGAGATTTGGTGGCAAGATGAGGCTAGGCTTGGTCAGAAGAATGGACTGGCCCGACTATGGGCAAAAAAGGGAACCAGACCACGTCTGCCAGCCGATCAGCGATATAAAAATGCCTATCTGTTCGGTGCAATATGTCCAGCGCGTGGCGTTGGCGCGGGATTGATGATGCCTTTTGCAAATACACAGGCCATGCAAATGCACCTCGAAGAAGTCTCAAGGACAGTGGCGCGCGGCGCTCATGCCGTGGTGCTGATGGATCGTGCCGGATGGCATACGACAAGCAGACTCAACGTGCCCAAGAATATCACCATCCTCCTGTTGCCTTCCAAATCACCGGAACTGAACCCAGTTGAGAATATTTGGCAGTATCTGCGCGGTACCTTCCTGTCCAATCGGGTCTTCGAAGACTATGCCGCCATTCTTGATGCTGGTTGCCAAGCATGGAAGAGCCTCTCCGCCAACCCAACCATCATCCATTCAATAGGTATGAGAAAATGGGCTCAAGAAGGTCAGAATTATACCAAGGGCGTGAAGTTCTGACTCTTTAGGGATTCCATTTTTAGCACTGGCGTGATTCAACATGGCAAAGGAGATTTTGCCATGTCTGCCGCTTTGATTCTTAGCGATGCTTTTGACGCCGATAGTTTGCGCCGTCTTGCCAAAGGATGCCGCAATGCCAAACAGAGCCGCCGCCTACTGGCCATTGCGGCTGTCTATGACGGCATGAACCGTGCTGATGCCGCCAAAGTCGGCGGTATGGACCGCCAGACTTTGCGAGATTGGGTTCTTCGCTTCAATGAGCAAGGCACCGATGGTCTTGTCGACATCAAAGCAACCGGCGCTCCCATGCGCTTGAGCCCAGAACAGCTCGAAGAGTTTGTTGCTATCGTTGAAACCGGTCCTGATCCTGAGAAGGACGGCGTCTCTGTCTGGCGTAGCCAGGATCTGGTGCGTGTGATCCAAGAGCGGTTTGGGGTCTCCTACAAGGAACGTGGAGTACGGGATCTTTTGCGCCGCATGGGGTATGTGCGCATATCTGGTCGACCTCAACATCCAGAACAAAAGCCTGAAGTCATTGATGCTTTCAAAAAAACTTCTCCGCAACGTTGGCAGCGCATGTAGGCCATTTGCCAAAGAACAAGCCCATCGAGATTTGGTGGCAAGATGAGGCTAGGCTTGGTCAGAAGAATGGACTGGCCCGACTATGGGCAAAAAAGGGAACCAGACCACGTCTGCCAGCCGATCAGCGATATAAAAATGCCTATCTGTTCGGTGCAATATGTCCAGCGCGTGGCGTTGGCGCGGGATTGATGATGCCTTTTGCAAATACACAGGCCATGCAAATGCACCTCGAAGAAGTCTCAAGGACAGTGGCGCGCGGCGCTCATGCCGTGGTGCTGATGGATCGTGCCGGATGGCATACGACAAGCAGACTCAACGTGCCCAAGAATATCACCATCCTCCTGTTGCCTTCCAAATCACCGGAACTGAACCCAGTTGAGAATATTTGGCAGTATCTGCGCGGTACCTTCCTGTCCAATCGGGTCTTCGAAGACTATGCCGCCATTCTTGATGCTGGTTGCCAAGCATGGAAGAGCCTCTCCGCCAACCCAACCATCATCCATTCAATAGGTATGAGAAAATGGGCTCAAGAAGGTCAGAATTAAATGCCGTTGGTATTAAATGCCGTTGGTATTAGGAGCCTCGTGCGAGTTAATGTGCTAAATATAATCATGCGCAACGAATTGTCCAAGAGTGTGTTCTGTTATTGCTACATAGCAAAAATATTGAACGTATCTCCAGCCCAGTGGTTTCCGCCTTCCCCCCCTACTCCCCATACAGCGCCTGAAAACTGGCGTCGTATTTCTTGCGCAGCTCGGCATCATATTTGCCCGAACTGGGGTTGATGCGCGGATCCGCGCCCAGATTTTCAAGCTGCTCTTTGGAGAAGTGCGACGAGGCCCCGGCATCGTTGCCGCCAAGCGGAATGCCGCGCTCTTTTGCCAGCCCCTGCACCGCACGGATGATCATCACGCCCGGTGCCGTTTCGGCCATCCCTTGGAAAAAGGCCCCTGCCCCTTCGGGCAGTTTGAGGGTTTGTGCGATGTTTCCCGCCACGGCCTCGGCGTCGTTGATGGCCTTTTCCGCCACCTTGGCATCACCGCCCAACATGTTGGCCAGAGTGTCCATCTCCTTCTTGGGGTCATAGGCCGGTGCAATCAGCCCTTGGGCCACCGGATCACCAAAGGTGTCATTGATGAAATTCTGGAACACATCCGGCGCAATGCCGTGTTTGAGCGCCGCCGACTTGGCCGCATTGAGGATCGGATCGTCCTTTTCCTCGAAATAGTCTTTCAGTTCATCGCTCGGGCTATAGTCATACCCGGTGATGTCCTCGGGCAGAACCGGCTTGGCGTCACTGATGCCAGCCATGAGCTTGTCGATGGTTTCCTGATCGGTTTCGCCGTGAAAGGCCTCATCAAGCCCCTCAGGGCGATAGAGGCCTGTCGAGTCCCCGCCATGCTCTTCCTGTCCGGAAACGCCCTCAGCGCCTTCTCCTGCCCCATTGGCGGCCTCTTCGCCCCCGTTGCCTGCGTTTCCGTTGCCAGTGCCATCTTCGGCGGAATAAAGGATTGTGGGCGAATAGGTGGTCATCAGATGCGTCATGCTGCGTCTCCTTTGTCTGATGGATCGAACCCGACGGCTGCCAGGTCAGTGAGTAGTGCGTGGACGACGGTGTTCTGACCGTCCCTGTAGGCGGCCATAACGCCGACCTGATCGGCTGACAGGCCTGCCTGTGCGAAATTGACGGGTGGCCGCCCCAGCGTGCCTGCGATCATGTGATCAAGGACACGCCGCCCCTCGGGTGTCGCGAAGATAGCAAGCAGGTCGTGGCGATAGCTATTAGCTATAGCCTCTCGCCGCGCCTGATCTTCCTTGGCCAGCTTCTTGCGCTCCGGATGGCCAAAGGTGCCCATGAGGTTGTCCAGCGCTTCCCAGCTGTGGTCGCCTTGCAAATTGCCGATCATGTCCTGTAGCTGCATCCCGGTTTGCGACATCATGTCCCCTCGGTGGTTGGTTCTCCGGCTGCCATGGCTTGCGCGGCCATTGCGGCCATATTGGCCTCGGCTTCCTGCTCGGCCATTTCGGCCCGTTCCTTGGCGGTGATGATGAATTGCGAGGGCACGCCCAGCTCATGGCCAATATGCTCAAGCGCATCCTGAAGCCGCGCGACCGACGGTGCACCGTCCTGCAGGATGGCCAGAACCATGTCGATCCATTGCACGATCTTCTCCAGCCGCTCCGCCGCGCGGGCCGTAGCCAATGGCGAGGAGATTTTGACCTTCACCAAAACCTGATCGATTGGAATGGCATTGGGGATCAGCCCCTTGTTGTAGGCGATCTCGATCAGGCGGCGCGCCAGGGGCACGATGATTTCATAGACCAGACGGCCAAACGCGCCCGTATGGTCCGATGCGAGCCTTTTGACCCTTTGCAGGATCTCGGTCGCAGAACGCACCGAGGCCCCGTCTGGTGGCAGGCTCTGATCCATGAGAGCGGCCTGCACGGCCATGCGAAGGTCATTGAGGATGATGTTGTTGGTATCCAGATTGGGATCCTGCATTCGGTTGATGGTCGGTCCAAGCACCCCGCCGTTGCGGGCCACGCGCCAGATCGCACCGGATTCGATGGCGCTTTGATCTGGGTTGAAGACGCCATCATCAACGGCGGTCCAAATGCCCATCAGGGCAATGGCCGCCGCTTGCAGGGTGAGACTTTGCGCCGTGTTCAGCGTCTTAATGGACGGCATGGCCAGCATGATCGGGCCTCGCCCGAATGTTTCGCCCGGAACGCGGAAATAGCGAGGGGTTAGCCAAGGATTGGTCAAGGTCTCTTGCCGGCGGATGATCACATCATCGCAATCCACCCATGTGACCGTGACCCACTTCTTTGCCTTCTTGTCAAAGGTGGTGGCAACGCGGAGCAGCAGTTCATGGTCCTTGTTGTCTTCCAGCTTGGCCTTGAGATTGGGGCCGAATTTCTCGTGCTCTTCCCAGAATTCGTCGCGGATTTCCCAACTGTTCCATTTGCGATCCCAGAAGATCCCCGCGACGTCGCCGTATGGGCCGGACAACAGCCGCAATTCATCAATTGGCACGGTGATAAACCGCGCCGGCCTGTCTGTGTCCTCGCCTTCAGGGATATACATCGCGCCGGTCGAGGCGGCCAAATCCAGCGCCATTTCATGAAACGCAAGATCGAATTCGCCATTGCTGGCCATGCCGGTGATAACGGACGTTGTCGTTTCCAGATGAGGCCGCAGCTCGGTCTTGACCTCCTCGGACAGGATGTCACCGGGCGCAAGGCGGAACATTTCCTCTGAAACAAAATCCTGCCAGAGACGACCGGCAAATCGAAAGGATCCGACAATGGCGGTCTGGTCAAAGGCCTTGTTGACGCGCTTCTGTCCCTTGCCGTCAGACGATCCTTTCCGGTAGGGGATGGCATAATCAAAGGCTTCATCCAGCAGGGGCTTGAATTGGATATATTCCTTGTTTGCCCGCTCATACTGGCGCTTCAGCTTGGTGATGGTCGCCCCGTCGCCCGACGCCTTGTCAGGTTTGGGTGGCTCTATGGCTGGCTTTTTTCTGGATTTGGCCATGGTTCAGCCCAGCGTGCTTTGGCCGCCGGACGTGCCGATAAAGGTCAACAGCCGGTTGCCCATGGCAGACCGCCCACCCCCCTTGGCCTTTGCCTTGGTCTGGTCGACTTCAGAGGAGGCCTTGGCCAGCGCCGCGATTTGCTTGTTCTGGTTTTCCTTTGCGATCTTCTTTTGCAGTGCCACTGCGCCGTTGTCGCCGCCCCCGAATAGTCCTGACATACCGCCAAATCTCCACGCCTTGAAAGGTGTCATGCAGGGAAAAACCACAGAGGCGGGCAATGCGAGCTCCGGCTTTTGTGGCAATCCTGACTTCGATTTCAGCATAGGGCGCGCGCTGCAAGGTCAACCGTATGGCGCGGACAATGAGCTTGAGGTGGTGGCTGGCGGCAGGACGGGCCAGAAACCATGCCTCGGCGATGCCATCCCCGCGCAGCCAAAGGCCCGCCACGATCACGGCCTCGCCATCATCGCCCCGCAAGGCCCATGTATCGGACATGGCTCTCTGGGCCTTCAGACACTGCCAGACGATGGATTGGCAGCGGCCAACACAGCAGGCAATGTCATAATTGGACGCGGGACTGACGATCTTCATGCATATTTGTGCGGATCAAACGTCCGCCCCCCTTTGCCAGTGGACTGGGAGGCTCTGCTTTGGCCGTGGTTTCGCGATCCCATGCCCGTCACGGATGGCCGGCCACGATAGCCAAGCACCAGATATTGAAGCCCGTCATGCGGGTGGGAATATTCGTTCTTGTCCGGTTGAAGCGCGAACTTCTCGGAGCCGGTCGAGAGCTTCTTGAAACGATAACCCGACATGAAGCCGCGGATCAGGATCCGGCAATGGGGCGATACCAAAAGCCGCGGGGATTGCCCGTCGATGAACTTGGTCAACTCGCCTTCCACGGCGCCAAGCCTCAGGCCCAGTTCGTTGGAGCCATTGGCGGGAATGAGGATCGGCATGCCCAGGGCCACTTGCATGGTTTCGAGCCATGACTGTTCGCCCCCTTCCCGATCGGCCCCATATTGGCAGGCTGGATCAGCCCAGGGCCGAATGTCGCTGCACATGGGATAGCGGCGCTCGAGAAGATCAAGCAGCATTTCCGAGAAGCGCGCGGCACCATAGCCCTGCCCCGGAACCAGTTCGTCAAGAATCCGGATTTGACCATTTGGCATCGGTTGCCCGAGGATCGCCGCCGGATTGAGCGCCGCATCCATCCCGATCAACAGCGGCAGGCCTTCGACTGGATCCAGTTTCTTGGCGGCGACATGACGGGTCTGGTCAAAGCTGCGATAGACCGGCAGGCCCTCACGGCTATAGCCATATTCGTTGTGCACCATGCGGCGCACATACCAATCGGGTTCGGCTTCCGCGATTTTCGAGTAATAGTCCGGCTCAAGCCGGCTCAGGTTCTCGGCATTGGGCGAAAGGCCCGATGGTTGCCGGTACAGCCGTCTGTGTGGCGCGATATTTTCAACCAGATCCTCATAGGTCCAGTTGTCCATGTCCGGGGCGTTATAGTCACCGAGGATGGTCCGAACGCGCTGGGCACTCGGGTCTGCCAGATCTTCCTTCTTGGGATAGCGCCCCGTGCGCTGCTCCATATAGCGCAACACGTTGCTGGCGAGCGTATCAGCCTCATTCATCCAGCCGCCCGAGATCTCGAGCCCGCGAAGGATGTCCTCAATCGAGGCATCCCCGATGCCAAGGAACATGGTTTCCGCTTCGACCTTGAGCCCGCTTGGCAAACGCCATCTCAGCGTATGCGTTGCCGGCCTGTCGTTGCCGCCCGTCCAGCTCGACCCGGGATAGTCCTTCGAGAACCATTGCTTCCAGCTGTTCAGCACGGTGCGCTCAGCATCGCGAAAGCTGGTCCGGACCACAACAAACCGGTCACGGATCCAGCCATCCTTACACGGCGGCATCCTTGCGGCCGCCAGCACACGGGCAAAGACGCAAGAGACCGTCTTGCCGCCCCCAACGGGGCCCATGATGAACTTGGACATGATGTCATCACGGATGAAGGCACTGGACACAGGTCCGGCCGGCTTGAAGTGGTAGGGATCGAAATCTTCGTCTTTCTCGTACTGCTGAACAAGCTTGCGAATATCGACATTGTCCGGAGCGACAAGATTGGCTTCGCTTTTGCCTGGGAATTGATAGCTCATCCCCTCACCCCCTCCATGGCACTTTGGTTTGGGCCAATCCCCAACCCCCGACCTATGGCCCCGAAAAACGCGACATTTTCAAAATCTCCCGATCCAAAATCGGAAACGGTGTGGCCCGCCATACCCCTATATGGGGGGGTGGGGGGTGCTTCGGGGGAAGGCTCGCCCGCTGACCGGCCTTCCCGTGCCCCTGATGATCGAGCAAGCATACCCAAGGACGAGGGGAAATTTTTCTCGGAGGGGTCTTCAAAATGTGCCGGTCCCCCATCAATGGCACCGGCTTCCTTCTGATAATCTATCAGTAGGCACATTTGCTATTCCCCCTTGTCTTTCAATGACTTGGCTACTTCATGAGACATGGAGCCGTGAGACATGCTGCTTTCATTATCGCTAAGCGATTGATTTTGTTGACTTTGATCTTCGAGCGCCTGACCGATCGAAAGACTGTCCTCATTCGCCTGGTCAACACCGGATTGACTGCCATCGCCCAGGTCGATGAACAGCATTGGCAGTCGTTCATCGTTGTTCTCGGTCTGCAATGGCTTCTTGCCGTACATGTAGGGCGTCACCTGATCGGCCACCTTGGTCTGCATCGCGACGATCTCTGCAATGGATGGCACACCGTTCAACGTTCCTGCCCGATAGGCTTCCTGAGCCTTATCCGCCTCGATGCCTTGCGTCTTTGCCTGCATGACCACGAACCAATGATGCAGGTCGAGCGGATGACTGGACAGGATCTCGCCCTGGAACAACAGCGGATCCCGAAAGCCTTTGGACTGGTAGAGCTTGCCAATCGCCTCGGTTTTCTTGTTGATCGCGCCCTTTGGCCTGCCCGGACCACGACTTTCCACCCGCGCAGCCGGGAAAACCGCCGTCGGCGTGCTCTCACACCCGTCTATTTTGCCGGTTTGAAGCAGGTCCAGTTGTTCGATATCGTCAGTCATGTCTCTGATTTATCTCGATATTTTATTCAAACGAGCAGACCGCAGAGCGGATCTTGTGAGTGTCCGGGGACACCTGAATGCCTTGGTGTCCCCGCAAGTGTCCCCGCAATTTATCAATGAACCCAGATACTTAACTCTATAGTTCCACTAGGGACACTAGGGACACCAATATCTCTATACGTGCGCGCGCGTGTGTTACGTGAGGACTGTTTTGGTGTCCCTAGTGGAACCGTCGCCTAACCCTCTGATTTCATGTTGAAATGTCGGGGACACCAAGGATTTCCAAGTGTCCCCGGTGTCCCCCAAAGTGTCCCCGGGCTCATCTGAACGGGAAACACTTCCGCAGCCATTCGACCATAGCGCCGCTCACCCCTGGTCAACTGTCCGCCAGCCCGGCAGGGCTTTTGCCCTCTTGCAAAAGCCATGACGTGGCGCGGTCCACTTTTGAAAGAAAGGGTCGGGGTATTGAGGTCAAAAAAAGGAGGTCTGTATCTTGCCGGTGGGTCAGGGAGACTGTTACAGCGACCTATGCCACGACGTCGTTTCAACGCTCCAAGGTATTGACACAAAAATAACTCATAGTTATATTCGTGACGTATCAAGGACACGAAGCAGACATGTACCAAGTCGCCTACAAGTCGCAGGCAGTGAAAGCGTTGAGACGCATACAGCCAAAGCGGGCCAAGACCATTCGCAACGCCATCAATTCGCTGGCTGAAGATCCGGATAGCCCAGCGCTGAACGTCAAGCCACTGTCCGGAAGAGATGGATTTCGATTGAGGGTTGGGGACTATCGCGTCCTGTTTGATCGGGATGATGGCATCAAGATCATTTCCATCGAGAAGATCGGCCCCAGAGGCGACGTGTACAAGCGCTAGGAGTGAAACATGGCAGTTCCAAACATCATTTATGACGAAGCAGGTCGCCCTTCCAAGGTGGAGTTGAGCTGGGAAGACTATGTTGCTCTGGATCCGAGCGCCGCTGACATCACCCTCTCCGATGAAGAGCTTTATGACAAGGCCAAGGCCGAAGAAGGCGAGTATTTCCCGTCCCATGTGGTCGATGCTCTGCTGGACGGCGAGAACCCCGTCAAGGTCTATCGCAAATATCGCGGCATCACCCAGAAGCAACTGGCTGACTCTGTCGGCATCAAGCAGGAGATGATCTCCCTGATCGAAAGCGGCAAGCGCCAAGGCTCTATCGACACGGTCAAAGCCCTTTCTGATATCCTCGGAGTGGATGTGGACGACCTGGTCTGACATCACCCCACCTCCTCTGCATAGGCCTCGAAGGCCGTCAGGTTGATCAGTGTCACGCGTCTGGACACGCCGCCGATCTTCACCTTGTTGAATTCCTTCCGGTATTCCGCGATCTCTGGCGGCCCTTGCCTGAGGGCATAGGTCCAGACGCCATTGCCCCAGGGCATACCCTCGAACAGGTTCGTCAGGTTCGGGCCCTTGTTCGGGATCGCCAGAAAATCGCTTGCAGCATCGATCTTGTTCTGCCCTCTTGGCAGCAGCCCCAGATCCACTTGCGCCAGCATTTCCCGCGTCTTGCCAATGTCGAGATAGCTGTTGCCGTTGTCGCGATAGCCTTCCAGCAACGCCCCGATGGTGTGCTGCATTCCGCCGCGCCAGGCATCAACACGACTGGTCAGCAGATGCTCGAGACAGGCCTTCCAGTTCTCTTCAGCCGTTTCTTTCTCCGATAGTCCTTGCGCAGCCAGCGTCTCACTCCAACCGGACAGATCATCCACCCTGTATCCAGCCTCATCCATGCCTTCATCGCCCAGAATGAGGTGTGCAAGCGCAAGGAAGGTGCCGTAGGTGTCTTGCCCCCGGCTGTCGTGATCCCCCTCGCGTAGCGCCTCGCGATAGGCCTGCCACGTGCCTTCAAACAGATCCCATTGATCCACGAGCCGGCGCATGATCTTCGCCCCGGTGTGCTTGTCCAGCTTGGGCAAGTCCGTCACCTTGGACGGATCCAGCCGATCAATGGAGATCACAGCCATGCGTGACAGATCCTGAGGCTCAAGCGGTGGCGGATTGATGGCCGAGAACAGAAAGGAGGATCGCGCCTGAAACTCAACACCGGAGTGATCCTGCCCCCCGCGCAACATCAACCCACCACTGGACGCAAGCCGCGCCAGCTTGACCACGGCATTCACCCGCCTGTTGTCGGCCGCCGCTTCAAGCTCATCGATGGCGATGGGCAATGATCCATTGCCAACCCGCTGATAGATGCCGGCAGCCGTGGTGTCTGGCGTGGATACAAGTCCATTGCCGAGCACCTGGCTAACGATGTCCTGCAGCGATGACTTGCCGACGGCCTTGTCGCCGATCAGGAACATGTGCGGCCGCCATGGCAAGGCACCACCCAGCATCCCGGTCCCGAGCCAGCCCAGAAACAACAGCGGATCAACGTCCGGCCGCCGCCAGTTCCATGTCTTGAGCAGGCGAAACAGATCCCGTGCCGGATTGTCCTCGTGGCCAACGGCTTCTTCCCATGGCCCGTGGATCCTTGGCCGCCTCGGGTAGAAATTCTGCCCTTTCTCGCCCGTGTCATAGCGCCGGCCATCGATCCATAGGCAATCACCACAATGGATGATCAGCTCGCCATCATCGCCGCGCCAGGCACCAAGGCCGCGCACCTTTTCGACCGCATTCCAGAGCCCCTTGTTGTCTGCGGCAGTGTAAAAGGTTTCCCGCACCTTTTCGGCCTTGAAGCCCTGAATTCCGTTGTCTTTGCTATAGGCAGGCCACGCCCAATAGGCATAGCCGATGTGACGACCAAACAGGCGCTGGATGAAGGCCTGCCCGAAGCTCGATGGCGACACGGCGGCCAACTGCCCCATGGCATCGATCAGAAAGATCGTGTCTCCGTCCATGCCGAGCGGCTGCACCGGGCAATCCGGCGGCAGACCATTTTCATCTGGCACCCATTCACCTGCATAGGCGTCGCCGCGCGTATAGTCCGGCGCCATGGGAATGGGAATGGCCTCCTTGCGCCGTTCCTGCTCCCGTGTCGCCTCTCGAAGCGCCGGCATCACCGCATCCCGAATTTTCTGCACACCCGATGCCGTCACGATGCACCCGCCTTCTTTGTCTATTTATTGGTCTTTGGGTTGCGTGCGCCGCCGCGTTGCGGTTTGCCCTGATGGGCAACGGGTCGTTCGCCGATCGACATCGGGCTTTGAAGATCCTCACTCACCACCGGAGGCGGGGTTTGGGTGCCTGCTTCCGTCTCCCCCATATCCACTTTGGTCTTGGGCATTTCCGCTATGGCTTTCAGCGCCGCCGCATGCACCGGATCCTTGACCATTGGCGGCTCATCCGGCGCATAGGTCTGATCCTCGAGCGGAATGGGCTTGCGCTTCTGCGCCACACGTTCAAGCCGGGCCTGCTCTTCCCGCTGCCAGATTTCCAGATCGACAAACACCAGCCGGCAGGCCTTGGCAAACAGGCGATAGGCTTCCCGCACTTCGTGGGATTGCTCGAAATAGCTGGACGCCGGCGCGTCATGCAGCGCCAGTTCAGCGGCCTTGCGGAACAGCTGCTCACCGGAGACATTCTCGGGCCGACCGCACACATAATCCGCCATCATTTCAAGGTCGGCTTCTGTGTCAGCCCCCTCTTCCAATGACTGAAACATGCGGTAGTAGAGCTCCTGCTCTTCAGGGCCTCCATCCCGCATTTGTGTCACCAGAGCCAGCGCCGCAACATGGCCAACGGCCATCGCCACGCTCTTTGCATTCACGTCCATCACGGACCGCACCTGCGCTGTCGTTTCATTTGTCATGATATTACCCTTGTTTGGGATGAGCCTTCTTGCTGCGAAAGTCATGCGATTGGCCCCAGTTCGGTCAGGTCCAGAACCAGCGGAACGGGAAAGCAGGCAATGCCCTTCTTGCCCTCGGCCAGAAGCACAATCATCGGGTCTATCTTCCAGCTTTTCACGACCGGTAACCCGAGCAGTTCCAGCGTCTGATCCTTGATGTCCACCACGTCTATGAAATTGGTGTCATGGTTGCGGCTGGAGAGCACCAGCGCTTTGGCCACATGCCCGTTGATCACCCATTTGTCAGGCGCTTGCCCTTTGCCTCGGGCGCGGGTCAGGGTTTCCCGGAACAGGTTTTTGGTGGCAGTGTCCATCACGCAGCCCTCCCTGATTGGCAATAGGGTAAGACTCGCGTATTGGTGGTTCTATGGAAAACGGGAATAGAAACCACAAATGGATTATTGAGGTAATTGCTGGGGCCTTGCTTGCAGCATTTGTGATCGTTTTGTTTCTTGTTTTTGGATTTTTTATTTTGAAGGGCGGAGATTTTGGCAGTCTTGCTGATTGGATAACTGCAATAACGGGTATTGGAGCCCTTGTGGCTGCTGGTTATGCCGCGCTTTCCTCCAGCCGCTGGATGCGCAATCAATGGCATCAAATGCAGATGCAAAGTAATATTGCGTCTATCCAGTTGTTCGATTTGCAATCTGAAAGATTGAGGGGAGACATCGCTGATTTTTCTTTGAGAACTAAAAATCTTAGAATACTGGAGAATATACACAAAAATTATGTGCAGCTTATGAGCTGTAATTTTGGTAGTTTTCTTATGCTGGCCCCTAAATTTTCGGCATCCTACAGGGCGGCAAAATCTGCTATGGACATGATGTCGGGTGCTTCTTCTGTTTACTTTATTAACAGTGACTATGACAAAGAATATGGTGCGGAAATAAACAAAATACTCAGATATCAATACAGATATACTCACATATTTGGCGAAGATTCTGGTGTTGTTTTTGAAACACTGAAGAGCGCTGCGAATGGAAAATTCAGCGAAGACATCGGAGCTGTTTTTAAAAAAATTTCTAAGAGTGTTAAGTTCGACATCTATTTTGATGAATCTGGTAGTGAAACAGAAAAACTTAAAGAAACTCAGGCTGCAATTTCGCGATTGAGAACGTTCTTTAATAAAGAAAAAGAGAAACTCCGCTCCGAATACAATACCCTTCAAGAAAGAAGGGGGGTAATTATTGATGAGATTAGCCGCGACCATCACTCCCCCCTCAACAAATCATTGAAATCCTTGCCCGATGACGAGCTGACCACGGAGACGGGATAGCCCGCCCCTCAACAATTCATACCAACGGCATTTAATTCTGACCTTCTTGAGCCCATTTTCTCATACCTATTGAATGGATGATGGTTGGGTTGGCGGAGAGGCTCTTCCATGCTTGGCAACCAGCATCAAGAATGGCGGCATAGTCTTCGAAGACCCGATTGGACAGGAAGGTACCGCGCAGATACTGCCAAATATTCTCAACTGGGTTCAGTTCCGGTGATTTGGAAGGCAACAGGAGGATGGTGATATTCTTGGGCACGTTGAGTCTGCTTGTCGTATGCCATCCGGCACGATCCATCAGCACCACGGCATGAGCGCCGCGCGCCACTGTCCTTGAGACTTCTTCGAGGTGCATTTGCATGGCCTGTGTATTTGCAAAAGGCATCATCAATCCCGCGCCAACGCCACGCGCTGGACATATTGCACCGAACAGATAGGCATTTTTATATCGCTGATCGGCTGGCAGACGTGGTCTGGTTCCCTTTTTTGCCCATAGTCGGGCCAGTCCATTCTTCTGACCAAGCCTAGCCTCATCTTGCCACCAAATCTCGATGGGCTTGTTCTTTGGCAAATGGCCTACATGCGCTGCCAACGTTGCGGAGAAGTTTTTTTGAAAGCATCAATGACTTCAGGCTTTTGTTCTGGATGTTGAGGTCGACCAGATATGCGCACATACCCCATGCGGCGCAAAAGATCCCGTACTCCACGTTCCTTGTAGGAGACCCCAAACCGCTCTTGGATCACACGCACCAGATCCTGGCTACGCCAGACAGAGACGCCGTCCTTCTCAGGATCAGGACCGGTTTCAACGATAGCAACAAACTCTTCGAGCTGTTCTGGGCTCAAGCGCATGGGAGCGCCGGTTGCTTTGATGTCGACAAGACCATCGGTGCCTTGCTCATTGAAGCGAAGAACCCAATCTCGCAAAGTCTGGCGGTCCATACCGCCGACTTTGGCGGCATCAGCACGGTTCATGCCGTCATAGACAGCCGCAATGGCCAGTAGGCGGCGGCTCTGTTTGGCATTGCGGCATCCTTTGGCAAGACGGCGCAAACTATCGGCGTCAAAAGCATCGCTAAGAATCAAAGCGGCAGACATGGCAAAATCTCCTTTGCCATGTTGAATCACGCCAGTGCTAAAAATGGAATCCCTAAAGAGTCAGAACTTCACGCCCTTGGTATCATTGAGCGAGCTGACCCAAGCCAGAAACACCTTTACGTACCGCTGTCATTCAGAGCAGATATTCTTTCCCCTAGGCGCAAAACATCTCATCTAACACGGAAAATTCATAGGGTATGCATCTATCAAAACGGCAAGGATCAGTGCGTCCAGTTGCCATCGATGCGGTTGGGCGAGAAATTGTCGGCGTAGGCCTTGATAACGCGTTTCCGGGGCTTGGGTTCGATAACCTGATACTCGATCCCGTGCCGCTCGGCATAGGCGATGGCATCGTCCTTTGTGGGAAAGGACATTGCAATCTGCTGCTTGGTGTCGGAGGAGCTGGTGTGGCCCATCAGTGGTTCAACAGAACGGGCACTGGTCTGATCAAACTTGAGCTGCCAATCGCGGCTGCGGGCGGAGCCCGACTGCATGGCATTTTTGGCTGGCCGGAAGATGCGTGCTCTGGTCATGCTCGATTTCCTCATCGTCGCCTTTGGCGGTAGATCAGACGCTTCCTTTGCGATTGCTTGCCGTTTGATTGAAATGGTCGGAGCGAGAGGATTCGAACCTCCGACCCTCTGGTCCCAAACCAGATGCGCTACCAGGCTGCGCTACGCTCCGACACATGCCCCGTTGGGATTAACGTGTTTTCCCTTGGGCACAATGGAGCCTGCTTAGCAACAGCAGCAATGGGGGGCAAGCGCAAAAACGCGCGCGATCCTTATTTTCACTCATTGGGTGTGAACAATTGGTGTTTGACAAAATCGCCCGGCCGAACGCCGGTTCGAGCGACAGTTCCCTTTGTGACCTCAAGAACATAGCGGACTGAGCCGCCCGACCCTATTATCGATTCGGATAAGGGCGTTGTTCCAGTGACAATATGGTGGATACGCCCTTCCTTGGTGATGAACAGCATATCAAGAGGGATATAGGTGTTCTTCATCCACATATAGACCGGGGCAGACTGGGCAAAGTCAAACAGCATGCCGTGATCGTCGGCCATTTTGGTTCTATACATCAGACCCTTGGCCCGCTCTACATCGGTCAGCGCGAGTTCGACCGTAAAGGGATGGTCGCCAGTGCTGCTGGACAGGATGAGATGATCGTCGCGCGCGAGCCAGGCGTCTTGGTCGTCAGGGGCGAAAGGTGCAGGTACCTCAGTCACGCGGCTGTCCTTGGCGATCGATACGGAAGGAGCGACCAGCGCCGAGCATCCGATCAGACAGACCAGCAGCGCACCGAAGATCTTTACGATCTGGCGACGATAGCGTGAAACACGGGGCGTGCTATGCATAAGACCGTCCTGATCATATGAAGTCTGGCAGCTGAAGTCTGGCAGCGAAAGCTGAGCGCAGGCAATATGGACGTTTGAAGCTAATGGGAAGATGGAATGTGGCCGCCATCCGAGGGGCGGATTTCTGTTGCCATCTTGCCTTTCGGGCCGGGACCATAGCGCACCTGAACTTCCTGATGCGGGCGCAGTTCGGTCAATCCATAAAGGCGCAGAGTTTCCATATGGATGAAAATATCTTCCGTCCCCTCGCCTTGCGTGAGGAAACCAAAGCCCTTTTCACGATTGAACCATTTGACCCAAGCCGTTTCCAGCTCGCTGGTGGGCGTGACTTTGACATGAGTATTGGCGGGAGGCAATTGGGAGGGATGTATGGCTGTGCTCTCGTCCATGGAGAGTATGCGCAGAGCCTGAAGTCCCTTGGGGCCCTGCAGCACTTCGCAAAGGACGCGCGCGCCTTCATAGGCTGTGCGGTAGCCATCCCTTCGAAGACAGGTGACATGGAGCAGCACATCGGCGCTGCCGTCATCGGGAACAATGAAACCAAATCCCTTGGCCACATCAAACCACTTGATCTTGCCAGCTAACTGCGTGACATCCAACGCAACATCTTCGGATGTCTCACTTTCAACCGGTTGCCGCTCTGGTGAAAGTTTCACCCCCATTTTGGTGCCTCGATACTCTGACTAGCCTCGTTCCCGACTCAATACTCTGGTCGATTCTCGAGTTGAGGATATCACTTGCTACACCTATCGCATCAAGACTTTTTTTACTTTTTTGCAGAATGGCTCTCAAACCTACTTGCGTGATTGCCCTCGCGGAAAGCCTAACCGACACAATAAATCCAAAAATGGCCGAAAACCGCGCCAAACAAGCCCATAGCTTGTTTAGGGCTTGGATGGCGCGGATCGCTTGACAGCTTTGATAATGTCAGGTCCGGGCGATTGTCTTGAGCGTGCTTCCGATTTCTCCGTGGATGTATAAATCGGCAATCCTGTCAAATGGCGTCGGGTCTCGGTTGATGATGACGAGCCTTGCGTCGTGGTGTTTTGCGATTTGTGGCAGGTTGGCAGCCGGGTAGACCTGAAGCGAGGAACCCAGAACGATAAACAGATCACAATCTGCCGCATCCTGCATGGCTCGGTGCATCTTTGCCTCGGGCATGGCCTGACCAAAATTGATGATCGCGGCTTTCACCAATCCGCCACAGTGATCACAACGCGGAGATGCGCCGGTCTCGTCAATCGTTCGGCGAACCGTCTTCAAATCAACCTGGCTGTCACACTCAAGACAGGCCCCATACGTGCTGTTGCCATGGATTTCGACAACATCATGCTCGGGCAATCCACTGCGTTGATGAAGGCCATCGATGTTCTGGGTGATCGTGCTGATCAGCTTGCCGGACTTGGCCATCCTGACCAGCGCCTTGTGTCCTTCGTTGGGTTTTGCGACCGCGAAATCCTTGTTCATGATGAAGCGGCGGCGCCAGTCCTCCAGCCGCGTTTCTTCCGAAGCGACAAAGTCGTCAAACATGATCGGGTCCATCTGCGACCAAAGGCCGTTCGGCGAGCGGAAGTCCGGGATTCCGCTTTCTGTGCTGATGCCTGCGCCGGTAAAAGCGACAATCGTTTCTGCCTCTTCGATCATCTCGCCAAGGAGCGCGAGCTTTTCGTCGTGACTCTTGCAATCCATTATGTTGGTCCTATATTTCCCCTAAATCCATTTGCCAATTCAGCTTTAAGGATGTGATCTTATGAAATATCTCCATACTATGGTGCGCGTGACCGATGTTGAAGAGTCTCTCGACTTTTATTGCAACAAACTTGGGCTGAAAGAGGTTCGCCGTGTTGAAAACGAAAAAGGTCGATTTACGCTTATCTTCCTGTCCACTGACGGCACCAACGAAAATTGCCTCGAACTGACGTACAACTGGGACCCAGAGGAATATGACGAGGGCCGCAATTTCGGCCATCTCGCCTACGAAGTCGATAATATCTACGAGACCTGCCAGAGCCTGATGGACGCCGGTGTCGTGATCAATCGCCCGCCCCGTGATGGCAATATGGCGTTCATTCGCTCGCCGAACAACATTTCGATTGAACTGTTGCAAAAAGGCCCGCCTCTCGACCCGGCCGAGCCTTGGGCTTCGATGGAAAACACCGGGAAGTGGTAAACACAAGATCTGGTGTTAAAGAGTAAAAACTAATAAAGCCCTCCGAAACCTGTTTTCGGAGGGCTTTTTCATGGCTGCTATGCAGTTGCTGCGGTTTCTTTTCTCCCCAACCTGTCATAAAAGCGCCCAAATTCCGTTTCAACTGTCCCCGCGGTTCTGAAAACAGGCGTGCGCGATGCCGTCGTTTTTTTAGCATCGTTTCACCGCGTACGGCTCCTTTGCGAAATCAAGATATGGTGTTCAAACCTGTCTTGATCGGGATCGTCCAGAAACGGAACCCAGGTTGCAGTGCCTGTCCAGCTCCTCAGAAGAGCGGCTCTTAACTGTCTCTAGAACGAGACCTGAATGAACCGTCCGAGTGCGTCACATCCGTTTGATGTCGGCATGTGCTCGGGCCAACTTGAATGCGTCGATTTTGAAGGCTCGCGCATGCCAGATGCATGCTGAATCTGGGCCGGTCGTCGAATTATGGGCACGGAATAGCCCTTTGCTTCCGTGATGACTGAATGACTATTGCACTTCGCCTTGCCCTCTTTCTCGGGCTGGCCATGCTGATTTCCGCTTGCCAAACGACCACCAGCTCCGTCAGTACCCACACCGATCTTTCCAATCGTTCGGTTGCTGCCTATGCCGGTCTGGAAACCAAATCAGTAAAAGGAAAAAGGGGAGGATTTCAGGTGGCGCATGCCAAGGTTCAGCTTTCCTGCCTGAAGCCAAAACTGGTCAAGCTTTTGAAAAAGGTCGAAACCCACTATGGAAAGCCTGTGATCATTACCTCAGGCTATCGCTCGGCTGCCTACAATCGGCGCGTGAGAGGAGCCCGGAAATCTCAGCATATTCAATGCAAGGCTGCTGATATCCGTGTTCCAGGTGTTTCAAAATCGGCTCTCGCCAAATATGCCAAGACGCTTCCGGGCATTGGCGGGGTTGGCATCTATTGCCGCTCTTCCTTTGTGCACCTTGATGTGGGCGGACGTCGGGACTGGTATTGGGGATGCGGCAAACGTCGCCGCCGCGCCTAAAATGCGTCCAGCATGGGTCGCAGCCTGAGATCATGTCTCGGGTCTGAGTGTCCGGCACGATTTCCCATAGGTTACATAACTGCCCGATGTCCCCCGCATCGGGCAGTTTTGATTCAGTAGCCCTTACCGAGCTGAAAAAGTGTACGTAAAGGAATTTTCAACCCCATAGACTGCTAGACTGGTGTAGACTCTGAATCGGTACTTCCGCTTAGGTGGATAACATCGGTAATTCTTTGATTCCAGAAGATTGTTTTCATGGCCGCTACAGCAGATCCGACAATTTTCAATGAAGCAATCGTTTATCTCGGTGCTGCGGTCGTCGCGGTTCCGATTGCCAAACGGCTTGGCGTCGGGGCGATCATCGGCTATCTGGGTGCCGGTGTCGTGATCGGCCCCTTCGGACTGTCCTTCATTCAGAGTGTCGATAGCGTTCGGCCCATTGCCGATCTTGGTGTGGTGTTGCTGTTGTTCGTTTTGGGACTCGAGCTCAAACCCAACCGTCTTTGGCGCATGAAAGGCGATATCTTCGGCTTGGGGTCGAGCCAGATCCTCCTCACCGGGTTGGCGCTTGCCGGGCTGATGATGCTGATTGGGTTGCCGCAGGAATATGCGTTGATTGGCGGCTTTGGCATGGCTTTGTCATCCACGGCCTTTGCCGTGCAGATCCTGAAAGAGCGCGGACACTTTTCATCTGCCTATGGACAGCGCGCCTTCGGTATCCTTCTGATGCAGGATATTGCGATTGTTCCTCTACTCGCGATGGTCGGGATTTTGGCGCCATCTGCCAGTTTACACCGAGATGGCAGCGTTCTTGAACAGATCGGAGTGACAGTGACGGCAGTGCTGTTGGTGATTGTCATCGGGCGCTATGTTCTCTCGCACCTCTTTTCGCTCCTTGCCAACACCGGTGCGCGCGAAATCATGCTCGCCGCCGCTCTCCTCGTCGCCTTGGGCAGTGCGGCATTGATGAACTGGGCCGGGCTATCCATGGCTCTGGGCACGTTTCTGGCCGGCATCATGTTGGCTGAATCGAGTTTTCGCCACACGCTCGAAGCTGATATTTTTCCGTTTCGCTCCTTGCTGATGGGATTGTTCTTCATGACCGTCGGAATGACGCTGGATCTGTCGGTGACCCTATCCTATCTGCCATTGATTCTGGCGGGTGTGGTGGTTGTCATGGCGATCAAGGGGGGCATCCTGTGGCTGCTTGCTCGCGTGACAGGCTCCTCACATACGGATGCAATTCATATCGCCGTGGCCCTGCCGCAGGCCGGCGAATTTGCCTTTGTGCTGTTTGCCTCGGCAACGGCTGCAGGGCTGGCGAGCGAGCAGTTTTCCATCATGTCCGCGATCGTCATTCTGACCATGGTCGCCACCCCGTTCGTTGGCAAGGCCTACGACTGGCTGTCCGATTATTACGCGAGAAGGCATCCGGAAATACCCGAACAGGAAATCGACGCCGTTGATGTCAGCACGCCACATGTGCTTGTCGTCGGATTTGGGCGTTTCGGCATGGTGGCCTCGCAGATGCTGATGGCCGAGGGGTTGCGCGTTGTCGCCATAGACAACAATGCCCGCCGTATCGCGAACGCCCGCCGTTTCGGCCTGCCCGTCTATTATGGTGACGCAACGCGAGAGGACGTCATGCGTGCGGCCGGGGCGGAAGAAGCCATTCTGATTGCGCTGTGTGTGGAAAGCGAACAGGTCATGGCTCAGGCCATTGATGTGATCAAGGAGGCCTTTCCGAAGGCTGCGATTTTCTGTCGGGCGACGGACAGGGCGCACGCGCTTGAGCTATCCTTGCGCGATGTTGATTACTCCATCCGCGAAACGTTTGAGAGTGGGATAACCTTCGGGCGTGAGGCTCTGGATCATATGGGGATTGCGACCGAACGGATCGAAGACATCGAGCATGATGTGCGTGAGCGAGACTTTGAGCGTCTGGTTACGCAGGCGGGTGACGCAGCCGAGCAGGAATCGCGAGATCTCCACCGCGTAACACCCCGCCGCTCTTCCGGAACGGACGAAAAGGAAAAGGACCTGCATCGGGTCACGCCGCATCGCAACAGAAATGCATCCTAAACTCATGCGTCGCTTGAGCGGCCACCCTGATCACTGAGCTGAAACCGTCTAGCGGAAGAAGATCAGCAAAACGACAATAACGACGGCAAGGGCGATCCACCCCCACATTTGAGGGCCACCCCAAACGCCTTTGACCGCGGCTTCTTCAGCTTCCTGTTCCAGTTCTGTGACGGCGTCTTCTGCCTTGGAGACCGCTTCTTCGAGGTCGGATTTCTGGTCGGTCATGGGCCTTTGCTCCTTATCCATATTGTCTGCCACCTCTTCAAGCAGCTCTGTGATGCCAAGCATCACTGCGTTTTTCTTATCCTCCTTAAGATAATGATCTTCCGTCAGGAATTCTAGGTTTGCGTTGAATGAAACGACCGTAGAGTCTCCATCAGGTCTGAGCGTGCAATGAATGGCGACTTCCGCAAACAAAGCCTTTTCATCAAGTGGCTTCCAATAGATCGTGAAGTCATTCACCGTTTCGCCCGGCTCGACAAAATACACATATTGAACGACCTCGCCCTCGGAACGCAGACTGTTGACTGTGATGATGGTTTTGCCCGAGCTGTTCGTATAAGCCGAAACGGCATGAGGCACAGTGCGTTTCAGCGTTTCTGGATTTTCAAATTGCCGTCGAACTTTTGCCGGAGTGGACTTGATCCGGTGCTCACCTGAAAGATACATACTTGCCTCCAAAAGAAAGCGGCCCCTTGAGGGGGTGTCGGCACCAATGGTCAGACAGAGCCGGTTTCTCCTGAGCAAAATACCATGGTAAGAGAACGGATAGTAGAAGCTCGATCAAGTGAGCACGCCAATCCACTCTTTTTGTCGGAAACCGAACAATTCTTTGGGACTGGTCAGCCCATCGCAACTTTGCTAATAGTCTCGCCTCATGAAAACCGAGGAGATATCGATGTCCGTCGATCCGGATCTTGCCAAGAGCCCCGTTAAGCCCGTGCGCCCAGAACGCTCGGAGCTGCTGATGCCTGCGGGCAATCTGGAAAAACTGAAAATCGCAGTGCTCTATGGGGCCGACGCCATCTATATGGGAACGCCCGATATGTCATTGCGGACGAAGTCGCAGATGACGTTGGAGGATGTCGTCGAAGGCATCGAGTTTGCGCATGCCCATGGCAAGCGTGTTTATCTGACGCTCAATCTCTTCTCGCACAACAAGGATATCGACAAGCTGCCGCAATATGTCGAGACCGTGCGCAAGGTCAAGCCGGATGGTTTGATCGTCGCTGACCCCGGCGTCTTCATGTTCGTAAAAGCTCAGGCACCTGAGTTGGAGCTTCATGTCTCCACCCAGGCCAACGTCTGCTCATGGCAATCGGTCAAATTCTGGGAGACACAAGGTGCCAGCCTCGTGGTCATGGGGCGCGAAGTCTCTTACGCGGAATTGGCCGAAGTGCGCGAAAAATGCCCCGATCTCAAACTTGAAGCCTTTGTCCATGGCTCCATGTGCATGACCTATTCGGGCCGTTGCCTGTTGTCCAACTTCATGGCCGAGCGTGGCGCCAATCAGGGGTCCTGCGCCAACAGCTGCCGCTGGAAGTACAAGGTCCACATGAAGCTGCGCGATGGCACCGTACGCGAACTAAAGCTCAGTGACGAGAATCTCGAACTGTTCGACTTCTTCCTTGAGGAAGAGCAGCGCCCCGGCGAATTGATGCAGATCGTCGAGGATGAACGCGGCTCTTATATCCTGAACAGCCGTGATCTTTGCATCATGCCCAAACTGCCCGATTATCTCTCCATCGGCATCGACAGCCTCAAGGTCGAGGGGCGCGGCAAAAGCCCCTACTATGTGGCACTCGTTGCGCGAGCCTATCGCATGGCAATCGATGACTGGTACAAGGATCCGGAGAGCTGGGACCCGGAACCTTACATGGAAGAATTGGCGACGGTGCCCAACCGCGGTTACACCCTTGCCTTCCACGAAGGTCGTCTGTCCAATTATGCCCATGGCTATGAAGAGACGTCCACCTTCGCCGAATGGGAGTTTGCCGGTCTTGTAGCGGAAGTCCGGGACGACGCATTCATCGTAGCGGTCAAGAACAAGCTCGAGGCCGGTGATGTCATCGAGCTGGTGTCGCCCAACCTGCGGGCACCGATCGCAATCCGGCTTTACGAGTTCGAGGATGCCAAGTCCGGCAAGGTGCTGGATACGGTCAATCCGGGCACCAAACCCCATATTCGCGTCCCCTACTCCCTGTTCGATCATGAAGATCCCGACATGCTCAAAGAGCATGTGCCGGTCATGACGGTTTTGCGCAAGGAACGGGCCTTGACACCGGCCCAATGGGCACGTCTGAAGCACGACGCCGAGGCGCACGATCTCGAGCTTGGCCATGGCGACGCAGGTCTTTATGAGCGCAAGAATGCCAAGCTTCAGACCGCGATGGATGACGACCAGACCAAACGGTCTATTAAAAGCCCGCGTCTGGGCAAAGAGGGCTGCTGCGGCCGAGGCTGCAACGGTTGCACCATCTTCTGGTATGACGACAAATATGCCAAGGCGCGGGAGCTTCTGGCCCGCAACGAACAGGGCAAGTTGCTGACCAAACAGCAGGCTCAGCAGGAAGTCATTCAGCAAGCATCCTGATCTCGGCGATCTATTGAGGAAGGGCTGCCCGTTTGTTATTTTTAGGGCTGCCCTTCCTCCTCCCGAGGCTTACTCAGCCGCGATCATGCGTTCTTCGGCCATATAATCGGTGTGGTGGACCAAATCGCCGTTTTCCGCGATGGTTTCGAGCCACGCGCGGATTGTGGCGGGATCTTTTGGCGTTGTGATGACACCCGCATCGAGTTGTCCGCGCCAGAGCGCTTCAGCCGCCAGGCTCATGGTGATGGAAACGAGCCGCGCCATGGCACTGCTCTTTGCAGTGCCGCAGGCAGCAATGCTCTTGGCCTTGTGCCAGACTGTTTCCCCTTGATTGGTCACTTTTAGTTCCACCGACAGCACCACACGATCCCTTTCGCCGTCCTGATAGGCGTGATCGGCCCAGAGGCGATCACTGAGGCCTTTGAGCTCGTCTTCCGTCGTGTCGGAAGCTTCGAGCGACTTGAAGATGTCGCGCCATGCATCGGCCCAGCCATCAAGGCGCAGGGTGCCGCGAACGAACCGTTCTACATTCCAGCTATCGTCGATGCCGTAATGAGCCATGAATGGCAGGGAATCCCGGTTGGGGTATGACTGGAAGGTCTCGCTCATACCGTTGAGATCCACTGGGTAATCCTCAACCGCATCCCATGGTCGGGCGATATCGACAGTTTGCCCCTCAAGGATGGCGCGTGCGGGGCTTTTGAGTGCCTTGAGGACGCCCAACGGGGACCAACTGAACTTGTATTTGAAATCATTGGCAATGGCCGGAAACCCGCCGCAATAGGACTGGAAGTCGTGGGCATTCTGCGGATCGAACTCAGGGCTGTTGCGATAGTCGTCAATCAGCAGATGGGCAAGGAGATGATCAATGCCGGGATCGAGGCCAACTTCGTTGACGAACGACAGCCCCTTGGCTTTGGCGCTGGCATTCATTGCGCGCATCGCAGGCGATGTGTAGGAAGACGAAATGAAGTGCGCGTCCTTGCCAAGGCACAGTTTTGCAGTTTCATCGTGCATAGCCGATGGCAGCATGGAGATCACGACATCCCCTGCCCGCACGGCTTTCTCAAGCGCGCCCTCATCAGCCAAGCAAAGATTGACCCTGTCTTCCAAGCCGCGAATGGCGACGCGCGCCCTGTCCAGATCCCGTTCCCATAGATGAAGCGGATAGCCCTTCACGGCCAACCGCCTTATGCCCGGAACGGACGCCAATCCGGCACCCAGCCAATGGATTCTTCTCTTTTCATTGGTCATGAAATTACTCCAGAAAGATGATTGTTCCGGTTATGAAAACCGGTGTTTTCTCAGAGCTTTGCTGGAAAAAATAAAGGTGCGCAAGACGGTCAAATACCGGTTCCGTCAGATTGCCGGAGTTCGCCTGACAAAGTGGATTGTTGGTCGTGTGAAGGAAACAGTTTGCCGATATTTTCACCATGGCAAAGATTTGTGCAAACTGGCGCTTGGTCTTGATGTCGTGGTGACTCAAAAAAAGGCAGCCTCCGGAAAGACTGCCTTCATGGATTTCAGATTGGGTGACGCCCCATCAGCCAACATGGCTGGTGAGGTGGAACTCGTCGCCCTGTTTTTTCAGTTCCTCGAACCAGCGGTGAATGGTCGTAGGACTGGTCGGCCCTGCCTGTACCCCTGCCGGCAATTCGCCATTGAGCACCGCTTCAATCGCAAGGCTGACAGGGACAGACACCAGACGCGCCATGGCTGACGTGTCCTTGTTGCCGATGGCATCGAGTACATAATCCTTGTGCCAGACAGCTTCGCCATCTCGGGAAGCCTTGAGTTCGACAACCAGCACGACACGGTCCGGCTCGCCTTCATCATAGGAATGATCGGTCCAGAGCTGCTCGCTCAGCGCTTCCAGTTTGGCAAGGCCCTCCTGCCCATCGGCATCATGCTCGACAAATTGGAAAATGTCGGCCCAGGCATCGGACCAGCCATCAAGGCGCAGCGTGCCGCGAACGAAGGTGTGCATGTTCCAATCGTTGCCAAAGCCATATTGGGACATGAAGGGCAAGGAGTCCCGGTTCGGATAGGACTGGAAGGTTTCCGATCCTTTGGGAAGCGTGACGGAATAGTCACTGATGGCGTCCCACGGCTTTTCTGTGGTGACGACTTCATTGCCCATAATGGCCTTGGCCGGGCTTTTCAGTGCCTTGAGCACGCCAAGCGGTGACCAGCTGAACTTGTAGCGGAAGTCGTTGGCAACAGCGGGGAAGCCGCCGCAGTAGGACCGGAATTCGTGGGAATTTTTCGGATCGAACGCGTCGCTCGCCTGATACTCGGCCATTAGCAGATGGGCCAGCAGGTGATCGAGACCGGGATCAAGACCGACTTCGTTCACATTGCACAGCCCTTCAGCTTTGGCTTGCTTGTCGAGCTCGGCCATTTCGGGGCTGATATAGGACGAAGATACAAAATGCGCCTTCTTTTCAAGACACAGTTTGGCGACCTCAAGATGCATTGTCGCGGGCAGCATGGAGACCGCAACGTCGCCGGGTTTCAGGCATTCAGCCAGCGCTTCGAACGTGAAGGCTTTGATATCGAAATCGCCAGTGAGGCCAGCAGTTGCGGCTTCGGCTTTGGCGATCGTGCGGTTCCACAGGGTGACGGGGTGATTGTTGCTAATCAAACGGCGGATGCCGGGCACGGATGACAGCCCAGCACCAAGCCAGTGAATTCTAGCCATGTTTGTTTTCCTTTTATTTGCTGGTCCGATTTAACAGCATTTGGGCTTTTAAGGGAAAGGGATGAAGGGGAAATTGCAGCAAACTTATCCCCATATGTCTTGGTCTATCTTGGTCCATAGCTTTGGCAGAGCTTCTCGCCAATATGAAACGGCACCGGAATGAACCTGTCATTCGGGTGCCGTAAAATGTTCCAAAGCTTGAGAGGATCAGCTCGTATGTAGGGGCTTGAGCGCTCCGGCCCATTTTTCAAGCTCGACGAGCATCAGGGTCATGCCCTCATCCATTTTCTCGTTCGGTGTAAAGACACCATCGTCATCAATGAAGTCCGGGAAGAAAGGAATGGGCACGGACTGCTGAATTGCAGCAACGCCAACATTGCCAAGCAGGGAGCGCAGAACCTGAGCCGAGCGAAGGCCGGCGGAAATGCCGCCGTAGCTGACGACACCGGCGGGCTTGTAGGCCCATTCCTTCAGCAAGGTCTGCACGGCGTTGACGAGAGACGCAGGTGCATGGAAGTCATATTCGGGTGTGACGAAAACAAAGGCATCAGCATCGGCGATGATGGCGCTCCAGCGTTTGGTGTGCTCATGTTCATAGTCCTGCATGGCCGGATGCTTTGCCTCATCCAGTATCGGCAAATTGATATCAGCCAAATCCACCAGTTCAACATCGAATTTTCCATGGGCCTTGGACGCCTTTTCGACCCATGTCGCAATCTTGGGGCCGACGCGTCCCGGACGGGTTGAGCCGATAATGACTTTGAGTTTCAGGGTCATGATATTTCTGTTCCTAATAATTGAATTTGCTGAAATGCCTGCAACCAAGCCGGATGGATTGTCACCGCTTGATCATCCTCATATTGAATATATGGGATTGAGGTCGAGGTGCAAGGTCGCCTCCGAGTGGAAAAGGTCTCTCTTTGGTCTCGAATTTATCGATATCTTTCCACCTATTCCGCGCGGGCGTGATTGAAGGACGGCCATAACCGGTCTATAGGAAGGGCACAAGCTCTTCCGCCCGGTGTTTCTTCTCGGGCCAATTCACGTCAGGAGAACGCCATGACTGCAGTGCGCATTGACGGCAAGGCCATCGCTGCCGAACTGAGAGAAAAGATCGCCAAGGAGGCCGAAACGCTGATTGGCGAGACTGGCGTCGTGCCCGGCATTGCTGTGGTGATCGTTGGTGAGGATCCGGCTAGCAAGGTCTATGTTGCGTCCAAAGGCAAGGCGGCCAAGGAATGTCATTTTCATTCGGTTGAGCACGCTCTATCCGCTGACATCGGCGAAGCCGAGTTGCTGGACCTCATCACAAAGCTGAATGAAGACGATGCCATCCACGGCATTCTGGTGCAATTGCCCCTGCCCGATCATATCGATGAAGCCAAGGTTCTGGATCTCATCCGTCCTGACAAGGATGTCGACGGGTTCCACCCTATCAACGTCGGGCTGCTCACCTCAGGCGCGCGGGACAAGGCCATGGTGCCCTGCACCCCTGCCGGAACACTCATTCTAGCCAAACGAGCCATTGGCAACCTGTCAGGCAAGGATGCCGTGGTCATCGGGCGCTCCAATATCGTGGGCAAGCCGATGGCGGCGTTGTTGTTGGCCGAAAGCTGCACCGTCACAATCGCGCACAGCCGTACGCAAAATCTGGAAGACATCGTGCGCGGCGCTGATATTCTTGTTGCAGCGGTCGGACGGCCCCAGATGGTCAAGGGTGACTGGATCAAGGAGGGCGCGGTTGTTCTTGACGTGGGCATGAACCGCATACCCGCCCCTGAACGCGGCGAAGGCAAGACAAGGCTTGTTGGAGATGTCGACTATGATAGCGCTGCTGAGCGGGCTGGATATATCACCCCAGTGCCCGGCGGCATCGGGCCGATGACGATTGCGCTTTTGATGGCGAACACGCTGACAGCGGCGCGCCGCAAGGCAGGACTTGACGATCTCGACTATGCGGAATTGCTCGGTTAGCGCCAGTCCCTTGCGTTTGTGAGTGAACAGATCGCTATCTGTTGAGGGCAACGCTTTGTGTTGATTGAAAATTGACGGATTTGCTCCTATATTTCAGGGAGGAAGCAAACCGCTTTGATGGAGTGAAGGATGGCCAATAAAGACGTCACGGAATATCTCGTTGCCAAGGTGAAAGCCGAAGGTTTGCTGGATGGCTACAAGCGCGCGCGCAAGCCCAATCCGCCCAAGCAGAGTGATGACACATTTCTGAAGGCCGGCTACCGGATTCTGGAAGAAACCGGAGCACTTCCGCGTGAGATTGAGCTGAAGAAGGCAATCGCCGATCAGTATGAAAAGCTCAACACGGTCGAAACCGAGGAAGAGCGCGAAGAAGAATTTCGCAAGCTCGCCGAGCTGCAGATGGTTTTGGGCGTTGAGCAGGATGCGCGGCGGAAATTCTATACCGACTAGATCTTTGGTCCTAAATCTGGAAAGACAAAACCCGCCTTGGTAGCAAGGCGGTTTTTTTGATGAATTGAAGCGGTGACTCACTCATCGCGAATGCGGAATTCCTGCATGGCATCGAGCAACAAAGCTGCGGTGTAGCGAGCGAATGAATTGCGCACAAGAATATAGAACTCAGGCTCGGCTGACCGTTGCCAGAAGAAGGCCTGCGCGTGGCCACACAGGGAACCGGCACATGTCCCCCTCTTCCAATGACTTGGATGGAAATCAAGCGAACTGACCTTGTTTAGGACCGTCCAGCTGTTCGGCCCTGACAGCTTCAACGTGGTGCGATTGTCCGAGACATCAACGATTGAACAGGTGGCCTCGCCGACGGCTGCTTCCAGCGCACCGACACGGGCGGCGGGATCGTCATCCGGCGTCACGATCAGCCATTCATCCGGCCCCAGCCAAAGCGCGGCATTGCCGCCCTTCTCATTCACATTGCCAGCCTTGATGGGAAGCGCCACATCAAGACCCTGCTTGATCCCGGATGTGAAGCTTCGGTTCGAAGGATTGCCCCTGATGCTGATCTGAGTGAGATGCGGGACTTCTTCCAAAGCTACATCCGTGAAGCGTTCAGGCTGGATAAATCCGGGGAAAGCCCCCAATGGCGACCGGGCCGTTAGGCGTGTTTGCTCTTGTTCAGCCATCGCGACGGGCTCCTGATTTGTCATAGAAGATTGGATCAACGACTTTGACCTTCTGCCAGTTGCCCAACGAGAAGCTGTGCAGATAGTCCCCCTTGCGCCGGAAACCATTCTTAATCAAAGCAAAGGCGATCGAATGCCCCAGATGCTCACTCCAGTAGCTGGATGTGACATGGCCCAGCATCGGGATCGGCGTTGGCGCGTCCGGATTTTCAAGAATTTGCGCGCCTTCATCAAGCACAAAGGTTGGATCGTCTGTCAGCAGACCAACCAACTGCTTGCGATCGCTGCGGCTCGTGTCGGGGCGCGAAAAGGAGCGCTTTCCGATGAAATCGTCCTTCTTCTTGGAGACGATCCAGTCCATATCCAGATCCTGCGGCGTGACAGAGCCATCGGTATCCTGACCGACGATGATGAAGCCCTTTTCAGCCCTCAGCACATGCATGGTCTCGGTGCCATAGGGCGTTATGCCAAAAGGCTCGCCTGCGGCACAGACCATGCGCCAGAGAGAAAGGCCGTAGCGTGATGGCACATTGATTTCGAACGCAAGCTCGCCAGTAAAGGAAATGCGGAACACCCGCGCCTTGACGCCGCCGATGTCAACCTGCTGAAACGACATGAACGGGAAGGCTTCCGCCGACCAGTCGACGTCAGGGTTTAAAGCCTGCATGACCTGCCGGGCCAGCGGTCCGTTGATGGCAATGGTTGCCCATTGTTCTGTGACCGAGGTGCAATAGACGTCGAGCTCGGGCCATTCCGTCTGGAGATAATCCTCCAGATGATCAAGCACCGCAGCGGCACCGCCCGTCGTCGTTGTCATGGTGAAATGGTCGTTAGCAAGGCGCGCCGTCACACCGTCATCCATCACCATGCCGTCTTCGCCGCACATGATGCCATATCGGCACCGTCCGGGCTTGAGGGCAGCAAAATTGTTGGTGTAGATACGGTTGAGGAATTCGGCTGCATCCGGGCCTTTTACGTCGATTTTCCCAAGGGTCGAAGCATCGAGCATGCCGACATGGAAACGCACCGCCTGACACTCTCGCCGCACCGCTTCGTCAATGCCCTCATTGCCTCTGGGGTAAAACCAGGGTCGCTTCCACTGGCCGACATTTTCAAACTCGGCGCCCAGTTTGACGTGCGCCTCATGAATCGAGGTGGTGCGGACCGGATCGCTGAGGTCATCCACGGCCCGGCCAGCCAATGCCCCGAACGTCACCGGCGTGTAAGGCGGGCGGAAGGTCGTGGTGCCGGTGTCTGGGATTGATATGCCGGACACTTCAGACAGGATTGCAAGACCGTTGACATTGCCCAGCTTGCCCTGATCGGTGCCAAATCCGGTCAAGGTGTAGCGCTTCATATGTTCTACGGATTCAAAGCCCTCCCGCGCGGCGAGATGAATATCGGCTGCAGTGGTATCATTCTGATAATCAACGAAGTGCTTGCTCGGCCCCTTGCCGACGGGATGGTCCGATGGAGCCAGCCAGCATGGCTCGGGCAATCCGGTATCGGGCTCAACGACACGATAGCGCCGGGCAGTCTTGCGGCCTTCAAAGCCGGTTTCCTTGAGGGCTTTTGTTCCCTCCCTGCTGCCAGCACGCAAGGCATCAGCAAGGGTGAATTCTCCATTTGCCGCACCGACGCAGACTGCGTCTTTCTGGCCATAACGATCCGGGCGGAAGCAAACAGCGTCCTCGTCATACCTCAACTTACCGCCCGCGTGACTGAAGAGATGCACAACGGAGCTATAGCCGCCCGACATCATCAGGATGTCAGCTTCCAGCCGCTGCGTCTTGCCGATCAAGGCCTCGCCATCCCATGGCGCGGCATCAAGGCCCGTGAACCGCTTGTTGCCCAAGGTGCTGGTGACCACATGGCCCCTGAGGATCATGGTGCCAGTTGCGAAAACCTCTTCATAGAGTGGGCCGCTGGGATCAAAGCGGCTGTCGATGACCGCGACCAGATCGCCGCCTGCCTTGCGGAAATCGAGAGCCGCTTCATAGGCGGCATCGTTGTTGGCAAACAGAATGGCGCGTTTGCCGGGGAGCACGGCATAGCGATTGATGTAGGTTTGCACCGATCCGGCAAGCATGATACCGGGCCGATCATTGTCGCCAAAGACAAGCGGTCTTTCGTGACTGCCTGTAGCAAGAATGACCTTGCTGGCCCGAATGTGCCAGAGGCGTTGGCGGCAGTTGTCCGGAGAGGAAACCTCGCCCGTATGGTCGAGACGCTTTTCGACCGCCATCAGATAGTTCTGATCGTAATAGCCGAATACATTGGTGTTGGGCAGCAGCGTGACCTCGTCACTCGCGGCAAGCTCATTGACCACACCATCCACCCATTCAAGACCGGGCTGACCATCGATTTCACGCGACTGGGACATCAAAGATCCGCCAAAACGGCCTTGCATGTCCGCGATCATGACACGGGCACCGCTGGCGGCAGCTTCGCGGGCAGCCGCGAGCCCGGCAGGACCGGCACCAACAACGAGAATATCAACATGCCTGTGCATGTGGTCATAGACGTCCGGATCAGCGCCTTGGGGTGCCTTGCCAAAACCGGCAGCCCGACGGATCATCGGCTCAAACAGATGATGCCAGAGGAGGCGCGAGCCGAACATCATCTTGTAATAGAAACCGGCCGCCATGCCCTTGTGCATGAGGGTGCCAAGGGATTTGAGATCATAGTCGAGCGAAGGCGCAGCCGTGATCTGGCTAGCGACGAGCGATGGCCTTAGGGGAACTTCCGTTGCCTTGGTGGCCGGTTCCGTGCAGTTTGACGTGACCCGGTTCAACTGAACAATCGCGTTGGGTTCTTCCGGGCCCGCCGTCATGATGCCCCGCGGGCGACCATATTTGAAGCTTCTGGCGACCATATGGATGTCATTGGCCAACAGGGCCGAAGCCAGCGTGTCGCCTTCATAGCCCATGTAGTAGGTGCCATTAAACTGGAAGCGGATCGGCTGAGAGCGATTGATCAGACCGCCGGTCGGGAGTCGATTGTCTGTCATTTGCTGCTGCCTCCGGTCTTACGCTTTTTCAGATCGGCGAGAGTTGGCTGTTCACCCATGCCATAAGAGCCGATGACGGTATGATCGGTGGTATCCCGGACCACGTTGAACCAGCGGCGGCAGCCGTGTGAATGGTTCCAGCGCTCGCGCTTGAGGCCCTTCTTGTTGGAGCGCATGAAGAGATAATCCGCCCACTGCTCATCGCTGAGCTTGCCCGGATTCTCGGGGCGAGCGCGGTGCGCTTCGCCGCCATAGTGAAATTCGATTTCATCCCGTTCGCCGCAATAGGGGCATTCGATCTTGAGCATTGGTTGTCCCTCCCCTAGTGCGCGACGCCTGCGGCGCCATGTTCGTCGATAAGATGCCCGGTGGTGAACCGCTCAAGCGAAAACGGCGCGTTGAGCGGATGCGGATCATCGCGGGCAATCGTGTGGGCATAGGCAAAGCCCGAACCGGGGATCGCCTTGAACCCACCGGTGCCCCAGCCGCCATTCATGTAGAGATGCTCAACCGGTGTCTTGCTGATGATCGGACAGGCGTCAGGACAGGTGTCCACGATACCGCCCCATGTGCGCATCAGACGAAGGCGCGAAAAGATCGGGAAGAGTTCGGTCAGAGCGGCGATCTGGTGTTCGATCACATGGAACGAACCGCGCTGCGCGTAGGAATGATAGGCGTCGATCCCGGCCCCGAGCACCAACTCTCCCTTATCGGACTGACTGACATAGACATGGACCGCATTGGACATCACGACGCAGTCGAGCACAGGTTTGATCGGTTCGGACACCATGGCCTGAAGCGGGTAGCTCTCGATGGGAAGGCGAAAGCCTGCCATGTCGGCAAGCACAGTAGAGTTGCCCGCAACGCAAATAGCAACCTTGTTGGCCTTGATCGCACCCTTTGACGTTTCAACGCCGGTGACCTTGCCCGCATCACTGGTGATGCCCGTGACCTCACAATTCTGGATGATGTCGACACCGCGCTCGTCGGCGGCTCTTGCATAGGCCCAGGCAATCGCATCATGGCGGGCCGTGCCTCCGCGCTTCTGCAAGGATGCGCCGAGCACGGGATAGCGGGCGTCCTTGTCGATGCTGATGGTCGGGCAGAAGCTCTTCACGCCCTCAGCATCCAGCCACTCGGCATCAATGCCGTTAAGCTTGTTGGCATTGACCCGCCGTTTGGTGTCGCGCACATCTTGCAAAGTGTGGGCAAGATTGAGCACGCCGCGCTGGCTGAGCATGATGTTGTAGTTGAGATCTTTTGACAGGCCCTCATACAGCGAGAGGGATTTCTCATAAAGATGGGCTGCTTCATCCCACAGATAGTTGGAACGAATGATGGTGGTGTTGCGCCCCGTGTTGCCGCCGCCGAGCCAGCCTTTTTCGAGCACAGCAACATTTGTGATCCCGTGCTCCTTGGCCAGATAATAGGCTGTTGCAAGGCCATGTCCCCCGCCGCCGATGATGACCACGTCATACTGTTTCTTGGGTGGCGGGCTGCGCCATTGACGGGGCCAGTCCTGATGATAATTCAGAGCATTTCTGGCAAGAGAGACAAGGGAAAATTTCATGAATGAATCTCTGTAATAATTGCGGTTGCGCTGTTCAGTGGAAACCACCGTGCCATGATTATGATTATATAAGCACCATCTCACAGTGTCCTGAGGTCAAAATCAAGATCAATCCAGTTTGAAAGCAAGATTGTGCATCAACAGTTCGACGGATTTGCAATCAGAAAACGCGCCGCATTGACAACGGGATGACAATCGCGCACAAGAATGCTCAGGATGGTTCTCTGCGAGATGGATCTCGCTAGAGATGAAAAGGGAACATGGTGCGGACGACCCAAATCGGGGCCAATGCCATGGCTGCCCCCGCAACTGTAAGCGGATTGCCTTTTTTAGCCACTGGACCGCCCGGTCCGGGAAGGGAAAAGGTGTCAGACCGTGAGCCAGGAGACCTGCCACCCGAACCCATTCACGACCGGTCGGGGTGTATCGGAGGTGTGGCAGCGCGTTTGCTTCCTCATTTGATTCCCTTTCGGCTGGCCTGTTTGATTCCCGCAGTTTGACTGCCGGGTTCAAGAAAGGAACATCCATGTCCTCCAAGGCCGGAGTGCTGCAGGTCTGCGTAAGCTGCAAACGCCCCCGTGCGATTGATCCGGACACAGCCAACGACGAAGCCAAGAGCGCGGATGCGACCAGCGAGAGCTGTGAAGGTCAACAGCTGTTCGAGGCGCTACAGAATGCCTTTGGCCGCACCCCGGACCTCGATGAAGCGTTTAGCGTCGAGCCGGTCGAATGCATGAATGGATGTCAGTCTTCCTGCACGGTTGCCCTGCGCGCGCAAGGGAAATTTGGCTTTGTCATTGGCCAACTGGACCCAAGCGAAGAGCGCATTGCGGACATCGTCTCCTTTACCCAAAGTTTTCATGAGGCTGAAAATGGGCTCCCACCATGGCGTGCCCGGCCTCCACATGTGCGCAAGAACACCCTCGTGCGCCTGCACCCTTCTCCCAATTTCTCCGAAAGATCCGATTGAGGCTCGACATGAATTTTACTCCTCCCATTGTTGGCAAGAAAATCCCCGCAACCGTCGTGACCGGTTTTCTCGGTTCCGGCAAGACAACACTCATTCGCAACCTGATTTCGCAGGCTGGTGACAAGCGCATCGCTCTGATCGTCAACGAGTTCGGGGATATGGGATTCGATGGTGACATGCTCAAGGATTGCGGCAATCCGAATTGCACCGATGACGACGTGGTCGAACTGAAGAATGGCTGCATTTGCTGCACGGTGGCCGAGGACTTCCTGCCGACGATGGAAAAGCTCATCGCGCGGGACCCAAAACCGGACCATATCGTGATTGAAACATCCGGCCTCGCCCTGCCCCAACCACTGGTTCAGGCATTCCAGTGGCCGAGCGTCCGGGCATCTGTCACCGTCGATGGGGTCGTAACGATTGCCGATGCCGCCGCCTTGAGCGAAGGGCATTACAGCCAAAATGAAGAGGCCATCGCCCGCCAGCGCGCCTCGGACGAGAGTCTTGATCACGACAGTCCGATCGACGAATTGTTCAATGATCAGCTCAAGTGCGCAGATCTCATCGTCTTGTCAAAGGCCGATCTGGTCTCAGCCGAAGCCATGGCAGCCGTCGAGAAACTGGTCTCCGATCATGCCCGCGATGGTGTGAAAATGATCCCGTCAACGAATGGCAATCTCTCCACCGCGGTGCTTTTGGGCCTTGATTCAGAGGCCGAAGAAGACATGGCGGGACGTGAAGCCGCGCACTATCATCACCACCACGACCATGATGATGATCACGACGATGACGATCATGATCACGACCACGATCATCACCATCATCATCATCACGATGATTTCCACTCCGTTGTGGTACCACCCCGCGTTTTCCAGTCGATGGCCGAAATCGAAGCGGCGGTCGGTGAAACGCTGACCCAGCCGGGGATCCTGAGGGTCAAGGGATATGCCGCCATCGAGGGCAAGAAGGCACGGGTCGTCGTGCAGGCGGTCGGTCGCCGTGTTGACTGCTGGTTCGACAGCGTTGCGTCGGATGCCACGGGACTGGTGGTTATCGGGCTCAAGGATTTCGATCAGTCCGCCGTTGCCGCCAAGCTGTCCTGACGGACAAAGAGGTAGCCCAATATGCATATACTCGCTCCGCAGGCAGGCCGTATTGATGACGGAGAGGACGCTGTCGATCTGGGCCAATCGCCCGGCGACATCCTGATCCTGTCGGCCGCCGATAGCGAACTGTCCGCCTTGAGTGCGTCTGAGGCCTTGCGCCAGAGACGTGATCTGAGCCTGCGCCTCGTCAATCTGATGGCGCTCAATCACCCCTATTCAGTTGATCTCTATGTCGAGCAGACGGCGCGGCATGCCAAGGTGATCATCGTGCGGGTGCTGGGCGGCATCGAGTATTGGCGCTACGGGCTGGAGCAATTGCAACGCCTGTCGCGCGGGTTTGGCGTCAAGCTTTTCGTCATGCCCGGCGATGACAAGTGGGATGAGAGTCTGGCGTCCCTGTCCAGTGAGCCTGTCGCCGAGGTGCGTCGGGCTTGGCGATACTTCGTTGAGGGAGGGCAAGAAAACCTTGTCCATCTCATGGACTTCGCCTCGATCTGCTTCGATGGTGCGGCGGACACGGTTCCCTTCCCGTCTCCTCTGCCGCGCGTTGGTATCTATTCTGCGGGCAAGAGTTACAGTGGTGACGAGGGCATAAATTGCTATCTCGAGGAAACCACGGCGCTGGCAAATCGACCGGTCGTCCCGATCCTCTTCTATCGGTCCTATGTGCAAAGCGCCATGACGGCTCCGATTGATGATCTATGTGATGGTTTGAGGGATCTCGGGCTTCATCCATTGGCGCTGTTCGTTCCGAGCCTTAAGGATTCTGAGGCGCAAGAATTTTTGCAGCAAGTCTTTCTGTCTCTTAAGCCAGACGTCTTTCTCAATTGCACGGCCTTTGCACTGTCCAAGGCTGGTGGCGCGCCCGAACCGACATTTCTGGATGGCTACGACTGCCCTGTTCTACAGGTCATGCTGTCCGGCTCTTCGCAACAGGCATGGGAGGAAAGCCCCAGAGGACTATCCGCGCGAGATCTTGCCATGCATGTGGTCTTGCCGGAGCTCGACGGGCGCATTCTCAGTCGCGCCATCGCGTTCAAGGAAGAAGGCGAACTGGATGCGGCAACTGAATACAAGCCTGTCACTCTGGTGCCCCACCAGAACAGAATTGCCTTTGTTGCAGCTCAGGCGCACGCTTGGGCGACCTTGCGCGTAACCGCCCCGGACAAGCGAAAGATCGCGCTCGTACTGGCAAACTATCCCAACAAGGACAGCCGGATAGCCAATGGTGTTGGCCTCGATAGCCCCGCCTCTGTTGTCGGCCTGATGAAGACGCTGATCGCTGAAGGCTATTGCGTGGATGGAGCGCCGGAGGATTCCGATGCGCTGATGACGCAAATCCTCGCCGGGCCAACCAATGCCGACGGAAGCGCCAACCGAAAAAGCGCATTCAGCCTCCTCGTCAATGAATACGAAGCATTTTTCAAGACGCTGCCCGAGACCGTTCGCGATGCCATATCGGAACGCTGGGGTGATGCTTCGTCAGACCCGATGGTGCGCGAGGGCGCATTCCAGTTGCCCATTCTATCATTCGGCAATCTGGTAGTCGGGGTTCAGCCAGCGCGTGGCTATAACATCGATCCGAAGGAAACCTATCACGATCCGGATCTCGTCCCGCCACACAACTATTTTGCCTTCTATTTCTGGCTGAGAGAACGGTTCGGTATCCATGCGGTCGTTCATGCAGGCAAACATGGCAATCTTGAATGGCTGCCCGGCAAGGCGCTGGCTCTCAGCGACGCGTGCTACCCGGAAGCCGTTCTCGGGCCGGTGCCGCATCTCTACCCCTTCATTGTCAACGACCCGGGCGAAGGATGTCAGGCCAAACGACGCACGTCCGCCGTCATCATCGATCATCTCACGCCGCCACTGACCCGCGCCGAGGCGCATGGAGCTGGCGAAGAACTTGAGGCCTTGGTCGATGAATTCTATACCGCGCAAGGGGTTGATCCGCGCCGGTCGGCCAAGTTGCTTGATGAAATTCGCTTTCTGGCGAGCCGAACCGGTCTCGACAAGGACGCGGGCGTGGCCTCCGATGACAGCGATGATCAGGCATTGCAACAACTCGACGCCCATCTCTGTGATATCAAGGAACTGCAGATCCGCGACGGTTTGCACATTCTGGGCCAATCACCGACAGACGGGCTCCTCGTCGACCTTCTCGTGTCCATTGCGCGCGTGCCGCGCGGGGGTGGCTCCGGGGACGCATCGCTCCATCGCGCGATAGCCTCTGACCTTGATCTTATCCTTGCAAATGAAATGTTTGATCCAATTGACTGCGATTTTGCAAAAGTCTGGACTGGACCGCGCCCGACTGAGCTGGCCGCAGTTTCTGATGCCCCATGGCGTCATTGTGGCGACACCGTCGAGCGCATTGAAATCTTGGCAAGAAAACTTGTTTCAAAGGATATGACATGCCCCGATGGGTGGCAGAAAACCTGCGCGGTCCTTGATTGGATCGCTGAGGATTTGCGTCCGACCATCAAGGCCTGCGGTTCAGAAGAGTTCGGCAATTTGCTGAAAGGCCTGTCCGGTCGCTTCGTGCCGCCCGGCCCGTCCGGTGCACCGACGCGCGGAAGACCGGACGTCTTGCCGACAGGCCGCAACTTCTTTGCGGTCGATGTCCGATCCGTTCCTTCAAAAACAGCGTGGGCCATTGGCGAATTGTCAGCCCAGCGCCTCGTCGAGCGGCACTATCAGGACGAGGGCGAATGGCTGCAGGCGATCGCCCTCACCTGCTGGGGAACCGCAAACATGCGAACCGGTGGCGACGATATCGCGCAGGCTTTGGCTCTGCTGGGTGTTCGACCGGTTTGGGAGCCTCAATCGGGTCGCGTGACGGGCATCGAAGTGCTCAAGCTGTCAGAACTACAACGACCACGTGTCGATGTAACGTTGCGGATCTCCGGCTTCTTCCGCGATGCTTTTCCGCACCAGATTGATTTGTTCGACAGCGCCGTGCGTCAGGTGGCCGCTCTTGAAGAGCCCGATGATGCCAATCCGATCGCAGCAAGGGTCCGGACTGAGCGACGGGATGCCGAGGAGCAAGGCCTTGATGCCGACCTCGCTGAACGCAAGGCCACATTCCGTGTGTTTGGCTCCATGCCCGGTGCCTATGGGGCCGGTCTTCAGGCGCTCATTGACGAGAAGATCTGGGACAATCGGTCTGATTTTGCCGAAGCCTTCGTTGCATGGGGCGGCTTTGCCTATGGTGCCGGTCAATACGGGGATCGGGCCGCCGAAAGCCTCAAAACCCGCCTGTCCAAGGTGGATGCCGTGGTGCAAAATCAGGACAATCGGGAGCATGACATCCTCGACTCTGATGATTATTACCAGTTCGAGGGTGGACTTGCGGCCAGTGTCGAGGCCCTGAAGGGGACCGCTCCTAAGGTCTATCACAACGACCATTCTCGCGCAGAACGTCCGGTTATTCGCACGCTGGATGAAGAGATCGCGCGCGTGGTTCGCGGGCGCGCGGCCAACCCCAAATGGATCGCCGGCGTCATGCGCCACGGCTACAAGGGAGCCTTCGAGATGGCGGCGACCCTTGATTATCTGTTTGCCTTTGCAGCCACCACAAACGCAGTCGGTGACCATCATTTCGATCAGCTCTATGAGGCCTATATCAAAGATGATGACGTCGCCGACTTCCTGAAGGAAAAGAACCGACCGGCCTATGACGATATGGTGGATCGCTTTTTGGAAGCGATCGAGCGCGGCCTATGGACACCAAGATCCAACAGCGCCGCCTTCCATCTCAATCAAAACCGGTCAAAACGAGGGGACCCCCAAATGGAGATGCTTTCATGACAGATGACATGAATGAAGAGACACAAAACGCGCGCCACACCGAGAAGATGAAAAAAAAGAAGGCAGCCCGAGACAAGATCCTTGCCACCAAGACCATCGAAAAAGGCCTTGTGATGGTTCACACCGGCAAGGGCAAGGGCAAATCGACCGCAGCCTTCGGGATGGCATTCCGCTCACTTGGACACGGCCACAAGATTGCGGTGATCCAGTTCGTCAAAGGGGCATGGAACTCCGGCGAAAAGCAGATTCTGGAAAAATTCCCCGAGCTTGTCACCATCAAGTCTATGGGCGAAGGCTTTACCTGGGAGACGCAGGATCGCCAGAAGGACATCGACAATGCCCGCTCGGCATGGGATGCCGCCAAGGAGGCGATTCTCGATCCGGAAATCCGGTTCGTGCTGCTCGATGAGCTGAATATCGTTCTGCGCTATGATTATCTGCCGATCGACGAAGTCGTCGCCTTCCTCAGGGATGAAAAGCCGGACGATACACACGTCGTCATCACCGGCCGCAACGCCAAGGACGAACTGATCGAAATCGCTGATCTTGTTACTGAAATGACGCTGATCAAGCATCCGTTCCGCTCCGGCGTCAAGGCGCAGGAAGGGATCGAATTCTAAAGGTCAAGTCCAATGCGGTGCATCAATGTGTGATTTGCATTGAATTGCACCATACGGGCAAGTTGACTTGCCTGACCAAAGTCCTTTAGGACTATTGTCATGATGGTTCTCCCTTCCCGAGCGTGGTTGGGAGATTAAAAGGGAACATGGTGAGGTGTACCCATCAGGGACCAAATCCATGGCTGTCCCCGCAACTGTGTTCGGCGAGCCGCCGCTCCTGATTTGCCACTGGTCTTTATGACTGGGAAGGCTTGAGCGGAAATTGGCGACGACCCGTAAGCCAGGAGACCTGCCATCAGGACGTTGATCATTCGGATCAACACTCTAATCAAGACGCCGGGGAATGCGTTTGGTGGAGAGACCGCCTGACGGCATTCTTCGCTTTCGTCGTTGGCCCTCCCTTCTCCAAGAATATTTCTTTTCGCGCGTCTCCACTTTGACAAACCTGTCACGGGAGATATTTTTTTGAACAAATTTGTAACTGCGACTGCGCTCGCCGCCTCCATGCTGTTCTCGACCGCAGCATTCGCCCATTTCCAGCTTGCCTACACACCAGACGTCAATGTCTCGCGTGCTGGAGATGTCCCCTACAAGTTGATTTTCTGGCACCCGTTTGAAAATGGCCATGTCATGGACATGGGCAAGCCGGAAGCTGTCTTCGCGGTTCACAAAGGCAAGAAAATCGACCTGATGGACAGCCTCAAGCCGATGACCTTCAAAGGCTCGGGGAACGAAGCGGACGCCTATGATGCGACCCTTCCTGTCAAACGCAACGGCGACTACATCGTGGTTGTCGAGCCTGCCCCCTACTATGAAGGCAGTGAAGACATCTACATTCAGCAGATCACCAAGAGCTTCCTCAACAAGGGCGGCATTCCGACCGGTTGGAATGAGCCGGTTGGCCTGAAAACCGAGATTGTTCCGCTCAACAAGCCGACCAACATTCTCGTGGGCTCCACCTTCACAGGTCGTGTGTTGAATGACGGCAAACCCGCTGCCGGAATTGAAATCGAAATCGAATATATGGCTGCCGAGCCTGACATGGATGCCAACGCCCCCGGTGAGGTGAAGGCAGACCCTGCTCCAGGCGGCTCTGTTGTCGCAATCTCCGATGAGAATGGCTACTTCACCTTCGGTATTCCAAAGGCTGGGTTCTGGGGCTTTGCTGCCCTCGGCTCAGGTCCGGACACCGAATTTGAAGGCAAGGAACTGTCTCAGGACGCTGTCATCTGGATCAAGGCGTTCGACCTCGATTGATCGATCTTCATGTCACCACCGGCAGTTCGTCTGCCGGTGGCTTCGGGCCTTGAAGGTTCGAAGAAAGGAACAAACAAATGCATATCGTTGATGGTGCATTGGCAAACGAAGTGGTCATCGGAGGGTCTTTGCTTTGTGCGGGCGGTCTCGTCATGGGGCTGCGCAAACTGCACATGGATCTGATTCCGGCAGCAGGCGTCCTCAGTGCCACGTTCTTCGTTGCGTCTCTTATTCACGTGCCACTGGGGGTCTCCAGCGTGCATCTCATCATGAACGGACTGGCGGGCATTATTTTGGGATGGGCAGCGTTTCCCGCGCTGTTTGTCGCGCTTTTGTTGCAGGCTGTCTTCTTTGGCTTCGGCGGCATAACGGTTTTGGGGGTTAATACCCTCAATATCGCAGGTCCCGCTCTGATCGTGGGCCTGATTGCACGTCCGTTTTTGTTGGGAACCTCTTCAGCCACGACCTTTGCCATTATAGGCGGGATCGCTGGCGGGGCAGCGATTGCCCTGACCACGATCTTTGTTGCCGTGGCGCTCAGCCTGTCTGGCGACAATTTCATCGCCGCAGCAAAGCTCGTGTTCTTTGCGCATATCCCGATCATGATCATCGAAGGATTGTTGTCTGCCGCTGCGATGTATCTGATTTTCAAAGTTAAACCTGAATTGCTCGATGCAATGGGTCGGAAGGTGTAGTGATGACCAATTTCAAAACTCTGTTTTTCGGCGCCTTGATGGTGCTTGTGGGCGGGTTTGTCGTCCCGGCTGAGGCTCACAAGGTGATCGCGTCAGCCTATGCTGAAGGCCCGATTATCGAAGGTGAAATCGGCTTCTCCAATGGTGACATGGCAACTGATGCCGTGGTTGAGGTTTTTGATGACCAAGACAACAAGCTTGGCGAGGCGACAACCGATGAGGACGGGATCTTCCAGTTCACGCCAACAAAAGCGGTGCCCCATATTTTCAAGGCCAATCTCGGGGCTGGCCATGTTGCCGAATTCCGCATGGAAGTCGATGATTTGCCCGACGGGATCGGGGCTGATGCCTCAGCCAACGCTCCGGTGGAGGCACCTGCTGCGAAAGAAGTCGCAGCTGCTCAAAGCGAGCTGAAAGCAGAAGGCGTTGACCCGGCCGCCCTCAAAGAGCTGATCGAAGTCGCAGTCAATGATCAGATTGCCCAGATCAAGCCGATTGTTGCAAAGGCTGTTCGCAAGGAGACAAAACCTCTGCGCAAAACCGTCGCTGCCTACATGGAGAAGAATGACATGCAGGCCATTCTCGGTGGCATTGGCTATATCGTCGGACTATGCGGCGTTGGCTTCTATGTCGCCGCCCGGATGGAACGCAAAAAAGCCGCATCCGCCAATGGGGGGACAACTGCCTGATGACTGATGTGCTAGAACGGGCCGGACGCGCCCACAATACCAATATCTCAAAGGGTGGTGTGGATCGCACCTCTCGCATGTGGCTTCGTGAACTCGATCCGCGTGTCCGCATCGTTGCGGTGGTGACAATGGCTATCTGTGTGGTGCAACTCTCCAGCCTGCCCGTTCTGGCGCTCGCCCTGTCATTCTCGATCATTCTTATGCATCAGGCTCGGCTGCCCTTCTGGTCAACGCTGAAGCGTGTGGCAATGATGGACAGTTTCATCATCTTTCTGATCGTGATGTTGCCATTCACGACACCGGGCGTGGCCATGTTCACGGTTTGGGGCTTTCCCGCGTCTTATGAAGGTCTCTATGCTGCGGTCATCATCCTGCTGAAGGCCAATTCCATTGTCATGGCGACATTGGCACTGATAGGCACGCTTGAGGCCGTGACGCTGGGCCATGCCCTCTCCCGCCTCAAGGTGCCAGACCGCCTCGTGCATCTGTTGCTGTTCACCGTGCGCTATATCGACGTGCTGCACGCAGAGTATCAGCGTCTCCGCACAGCAATGAAGTGCCGTGGGTTCGCGCCGGGCAACAACTTGCACACCTATCGAACTGTCGGCTATCTGGTCGGCATGCTGCTGATCCGATCCCTTGAGCGCTCAGAGCGGATTATGAAGGCGATGAAATGCCGAGGCTTCCATGGTCAGTTTCATCTACTCGACAACATGCAATTCTCTCGGCTGGACGTTGTCTTTGCCAGCTTTGCCTGCCTTGCGCTGTTAACGCTGCTCACTCTTGAGGTGGTTTATGGCGTTGCTGCTTGAGGGCCGAAATCTGGTTTTTGCCTATCCGGGCTTTCCTCCCTGTCTGGACGGCGTCAGTTTTGCGCTGAATTCGGGTGAGAGACTGGGGCTCGTGGGTGACAATGGAGCGGGCAAAAGCACTTTGCTGCATTTGCTCGTGGGGCTCGACAAACCTTCCGAGGGTACGATTTCGGCCTTTGGGCGGGATTTCGCAACCGAAGAGGATTTCCGTATCCTCCGGCGACGTGTCGGTCTTGTCTTTCAGGATCCTGACGACCAGTTGTTCTGTCCCACTGTGGCTGAAGACATCGCTTTCGGCCCACTCAATCTGGGCTACAGCAAGGAAGAGGCAATGGTGATTGTCGACGATACGCTGGAAGCCTTGCGTCTCACCGAGTTCAGGGACCGCGTAACCTACAAGCTGTCCGGCGGGCAGAAGCGGCTCGTCTCTCTGGCGACGGTGCTTGCCATGAAGCCAGAGATCCTTTTGCTTGACGAGCCGACCAACGCACTGGATGAAGACACCAGAAAACGGTTGATCGATATTCTCACTGATCTGCCTCAATCCATGATCATCGTCTCCCATGATAGAGCCTTCAGGGAAGAGGTCGTGACCAGAACTATTCTCATGGAAGGTGGACAAATCTGCTAAAGTGCTTTTGTGGCACGCACTGGCAGTCTAGGCTTCTGTTGCCTATTCGCAGTGCTCTCCCAAGCGGACCACCCCCGCAAGATGAGAGCTGAAAAACATGTCAGTGCGGTTGATCCAATCCGGAGACCAAGACTGACCTGCAGGATTGCATTATCGGTTTCGCATGCTGGACTTGGCATGCGGCCATAGTCTCCCTGCTGTTAAACCAGACCGGCATCAATAATGATGTCTCATGAACAACAAAGGGGACTCTGACGTGACCAGTTCCAAACCAGAAGAAAAACTTGGCCTGATGATTTGCGGCCATGGCAGCCGCAATAAAGAAGCTGTCGGGCAGTTCGCTCAACTCGCAAAACGCCTGAGACCGAAATTTCCCGATTGGCCAGTTGATTACGGCTATCTTGAATTTGCCAATCCGGTGATTTCCAATGGTCTCGACAATCTTGTTGAACAGGGCTGCACGCGCATTCTCGCGGTTCCGGGCATGCTGTTTGCTGCAGGCCACGCCAAGAATGACATCCCCTCCGTCCTCAATGCCTATCAGGCCAAAACGCCCGGCATAACCATCGAATATGGCCGCGAGCTGGGTCTTGACCTGAAGATGATCAAGGCCGCAGGCGCCCGTGTTCAGGAAGCGGTTGATGCCGCCAACGAAGAGCATGGCGAAGTATCGCTGACAGAGACGATGCTGATGGTTGTCGGCCGTGGGGCGTCCGATCCTGATGCCAACTCCAACGTCAACAAGCTGATGCGCCTTTTGTGGGAAGGCATGGGTTTTGGTTGGGGCGAAGTCTGCTATTCCGGCGTGACCTTCCCGCTCGTCGAGCCGGGCCTCGAGCATGCAGCAAAGCTTGGCTACAAGCGGATCATCGTGTTCCCCTATTTCCTCTTCACCGGCATTCTGGTGCGCCGGATCTACAATTTCACCGATGAAGTTGCCGCGCGTCACCCGGACATCCAGTTTATCAAGGCTGGCTATCTCAACGATCAGGACTATGTGATCGAGACTTTTGTCGACCGGGTTGGCGAGATTCTCGAGGGCACCAACAACATGAACTGCCAACTGTGCAAATACCGTGCGCAGGTTCTCGGGTTCGAGCAGGAAGTGGGCCTCAAGCAGGAAAGCCACCACCATCATGTGGAAGGCGTCGACACCAAGGACTGTGAATATTGTGAGGATAACAAGTGTACGAACGAGTGCCTGAAGCACCAGCCGTCCACAGATCATCACCATCATGACCACAGCCATTCCCACGATCATGCACATGGGCATGAACACAGCCATGACCACGACCACTCCCATGATCACGGGCATTCCCACGACCATGGTCATTCCCATGCACATGGTCATGATCATTCGCACGATCATGACGATCACCACCATCACCCCTACCCGCACGCGGATCATCCACATGGTCCCAAAAGCATGTATCCGAAGGACTAGGCGGGTTTCACGTCATGAGCGAACCTTATGAACGGGATCCAGACGCGATCTACCGGCGGTCATTTCAGATCATACGAAATGAGGCGGCTGATGCTCTGGATACCCTGCCGCCAGATGTGGAACCACTCGCTGTTCGGCTGATGCACGCTGTCGGTCAGACGGATCTTGTCGCCGATCTGCGTTTCAGCAGTTCGGCGATCACCTCTGGCATCAAAGCACTACAGGGCGGCGCTCCGATCTTGGTGGACGCACAAATGGTGGCTGGCGGCATCACCAGACGATTTCTATCGCCCCAAATGTCAGGTGCTGGCAATGAGGTGATCGTGACGCTGAATGATCCGGACGTTGCGGATCTCGCCAGTCGGATGCAAACGACACGGTCGGCCGCCGCATTGGAATTGTGGCGACCGCATTTGGATGGCGCAATCGTGGCCATCGGCAATGCGCCAACGGCCCTTTTCAGGCTGATCGAAATGCTCAAGGACGGCGCGGCAAAACCGGCACTGGTGCTCGGTTTTCCTGTTGGCTTTGTCGGTGCTGCCGAATCCAAGGAAGCGCTCGTAAAGGCAGCTCCGGCTCTAGGTGTCGATTTCATCGCCCTTCTTGGTCGGCGCGGCGGCACACCGCTTGCCAGCGCGGCGGTCAATGCCCTCGCAATATCGGCCCTTGGCGTGAAGGATCAGCCATCCCGGGAGGATGCAAGACTATGACAGAGAGCAACATGAACAGCGCACCGTGGCTGACCATCATCGGCATCGGTGAAGGCGGAATGGACGATCTGGGTGATCTGGCCTGGTCGCTGCTTGTCAACGCAGAGGTCATTCTGGGTGGCGAACGCCATTTGGCGATGGTGCCCGACGAGCTTTCCTCCAAGGCCAAGCGCATGACGTGGCCCTCGCCACTGTCTCTCGTTTACGATCAACTCAAAAAGCTGCGCGGAACCCCTGTCGTCATTCTGGCAAGCGGCGATCCGATGGAGTTTGGCATCGCGGGCAGTCTCACGCGCCATTTCGATTGGCATGAGATGCGTGTTCTGCCCTCACCCAGTTCGTTCAGTCTTGCAGCCAGCATCCTTGGCTGGCCACTGGACAAGGTGGTTCGCCTGACCATCCATGGGCGTAATCCTGCGGCGCTGGTTCCCCATCTGATGCCCGGGGCGCGGCTGCTCATCCTTTCCAAGGATGGCACCTCTCCTGCATTGGTGGCGCGGCTCCTTTGTGAACGTGGCCTCGACAAAGCCTCCGTTACGGTGCTTGAGCATCTGGGTGGCGAGAAAGAAAAGGTCATAGAGAGCACCGCCAAGCTTCTTGATGACAGCGGGGATGATCTGAAATTTGCCGATCTCAATCTGCTGGCTGTGTCCCTGCCGGAACGGTTCGACGGATGGTTGCCCGCCGTACCCGGTTTGCCAGATGAAGCCTTCGAGCATGATGGCAAGATGACGAAACGGGACATTCGGGCAAGCGCTCTCGCCAAACTCGCCCCACACCCCGGAGCACTACTTTGGGATGTCGGGACGGGTTGCGGTTCCATCGCCATCGAATGGATGCGCGCGCATCCAAGCTGCATGGCCATTGGTGTCGAGCCACAGGAAAAGCGTCGCGCGTTTGCGCAACACAACGCCGACATGCTGGGCGTGCCAAAGCTGCGCTTGCTCAACGGCACGGCTCCAGACAGCTTACGCGGTGAGCCGCACCCCGACGCGGTGTTTGTCGGCGGCGGCCTGTCTGCCGATGTCATCAATTTTTGCATGCGGTCGCTCAAGCCGGGCGGGCGGTTGGTTGCCCATGCAGTGACCCTTGGCTCCGAAAAGCTTTTGCTTGAGATGTTTGAACGCAACGGCGGTGAGCTGACCCGCCTTTCCATCGCCAAGGCCGAGGCGGTTGGCCCCTATTACGGCTGGAAGACAGCCATGCCAGTTACGCAATGGGCATTCGTCAAGGACGACGGGCTGTGAGCGTGACGGTCATAGACAAAGACTAGAGACAGACGATGAACGAAACAAAAAATGGCACCCTTTATGGTGTCGGTGTTGGACCGGGAGACCCCGAACTTCTGACGCTGAAGGCCGCCCGCATGATCGAACAGGCAAAGGTTTTGGCCTATCCGTCCCCCGAAGGTGGCGAGAGCTTTGCCCGCTCGATCGTGGCCAGACACATTCCAGATGAGTGCGAAGAGATTGTCATGTCCGTGCCGATGCGCACCGAACGGTTCGCAGCCCAGTCGGTTTATGACGAGAGCGCCGAGCGCATCGAAGCGCTGTTGGCATCAGGGCAGGATGTCGTCGTCCTCTGCGAGGGCGATCCGTTCTTTTATGGCAGCTTCATGTATCTGCACAATCGGCTGTCCAATCGGTTCAATGTCGAGATTGTCTCGGGCGTTTCCTCGCTGGTTGCCTGCGCAGGGCGCCTCGCGCAGCCGCTTGCAGGTCGCAACGACGTTCTGACGATCCTGCCCGGCCCGATGGACGACGCCGCACTGCAAGAAAGATTATCTCTGGGCGGATCCTTCGCCATCATCAAGGTTGGTCGGCATTTGCCCCGCATCCGCTCTTTGCTGGAGCGTAACGGCCTTTTGGCCAACGCGGGATATGTCGAGAGAGCGAGCCTTCCCAGCGAGAAAATCATGCCCCTTGCTGAGGTCGATGAAAGCTGCGTGCCCTATTTTTCAATGATCCTCGTTTATGAAGGCGGTGAAGCATGGAAGAAGTGAAGCGGACAGAAACCGGGCGTTCGCTTGTGGTCCTGTGCCCGTCTGCGTCTGCGGAACCGCTGGCGACCAAGGTTCGCGACCTCCTCAAGGCAGACGGCTGGGCTGCCGAGTTGCATGGCAAGCCCGATGTGAAGACCGCTGACCGGAGTTTTGGGGATACGCTGACGCATCTTCGCGATCTGTTCCTTGCCGGTCACGGCATCGTGGCCCTGTGCGCGAGCGGCATCATCATTCGAGCTCTGGGCCCGATTCTCGACAGCAAGTTTTCAGAACCGCCGGTTTTATCGGTCGCACGCAACGGGCGTTCGGTCGTCCCGCTTCTGGGCGGCCATCATGGCGGCAATGATCTGGCATTGGGTCTGGCGCAGGGTCTTAACGCCCATGCTGCTATTACCACCGCCGGCGATTGCCAACACAGGATCTCCTTTGACAAGCCGCCTGAGGGCTGGCGCTTGCAGAACCCGCGGAGCGCTGGTCCGATCATGGCCCGGATTGTCGATGGCGAACCGGTGGCACTCGATCCGGCGCTGACATGGCTGTCGGACAAAGGCCTTGTCCTTTCAAATGAAGCAAGCCTTGCCGTTCGGTCCGACGTTCATTGCGCTGATGACAGACTAGACCAATTGGTCTACGCACCCCAATCCCTCGTCGTCGGCGTTGGATGCGAACGTGGGCTCGATGCTACGCACCTGATCGCCCATATCGAAGCGACGCTCGACGCGCACAATCTGGCGCCGCAAGCCATCGCCATGCTTGCTTCCATTGATCTCAAAATGGACGAAGCGGCCATTCATGCAGCCGCACGTCACTTCAAAGTGCCCGCACGGTTTTTCTCAGCCGAGGAATTGGAAGCCGAAGCCGGTCGCCTCACCACCCCGTCCGACGTGGTATTCGCCGAGGTCGGGTGCCACGGCGTTGCAGAGGGAGCCGCTCTTGCTGGCGTCAGATCTGATGGAACTCTTCTCGTTTCCAAGGAAAAGACCAACAAGGCCACCTGTGCGGTTGGCCTTGCCAATGCGCCGCTTGGCTCGACCCTTCCCGGCCAAAGGCGCGGATCTCTGTCGGTTGTTGGCATTGGTCCGGGACAGCGAGACTGGCGTGCGCCGGAAGCCACCAGCAGAATTGCCGCAGCACAGGAGCTTGTCGGATACGGTCTTTATATAGATCTCCTGGGCTCTCTGGCAGATGGCAAGGAGCGCAAAGATTTCCCGCTCGGCGGCGAAGAGGATCGCTGCCGTCATGCTCTGGAGCAGGCAGGCAAAGGCGTTGATGTGGCGCTGATCTGCTCCGGCGACGCGGGCATCTACGCCATGGGTACGCTCGTGATGGAGCTACTGGATCGCGCCGAAGATGACGGCGGGGTGTCGGATGCTGCGAAACGGGCCGAGATTGTGCACGTGCCGGGCATTTCTGCGCTGCAGGCAGCCTCGGCGCGCTTTGGTGCCTTTCTCGGGCATGATTTCTGCACGATTTCCCTGTCTGACCTTCTAACGCCGTGGGAAACAATCGAACAGCGGCTTGAGGCTGCTGCTGCGGGTGACTTCGTGGTCGCTTTCTACAATCCGGTCTCGCGCAAGCGCCGCACTCAGTTGCAGAGAGCCAAGGAAATTCTCCTGACCAAACGCGCCGGAAGCGCCCCGGTTCTCCTTGCCTCAAATCTGGGGCGTCCAGATGAAACCTTGCGGATACGAACCCTTGAAACCCTTGAAGTGGACGAGGTCGACATGCTGACGGTGGTGCTGGTCGGCTCTTCCCAATCCCGCACGCTTGTGCTTGGAGACCGATCCGTTGGAGACAACGGGACCGTTGCCTATACACCGCGTGGCTATGCCAAGCGCATTGACGCCGACAAAAGCTGACACTGGCCGAATTGCGCGGCTCCCGACCCAAAAGGAATTGAAATGACAGTTTATTTTATCGGCGCGGGCCCCGGAGCTCCCGATCTCATCACGGTTCGTGGATTAAAGCTCATCCAGCGCTGCCCGGTTTGTTTGTTTGCCGGATCCTTGGTGCCGGAAGCCATTGTGGCGGAGGCGCCAAAGGAAGCCATTGTCAAGGATACGGCCCCGATGCATCTGGATGAGATCATCGAGGATATGCGGATCGCCCACGAGAAGGGCGAGGATGTTGCCCGGGTGCATTCCGGCGACCCCTCGATCTATGGTGCGGTGGCCGAGCAGATGCGCCGTTTGCAAGTGCTGAAAATCCCATATGAAGTCGTGCCGGGCGTGCCAGCCTTTGCGGCAGCGGCAGCGGCCCTGGGGACGGAACTGACAATCCCCGGCATTGCCCAGACCATCATTCTGACTCGAACGGCCATGAAATCCTCTTCGATGCCGGAACGGGAAAATCTCGACACATTGGGCAAATCCGGCGCAACGCTGGCCATTCATCTTTCGGTGCGCAACATCCCTCAGATTGAGCGGGATCTGACGCCCCATTATGGTGCAGATTGTCCGGTGGTGGTTGCCTATCGGGTTGGTTGGCCTGATCAGATGTTCATTCGGGGCACGTTGGCGAACATTCGTCAAAAGGTGCGCGAAGCCAAAATCACGCGGACAGCCCTCATTCTTGTCGGCCCCGCCATCGGCGCTCAGAACTTTGAGGATTCCCGGCTTTATGATGCGGATTTCTCTCACATCCTGAGGATTGGATCAAAGGGAGAAGTCGACAAGGCGAAGGAACAAGAGGTCTAGGAACATATTCCCATCACCAATGAGCCGGGCGCGGGCATTTTTTGTACCTTCGCCGGGCTCTTGGCCACTCAGTTTGCCACTAGATTTCAATCAAAGCCGCTGCCGGGTTGATTGCCTGCCCGCGGTTCCAATTGCCAAACGCGATTGGGCCACAGCATCTTGTTCTTGCGAATTGGAAGGCCCAGATTCTTTGGCTATCCCAACTTGAGAAGCTTTTTCTCACGGCCTCACTTTGCCCACCAAAACCAGCCTCAACTTGGCTTCAGGCCAATAATATGGGCAAACGAGCCGCAGACACTGCCAACACGCTGCCCCATCGGCTGTAGCGGCGCGCCCGTTGCTGTTGTTGCATGAAACAGAGGGTCACAGGCGCCTTGCCATTCAATGGTGGCATAGTGAAATTCATGGGCGGTCATAGCGGATGAAAACAGGTCGCCCGCAGCAGGACTAAGTATTCTATAGCCTAATTTCAACTTAGGGCTAGAAAAACTTGTCGTAAGTGGAATGAACCCTAAGGTTTCTTTTTCTTCTCCCCCTACCCCTATGATCGAATGCCCCAAAACCATATAGCCACCACATTCGGCGAAAATGGTCCTGTTTTCGGCAGCGGCTTGTTTCATCGACCGCTTGAAGCGATCAGCAGTGCTCAGTGCGTCGAGATGAAGCTCTGGATAGCCCCCCGGCAGATAAATGGCGTCCGCGCCTTTGTCCGGCTCTTCATCGGCCAAAGGCGAGAAAAAGGACAGGCTCGCCCCCTGCTCTTTCCAGTCTTGAAGAATGTGCGGATAGATAAACGTGAAGGCCGCGTCCTTGGCAATGGCGATATGCTGTCCAAGTGGCGGAAGGCGCAAAGGGGATGCGTCCGATGTCGCCACACTCGGCAAATTTGACTGCTGCCGCGCGATGTCCAGCATGAGTGCAAGGTCTATATCCTTGTCCATATGATCCGCGATCGCATCAATCCGGTCGCTGAGCGCCTCATATTCGCCGGCCTGCACGAGTCCCAGATGACGAGAAGGCAATTCAAGCGCTGAAGACTGCCTTATCGCCCCGACGACTGGCATCGAGATGGCGCCAAAAGCCTCCCTGAGCAACGCTTCATGGATCTCGGAACCGACTCTATTGAGGATCACGCCAGCAATGGACAGCGTCTTGTCGTGATCCCTGATCCCGGCGGCAATGGCCGCAGCGGTCTGCGCCTGCCCTTTGACGTCGAGCACGAGAAAGACGGGCAATTTCAGTGTTCGCGCCAGATTGGCTGTGGACCCTCGGCCGCCAGCTGCCCCGTCGAACAGTCCCATGACCCCTTCAACAAACAAGAGATCACGATGCGCTGCATGTGCCTGCGAACGAAGACATATATCTTCTGCTCGCATGGCCCACGGGTCGAGATTGAGCGAGGTTTGTCCTGAGGCCACAGCATGAAACGCCGGGTCGATATAATCCGGGCCGCATTTTGCCGGCGTCACCCGCACGCCCTTGCGCTGAAGCAGCCGTTGAAGCCCCAGCGACAGAGTTGTCTTGCCGGAGTTGGAGCTGGCGGCTGCCAGAATGAGACCGGGAATGAAGGTCGAAGCAGACATTAGGCCAAGTTATTCTTTTGGTTTGAGCGGCGTGGCTGTCAGGGTCTTGCCTTGGGTGGCGAATCCGAGCCAGTCGAGCCCATCGCGCATCCGGACCACATTGCCAACCACGCACAGGGCGGGCGGTTTGAGGCCGGACTTTTCGGTTTCCTCGGCGATGGACTGCAGGTCGGACACCAGAACAGCCTGTCGCGGCGTGGTCGCGTTGCAGATAACCGCGGCCCCTTCGTGCGGATCCCGACCGGCCGCGAGCAGCTTGGCCGTTATGGATCTGAGATGCTTCATGGCCATATACATCACGATAACTTGCGAGCCTTTGGCGATGGCGTCCCAGTTCAGCGCGTCAGGCATGGAGCCAGTCTGATCGTGGCCAGTAAGGAACGTGACCGACTGGTTGATGTCGCGATGTGTGGCCGGGATGCCAGCATAGCACAGCCCGCCAATCCCCGCGGTTATGCCCGGCACCACCCGAAAAGGCACTTCGGCCCCCACCAGACCGAGCGCTTCTTCACCGCCGCGCCCAAAAATGAACGGGTCGCCACCCTTGAGGCGCAACACGCGCTTGCCTTCCTTGGCGAGGGCAATCAGGCGCAAGGTGATGTCATTCTGTTTGGGAGACGGACGCCCTCCCCGTTTGCCAGCAAATTCAACCAGAATGTTCGGGCGCGCAAAGGACAGGATCGTTTCATCGACCAGGGCATCATAAACGATTGCATCTGCCTGCCGAATGGCATTGATGGCATGAAGCGTCAGAAGCCCCCTGTCTCCCGGACCGCCGCCCACGAGCCAGACCCAGCCGGGCTGGAATTCCGGCAAGCCTTCAAAAAGTGTTTTGCTATAGCTGTCGCTGGTGAATTCAGTTGACATACTTTTCTTTTTTCCTGTCCTTGCACCTTTGGCATGGCGCATGCTGTGCGGTCCGTTATATATCTGACTCCATGACGGATCATCTAGAAAATTCAGAAAATGGCACGGCCCTTCGGAGAGGTTGGACCACGGGTGCGTGCGCCACAGCCGCGACAAAGGCGGCTCTCACGGCGTTGATCAGTGGCGAGTTTCCTGATCCGGTGGTCATTACTTTACCCAAAGGACAACAGCCTGCCTTTGCGCTTACTCATGAATCGCTACAGAAAGATCATGCAGAAGCCAGCATCATAAAGGATGCCGGGGATGATCCAGATGTCACGCATGGCGCCCTGATTACCGTAAAAGTGGCTTTTGGGGAAGCAGGCTGCGGAATTGTCTTTCGAGCCGGAGACGGCGTGGGGACGGTCACGCGCCCGGGCCTACCCATTGGCGTTGGCGAGCCTGCGATCAACCCGGTTCCGCGCGCGCTGATGACACAGGTCGTCAACAGTCTTGCTGCCGCCCATGACCTTCAGCCGGATGTGGAAATCACGATTTCCGTCCGCAATGGCGAAAAGCTGGCGGCAAAAACCTGGAACCCGCGTCTTGGCATCGTCGGCGGGCTATCGATTCTAGGGACAACCGGCATCGTCGTTCCCTTTTCCTGCTCGGCCTGGATTCATTCGATTCATCGCGGCGTTGATGTCTGCATAGCCGAAGGACAGACGCATGTGGCCGGTTCAACCGGCTCCACGTCCGAACGGGTGGTTCAGGGGCTTTATGATCTTCCCGATTTCGCCATGCTCGACATGGGAGATTTTGTGGGTGGCATGCTCAAGTATCTACGCAAAAATCCGGTTGCGCGCGTCACCATCGGAGGCGGGTTTGCCAAGATCTCCAAACTGGCGCAAGGGGCCATGGATCTGCATTCCGGCCGCAGTCAGGTGGATTTCGAATGGATGGCCGAGCGTTTGCAGAGGCTTGGTGCCGATGCCTCCCTGATAGAACGTGCACACACAGCGAACACCGCCCTTGAAATTCTCCAAGAGGCCCAAAAGGTCGGGCTGGATATCGCCGGGCTGATCGCAAGCGAAGCACAGGCAAAGGCGCTCGCCCTGCTCGGTGACGGCCCCATCGCTCTGGATATCATCGTCATTGACAGGGCAGGAACGCTGCTGGCGCAAACGGAGCCTCTTACGTTTGAGCAACACAGCGCCGGTTCGCCATCAGGATGAATGCGATGACGCACACGACAGATCCTGTTCTCGTTCTTGGCGGCACGGCGGAAGCGCGTACAGTCGTTCAGTTTCTTGTTCTGCACACGAAGCATCCGATTATCGTCTCACTCGCAGGCGTTCTGGGCACCGACCCCGAAAAAGCCTTCCGCCAAAGAGGAGATCTGCCATCGGACGATCGACTTTCTTTCAGTGTTGGAGGGTTTGGTGGATCGGCGGGGCTGGTCCGCTACATCACGAGCAACAGCATTGCTGCGATCATCGATGCAACACATCCGTTCGCGCACGCCATGAGCACGAATGCCTGCGCGGCCGCAGCACAATCCGGCATACAGATCATTCGCTACACACGCGCGCCTTGGTCGCCAGTCGAGGGAGACCTGTGGATCCAGGTGTCCAGCCTTGAAGAGGCCGCCGAACAGCTTATTCCTCATTGTATTGCCATGCTCGCCGTAGGGCGATTGTCATTTGATCCCTTCAGGCACAGAACGGATTGTCACCTTGTCGTGCGCAGTATTGGCGACATCGATCCCAGCGAGCTTCCCGGACATGCCGAACATGTTCGATCCATGCCCGGGCAGACGGTTGAAGAAGAGCTGTCTTTGATGCAGTCGAGAAGCGTTGAGTGCCTTGTAACCAAAAATTCCGGCGCGAGCCAATCCTATCTCAAGGTTGTTGCCGCGCGGCGGTTGCGCCTGCCCGTCATCATGATCGAGCGGCCAGTGTTGCCCGAATGTCTTGAGATAACCGATACAACTGCGCTCGACAGATGGCTCCTGGAAAGCGATCTGAAGGTCTGATGTCAGTCTAGTGATGGCGCAAGTTTGAGGTTTTGGAAGCATTTGTTCAAATGCGCCAAAAATTGGGCTTCCAACGCTCGCCTTATAAGCAAAAGTATATTGTTCCCTAGCGTGTTTTCGTCAAAAGCAGCCCAGACTCGCTAAGGTTTTGATTATAAAAATCATATCATTAGCTGTATATTCACAAGATCAAAATTGAAAATTTGTAACAATCTCATGAAAACACATTTTCGCAACAAATCTATTCTTTCGCAATTGTTGCTTATGATGTAATCTTCTACCGTTGGTTCTTCTGAGACGTCGAAACGCCCGTTGTGTATCGCGCTGGTCGCATCGAGCCAGACGGAAAAGATGACTACCCCCTTTCGTATATGAGGTGCGACGGGGACAAGGCCCAAAAGTCAAAAGGAAAGTCAAGATGGCAACCGGAACTGTTAAGTGGTTCAACCCAACCAAAGGCTATGGCTTCATTGAGCCGTCCGATGGTGGCAAAGACGCTTTTGTTCATATTTCTGCGGTTGAGCGTTCCGGCCTGACAACCCTGACCGAAGGTCAGCAGGTTGAATTTGAAATGGTCGAGGGTCGCAATGGCAAAGAGAATGCAGACAACCTGAAAGTGATCGGCTAACAGGCATACTCGCTTCCATTGTAGGCGCATGAAATAGGGGGCCCTGATGCCGCGCATCAGGGTTCTCTTTTGGCTCCCGCTCTCCTAGACACCTGCCCCTCCCCCTCACCAGACTTTTCTTGTTCCCGTCCCAACTTTAAAAAGGCGTCGTCTTGCCGGCCTCTCCGTCAGGCTTTGGGATAAGCGTTTGTTACCAAGGAAAAAGCGAATTTGGCGCTTGCGATTCACCGCAAAGCTTTTTATAACCCCACTCACCGCATAAGCGCCCTTCGTCTAGCGGTTAGGACGCCGCCCTTTCACGGCGGTAACACGGGTTCGAGTCCCGTAGGGCGTACCATTCCCGAACAAAACTGGGCACTATAGACGTGCTTAGTTTGTCGGGGTTGCAAATAGCATGCGCCAGAGCATGTTTTGATCCGCTGATCCTCACTTCATTATCATTCAGCATAATCTGTTCTATGAACAGGTTCAAATATGCTTTTTGCATGCTCGGATTTCCGCCGAAAAACTTTTCGCGCATGAGTTTGGCAAAAGCTTCCAACTTCTCGGGCGTGATGGCGAGATCGTCATCGCTGATCTGTCGCGACAAAAGCTCTACCTGCTCTTCCAACTCGTCTCGGTATGCTTTTGTTTTGGTGATGCGTTCCTTGAGCTGCGGATCATTAAGGTCAATGAGACCTTCTTCGATCGCTGCATACAGGTTTGAAAGCGCAGCCGCTTTTGCAGAATGCTCTTTCTTGATTTGTGCCAGTTTCTGTTTCAGTGCTTCTTTGCCACCCTTCGAACGATCCATGATTTCCTGAAGAGTTAGGTTGCGCATTCCGGTCTTATCCGGCCACTGATTCCGACAGCATCCGGCCACCCATTCCGATTTGATCCGGCCATTGATTCCGGAGCATTCGGCCCCCCCTTGTGAAGGGGATTTGTCGACCGTTTTGAGGTAATCACTCACCGGCTATCTTGTGTTCTTTTGGAGCGTGAGAAAGCCCCATGAAGAGATTACCAATGCGCAAGATCCGGGAAGCCCTTCGGCTTCGGGCAGAAGGCTTGTCAGGACGCCGAGTGGCGCAAAGCCTTTCGATAGGACGAGCAACGATATCGGACTATTTCCGTCGCGCGGATTTGGCTGGTTTGGCATGGCCTCTGCCGGTTGATTTGTCTGACAGTGATCTGGAACTTCTTCTTTACCCATCCCAACCTGGGGCGTCCTCTCGCGCGGTACCGCAGCCAGACTGGGCTCATATGCATGCCGAGCTGCGCCGCAAAGGTGTGACGCTGGCTCTGTTGTGGCAGGAATATCGCGAGGTTCATCCTGACGGCTATGGTTACAGCCAATATTGTGCCCGCTATTCAGCGTGGGAAGGCAAGCTTTCGCCGGTAATGCGCCAGCGTCACCCCGCTGGTGAACGGTTGTTTGTCGATTATGCGGGCCAGACCGTGGATGTGATCTGTCCTCAGACCGGTGAAGTGCGCACAGCTCAGATCTTTGTGGCCACGCTTGGGGCGTCGAACTACACCTATGTGGAGGCCAGTTGGACCCAGAGCCTGCCGGATTGGATATCGAGCCATGTGCGGGCCTTCGATTTCTTCGGCGGTGTGCCTGCGATGATTGTCTCAGATAATCTGAAGTCAGCGGTAATCAAGGCCTGTTTCCATGACCCGGCGATCAACCGCACCTATGGGGATATGGCTGCACATTACGATACCGCCGTTGTGCCCGCTCGTCCGCATAAACCCAAGGACAAAGCCAAGGTCGAGACGGCGGTTCAATTGGCCGAGCGCTGGGTATTGGCTCGACTTCGCAACCAGACCTTCTTTGGCCTGGACGAGCTGAACGCAGCAATTCGCCCTCTACAAGATCAGCTCAATGCCAAGGTCACCCGGCATCTGGGTACCAGCCGCCGGGCCTTGTTTGAGAGCCTGGACAAACCAGCCATGAAGCCAGTGCCCCGGGAGCCATACGTCTATGCCGAATGGAAGCAGTGTCGTGCTGGGATTGACTATCACATCGATGTGGACCGGCACTATTACTCGGTACCCTACCAGCTGATCAAACAAAGGCTATGGGTGCGGGTCGCCGCGCGGACCATCGAAGTCTTCCATAAAGGTCAGAGGGTTGCGTCTCACGTCCGCATCTCTGGTAACCGCCAACATTCCACCCAGAAAGAACATATGCCGTCCAATCATCGCCATCGTGCCGACTGGACGCCGGAAAGCATCCGAAGGCAAGCCGTCCGCATCGGCCCCAATGTCGATACCTATGTTGAGGTCGTCATGCGCCGACGCAAACACCCAGAACAAGCCTATCGCAGTTGCATGGGCGTGCTCAAGCTTGCCCGATCTTTTGGCAATGCTCGCCTCGATGCTGCCTGTGAACGCGCGCTCGAGATCAACAGCTACACCTACCAATCCCTGCATTCCATTCTCAAGAATGGTCTGGATCGACAACGCCGAGAAACGCCCACGGACGGCCCCGCGATCACCCACCCCAATATCCGTGGTGCAGATTACTTCCATTGAAAGGACAGGATATGCTGACACATCCAACCCTGGAGCAGCTCAATAGCCTCAAGCTCGACGGCATGGCAGAGGCCTTCACCGAGCTGGCCAGCCAAGACGGAACGGCTGATCTGACCCACGCCGAATGGCTGGAGCTACTCATCGACAGAGAAGCTGCCAGCCGCGAGACCAAGCGGTTCGAGAGCCGAATGCGAACCGCACGTCTGCGCCATGTCGGAGCCGCCCCAGAAGATGTCGACTACAAAACCAGACGTGGGCTGGACAAGGCGCTGTTCCAGCAACTGCTGACAGGTAAATGGATACGGGACAAACGGAACTTGATGATCACCGGCTCATGTGGCGTCGGTAAAACCTGGTTAGCCTGTGCGCTCGCCCAGGCCGCTTGTCGAAGTGGTGTCACCGTGCTTTACAAACGTGTGCCGCGTCTGTTTAGCGAATTGGAGATGGCCCATGCAGACGGGCGCTTCCCGCGCCTCTTTCGAAGCCTTACCAAAACCCAACTCCTGATCCTCGATGACTGGGGACCCGACCGTCTGAATGCAAACCAGAGACGGGACCTCATGGAAATCGTCGAAGAACGATATGGTGCAGGGTCAATCCTGATCACCAGCCAATTGCCGCTGAAAACCTGGCACGAGGTTATCGGCGAACCTACCTTCGCCGACGCTATCCTCGATCGGCTCGTGCACAACGCATATCGCCTCGAACTCGAAGGCCAGTCCTTCCGAAAAACCCATGTCAAAACGGGTGACGAAAACAACAAAAGCTGATACCTAAATCTTCAGGCCTCAAGACGGCACGCCAAAGGTGGCCGGATACTCCGGATTAGGTGGCCGGATGTTATCGGAATGGCCGGCCGAATGCTCCGGAATGCGCAAGCGGGTTGAGCCCGTAGCTTTTGACGATTGCGGTGAAGTGCCGACTGGTAAAAACCAAACCATTGTCCGAGCGGAGAAGGAATTCCCGATCGACACGACCAAGTGTTCCAAATCGACTGATCAGAGCATGCTCTAGGTTCTGTTGACAAACTGTATTCCCAAATCAGCTGAGATATGATTCTGATGTCCATTTTCAAGAATTTAGGCATTAGTTTTCGTCTCGCCTTCCAGCGTTTGCATTCATGCGCTGCCGATTGTAGGGCGTGGCGGCTTTGAGACGACGGTTGATCAGACTCTGATACGCGGATTGGGTACCGCAGGACTTTGGTTCGTCTCGGGCCTTCCTCTGTCTCAAATTGGCGCGTGTTACCGTTTCAGGCTCGCAGAATCACAACGAGGTTTACCCTGACCGGCCACCACACCCAACAATCGGCAGCTTGATGGAATAAACTAGCCTTCTCCTCCTCCTTTGTGTTTTTGTTGTCCATGATTTTCCAACTCTGTTTCGTCGCGTTACCTTTGTGATGCGAGGAGAACTGTTGTGGCAATGGCCCACACAAAAGCCGCAAGTTCTCGAGCAATCGCAACTATGACAATGTTGGTAAGGCAACCTCTGGCCTGCATGCGGCGATAGCGCTGGCATAGGCGCACTTGGACTTTCCAGGCAATCATTCTGATTTCCTCCGGAAGTCCTTCATTCCGTTTGAGGAGTTCTGGACTGATGCGTGCAGGCAATCTGTAGGTCCAGGCTCCTTCGACCAACATGCGTCGTGCACGCGTATTACCAGCTTTGGTGATCGAACCGCGAGATATGCTTGCACCGGTTGAATGTTCTTTGGGGACGAGGCCCAGCCATGCCATGAACTGGCGAGGACTTTGGAAACGTCGAAAGTCCCCAATTTCCGATACCAGTGTCATCGCCGAGATTTGGGCAACTCCTCGCAGAGCTTGGATCGCCTGAACCACTGGACTAAGTGACCATTCAGGCAGGAGCTCTTGCATTTGCTGGACAAGTCGATCACGACGTTCTTCAATCTGTTTGATCGCGTGAATGTACTCTTCCATAGCAAACTGTTGGGCCCGTTGTTCAAACCGTTGTCGAGCCAACCAATTACGATGAGCCTTACTCCAATGGGTACGACCTTCGAAGATTTTGCCGTGGCGCAATAGGAATGAAAGAAGATGTTGGCGCGCACGACGCAAATTCGAGACGGCTACTTCTCTTGCTCGGCACAGATCTCGCATAGCCTCATGTGTCTCATCTGGAACCCAGATCGATGATAGCTCATCTGCGCGCAGAAAGGCTGCAAGAGACACAGCGTCTCGGCGATCCGTTTTGATCTGGTTGCCAGGACGCGTGGGTACAAGCGAAGGTGCAACGACGAGACATTCATAACCAAGACTGGTAAGCTGGCGATACAAGCCATAACCCGTTGGGCCAGCTTCATAACAAAAACACAAGCGACCATGACGATCAGCAAGCTTACCGACAAACTTGCGCACCGCATCAGCACGGTTGGCGATTTCACCATAATAGCGAACCTCGCCTTTGCGTCCCGCTTCTGCTAGCCCGATGGCTATCTTTTCCTTGCTCACATCCAAACCAACATAAATTGCTATATCATCATCCACGGCTCGTCTCCTATATTTGAGGCTCTGACGCTTCAGTTAACCCTCGTTTTAAGCATATAGCGAGACGGGTCACCGGCACTCTCATGGACATGGGGTCTCAAGATAGCTTTCAAGGAGGCTATCTTGTTGCGATTGACGATGAGCGATGCGGAATGGGCATTTTTCGAACCTTTCATGCACTCGATCCGTGGTCGTGGCGGTCGCCCGGCGGGAGATCATCGCTTGGTACTTGACGGGGTCTTCTGGATTGCTCGTACTGGAGCACAGTGGCGTGACTTGCCGGCGGAGTTCGGTAAATGGTCGTCGGTCTATCGCCAATTCCGACGCTGGACTTTGGCGGGTCTCTGGGAAATGGTTCTTGAGGCGCTGAACGAGAGTGGCGCCGCACCAAATCAGGTTCAAATGATCGACAGCACCGTCACCCGCGCCATCATCCACTGCCCGGCAGGGCATTGCGTTAGCAATGTCCCGAGAGAGGAGGCCGCGGGCGCAAAAGGGGGACTCCAAAAGAAGGTTTTGGCCGTTCAAAAGGTGGCTTCACGACGAAAATTCATCTGATCACGAATGCGCATGGCTTACCCATCAAGGCCGAGATATCACCGGGGCAGTGCTCCGACTATACCGGTTATGACCTGTTGCAAGATGAGGATTTGCCAGATCCAAAGGTCTTCATTGCAGACAGGGGCTATGACGCGAATGCAATCAGAGAGGATGTTGAGGGCAAGGGAGGGATTGCCATTATTCCTGGAAGATCAAATCGCAAGAAACAGCCCTTTCTCGACCCTTTCGTCTATGCATTACGCAACCAGATCGAGCGATGCTTCAACAAACTCAAGAATGCCAGACGACTGGCAACCCGATATGACAAAACGGCAAATAGCTATCTGGACTTCATTCACATCGTATCAGCAAGGCTTTGGATCAAAAAGTTTGTCAACAGAACCTAGGGCTGCTGTAGCCGTCGTTGCCTTGCCTGTTCGTGAGAGATGCCAGCAGAGAAGTGTATTGAGCCATTGAAAATCTGCTCATGCTATAAGTAAGGAAAATAGCGATGAGTATTACGATGGACGGCAAGGTCAAACGTTGGACAGCGAAGCGCCAATCAGCGCTTGTGATCGAGATCATTCAGGGAAAAACATCTGTTTCAGAGGCGAGCCGCTCTTATGATCTCTCCCCCTCTGAGATTGAAGGATGGGTTGAGGATGCCAAACGAGGCATGGAGAACTCTCTTCGAGCCAATCCGCTCGACATTCACGCCCAATATGAGAAGCAATTGAAGGATCTTCAGGAAGCCTATGGCGAGGCCACGCTTGAATTGCGTGCACGAAAAAAGTTGCAGGCCCTCATGGAGCGGGAGGACGACAATTGATCCGGACGCTTCATGAGGGCCTCCTATCGGAAGGTGTGCGTGTGCCGATTGCCAAGCTCTGCGCATGGTTTGGCGTTCCTCGCAGGACCGTTTATTACCGGCCAACCAAATCAGCACCCAAAGTCGATCCCCGGTTTGCTGAGCCGATCAAAGCCATGGTCGAGAAGGAACCGTCCTTCGGCTATCGGACAGTTGCCTGGCTCTTGGGTTTTAACAAAAATACCGTACAGCGCATCTTCCAGATCAAGGGGTGGCACGTTCGCAAACGGGCCGTCGGAATGCGTCCCCGGATAGAGGCCGTGCCTTCTGTCGCCACCGCGCCCAATGAAAGATGGTCAACAGACCTAGCCCGAGTATGGACGGGAAAGGACGGCTGGGCATCATTGGCGTTGGTGATTGATTGCCATACTCGAGAGCTTCTTGGATGGCATCTATCACGCACAGGAAAAGCGACGACTGCGACAGCCGCTCTGGAACATGCCTTGATCAGTCGGTTTGGAACTCTTGGTCGAGTTGATCGCGAGTTCCAGCTCCGCTCTGACAATGGATTGGTTTTTACCAGCAGGCACTTCACAGCCATGGTTCGAAGTTATGGTCTTAAACAGGAGTTCATAACTCCGCATTGCCCGCAACAGAATGGAATGGTCGAACGTGTTATCAGAACAATGCATTCACAGACACCGCTTCGAAACCATTAAACATGCAAATCGGGTTATAAGCGATTGGATTGCCTTTTACAATAATTACCGCCCGCACCAAGCACTCGCCATGCGGACACCCGCTGAGGCATTCAAATTAGCAGCATAAACTGTGCAGATTCCGATGGGTCAATACAAGGATGGCTTCGCTGTCTCAATGAGTGGCAGTTTTTGAGTCCGTCAATGGCTTCTATAATCAGCGAAGAAAAGCTTCAGCTCTCGGCTAAAAAGCCCCTTGGCTTTCGAGTGAAAAGCAGCCGACATAAGCACTCGTCGCGAAACCAAACCCTGACAAGTCCCATTGAACTTATAAGCCGGTATCAGGATAACACTCCAGATAGGGATTCAGGCTCTTGAGGAAACTCGTCATAAACTCCGCCGTAATCATGGATGGCCGGGAGAGAAGTGGCCGAACGAGTGAGAGCACATGAGGCGTTCTGGGCAGGAACGGGCGGAAGTCGAGCCCGCGCTCACGAAATTGCACAGCATCGAGTTCACTGACAACGGAGACCCCAGCGCCGCGGCATACCAATTCGCAAGCCGCCGTAAACTGCCGCACTTCAATATGGGAGTTCAGCGCAACATGCGCATCCTGAAATGCGCTCGAAAGACGCCCGAAGAACTCGCTGTCCCGACGTGAATGGATAATCTTCTCCTCGAGGAGATCGGCAGGAGCGACGACATCACGCCCTGCCAGCCGGTGACCACGAGGAAAAACGCACACGGTACGGATCTCAACGGAGCTGCTCTCAAGGGATGGATGGCCAGCGAAACCATCGGTGATGCCAAAATCATACTGCTCCCCGATCATCCACTCAAGGATCCGCTCCGGCCGGTCCGGCTCAATGGTCATGCTGACCCCGGGCCGTTCCTTGAGGAAGGTCGCGACAACATCCGGCAAATGGCTTGTTGCGAATCCCGGCAGACAGGCAACCCGGATGTGCCCTGCCCTCCTTTTCGTGATCTCGTGGCTGACATCGGCGATTCGCTGCATCAGTTCGAGCACCTGTCGGATGCTTGGCAACAGGAAGCACGCTTCCTGTGTCGGCACGATCTGGCCATCCTTGCGATCATAGACAGCGAAGCCCACTTCCTTTGCGAGATCCGACAGCAGGCGGCTCACCGCCGGTTGCGAAATTCCAAGCTCCGAGGCCGCCACGGTCATTGAGCCGTGATTGGCAACCGCCAACAAGGCCTCTAGCTGGCGCAACCGCAAAATCGATGTCATCCCATCCCCTCCACACGTCAATACTACAGAAACATAACACCGCATTATGTCTACTCCAAATATTGGATACTTGCGTTATGAAACATTGCGTGTAACGTATGTCCTAATCCATGCAACAGACGTCGACAAGGTTGGAGGACCGAAGTCGGGGTCTTGGAATAAGACACCTTGCACGGTGATTGGGAGGAAAACCTATGTATAGCAAGATGATCGCAGCCATCGCATTGGCGGGCACAATGCTGGCGCCTGCTGCAGCAATGGCGCAAACAGAAATCCAGTTCTGGCATGCCTTTACGGGGCGCCTTGGTGAACTCGTCAAGACTCAGGTCGCTGACTTCAATGCAAGCCAGAGCGACTATGTTGTCGTCGAGAGCCACAAGGGCAACTATTCAGAAACGCTCAATGCAGGGATTGCCGCGTTTCGGGCCGGTGAACAGCCGCACATTCTGATGGTCTTCGAAGTCGGCACAGCAACGATGATGGCGGCCAAGGGGGCTGTGCAACCTGTCTATCAGGTCATGAGCAAAAGCGGCGCTACCTTTGACCCCGACGCCTATATTGGCGCGGTCAAGGGCTATTACACCAACACTGATGGCGACATGCTGTCCCTGCCCTTCAACTCGTCCACTCCTGTTCTCTGGGTCAACCGCGATGCAATGTCCGCCGCTGGCGTTGATCCAGACACAGACCTTTCGACTTGGGAGCAGGTGGACGAGGTGCTTGGCAAACTCAAGGAAGGCGGCGAGGATTGCCCGATGGTCACCGCTTGGCAGAGCTGGATCCATCTTGAGAATCTGTCTGCCTACCACAATGTCCCCTTTGCCTCGAAAGAGAATGGCTTTGCCGGTCTTGATACCGAACTCATGCTCAATGGCGACGTTCAGGTCAAACATCTGGCCAAAATGGGCGAATGGGCCAAGGATGGCGAATTCATCTATACCGGCCGCCGCAATGAAGGCGGGGCAAACTTCCGCGCCGGTGACTGCGCTCTCTTCACTGAAAGCTCCGCGGGCTATGCTGGCATCAAGTCCGAAGCCAAGTTCGAGTTCGATGTGCGTCCGCTGCCCTATTGGAAAAGCGTCGCCGAAGCGCCGCAAAACACCATCATTGGTGGCGCATCGCTTTGGGTCCTCAACGGCCATGATGACGCTGAATACAAGGGCGTCGGCGAGTTCCTGAGCTATCTGTCATCTACGGATGTTCAGGCTGCCTGGCACCAGAATACCGGCTATCTTCCCATCACGATCGCTGCGGGCGAAGCCACCCGGGCGTCTGGCTTCTACGATGAGAATCCGGGCACCGACATCGCCGTCAAGCAGATGACGAAGAACCAGCCGACCGCGAATTCCAAAGGCATTCGTCTTGGCTCCTTTGATCAGATCCGCGGCATCATTGACGAGGAGATGGAAGCCATCTGGTCAGGCGACAAGACCGCTCAGGAAGCAATGGATAGCGCCAAAGAGCGCGGTGACGCCTTGCTTCGCCGGTTTGAGCAGGCAAACCGCTAAGGTCCAGAATCGAACGGGCCCACAAGCGGGCCCGTTCCCATGCTTCACTTCGTCATGACGGGGCCTTAAAGTGGAAAAGCGCGTCAAATTTCGAGGCTGGCTGTTGCCAATGCTGCTGATCGCCCCGCAGCTTATCATCTCGGCAGTCTTCTTCTTCTATCCAGCCGGCCAGGCAGTCTGGCAATCACTTTTCATACCCGACCCGTTTGGTCTGTCGTCCCAATTTGTGGGCTTGGGCAATTTCGAGTTTCTGCTCTCCGACAAATTCTATCGGGCCTCCTTTGTAACAACGGCCATTTTCTCGATACTGGTCACGCTCTGCTCGATGATCCCAGCCCTATTCCTCGCGGTCATCGCAGACCGGCTGATCAAGGGATCCGGGGTCTATCGCACCTTGCTGATATGGCCCTACGCGGTCGCGCCTGCGGTCGCGGGCGTCTTGTGGCTCTTCATGTTCAACACCCGCGTTGGTATTGTGTCATGGTATCTGGGCCAGTTGGGATATGACTGGAACCATGTGCTTAACGGCGGCGAGGCGATGGGACTGGTTGTCGTGGCCTCTTCCTGGGGACGCATCAGCTACAATTTCCTTTTCTTCCTCGCAGCGCTACAATCCGTGCCGCGATCGGTGATTGAGGCGGCCGCCATTGATGGCGCGCGCTTCTGGCGACGGTTCTTCACGATCGTTCTGCCGCTTCTGTCGCCTACCACCTTCTTCCTGATGGTGGTCAACATCGTCTATGCCTTCTTCGAGACCTTCGGTGTCATTCACACCATCACTGCAGGTGGGCCGCAGCAATCAACCACGATCCTAGTCTACAAGGTCTTCTCTGATGGTTTCGTTGGTCAGGATTTGGGCTCGTCCGCTGCACAATCCGTCATCTTGCTGATCGTTGTCGGCCTTTTGACTGTGGTCCAGTTCAAATTCATTGAGAAAAAGGTGCACTACTGATGGCAAAAGAAGTGCATGGAATGGTCGAGAAGCGCGGCTGGGGCCTGTGGCTCACGCATGTCTTCATGATCTGCGGTGTTCTCGTGGTCTTCTTCCCGATCTGGCTGGCCTTCGTGGCCTCGACCGTCACCCAACCCGAAATCGTCTCGCCCCCGATGCCGATCTGGCCCGGCGAGCATTTTCTTGAAAACTACAAGGCAGCTCTCTTCTCAGGGGTCAATGTTCCGGTTCTCACCATGCTGGTCAACAGCCTGATCATGGCCCTTGGCATTGCCATCGGCAAAATCATCATCTCGCTGCTATCTGCCTTTGCCATCGTCTATTTCCGCTTTCCCGGACGGACGTTTTTCTTTTGGATGATCTTCCTCACCCTGATGCTGCCGGTCGAGGTGCGGATCGTGCCGACCTTTGAGGTCGTTGCTGGCTTTGGCATGCTCAACAGCTATGCGGGGCTGATCTTTCCCCTGATCGCCTCGGCGACGGCAACCTTTCTGTTTCGCCAGTTCTTCATGACCATCCCCGATGAGCTGGCAGAGGCGGCGCGCGTCGACGGAGCGGGACCGATGCGCTTCTTCATCGATATTGTCGTCCCGATGAGCCGGACCAATATCGCCGCGCTCTTCGTCATCCTCTTCATTTACGGCTGGAACCAGTATCTCTGGCCGCTTCTGATCACCACTGACCCGGACATGAACACAATTGTTATGGGCATCAAGCAGATGTTCCCCTCCGGCGACGATGTCGCGGAATGGCCGGTCATCATGGCAACCTCAATCCTGGCCATGATCCCGCCCGTCATCATCGTGGTGTCAATGCAAAAACTCTTCATCCGCGGCCTGGTCGAGAGCGAGAAATAACTATGGCAACTGTAGAACTGAAAAACATCAAGAAAAGCTTCGGTGCAGACCATGTGATTCACGGGATCAGCCTCGACATAGCCGACGGTGAATTCATCGTCATCGTCGGTCCGTCCGGCTGCGGCAAGTCGACGCTTTTGCGCATGGTTGCGGGTCTGGAAACGGTAACAAGCGGCGATGTCCTCATTGGTGGCGAGCGCGCCAATGACAAGGAACCGATGGATCGGGACATCGCGATGGTGTTCCAGAACTACGCGCTCTATCCTCATATGTCGGTCCGCCAGAATATGGGCTATGGTCTGAAGATCGCCAGATTGCCAAAAGATCAGATCGAGGCAAAGGTCGAGGAAGCGGCGAAATTGCTTCAACTCGAAGCGTTGCTGGACCGCAAGCCGCGCCAATTGTCAGGCGGCCAACGTCAACGCGTTGCCATGGGGCGCGCCATTGTGCGAGAACCCGCAGTCTTCCTGTTTGATGAGCCACTCTCCAACCTTGATGCAAAACTGCGTGTGCAAATGCGCCTCGAAATCAAGGAGCTGCAATCCCAGCTAGGCATAACATCACTTTATGTGACCCATGATCAGGTGGAAGCCATGACCATGGCCGATCGGATGATCGTCATGAATGCTGGCGTCGCCGAGCAGATCGGCACGCCCCTTGAGGTGTATGAGACGCCTCAAACCCTGTTTGCCGCACAATTCATTGGCAGTCCCGCCATGAATGTGTTCGATGCCCATGTCGAGGACGGCTTCCTACGGGTCGGTGAGATCCGGCTGACTCAAACCGAACTACAAGACGGTCCCGTAAAGCTCGGCATACGCCCGGAGCAAATGATCCCGGATCCGGACGGCCCCTTCAGCGTTGACGTCCATATGTCCGAGCCTTTGGGCGCCAACACTCTGCTGCACGGCCATCTCACCACCACAGGCGAGATCATCACTGTCAGCCTTCCCGGTGTCCATGTCTTGACGAGAGATCACCCTCACATGACCTTCTCCGCCCAAACGGACCACCTGCATATCTTCGACCCGATCACGGCCAAGCGGCTTTGATGGGCTCTTGTGGGCGGTCCGTGGTATTGCCGGTAGGCATACGCTACAGGGATCTTGAGCAAAGGATGATAGAACGCGGCGTGCCGTGGATCACTCGACGATCTAACGCTAGCTTCGGAAATATCCCCGTGAAATCGCACGGCGACCGGGCTGGCAGTGGCAATCGCCTCAATCGCCCGGTTGGCGGGTCGACGAAACGTAACTCAGAGTATTAGTCATATGGAACAGAAACAGGCATCATAATTGATATCTGTTCCATATGACTAGGGTGTTAGTAACGGGAATTGGTCAAGGCGTCAGCCTCCAATTTTCCCGCCGAGTTCATCATCGATATGGATCTTGATGATTTCATCAAAGGTCTTTTCGGCGGTGAAGCCAAGTTCCAGAGCACGCTTGACGCTAAAGTCACGCGCCCAGCCATCGACGATTCCGCGAATGGTTTCGTCCGGCTCATCACGGATCAGGCCTGCGATCTTGGGTCCGGCAACCCGCTCAAGCGCAGCGATCTCGTCCCCGACGGTAGCAGAAAGACCCGGCATCATCAGATTACGCCGTGGGCCGACCTTCTCCAGATCGAGGGTTGCGGCATGGGTGAAAAAGCCAACCGCAGCGCGAGGACTTGCGAACCAGTGCCGAACATGATGCTCAACCGGTAGCACAGCCTCAACACCCGATAGCGGTTCGCGTAGAATGTTGGAAAAAAAGCCCGAAGCGGCTGCGTTGGGTTTTCCCGGGCGAATACAAATCGTCGGCAGGCGGATACCGATTCCGTCCAAAATGTTCCTGCGACTGTAATCAGCAATAAGCAGCTCGATAATCGCTTTCTGCGTGCCATAGCTGGTCAACGGGGTGGTAAAAAATTCGTCCGTGATCTTTTCAGGGAATGGGGCTCCGAAAACAGCGATGGAAGACGCAAACAGGAAGCGAGGTTTGTAGGGCTCCTTTTTGCCTTCTGCCCGGATAGCCTCAAGAAGCGAGTAGCTTCCTTTCAGGTTGACGTCATATCCCTTGTCAAAGTCAGCTTCTGCTTCGCCCGAAACAACTGCAGCCAAATGGATGATCATGTCTGGTCTGCCTGCAATCAGCGTCTCGGCTGCATCAGCCTGCCTGAGATCAACCGCCTGACAATCGCTGATGTCGGCAAGTTTTTTCGGAGCTGTCGGTTTGATCACGTCGACCAGTGTCAGTTTTTCGATGGGACCGCCCAATATCTCTGGCACCTCGGCAATCCGATCTGACAGTTTGCGACCAACCATACCTGCTGCGCCAATGACAAGTACTTTCATGCGTTCATTCTCCCTATCAGGCACCATCCAGGCACCAGTCTTGTGTTCCGCATCTCGGGCTTTGTTCCTCGCGCAGCCTTCTCGATCACGCCGGGTGAGAATCAAGGCAAATTGCATGTACTCGGTCGTACGGAGGTCCGCCGAACCTCGCTGTGATGTCCTGAATCTGGAGAGTGTTCTCCCAACAGACTGGCGGCATTTCCACGAGAACGGGCTGGTTGAACAAATCCGTCCGGTCGGCACGAACAATGCGATACGGACCCGTTCCTTCCAACAGCAACGAACCTTTCCGATCGCAGCATGAAAGTCACAAGGATTTACGTCGTACAACCAACGTCGAAACTATGTCACGTCTTGGCGTTTGGTTCAATGAAAATGTATACCAAATACCATATGTCATTCTAGCACTCTGAGAGGTTTTGTGTTTTGATTGACTTCAGCATACCCTGATACGCAAACTGGATAGGGACCGGAACATGAATCGAAAAGACAAGGTTGAGCTGTCTCAACTCGACGACGAAATGTCAGTCAAACGCATTTCTCTCGCAGAAATTGCAGCGCAACGTCTGCGTGATTTGGTTCTGGTTGGAACATTGCCACCCGGCCAGGCTCTATCCGAACGCGAACTATCAGACAAATTGCAGATTTCTCGCACCCCCTTGCGCGAAGCGATCAGAGAGCTGGCAGCCGAAAAGCTGATCGAAATCCTTCCCAATCGCCGCCCCCGGGTCGCCGATCCATCCACAGAGTCGATCAATGATCTCTTCGACGTGCAGGCCGCCCTCGAAGCTCTGGCCGGCAAGCTTCTCATCCAGCGCGCAACGAACGAGAAAGTTGACCGGTTGGCCGCGCTTCACAAGCAGCTCATCAAGCTGTCAACCAGCAAGGATTCCATGAAATTCTTCCGGCTCGACATGGAATATCACACCACGCTCGTCCAGTTTTCAGACAATTCCGTCCTTGCGGAAACACATCGGCAGTATAATGCAGCCCTCTTCCGTGCCCGCTACTTGTCATCAGAACACATGCGTTGGCGCGACACGACAATGGCCGAGCATGAAGAGATTATGGAAGCAATCCTTGCGCGGGATGCCGCGCGCTTGTCTGCGTCATTGACAACCCACCTCATGACTGGCAAGGCCAACCACGCACGCCTGCGCCTCGAAACGGAAGCCATAAAGGGAAAAGGCAAAAAGAAAAAATCAGACACCTGATTCCAAGAGCTAGATCTACAAGTTTTCAAGCGACATCAATAGGTTGAAGTCACACCGTCTTTGCTGAGAAGATGGAGGATCATATGCCTTGGGATGATACCGCTCGGATGCAATTAAACGAGACAAGCTGCGCCATCCAACAGATTTGACGGAGCCTTGCGACAAAACAGATAAAGGCCGCCTTGCAGACAGGGCGGCCTTCGTGACTTTACGCGCTAGAGAATTTCTCGGGACTATCTGCCCTGATTGATGCAGCGCTGTTTAAAATACTGCGGTTGCACTAAAGCTATGGTGCGCGCTGTTTTTACGCGGCTCTAGATCGTTGCACCTTTGGTGTTGAGGAACGTCGCATAAAGACTGGTGGTCCCGCAAATGAACAAGCGATTGCGCTTCGGCCCACCAAAACAGACGTTGGAGACCACTTCCGGCACCTTGATCTTGCCGATCAACTCGCCTTCAGGTGTCAGGCAATGCACACCTTCGGCCGAGCTTGACCAGATGTTGCCGTGATGGTCCACGCGGAAGCCGTCGTACAGGCCTGCGGTGCAGGTTGCAAAAACCTCGCCACCAGACAGCCTCGAGCCTTCCACCTTGAATCTCCGGATGTGGGCCGGACCACCATCAACGTGGGTTGCTCCTGTGTCAGCAATGTAGAGGATCGACTCGTCTGGAGAAAAGGCCAGTCCGTTGGGCTGAACAAAGTCATCTGCGATCAGTTCGAGATTTCCGGACGCCGGATCAATTCGATAGACATTGTTCGATCCGACTTCATGGTCCAGCTTGGCCCCTTCATATTCCCAGTCGATGCCATAGGAAGGATCGGTGAACCAGATCGCTCCCGAGGTGTCGGTGATGACATCGTTAGGCGAATTGAGCTTCTTGCCTTTGAAATTGTCAGCCAGAACCGTCAGGCTACCGTCATATTCTGTTCGCACCACGCGCCGCCCCAGATGCTCACATGTGATCAATCGGCCCTGACGATCCATGGTATTGCCGTTGGAATTGTTGGATGGATTGCGAAATTCCGACACGGATCCATCGGTATCGTCATAACGCATCATCCTGCAATTGGGGATGTCCGAAAAGACCAGATACCGCCCGGCGCCGAACCAGACCGGCCCTTCCATCCAGCGCGCTCCCTGCCACAGCCTCTCCAGATGTGTGTTCATCAGGATGAGCTTTTTGAATGCGGGATCGATTACTTCCAGATGATCGAGAAACATGATTTTCCTCCCTCAATGTTGTCCCGAGCGCCCCGAAAGGAGCCTCTCGGCAAGAACTGCGGCAATGATGATCGTGCCGATGGCCGTGCCCTGCCAGAATGGCGAAACGCCGAGCAGGTTCATGCCGTTGCGGATCATCACCATGATCAGAACCCCGAACAGAGTTCCCACAATGGATCCGCGACCACCAAACAGGCTGGCTCCCCCAATGACGACTGCGGCAATCGCATCGAGTTCCATGGCATTGCCAGCAAGGGGGTCGATAGAGCCGATCTGCGCGGCAATCAGTGTGACCGCCACGGCGCAAAGAGCGCCCGAAACAACGTATGGCAGGATGCTGTAGAACCGAACATTCAAGCCCGAGATGCGCGCGGCCTCCTTGTTGGAGCCGACGGCATAAATCGTTCTGCCACCTTTCGAATGGGTGAGATAAATCCAGGCGACAATATAAAGAACAATCAGGATCAGGACATTCATCTGCAACCCGAACAAGCTGTCATAAACCAGCCCCGACAGCGCATCAGGCACATCTGAAATGGTTCTCTGGTTCGAGAACACATAGGCAAGGCTCCGGCATATCGCCATCGAGCCCAGAGTCACCACAAAAGGCGCGAGGCCGAAGACAGCGACCAATATGCCTGAGATCGAGCCAATGAATGCACCGGCCATGACTGCGAACGCGATCGCAACCGGGATCGGGACTTCCCGCATGGCCAGTCCCAGCAAAATACCCGTAACGCCGATGACAGACCCCACTGACAGATCGATGCCACCGGTCAGGATGACAAAAGTCATCCCGATGGCAACAATCCCGGTAACCACCGACTGGTCCATCAGATTGAACAGATTGGCAGTCGTCAGAAAATATGGAGACGCCAGAGACAGGGCGATGCCGATCAACAAGGTCAGGCCCGCCATACGCACTTCCAGAATATTAGAATATTTTGTAAAAACCTGTGTCATTTCTGGCCTCCAACCGGAATTACATTTTGATCGCTTTCGTCCGAGGCCAGCTGAAATTGCCCCTCCTCAAAGGCCGATAGCTCCTTCGTCGTCTGAGCGAAAATGTCATCTCTGCTCAGCTTTTCCTGCGACCGCGACAGGACGGCGATCGTGCCCATGTTGATGCCGCGCCTGTTGTTGACGGTCATCAGCAAGGACTGCCGGTCGCCGTCTTCATCGCAAAGCGTGCCAGCCTGGCAACCAAGAGCCTTCCTGATGAACGTGTCGTCTGCCGGAATGACCACGCCGGGTTCAGGCAGGCCCTGCTCGCCAATTTCTCCCTGTCGCGTCAGGCACAGCACATTGTTGCCAGCGCGCAGCAGCCATCCGGTCTGAACGCCGAATTGCTCTGCTAGACGACCGAGCATTTGCTTCTGGCGATCCATCGAACTGCGCGGGGCGCAAACGAGCGTCAACTGTTCCTCATTGATCTCGGCGGCATAAACATTGCCGATGGTCTGCCCATCACTAATCGGTACGATCCGGTGGGACAGGGCCAACAGTTCCTCGAAATCCGAAGAGATAAGCAACATCGCCACCCCTTCTGCCGCGAGCTGTCGCAGGATCTTGTAGATCGTCGTGCGCGCCCCGATGTCGACACCCTTGGTCGGCTCATCAAGAATCAGAACCTTCGGATTGAGCAACAGGGCGCGCATGACAAGTGCCTTCTGCTGCATTCCGCCGGAGAAATTCAGCAAGGAACTGTCATCCAGACGGTCTCGCGCCAGTCCCATCTGCTCGGCAAGCTCATCGATGCGGGCATTCCGGGAACTGTATTTCAAGCGCGGGCCAGACAGACTACTCAAGTGATTGAGCAAAATGTTTTCCCGCACGGAAAAGTCGGGCACAATGCTTTGGCGGCGGCGATCCTCGGGCAAGAAACCAAGCCCGGACAACAGTGCCGTTCGGGAATTGGTCGGCGTATAGGGTTTGCCAAGCAGTGTTATGGTTCCCGTGTCCATCGGCCTCAACCCGAGCAGCACCTCGGCCAGCTCGGAGCGGCCAGAACCAACCAGGCCGCCAAGACCGACGATCTCTCCGGCATGGATTTCCAAACTCGCGGACTGAACCTCAGGTGTCGATCGCACATCTTGCAAGCTCAGCAGAACAGGCTCTTTCGACGTGTCCGGAATGGGTTCGGCGGCTAGAGCCTCGAGATTCTGTCCGACCATGAGACTGATCAGTTCCGACTGTGTGAGATCGGCAGTCGCGAGGTTGCTCTTGACCGAATGGCCATCTCTGAGGATGGTGATCCGGTCGGTCATTGCGAAGATTTCCTCAAGGCGATGGGAGACGAAGATGAGGCCCCGTCCTTCAGCGCGCAGCGCATCCATGACCTTGAACAGTCGGGCACTTTCTCCCGGACTGAGGGCAGCGGTTGGTTCATCGAGTATGATGATCCGACTTCCAAGTGCAACGATCCGGGCAATTTCGACCAACTGTCGATGGGCTGCAGACAATTCACTACAGTCTCGACGAATGTCGATTTCCTCAGCAAATCCAAGACTCTCGAGCGCAGACAAAGCCTTCCGCCGAAGAGTGGCCTGCGACGGCTTCTTCTTGCCACCATAAACCGGCAGGACGATATTCTCCCAGACGGTCAGATCGCCCGCCAAGCTGGTTTCCTGTGTCACCATGCCGATACCGGCATTCATCGCGTCGCGTGGGCGGGCAAATTTGACCGGTGCGCCGAACGCTTCCAAGGCTCCCTTTGTCGGCACGATATGTCCACAAATTACTTTTGCCAGTGTCGATTTACCGGCTCCATTCGCCCCGAACAGCGCATGAATCTCTCCGGCAGCCAGTTCGAAACTGACTCCTTTCAGAGCAGAAAACGACCCGAAAACCTTCGAGATTTCGTCTGCTTTGAAAAGAAGTTCACTATTGATTGACACACATATCCTCCATCCACTCACGCCTCGAAGGCGACAGCTTCATCCAAATCACACTCACTTCATGGGAATGAAGTGGCCGACACCCATGCGGGCGCCAGCCACCACTGGAGGAGGCACTATTTCAACTCGCCTGCAAACACGTTGAGTTTCATTTCATCGTGCAGCTCGTCGATGTTTGATCCCGTGACAATCAGGACCGGCAAGGCGATTTCTTTTTCGACCTTTTCACCAGCAATGTGCTTAATCAGTGCTTCTGCTGCTGAAAAGCCCATCAGATATGGCTGTTGCATGCCAGATCCGATGATGGAGCCATTTGAGATCTTTTCGACCAATTCGGGCGTTCCATCAAAGGCAGCGATAATCATGTCATCAGTTTTTCTGGCAGCCCGGACCGCCTGCTGGGCACCGATCGACTGGACGTCGGATTCAACGAAGATTACACGAAGATCGGAGTTTGCGGTGATCATGTCCTGCGCGAAACGGAAGGATTCCTCGGCAGTGAAGGTCTGCATCTGCTGCAGTGGCACTTCTTTGGTCATGCCGACTTCTGCCATGGCTTCACGGAAGCCTTTGGAGCGAAGCTGACCGTTGATGCGGGCCTGCGGGATGCCGATAATACCAAAGGATCCGTCTGTCCAACCCTTCTCCTTGACGATCTTGGCGGTTTCCTTACCAATGCCGACTGCTCCGCCGTAGTTATCGGAACCAACAAAGGAAACATATTCACCTTCGTTTGTGCCGATGTCGGCGATCACAACGGGAACGCCGGCATTTTCTGCCAGCTTGAGAACGCTTGGCGCGGTCGAGCTGTCGGTCGGAGAAATCACGATACCGGCAACGCCCTGTGCGATGGCGTCCTGGGCATTCTGCAACTGGGTTTTGGCGTCATTCGCAGAATCGAGCGTTTTGATGGTATATCCACCCTCTTTTGCTGCGGCTTCGGCACCAGTGGCAACATATCTCCAAAATTGCACGTTAACCGAAGGGGTAAGGTAGGCGATATTTTTGTCTTGCGCGACTGCCGCGTTGCCGCCCAGCAGAAGCGAGCCGACAAGAGCAATGGATGCAGCAAAAGTAATGTGACGTTTCATTTGGTATCCTCCCGTTGTGATGACGGATTGGCTCCGACATTTCAAAGCATTTCATTCGCGCCGACTTCGGCCCGAACTCCTCACGAAATGCTCCAAGATGCAGTATATGGTATACCAAATTGAGAGTCTGTCAACTCAAACCATAAAATGGAATACCGCCGGTTACTATTGGAATAAGATGTTGTTTTTAAGAGATAATTTTCGGTCGAGATCACAAGGGATCTGGGATTTCAACCTCTGTTACACATTGTTTATTATTTCAGAATTGACGATGTCAGGCTATCATGATCGATGAATTGGTCAGGATTGTACACCACAATAAAAGAGCCCTCCCCCATAAGTAAAATCTCTGATTGTCCTTAGGGCTTTTTCACAACCTCGTCATGGCGGGTGACAATCACCAGCCCGGTTCGCTCTCGAAGCCGGCAAGGATTGAGTCACTGGACCAAGGCATAAGCTTGCAGCACATATGAGGATAAACGACTGGGTAGAGGTTTGAGCGATGCATAGAAGCGCGACGCCCTTGCCTTCTTTGCCGTAGAGGCGCCATTCGATCGGTCAGACAACGCTCAGGAAGACGTCCTTGATCCAAGTGACCGGATGGCATTTGAAGCCGATCTTTCAACATTCTTTCCGAAGATAAGTCTGCAACTCGCGCTTGATGCCGAGCGCTGGGGTTCTACGAGCACCTAGATGGATATTTGCGAAAATTGATCAATAAACTCAACGAGGCTGTTCGCGTGGTTGGGCACTATCAAGCTATTGAAATATTGTGATTGTTGCACTCCCAAAGGGGGCACAGATTTCGACAAAAGCCCTTTTGATCAAGAAATTGCGAGGGATTCTTGTTTATCCAATCGGCGCAGTTTGGTCATCACGTCAGCCCCACGGTGCATTGTTGCACATCAATCTTCTGTTTGCTTTCTTCGCATATTTCCGTGCTTCTTCCGAGGGCGCGGAGCCAAGGAAAGCCTCGATTTCAAATTCAGAAGATTCATTTTTCTCCTAGTCTCGCGCACCTGCCTTCCTCAATTGATGGGCTTGGCTTGAAACTTCGGCTTCCTCGCAACGAAGCCGAGGCTTAAGCCACTTTTCGAGCTTGGCTCATTTGAGCAGCAAAGGCGCATGGCTAAGCCGCACATAAATTCAAAGAATCTTGCGCCGATCATCAGCTAGAAACACACCGACCACAGCCTCAGCCGAAGTCCTCTTGCGCCTCTTCCTGTAGAGTGGCTTTGGCAATTTTGCCCGTCGGGGTCATCGGAAATTCCGCGATCTGTTTGAGCTCAAGTGGAACGATGTCGTAGGGCGTCTTGCCGACGATATTCACTTTGGTTTGCTCGAGATCGACCGCCGAAGCACTGGTGACAAAGGCAATTGGCTTGTGCTCTCCCTTGCCATCGTCAAGGCCCACCACCGCGGCTTCGCGGATGTCATCAAGGGTCATCAGTGCCTCTTCGATATCACGCGGAAACCAAGTTTTGCCAGCGACTTGCAGCAATTCCTTCACCCGGCCACGCATGGTGAGGAAGTCATCAGCAGACATCTGACCAACATCGCCCGAATGGAGCCAGCCACCGCGCAAGGCTTCGTCGGTTTTCTCGGGCTTGCCCCAATAGCCGGTCATGCAGCCACCGCGCAGACAGACTTCCCCGGCCTGACCAATGGGCAATTCCTCGTCATTTGCGCCGAGAATCCGGACTTCCTTGTCTGGCAGGGGGCGACCGACTGCCCCAAGATGCTCATCGGTGGGAAGAACGGGATCCGCAAGGCCGAAGAAGCCTCCGATTTCGCTCTGACCGTAGCTTTCAACAAGTGGCAAAGACAGCTCGTCACGCCAACCCTTCTTGAGTGCCTGCGGAACCGGTCCGCCACCGGACATGCTCAGACGCAGGCTCTCCGGTGCCCCGCCATTGAGGCGGGCTTGCTCCAGTAGATCGGTCAGCACCGGCGGGTTGCCGACCAGAATGGTCGCCCCGGTCTTCTTCAGAGCCGCATAGCCAGCCTCTGCCGTCCAGTCCTTCATCACGATGGTCGTAGCATGATTGCGCAAGGGCGGCAGAAGGTTGGCAACGAGCTGATAGGACGAGGAGAGCGCGGAAGGCCCGAAGGAAATGTCATCGCGCGAATAGCGCAGCCGTTCGCCGATCACGGCTGCGGCGGTCTGGGTCGGCTCATGGGCAAGGCAGGCCCCTTTGGGCTGGCCGGTGGTGCCGGAGGTGTAGGAGAGATGGGCAATCGCACTTTCATCACCCGGATCAGCGGGAGCGGGAAGATTGGCAGCAAGTAGCTGGGGAAAACTGGCCGCCCCTTCCTGGTGCCCATCCATGCAGATCAGATGCTTGACGGTTCCCACCTTGTCGGCAGCGGCCTTCACCTCGGCCATTTTGTCATGGGTGTAGACGACGAGGCTCGGCGTGTGATCTGCAAAATAATAGTCCAGCTCGTCGGCGAATTTTATGTTGACCAGCGACGAGATGGCCCCGATGCGCCAGGCCGCGAACATCGATAGCAAATAGTCCATGCCGTTGTGGGCAAAGATGGTGATGCGGTCCCCTTTGCGAGCACCCAACTCATGAAAGGCTCCGGCAGCGGCTTCAATCTGTGCCACCGCCTCCGAATAGGTCAGGGACTTGTTCCGTTCGACCCAGTGGAAGGCGGTGTGGTCGGGACGATGCATTGCGCCATCTGTTACAAGCTGGTGAAGCAACATGAAATCTTTCCTTTTTCATTCCCTGATAGACAGGTCAAGTCCGGATGTTCGGTGTGTTTTGTCGTTTTGAGCCTAGATTTTGACGCGGGGGTTGAGGCCCACATCGCAGGCGATTGCCTTTTCATACATCTGATCGAGATAGGGCCGAACCGGGGCGGCGCCCTTGCTCATCTGCGGGCAGGTGTCCCGCTCAAAGCGGGCGGCGGCCTCTGCGATCTCGCCGCGCAGATCCGCTTCATTGACACGTTCAAGCTTGCGGTCGCGCATCACCATTTTGCCGCCGACAATGGAATGAGTCACCACGTCGGAATTGGCCGAGAAGGCGATCTTCTTGATCGGATCATGCAGGGGCATGAAAGCCCAGGCCGTCTTGTCGAGCAGAATGACATCGGCAAGCATGCCTTCTTCAAGGGTGCCAACCTCCTCCTCCATGAGACTGGAGCTAGCCCCGGCGGTGGTCGCCATGTCGTAAACTTCGTGGGCGGACACCCAGTCCTGATAGTCGAAGCTGCCAATCTTGTGCAGACCCGCGGCTGCCTTGAAAGCCACAAAGATGTCCGCCGTGTCAGCCGAGGCAACCCCGTCGCAGCCGAGGGCGACATTCACCCCGGCGTTCTTGAGCTTGCGGACCGGCGAGACCCCAGAGCCGAGCTTGAGGTTGGCGAGCGGATTGTGTGTCGTCGAGCAGCCCGCAGCGCCCATGGTAGCGATATCATCGTCGGTGAGCCAGATGGCGTGGTTCATGGTCAGGCGGTGGGTCATCAGGCCCATGTCCTTGAGGAACTGGACGAGCGTCCGGCCATATTTTTCCTCGCCGGTCACGGCCTGGGTCTTGGTTTCGAGCACGTGGCAATGAACGGGAAGATCGCGCGCCCCGGACAGGGATGCCACTTCCTGAAGCAGTTTCTCGGAGCACCGCTGAGGGCCACACGGGCCAAGGATGATGCGCATGTTGTCCGTGCCGTGCCATTTCCCGGACAGCTCTTCAAACAGGTCAATCTGCGCTTTCCAGTCCGGAGCAGGCTTGGCATCCAATTGTGCCTTCAGGTCTGCTGGCATCAGGTCACCGACAAAAGGCAGGCTGTTGCAATAGCTCTCGTCCCACATTGAGGCGGTGATCCAGCCGCGCAGTCCGGCATCGCGGAAGGCGGTCGCGGTGGCGTCCACCGCATCCGGAGTGCCCGAAATGTTGATAACATCATCCTGCAGGGTCGTGACACCGGACTTGAGGGAGATGATGGCAATCAGCATCGCCCGGAGATAATGGTCGCGCCATGACAAATGGAAAGCACCGAGCGGCGGGTAAACCTCTGACAGCCAGATCTCGAGCGGCAGGTTGTCGTAGCGCCCCATCTCGAAGCCTTCGTTCGAATGCATGTGCGCATCGATGAAGCCGGGCAGGACGATCTTGTCAGTGGCATCGATGATTTCAAGGTCTCTGAATTCGGCGGCCCGTGCTGACAGATCCGTACCTTTGCCTATAATTCGGTCACCATCAATCAGAATGTCGCCGGTTGCAAAGCTGTGTGCCGAAGGCCTCTGATTGATAGTGAGGCCATTTTTGAGCAGGATTGCCATTTTTTACTCCAGTTGATGGAAATTTGAGCGTTGCGGCACGGAATTTGCTTCTCTTCATGCCGTATGGATGGTCTTGCATTCGAACCCCTTTGTGGCGAGGGCGTGCGAAGCAACGATGTTTTTCGATAGAAAGGACCTGTCTTTCATGGCGAACCTGACTGGCGAGCACGGGCTTGATCTGCGCTTGATGCGCATCCTGAACGTCCTTCTCGATGAATGCAGCGTTTCGAAAACCGCAACGATTCTCGGACAAAGCCAGCCCTCTGTCTCGCTTGCGCTGAAGCGGCTGCGCGAGATCCTGGGCGATCCGCTTCTGGTTCGCAGTGGCGTGCGGCTGATCCCCACAGAGAAGAGCCTCAAGATCAAGGAACAGGTTGCCAATATTCTGTGCGAGATTGATGCGCTGGCTGCACCCGAAGAAGAGTTCGACCCCTCCCGCTTTGATCGCCGGTTCCGGGTCTATGCGGCCAACTGTCTTGGCACCTTTTTCATGCCGCGCATCGGCGAGCTTGTCAGGCAGGAAGCGCCCAACATGCCGCTTGATTTCTGCACCATTCCGGACGAGACACAGATCTTTTCCGAGCTTGAACAGGGCAAGCTCGATCTGGTGATCGGCAACTGGCCGATGCCTCGCGAATATCTGCGCTTTGCACCCCTGCTGGAGACCGAGATTGTGCTCGTGATGCGTAACGATCATGCGATGGCGCATCGATCCAGCATCGACTTCGACGAATATCTGGCTCTCGAACATCTCTCGCCAACACCGCACACCAGTCCGGCGATCAGCCCGATAGACGGACAGCTGGCGCAGCTTGATGCCAAACGGCAGATTTTGATGTCCGTCGCCGAGTTTACGCTCGTCCCGCACATGCTCGAACGCACCGATCTGGTTTTCACCAGCAGTTGGCCCTTTGCCGAGCAGATGGCACAGTCGGGCAACCTGACGATTGTCAAGGCGCCGCCGGAACTTGCTCGAATGCGTTTCTATACGTTGTGGCATGAACGATCACATCTCTCACCCGGAAATCAATGGTTTCGAAAGTTGTTGCGCCGGGTCGCGAAAGAAATAAATGAAGACATCCCGATTATATCCAACAAAATAGGAGACAAGGCTATTCAGAAAACCTAATAGAGTCTATTAGCCTGACCCGACTTCCTTCCACGTACATTCCTGTAGTTTAATTCCCTTGCGAGAAACGATGCAGTTTCCGCATTGCTTTCTTTCTGCGGCAGGCTTGACGCACGAGTGCGCGCGGCAGTCCAGAGTTATTGTTTTTTACCAAGGGGATAAAACTTTTATGCTTAGAAAATTAAAAAAATTTCTCTTGGCCGGTGCAATTGTACTTCCTGCAGCCAGTGCCATTGCTGCGGATGACTATGCCGGCCATACGCTCGTTGTTGGCGTTTGGGGGGGCGATATTGAGCGTCTTCTTCGCGAAAACGTTGCCGGGCCACTCGAAGAGGAAACCGGCGCGGAGGTCGAGTTTGTTCTTGGCGGCTCCGGCGATCGCATGGCGCGCATTTATGCAGAAAAAGACAATCCCACCATGGATGTAGCATTTCTCAATATCTATGAAGCCCCGCAGGCCGAACAAGATGGCATCGTAGTCGCTCCCGATCCTGAAAGCGACGTCTACAAAAGCATCTGGGACGGCATGAACAATGGCTGCTACGCCATGTCTCTTGTTGGTCTCGGCATTGCCTATAACAAGTCGATGCTCGACACCCCTCCCGAGTGGGCGGACATGTGGGATCCGAAATTTAGCGGCAAGATCGCCGTCTCGCAATATCCCGGCTCTGAAGGGGATGGACTGATCGGTGTTGCTGCCCGCCTCGCCGGTGCCGACGAGCATGATGCGGACAAGGCCTTTGCCAAGCTTTCCGAGCTTAAGCCCATCGCCATGACCTACACCAATCTGGACGAAGTGTTCGCCCTGATGGAAGCCGGTGAAGTGGCCATGGCTCCGATGATCTCCGGCTATGTTCTGGCTGCGCTGAAACAGCATCCCGAGATCGGTTTTTCCTTCCCCACCGATCCCGGCTCCGTTCTGGTCCGTGACATGGTATGTGCGGTGAAGGGGTCGCCAGAACAGGAACTGGCACAGATGTTTATCGAAAAGGCCGTTGGCGTGAAAAACCAGACCGACTATGCCGAGCAGATTTTCTTCGGGCCCACCAACAAGAATGTAAAGCTGTCCGAAGAAGCCTCTGCCGATGTGATCGATACGCCAGAAGAAGTCGAAAGCCTTGTGCAGCTTGACTGGCCCTATGTCATCAAGCAGCGCAGCGATTGGACCCAACGCTGGAACAAGGAGCTTCTTGGCCAGTAACCTCACATAAGGTTTGCTGGTTCGGCTCACCCCCTCACCCGCGTCACGCTCCATCTGGTTTGACGCGGGTGAAACCAGCCCCTTGCTCCTCAGCTCAGGCTGACTCCCCCATTTCCGTTTCAAGGCCCCGCAATTCTCAAGGCCCCAACCCAAGCGAAGGCAAAAGAATGCAAAAGCGTGCATTTATGTTGCTCCTCCCTGCGCTGCTTCTCTCGGGCGTGGTTTTCCTTCTGCCCTTCCTGTGGCTCTTGGTCACGAGCTTCCGGGAACAGGGAGATGGCTCGCTTCTGATGGCAGCAGGCTTCTCTCTTGCCAATTACGGACGCCTGCTCTCGGACAGCTACTTTGCGGAAATCTTTCTGCGCACGCTTCTGTTGTCCGCGCTGGCGACCCTTCTGTGTCTTGTCATCGCGCTGCCAGTGGCGCGGCAGATCGCCCTTAGTGCCGGTCGCGCAAAGGGGATCCTTCTCGCAATCATTCTGGTTCCGCTCGTCTCCGGAGCGCTGCTGCCGACCCTTGGCATGTTGCATCTGCTCGGCCCTCTTGGTGTGGTCAACAGCCTGCTGAAACAGATGGGCCTTATTTCATCGAGTGTGAAATTCCTTGGCACCACGACCGGTGTCACGATCGGGCTGGTGCAGGCCTTCTTGCCATTGATGCTACTGCCGCTCGTCAATGCCCTGTCGCACCTGCCCCGCGACGTGGAAGCGTCCGCCAGGACGCTTGGCGCACCAACCCGCACGATCTGGCGCAGGATCATCCTGCCGCTGATCGCGCCGGGCATCGTAGCCGGGTCGGTTCTGGTCTTTGCCGCGTCTCTGACCTCCTTTGTCACCCCGCAGATCCTCGGTCAGGGCAAGATTGCCACATTCGGCACGATGGCCTATCAGCAGGCCTCCCTGGTGCTCGACTGGCCCTTTGCCTCAGCCATCGCGGTGGTGATGCTGCTGATCCTGTCTCTCGGACTTGTCATCAGTTCCTATCTTACGCGCATCCTGGTCAGGAGGGCTCCATGAAAACCTATGGTGTCGGTGCTTCGGCCCGTTTCGTCTGGACCATTCTAACCTTTGTCTTCCTGCTAGCCCCGATTGGCGTTCTGGTCTTTGCCTCCTTTGACGATGCGAGCTTCTTTCGCTTTCCGCCGCGGGACTATTCCCTTCGCTGGTATGAGGCGGTGCTTGAAAGCCGCGAGTACAAGAGTGCGCTTTCGGTCAGCCTCATCGTCGCGGTTCTCTCCGGCTTCCTTTCAGTGGGTCTGGGGGCGCTGGCGGCGTTCTCCCTTGCCCGTTACAAGCCGAAGGGAGCAAAGGTGATCGAAGCGATGCTGATGGCTCCGTTGGTGCTGCCGCTGATCGTCTGGGCCATTGCTCTGTTGCAGATCTACTCGAAACTGGGGATGTCCGGGACGCTGCCCGCTCTGGTGCTGGCCCATGCGGTGATCACGATGCCCTTCACCATCCGCATCATGATCGCAACCTTTGCCGACCTGGATCCCCTGCTGGAGCAGGCGGCAGCCAGTCTTGGTGCCTCCCCCATCAGAGTGATCCAACGCGTCACACTGCCTCTTGCCATGCCGGGGCTGATCTCGTCGGCGGCCTTCTCGCTGCTGATCTCCTTCAATGATGTCATTGTTTCGGCGCTGATTGCCGGTGCCCGCTGGATGACCTTTCCGGTGCGCGTCTATGCGGAATTGCGCGGTCAGGGCATCGATCCCATCACCCTTGCCATAGGGGCAGCCATCATCGCATTCATCCTTATTGCCGCCCTCGTCGGGGAGTTCCTGTTCAAATGGTCCCGTCGTCTCTGATCCCGTCGCCTCAAGCCAACAAGAAAGCCGTTTACCGATGAGCGAAGATTATCCTTACCTGAAAAGCATGCCGCATTTCATCCGCGATGGGGTGCCGCTCTTGACCGGCTTCAAGCGCGACCGGATCGCTCCTTATGTGGTGCTGGCGGTGAAAGACCCACTCGTCGTTGGAGAGGGTGCCGGAGAAGATGCGCTTGCGAGCGCACTTGATGGCGCCGAGATCAGCGCCCAGACCGGCCTCTTCACCACTCTCACCGGTCGCTATCAGGGTGCACCCATCTCCATTGTTTCGGGTGGCTCTGGCTCGCCCGAGGCAGAACTTGCGCTGATGGATCTGTTCAATCACACCGATTGCACCACCGTTATTCGCATTGGCGGCTGCGGTGCATGGAGCGAAAAGGTCGGTGTGGGTGATGTCGTCATCACATCCGGTGCCGTGCGCGATGAAGGCATGACCAAGGCCCATGTGAAGGCCGAATATCCGGCCGTTGCGGACTGGCAGGTGGTCGCAGCAATGAAGGCCGCCGCGGATGAGGTCGGCCATCCCTATCACATTGGCATCACGCGATCGGGCGACAGCGAATATTGCGGTTGGGGCAAGCCCGGCCCCGGCGGCTACCTGCAGGAAGAGCACAAGGGCATCATCGACTATTGGCGTCGCGCAGGCATCCTCAACACCGACCGCGAGAGCGCGGCCATTCTGACCTTGTGCAGCCTTTATGGACGCCGTGGCGGAGCGGTCTGCTCTGTCGGCGACAATGTGGTCACCGGCGAGGTGCACAAGTCCGGCTCCGGCCAGACTGCGGCCATCAAGGTCGGTCTTGCTGCTCTTGCCCGCCTCTTCAAGGAAGACACCCATGGCTGATCATCCCATGCGCCGCAATCATCTGCTGATCGAGAATGTGATGAAGTCTTATGGCGGTCCGGAACCGGCACTCAAGAGCGTGTCGCTTGATGTTTCCGAAGGTGAGTTCCTTGCCTTGCTCGGGCCATCTGGCTGCGGCAAGACCACCCTATTGAAGATCATCGCCGGACTGGAAGAGCCGACACAAGGCTCGATGGCCCTTGCGGGCGAAGGTCTCGACACCATTCCGACCTACAAACGCGATATCGGCATCGTGTTCCAGTCCTATGCGCTGTTCCCGCATATGACCGTGGATGCCAACATCCGCTTCGGCCTCGACATGCGCGGCATGCAGGGCGCGGAAGCCGACGAGCGGGTCGCCGAGGTACTGGACCTGGTCAAACTGGAAGGCCTTGGCAAGCGGATGCCCAATGAGCTTTCCGGTGGCCAGCAGCAGCGGGTCGCCCTTGCCCGCGCTCTTGCCATCCGTCCCAAGCTGTTGTTGCTTGACGAGCCGCTCTCCAACCTCGACGCGGTGCTGCGCAAGAATGTCCGTGTTGACATCCGCGAGCTGCATGAGCGGATCGGCCTCACCACCGTGATGGTTACTCATGATCAGGAAGAGGCCATGAGCATGGCGGACCGGGTGGCCGTGATGGCCAACGGCTATGTCCTGCAACACGACACGCCGGAAGTCATTTTCGAGCAGCCAGCCTCGGCCTTCATTGCCAGCTTTGTGGGCAATCCGCCTGCGATCCTGCTGCCGGTAGCGCAGCGAGGGACCGATGGGTATGCCCTCGCAGGCGCGCCCTTCTCGCCCTCCTCCTCCACAAAGTCGGTTTTCGACCAGCTCGAGGGCAGGACTGCCGAGATGGCCTTGCGGGCGGACCAGCTGTCCTTCGCCGATGCTTCTGAGGGCATGGTCGCAGGGGAAGTGCATTCGAGCGAATATGTGGGCGGTTCGTGGCTCGCCCATGTGGCAATCGGCGAGCATCGCATCGCGGTTCAATCCCGCGATAAACCATCCCATTTCGGCGCTCCGGCACATTTGCGTTTCGAGCCATCTCAGACCCTGTTGTTTGATCCCGATAGCGGTGACAGGATGGATCTGTCATGAGCCGGGGAGCCATCTATTGTCTCGGCCCGCTTGTGCTGGACAGGATCCTTCAGGTCGATGATCTGCCCGGCCACGACGAGAAGGCCTTTATCAAGGCCAAGGAAGAAAGAGCGGGCGGACCGCCGCTCAATTGTGCGCACGCCCTTGCCCAGCTCGGCGAGGATGCACGGCTGGTCTCCATCATCGGCGACGACACCGACGGTAAAACCCTGCTGCAATGGCTCGCCGACCAGGACATGAGCACAGAAGCCGTCGAGGTGGATATGGAGGCGGGCACGGCGTCTGCGACAATCATCGTCGACCGCACGGGCGAGAAGGCCATCCTCATTGATCCGATGCCGATGTCCATGCTGAATGCCATCGGAGAGAGCATCGAGTTTCAAGCTGGTGACTGCGTCATTGCCAACTTCTACCAGCCCGAAGCCATAGCCCGCACCTTCAGTCGCGCCGGGGCTCTCGGGCTTGACCGGATGATTGATCTGGAACTGCCGGAGATTGAACGCTGGGGCTGGAAGGCCATGGAAATGGTCCTGCCCTATGCGTCACTTGTGGTCACCAACCGGCAGGTGCTCGAGGCATGGATGACCCATGCCGGAAAAGAAGCCCCTGTCGAGGACGCAGCGTTGGAATTCGCCCGCTTCCTGTCCGGTTATGGCGAGCGGCGCGTGGTCATCACACTTGGAGCCGATGGTCTTGTGGCGAGCAATGGGGCGGAAGAAATCCGCCTGTCCGCCCTCAAGGTCACGCCACGCAACACGACCGGGGCTGGCGATGTCTTTCTGGCCGGGCTGACCACGGCCCTGCGACGCGGACGGACGTTTGACCGCGCCCTCATCTTTGCAACCACCTGCTCGGGCACTTTCCTTGAAAGCGGTTGCTGCGACTTCAAAATGGCTGAATACCGGATGAAAGACGTTCATCAGAAAGCTCAAGACTCATGACCCTATCCATTGATCCCAAATCCATTGAAGGCGTCCTCGCCGCGGCCTGCGTGGGCGATGCGCTTGGCGCAGCTACCGAATGCATGCACCCGCAGGATATTCTTGAGGTGTTTGGCGGTCCGGTGACCAGTTTTCAGCATCCGCCGCAAAAATCCCCTTTTGCCAAGGGCCTTGCACCGGGCAGGCTGACCGACGACGCCACCCAGATGCTGGCCATGGCCAAGCGCCTGATCGGCCTCAGCAAGGCGCCGGCTTCTGCCGATGCGATTGCCGGCTTCATCGACTGGTCCCACGACGAGGAGATGTTCCAGCGCTTTGCCGGCCCCACAACCCGCATCGCGGTGGAATCCATGCGCGCCGGAGCCGCGGTTGAGGATGTCGCTACACCCGCGACCTATTCGTGCATGTTCGGTACGTCAAACGGCGGGGCGATGCGTGCGCCGACTGCCGGATGCGCAGCAGCTGGCGACATTGACGAGGCTGTGCGGCTTGCCTGTCTGTTGTCCTCGCCCACCCACAACACCCAGATTGCCTATGCGGGTGCCTCCGCAATCGCCGCCGCCATCGCAGCGGGCCTTGGCGGCGCTGCGGCCATGAGCCTTGAAGAGGCCGCCCTTCAGGGTGCACGCCTAGGCGAAGAACAGGCAAAGATAAGCGGACGCATTGTCGGTGGTGCCGGTGTGTTTCGCCGCATCGATCTGGCCTTCGAGATTGGCAACAAGTATCACGGCGATCTCGAAGCGGCGCGAAGCGAACTGACCGAAGTGGTCGGCAATGGCGTCGCCATGGCCGAAGCGGTCCCTCATGCCTTCGGCCTCGTCAAGGCGGCGGATGGCAATGCCTGGGGCGCCATCACCGCCGCAGTCAACGGCGGCAATGACAGTGACACGATCGCGATGTTCGCCGGGTCAATTGCAGCCGCCTGGAAAGGAACCGGGAGCATTCCGGGAGCCTTGATCGAGGAAGTCGCCGCCGTCAACCAGCTTGACCTTGCGGGTGTTGCTGCCGGGCTTGCTGCCTTCAACCAACGCTTCATTCAGGAGGTCTGATCATGAAACGCTACTGGCTTGAACTCACCTCGCCCGAACATGCGAGCCTTCCGGACAGCACACTCGCCATCCTGCCGGTCGCTGCGGTGGAGCAGCATGGACCGCATCTGCCGGTTGGCACAGACTGTCTGATCAACAACGGCATCGTTGCAAGGGCGCTTGCCAAACTGGCCGATGACATTCCCGCTGTCGTTCTGCCTCTGCAACAGGTTGGTGCCTCGCAGGAACATCTGGACTATGCGGGCTCCCTCGCCCATCCCGCACCCGAGTTGATGCAATCATGGACCCGTGTTCTTGATTGCGCCGTTCAGTCAACCGGGCTCAAGCGGGTTCTTCTGTTCAACAGCCACGGTGGTCAGTCAGGCCTGCTCGCCGCGGTCGCTCTCGATCAGAGAGTTCGGCACAATAATCTGGGAGCCTATGCCACATGGTTTGACGCTGGTTACCCGGAAGGCCTCTTCACCGAGGAGGAAATCCGCACCGGCTTTCACGGCGGAGATATCGAGACCTCGATGATGCTCGCACTGCATCCCGAACTCGTCAGGATGGACAAGGCTGCCGATTTCCATCCGGCGGTCGGCGAGATCGAAGCAGGAACGAAGCAACTGTCCGCCAATCCATCCGCGGGCCGCGTCGGCGGACTTGGCTGGAAGGCACAGGATCTCAATCTGGAAGGCGTGACCGGCAATGCATCCCTCGCCAGTGCCCAGAAAGGCGAGATCCTTCTTGATCATGCGGCTACATGCCTTGCCGAGTTGATCGCCGATCTCACCCAGCACCCGATGCCCGACGGCCTCTGGCCACCCGCACGCTATCGGGCGTAACGAGGAAAGTTCTGTTCCAAGACATGTCTCTCATGACCAGATCCCGATAAACCGTCGGGCATCCTCCCGGATGGTAATTTTCTTGTCACCGCCATCCAGTCATAGCTCCGACAAATCATGCTCACCCGCTGACTGGCTGGATCACGCGAGCAGCTCTTTCATCTTCTGCAGATGATCCATCGTCAGAGGCTTTTCGAAAAAGGTTCGGACGAAATCATATTGCATGGCTTGCTCTTGATCCTTACCGAGGACTGAGCTGGTCAGCATCGCCACCACGGGGACATGGTGGTCAAAGTCAGCCTCGTAACGGGCAAGGAATTCGAAGCCGTTCATAATCGGCATGTTGATGTCGAGAATGATCGCATCAGGTGTGGTCTCACGCAGAATTCCAAGCGCTTCCTGACCATCGTAAGCGGATATCGTTTTGATGGAGGCATCAAATTTGCGGATTGTGTACTGACAAATAAATTGATCGGATTCATCGTCATCAACGATCAGGATGGTCTGCATCGGCATGTTTATCTCCCTTGGGCAGCACAACGACAAACAGGCAGCCCTTTTGTTGGGGTTCAAAGGTCACGGTCCCGCCAAGGGATTCTGTGCTCTTCTTCATGATGTAGAGTCCCAGTCCGCTGCCGAATGCCTTGTCGGGATGGAACCGCTTGAACATTTCAAAGAGATTGGGTCTGGCTTCAGGCGGGATGCCAAGTCCATTGTCTGCAAAGGCAATGCGGACCGCCCCTCTTTCGTTGCGGACCGAAATGTTCAGCTCCGACGTCGGCTCTTGCGGGTCCCTGTACTTGATGGCATTGGATAGCAGATTGCAGACGATCATCTGAAGCTTTATCGGTTTGCTGATGATCCTCAAATCGGGATCGATGTCGACGTGAATCGCCATTTCCGAGAATCCCTCCATATGGGACAAATCATCAAGGGCTTCATCGATGACGGCCCGCACCGAGATCGGCTCAAAGCCTTCCACCATCAGACGGGTACGGGCAACCTCGATAATGTTCTGAATCAGCATGTCCATCCGTCGAAAATTACTCTCGAGGCGAACAAGAGTGTTGGCAAGCTCGCCATACTCACGGTCACGTAACAGTTCCTTGGCGATGCGGACCAGCCCGATTGACGATGCGATAGGCGAGCGCAGATCATGCGAGGTCCGGTAGGTGAATTCTTCAAGCTCTGCGTTGGCTTCAAGCAGCTCGACCATCGTCCGCTTGCGGTCGGTTATGTCGCGCACGATACCGGTGTAGATGACCCGGTTTGGCAAATCGATACGAGACACCGCCAGTTCGAGCGGAAACTCTGTTCCGTCCTTTCTCAAGCCTTCCAGCTCTCGGCCAATTCCGATGATCTTTGCCTCATGGGTGCGGTGGTAGTTGTCGAGGTAACTGTCATGCTCGTCACTATAGCGTTTTGGCATCAGCATCTTGATATTCTGACCGATCATTTCGGCGCGCGTGAACCCGAAGATGTCTTTGCAAGCACGGTTGGCGCTCAGGATGGTACCGCTTGTATCAATCGAGATGATGCCATCGACGGCATTGTCGATTATGGCGGCCAGTTGCGCCTCGCTTTCCGCCAACGACTCCGCGCTCCGGCCATAGCGCTGCGAATACCAGAAGGCATATCCAGTGAGTCCCAGATAGAGGATGCCGGAAATCAGCACGAGTGATGACAGCGTCTGCTGCACGTCTGCGCCGCCGCCGGCTGTAAATCGCAGATTGAGCCGCGCTTCCTCAGCGCTGAACTCAAGGTATGTGATGATCAATACAGCGAGATAGGCCACAACGGAAACCGATGAAGCAATCAGCTTGAAATGGCCACGACCACGCTCGGTGCCCAGATAGACCAGCCCCAGACCAAGAACCAGAAATCCGATGCTCGTGTGCGGCGACATGCGCGCCGGACCGACCCAGTCATGGGCACGGTCAAGGCGAATGACATAGCCAAGAAGCGCAATTATGGCGATGCCGAGGACGCAAAATCCCAGAGCCAACCGACTGTAATTGGCAAATTGAATGCGGGGGATGCTGATACCGACAGCAGTCAACAAAAAGCAAATTGCTGTATTGGGCGCCATCCTACCCGGTGCAATAGCCCCGATTGTGACAAACGGTTCAATGAAAAGGGTATCGATGCCAAGAGAAATGCCGCTTGGATATTGGTACAGCGTTAAGCCAGAGATAAGAGCGACGCATGCGGTCATTGCATAGACCAGCAGGGTAACCCGTTTGACCGCGAGCATGAAGGCTATGCCCAACAGCACAAGGCATAATGCCGTATTGAATTGCATCGCTAAAATGATTGGGAAGCTTTGAGCAACCTCTTCAAGCTGCCAAGACCAGATGCCGATGATGATCGTACCGATCACGAGGCATACCAGACCGATTCCCATGGCCACGGGGCCTTTTTTCAGGTCTCGATAGGTATGCTCCTCCAAAGCCAAGTGCCTTTCCAGCGAACCATCACGACCAGCAACTGACAGGTTGGGCAGGTCACGCTCTCGCAAATGAGAAAGAGTAGGTCAGCTCGTTACATTGCAACTCTACGTAATTAAGGATGACACATTTATAACTAAACCGCTATGGCTTAAATTGATTGCATTCTGAAAGGCATGTTTTCGGAGGGTTTGCCTGTCGGTGAGGCGGATGCAGAGCGCGCAGATCGGTTAAGGCAGGTCAACGCAAATCTCATGCAGTTGCAAGCGCATCGCGATGCTGCCGGACGATACTGCGGCAGAATTCTGCGACAACTTGGATGCGGCGTGACCGTATCAGATCGGACTGGGTGACGAGCCAGATCGTCTGATCGATACCAAGTTCACCGTCCAGACAAATCAGCCCTTCCCGCCTCGCCAAGAAATGCGGCAGGATCGCAAATCCCACCCCAGCACGGCAGGCGGCAAGCTGCGTCGCGACGCTTGATGTGCTCAGGACTGGCGCGCGCCCTTGCAAGCGGCTCTCCATCCATTGTGCGGCGGGCAAATGAGCCTGTGCCTCGCCCCATGTGATAAAGTCATCCGCTTCGAATTTGGCCGCATCCGCGTTGCTCGCCCTCTGCGCCAGATAGCTATCCGAGGCATATAGCCCGTAGCCTAACGTGCCCAAACTTTGAAGCGACACATGCCCTCGGTCCGGCTTGACCATGCGCAGCGCAAGGTCGGCATCCCTGCGGTGCAGGTTCACCGTGGCGATATCCGTCACCAGGTCAATTGTCAGTCGTGGATACTTGGCGCGGAAATCGGGCAGTTTGGGTAGGAGCAAACCGGTGGCAAGGTTCTCGGCGGTCGCCAAGCGGACGCGCCCCGAGACCTCTGGTTTTTCCGCCATCCCGGAAGTCAGGGACCGCGCGGTAGCTTCCATCTCCTCGGCGCGTTCGACCATCGCGGTGCCGTCTTCTGTCAGGCGATAGCCTGTTTGCTGACGCACGAAAAGTGGCTGTCCGACAGACGCCTCCAGCCGCTCCATGCGGCGCGATACGGTGGCCAGGCCAAGCCGCAGACGTTTGGCCGCGCCGCTCAAGGTGCCTTCGCGACTGATGGCCAAGAATATGCGTAGATCGTCCCAGACGAGATGACCATCTGTATCGCGTTTTCCGTTCACGGAAATTAGATCCCCATTTTAGTACCTACCACCCATTTATGGAAAATGGCATATTTCGGGCAAACACACAACCGTTGAAAGGGAAAAGGGATGAAAAGACGCAAGCTGTCAGAGGGGTTCGAAGTATCGGCTCTGGGACTGGGATGTATGGGAATGAGCGAGTTTTACGGACCAAGGGATGACGAGACCTCGCTTAAGGTGCTGGGCGAAGCGGTGTCCCGTGGTGTCGACTTCCTCGATACCGCCGACATGTACGGCCCCCATCACAACGAGGAACTGCTGGGGCATTTTCTATCGCAGAGCGGCACCCGCGCGCAGTTGAAGATTGCGACCAAGTTCGGCATTGTTCGCAAACCCGGCGAATACGCCCGCAGTCTGGACATGAGCCCTGCTTATGCACGGCGTGCCTGCGAAGCGTCGTTGAAACGTCTCGGAGTGGAGCGGATCGATCTGTATTATGTTCACCGGGTGAACTCGAACCAGGACATCGAGGACACGATGGGTGAATTGTCGCGATTGGTCGAGGAAGGCAAGATTGACCGGATCGGTCTTTGCGAGGTGAGCGCCGCCACGTTGCGTCGTGCTCATGCGGTACACCCCGTGACGGCCTTACAGACGGAGTATTCGCTCTGGTCGCGCGGTGTCGAAGCAGAGATACTGCCAGCCTGTCGTGAACTCGGCATCGGCTTTGTCCCCTATTCGCCGCTCGGACGGGGGTTCCTGACCGGCCGCTTCCAGCAGGCGGAAAAATTCGGGGATGGGGATTCCCGCAGCTTCCTGCCGCGGTTTCAGGAAACCGCCTTGCGCCAGAACATGCGGATCGTGGAAGCCGTGCAGACCATTGCGCACCAGAAAGGGTGCACCTCTGGCCAAGTTGCCCTCGCATGGCTGCTTGCGCAGGGAGACGACATTGTACCCATCCCCGGCACCAAGCGGTTGAGCTACCTCATTGAGAACGTCGCGGCTTCAAGTGTGAACCTGACGGCGTCCGATTTGCAAACTCTGGACGACATATTGTCCACTATCCCGGTGACCGGTGAACGCTATACCGAAGAAGGCATGAAGGGCGTCAACGCTTAGAGCTGGCAGGGTCGCAAGCAGGCCATTGGAATGCTTCTCCGGGCGGACATTCGAGGCAGGACTTGGCGAGGCCTGGCCCAGTGTTGACCCAAGGTTGGCCCAAGGGTTGGCCAAGGGTCGGCCAAGGGTCGGCCAAGGGTCGGAAGTCATCCACCGTCAGGTCAATTGCGTGGTTCAATATAACAAGCATCAGGATCATGGCCGATGGATAGCACCATATAGCGATGGCTCAAGAGCTTTTGGCGCGGGCTTTAAAAGTACCAAGCTTGAACCGAAAGCCTCGCCTCACCCGTCAAAAGCAAGCATGATGAAGGCCACAAACAGCAAGATATGGACGACACCTTGCAACAGATGCGTTTTGCCACTTGAGAAAGTGATGGTGGAGACCGCGAGGATTGTACCAAGCAAAAGCATATCCGGGCCACTCAGCCCCAATGTCAACTCAAGACCCACGATGTTTGAGAAGATAAGCATGATCGGCACTGAAAGCCCGATCGTCGCCAAAACGGACCCTAGAAAAATATTCACCGACAACTGAAGCCTGTTTTGAACCGCAGCTTTGACGCCGCCAATGGCTTCCGGTGCCGCGACCAAAATCGCCATGACAACACCCCCGACAATATGTGGAGGGTGAAGTGCCTCGACAATATAGTCGATGGGCACAGCCAATTGCTCAACCAGATAGACCACGGGGAGCATATAGCAGATTAGCAACAAGACATGCGGCAGCAACTTTGGCTTTTCACCCGCTTCAATGACTTCATCATCAATAGGCGGTGCGAAATAGGATCGATGTCGCCCGGTCTGAATCAGGAGAAATGTCGCGAACAATGCAGCGGACATTCCGCCGACCAAAATCTGTTGGCCGGTTGAAAGGGTGGGGCCATCGGTGGTGTGCGTAAGATTGGGCAGGATCAGGCTGAATGCCGCTAGCGGCACAATTACCCCAAGATAGGCGTTGGCTCCTTGAAGATTGAACGTTTGTTCACGGTGAAAAATAGCCCCGACCAACAACGATAGCCCGACCATTCCGCCCAGAACAATCATGACAACGGAATACAGCGTATCACGCACCAATGTCGGGTTGTTCTCTCCGTGCATCATGACCGCCGAGATGCTCATCACTTCTATTGCTGTAATCGAGAGCGTGAGGACGAGCGTCCCATAAGGTTCTCCAAGACGCTTGGAGATATGTTCTGCGTGGCGTACGACGTTGACCGCACAACCAAGCACCATCAGAAACAGAAAGAGAAACAGCCCGACAAGCCAGGCCGTGTTGTCCATTCCACGAAACAAACTGCCAGACCAAGCCCAGAAAATGGCGGAGCTTCCCCAGCCAATGCCTAAAAACCATTCTTTTTTCAGGGCATGAAAACTGGCAAAACGCGATTTCGGTCTTTGGAGTTCGGGCATAGCAGGCTCTTTCACGTGCGCAATTGCAAGGCACACTCGCCGTCAGCGAGTGTCCCATGCGCCAAGTTTGTAAAGTGTCGGTCGGTGATGCCAAAGAGACTAGGGAAGCCCCTTGCCCACATCAAGATGCAGCGGCGGTTTCCTGCTGCTTCAAGATTGTAACAATACCCAAAAGAAGTTCCTCTCTTACTTTGGTAAATCGCTTCTCACTTTTTGTGCTTACATAGGCGCGCACTTGAAGCTTAAGCGCATTGTTCTGAATGTCATTCACGAACACCTGCACTGACTCACATTTCACCGGCTCCACGCTCTTCAAATACTCGGAAACGGCCTGAATAACCTGTGAACTATTGGCAGGTTCGATGCTCGGTGCCAGTGTAAATTCGGACGTAAACAGATCAGAGCTCCTGCGCGAGAAGTTGATGATGGACATCTTCACAAAGTCCGCGTTCTGAACAGTGACCAAAGTGCGATCCTCAGCACGCACACGGGTTGAACGAAGCCCGATTGTCTCCACAGTCCCCTTGGTGCTGCCAAACTGGCACAGATCCCCAACCTTAACCGGCTTATCCGCATAGAGAATAATGCCGCCGATAAAATTCTCCAAGGTGGGTCGCACCGCCAAAGCGAGGGCTAAGCCGCCAACACCGAGGCTGGCGATGATCCCGTACAGAGGCAACCCCACCCGGGAAGCGGCCAGCGCCAGTATATAGCCAGCCAAAAGGATCCCAACCACCCGGATACCCAACCGGATCAAGCTGGCATCCAGAGCTTGCGCCTTGATCTTGGGCCGGGACACCACCGCATACGCCACGGTGTTGGCGGTGGTTATAATCCCCAATGCCAATGCAACGGCTTGCAGGATTATGATGATCAACTCAAGCACAGCTTCGACACTACCGGTTAAATTTATGATGTCGTTACAGATTGCACCGTAAGCCCAAAGCATGGCAGCGATCACGAAAGGCACACCAATGCGCCCAGCCGAGCCGCTAGTGCCAGCCCGCCAATGCGTTTTGCGCAACATCAGGAAAATGAGGGCAGCAAAAATTGCGCTGATCGAAATGAAACCAACCCATTGCCATACAGCCTGACCGGCTAGTTCAGATAGCGCCCAATTTGGCAGCTGCATGATGTAGCGATACATCTCGACGGGCAACAAAAGACCTGGGCCAAGAACAAAGCTCTTATAAAAGTCAACTGAACTGCCGGTTTGTTGTGGCAGCGCTTTTACCAATTCATAGAATTCTGGCAAGCGCTGAACGGTGTCTTCTGAAAAGACAAAATGCGGGTATCCATTTGCAGTGGGGTTGTTGACGATGCGGATCTCGGTGCCGGGCAGCGTCCAATCCGCTTGGCCACCACCGTCTCCAGTCCCTTCAGCACCAGGAACCTGATCCATGGGCGGAACAGTGATGCGCTCAAGCACTTCTTTGAGCAGAAGGACCGAGTTGATTCCGAGTGTTTGACGGTTTTCCGGCGCAACAAAGGACAGGTCAAGTGTCGACGCCGCTTTTTTCATTTTCAGGATAGCGGCGCGTTTGAGCCCCTTAACCTTTGGCGTATCGAAAAAAGCGTCATTGCTCGATGCCGTATCAATGGCTTCCAGTAGATAGTTTTCCGCGTCTTTGGACAAAGACAAAAAGCTGGTCAAAGTCTGCCGTGGCGATGCCATTGGCAGAGGTGACAAAGGACTGCCCGACATTTGGCTTGCAGCGCTGGTTTGGCTGTCTTGAGCCAAAACCGGTTTTGCCATCAACATCGAAAGACAAAGAAGGACTACAAAACTCACCAAACAAAAAAGTTGGGTCGCTTTTTCTCGATACATCAACTGCCCTCCTAATGGCCCTAGATAACGTCATCTCAATTGGCTTCAGCAAGCTTGTTACTGAAGCTAATGATTTATAATTGCTTCTGTGGTCTTGATCACAAAGGTGAATGGCAAGGTGGCGACATCGACCAACTGATCGGAAAGGCTAGATTGCTCGCCCGATCGCGTTATCAGCCCCCTCTGCCCTGATCTGGCAACACCCTTAAGCACGGCCACCAAACGGGGTGACGTGATTACGGTCATATGCTTCAGCCCATCGCCGCCGGTTGCTTCGGTCACATCCACCACGACAATGCCTTTACGCTTGATCCGCGTCTCATCAATATTGTTGCCGACGCGTTCTTTGTCGCCGGCCAGAAAAGACGAAATACGCAAAGCCTGATCTTTCTTGGATACGAAAATCGCGAAAGCTGGTGGCAGCGTCTTGATGGCGGCTAGTTGGCTGTTAAAGACGTCAATATCGAGATCAGGTGAAATAAGTATGACCGTGCGCAGCTTTTTGGGCAAATGGCCATGGTTGGACCGAGCCATCTGGCGCAAGGTTTCCATCAGCAATTCTGTGCCAAGAGAATGCGCCACCAAGGTAACCTCTTGCGCATCAGACTGCGCAAGAGCCGTGACCACGGCTTCCAACTGATCGCGAGACGATTTTATACTGTCTCGATCATACATATACAGCTCAGGAATACCCGCAGACGGCCAGCTGAACAGGGTCATCGGTGCCTTTATTTCAAAGTCATGCTTCATCTGTGCGGTACGATACAAGGCAGCCGAAAAACTGGTGTTATATCCATGCACAAAAAGCATGGCTTCCTTCTTCCCATCGATGGAACGGACTGACGGGTTTTTGAATTTTTCGTTCACTTGTCGCTTGAGGCCCTTGAGGCCATCAATTGATTGATCCGAAACCACAGCAAAATTTCGCGCAAGATCAGGGGCACCTTTCGGCCATTCAATCTGTCCCACTTTGTGGTTGGGAGGAATGGAGACTGAGTATTTCGAGAATTCCAGTTTGTCACTTCGCTCCGCGCTGAAATCACCCTTGCCGCTTGGTTTGCGGCTTGTCGCCACGAGAATGGTTTCAGTTTCAATGGCAGCCAGAGTTGCTGAGGAGGCCTTGGTCGGATCGGCAAATTGGACGCTCTTGGGCGATGCACAGCCAGCGAGCACGGCGCATAAACACAGCATCATCAGCCAAGCCGTGGATGCTTTTCTCCAGATCACCTCAGAGGCTTGTGGACCCTCCAAGCACACGGTGCAAACTGAAACACGCTCTTCAATCATCAAAGTAAGGATCCGGTTGAACTATGGCGTCATCGAAATCGTCTTCATTCATTCGATGGTTTTCTAAACCAAAACCTTTAAATTTCCCTTTTCTATCAAAGAGTAACTAATATAAATGGCCCGAAGTTATGCAAAAGTAGTGTGTCACTACCAGTCTGGTGCTGGAGACCTTTGCCTGTGCGAGGGCCCCAAAAATCGCGGTCCATTGCTGCCGGATGAGCCACGATGGGCTTGCGCTGCGGCTGCGCCAGCAGTCGTATTTGGATGGTCTTGCACGCGATATTTCTAATGGCATGAAGAGACAAAGCTCGATGCGGCGGTGACGTAAATGCATGACTTTCCTGTTGACAGATCGATATATGAACACATATACATATGTTGTATCCAAAAGAGGCGAAGTATTCCAATGACTGGTTCCCCACATAATCACAGCGCAGATACCGGACATGTCCATAGTCATGATCACGGCCATTCTCATGTGCCCGCTGTAACTAAGGACAATGAACACAATATCCTTGTGTCCTTCCTGGTCATTTTGTCCTTCATGGTGGTCGAGGCTGTGGGGGGGATTCTTTCCGGCTCCCTCGCTCTTTTGGCGGATGCAGGACATATGCTGACCGATGCAATCGCGCTTGGTCTGGCGTATCTGGCTTTCAGACTGGGGCGTAGAAAGCCGGACGCAAAGCGCACATTCGGTTACGCACGGTTTGAGGTTGTTGCCGGACTTGTCAATGCGGTCACGCTCTTTGGTATTGTGGGCTGGATCATTTACGAAGCCATTGGGCGGTTTGGGGCACCGCAGCCGGTGATGGCAGCGCCAATGCTCATCGTTGCCATAATCGGGATGATCGTGAACCTGTTCGTGCTGTGGTATCTGACCCGGGGCGATACCGAGCATGTGAATATCAAAGGCGCAGTGTTGCATGTGATGGGGGATTTGCTTGGCTCTGTCGGGGCAATTCTTGCTGCGATTGTCATCTGGCTGACCGGTTGGACCCCGATTGATCCGATCCTGTCGGTCTTTGTTGCGATGCTGATCCTGCGTAGTGCCTGGGGACTTCTCAAAAATACCCTGCATATTCTGTTCGAAGGCGCACCCGCCAATGTAAATTCGGATATGGTCATCCAGCATATCCAGGATAATGTGCCGGATGTCGCGAGTGTCCACCACGTCCACGTTTGGTCGCTGACCTCGGGCCGCGTCCTCGCAACGCTTCAGGTACAACCCACGGCGCAGGCAGATATTCGCGCCCTGATCAAGCAAGTGGAACATGAACTGGAAACGAAATTCAATATCGAGCATTCGACCATCGGGCTTGACTTGGAAGGCGACGCGAGCTGTAGCCTTGAAAATCCTCCCCAGTTGAACGCGGCGCATATCGGCCACAACCACTAAATGAGCGAAAACCATGACGTCGGCGAACATAAAGCCAAGCCCCGCGGGACAATGCCCGGCAGAAAATGCCAATAAAGAAGAGACCCAGCCTCTTGATCACAGCGCACTATCGCAAAACGAGTTTACAATTCTTGCCGAGACGTTCCGGCTGCTTGGCGACTCGTCGCGATTGAGAATTCTGCTGTGTTGCCTGCCCGGTCCGATTTCTGTCGGCGATATAGCGGATAAGTTGGACTTGTCGCATTCTCTTGTCAGCCATCATTTGCGACTGCTGCGCGGTGCCCGCCTCGTGAAGGGTGAGCGGCGCTCCAAGCAAGTCTTTTATGAAATCGCTGACCACCACGTCAGCCATGTCCTTCAAGACATGGCAGTTCATATCGTGGAGGACCATGCGGAGGACTAGAAGGTTGAAGGAGCCATGGCAAAGTTTGAAATGCACCGGCTCTGCCTAGAAGAGAGTTGGGCGTGCAGTCACCTGTATCGCAGGGCTTCGGATAGCTCCTCACTCAAGATTTCAAGAGCCTTGGTGACACCTTTCATGCCTTCTGCCGCCAAGGCGTAAATCGGCAACCTGCCAAGCATCACGGCTCTCGCTCCCTTTTCCTGATAGCGCAGGACATCCAGTCCTCTGCGTATCCCGCTATCGGCCATGACAGTTACCCGACCAGCACAGACAGACGAGATGTCTGAAAGCACGTTGATCGGTGCGGGAGACGCATCGAAATTACGCGCACCATGGGAGGAAACAACAATCCCATCAGCGCCCATAGAGATGGCCTTTTCGGCGTCGTCAGGTGCCAGAATGCCCTTCAGGACCAGAGGCCCTGACCATTTATCTCGTAACCACGCGACATCGTCCCAAGACAGCCCACGTCTCATGGTCAGTCCGGGATGTATTTTACGACCAAGCAGCTTGGGTTGTATGCCGTGTGGAAAGTTGTTCATGGCGGGAAGCCCGCTGCGCAGCATATGGGGCAGGATGACCCGCAAAAGCCAGCCGGGCCGTAGCGCAAGATCGCCAACGCTTCTGGGAGAAATGCGAAACGGCATGTCAAAGCCACTTTGCATATTCCATTCCTTGCGCGATCCCTTGGGTGTATCCACGGTCATCACGGCAACGCGCGCCCCTGCGTCCCATGCCCGCTTTAGCAACTGCTCGGAATAGCTCAGATCCTGCCAGAGATAAATTTGCATCCATAGATCAAGATCCGGCACTGCAGCGGCGACCTCATCAACGCTGCTCAGGGACTGGGTAGAAAGACAAAAGGGTATTCCGAATGTCTTTGCAGCGCGGGCCAGCGCCATTTCGCCGCCTTGATGGATCAGGCCCGCCATGGCGGTTGGCGCTATGATAAACGGTGCTGAATAGCGCTTGCCAAAGAGTGTCGTCGATAGCTCTGGCTCGACAAGTCCGGAAAGGATGCGCGGGACAATGACGGTCTCGTTCAGAGACTTGCTCAGAGCCTTTAGAGAGGCTTCTTCGCCCACACCGCGATCAATATAGTCGAACAGGCCCTTGGGCAGACGGCGCTTGGCGGCCGTGCGTGCTTGCGCGTAGTTCAGAAATCCCATCGGTTCAGGTACTCATGACCCAGATGACTTCGGCATCCTGTTCGCTGACAGAAGTCCAGCAATGCTCGCTGCTGGCGTCATAGTAGACAGAATCGCCTGCGGACAGCTCAAGGGGCTCATAGACCTTTGAATGCACGACCATCTTGCCTGAGACAACGAACAGGAAGATCTCGTTGTCGCTCTTTGGCCAGACCCCGTAATCGTCGGGGTGGCGAGCAGTTACCAAGGTGCGGATGGGGATCATGCGCTTGTTCATGAGCTCGCCGCACAAGAGGGCATTCTCACAGGAATAGGATGTATGCGGGCGGCCTTCTCCCTTGCGGGAAATGGAGCGGCGGCCGGGAGAGAAAACCGGGCGATTGGAATTGAGAAGATCCGTCAATTCCATGGAAAAGCCCGCGGCAATCTTCTGTAGCGTGGAGATTGTGGGCGAGAGATCCCGGCGCTCGATCTTGGACAGGGTAGATGCGGCAACGCCGGACAGCTTGGCGCATTCCTGAAGGGTCAGTTTGCGTTCTTTGCGCAAGGTGACGATGCGCTCGGCGAGCGCTTCTCCCTCTTCTTCAAGACCGGCTTCTCGTGCTTTGATTTGCCCCATTAGCGGCGTGCCCTCCACCAATTTTAAACTAGACACACGATCCTCCGTAAAAAATTTTCTTATAGGAAAATCTATGCATCATTATATACTCCGTATAAAATCTCAGTAAGCGGCCATAACCGCAAGATATAAATTTTAGATCCCTCGCCTTAAAGTTGGGCATTGGCAACTTCTAGCGAACCTCGGGAATGTATGCCATTGCAAAGCCAAGAGCAATTCAATACGACAATATTTTTCGTATAATATAAATTATTGACTAAGCGAAAATCTCCTGCCAGACTTGATGCAATAAGGTCAGACCAACTGGCCAATAAAAAACATGCACCTTCAGGCCAAATCAAAAGGGGATACAAATGAATTTCATGAAAAAAGCGCGCCTTGGCGTGACACTCTCGGCTGCCCTGCTTCTGGGCGCGGCCAATGCACAGGCTGATACGGTTCGGTTCGCTCACGTAGACGGTGAAGGCGATCTGCTCAACAACACCTACTGGACCTGGACCGAGGTTTTCTCCTCTGATCTCAGCGTCCTGTCGAATGGTAAATTCGATGTCGAGGTCTTCCCGAACGGTCAGATGGGGGATCTGGAATCGCTGGCCGAGCAGAATGCGCGCGGCACCTTGCAGATGGTCGGCGGTCTGAATGCTGGGCACATTGCTTCCTATGCTCCGATTGCCTCCGTGCTGGAGCTGCCTTATTCCTTCCCGTCCACTGCGGTCGCCCGTGAAGTGCTTGATGGCAAGTTTGGCAAGTCGCTCTCCGACAAAATTGCAGAGCAATCCGGCATCCGCATTCTCAACTATCTGCCAGCAGCTTTCCGCAACTTCTCCAGCTCCACAAAGTTGATCAAGTCACCCGCAGACATGGTTGGCATGAAAATCCGCACCCAGCAGATTCCGATCCATGTTGAAATGGTCAAGGCTCTTGGTGCGTCCCCAACCCCGATCGCATGGGCCGAGCTCTACAGCGCCCTGCAGACCGGTGTTGTCGACGGTCAGGAAAACGCACCCTATACCATCTTGATGGCAAACCTTCAGGAAGTGCAGAAGTACTACACGCTCGACCACCATCTGGTGAATATGCCACTCATCACCATCAACGAAGACTATTGGCAGGGCCTGTCTGATGAAGACAAAACGTCCTTTGAGCGTGCCGCTGCCAACGCGACTTTTGCGATGCTGGGTGTGATTACCGCCAAGGAATCTCAGGATCTGGCAAAGATCCGTGATGCTGGTGTCGAGATCTATCAGCCCAACGCAGAAGAATTCCAGCAGTTTGTCGACGCGGCGCAGGCCCCTGTCGCCAAGATTCTTGCCAAGGAAATCGGGCAGGACATCATTGATGAGCTGAAAGCGTCCGTGGCTGAAGCCACCGCTGACTGAGCCGTGGACCGTCTGTGATCTGGTGGGCCTTGCGTGCCACGGCCCACCATTTCCCTGATCAGTCCTTCTTTCAGATCACAATTCTCCTGGATTAGTGAGGGCGCTCATGATTGCGATTATCGACAAAATCTCCTCTGCCTTGGCATTCATAGCCGGATCGATTGCGCGGGTCCTGCTGTTGGCCATTGCCGCCATGTTGTTTGTGCAGGTTGTTCTGCGCTACGGCTTTTCCTCCTCCCTGCCCTGGCCTGAAGAAGCCTCCCGTTACCTGATGATATGGGTCGTGATGCTGGCGGGCAGCTTGCTCGTGCGCGACGATCAACTCGTTCGGGTCGATTTTTTCGATGCTTTCTGGCCCAAAAAGATTCTTGGCTATCGCAATGCACTGTTCCGGCTCTTACTGGTCGGTCTGCTGGCGGTTCTGGTCTGGAAAGGCCTCGACAACGCCATGTTCGGCATGCGGCGCAAGTCGGTGACCATCGGAATTTCCTTCTTCTGGATCTATCTTGCCGTGCCCGTTGGCGCGGGACTGATGATGGTGCAGATGCTGGCACTGGCGATCAAGGATTTCCGCCACGGCCCAACCAACACCGGTCCTTCCATTCTCAATTCGGAGCTGTGATCCATGGAACAGCCGCTTTTCGCCGTCATCGGCATCCTGTTGTTGCTGATGTTTCTGGGCAGCCCGGTCATCTTTGCGATCGGCTTCGCCTCGTTGTCGTACTTTTTCATAAAGCCGGGCATGTTCGACATGCTCCATATCTATGCCCATAAATTCTTCACCGGCATGGATGTGTTTATCTGGCTTTCCATTCCGCTCTTCATCATTGCTGGCGAGATCATGAGTTCGATCGGCATGACTGAGCGCCTTGTCACGTTGTCACGGCTAATGGTTGGTCGCCTCCGTGGGGGGCTTGCCTATGTCAACGTCGTTGGCTCGATGCTCTTCTCAGGTGTATCCGGCTCGGCTCTGGCCGATATTTCCGCTCTTGGTCCAATCGAGATGAAGATGATGGAAAAAGACGGATATCCGAAGGATTTCGCCGCTGCCTTGACCGTTAGTTCCGCCATTCAGGGCCCGATCATCCCGCCTTCTATCCCGCTCATCATGTTCTCGGCTCTGACCAACGTGTCTGTGGCAGCGCTGTTTCTGGGCGGGGCTATCCCGGGCATGATGCTGGGCATTGCTCAGATGTCCGTCATTTATGTGATGGCCCGTCGCCGCGGCTTCAAAGCCAACCCGATTGCCGGACTGACCCTGTCTGTAGCATTGCACATTTTCTACAACGCCTTCTTTGCCATCTTCATGCCGCTGATTATTCTTGGCGGGATATTGTCCGGTGTTTTCACCGCCACAGAGGCCGCTGCAATTGCCGTCGCCTATGCCCTGCTTGTGGGATTTCTTGCCTATCGCAATCTGACTTTGAAGACCCTTTGGGCAATCCTTGACCGTTCCGTGCGGACATCGGCCTCCGTTTATCTGATTGTCGGCTTTGCCACCATCATCTCATGGATCCTCGCCAACGAGCGCCTGCCGTACCAACTGCGTGAATTGATCATCCAGTATGACCTGCAGCCTTGGGTGCTGCTGCTGATGCTCAACGTCTTCTTCCTCATCAATGGTTTGTGGATCGGCGACTCGGTTCAGTTGTTGCTGTTCGCTCCGCTGTTCACACCAATTCTGGCGTCCATGGGTGTGGATCCGGTGCATTTTGGCGTTGTGATGGTACTCAATGTGATGATCGGGTTGATGACGCCGCCCTATGGTCTGGCGCTTTATCTGGGGTCATCAATATCCGGGGTGCCATTGGGGCGCATCGTCGTGGCGGCCCTACCGTTTCTCATCTCCAATCTCATCGTTCTGGGGCTCGTCACCTATGTGCCGGCACTGTCCCTGACGCTGCCAAGACTGTTCGGATTTCTCTAGGAGGCAAGTGCGGGCGTCTCCCGGCTCGCGTTTCCATGTCTCACAAGGTTTCAACAATAAGGACACCTTCCATGTCTATCACCAAGGCCGATATTACCGGTTTGTTCACTGCAATCGTCACCCCGTTCAAGGACGACAAATCCGTTGATCACGACGCGTTGAAAGCGCTTGTCAAACGCCAGCTGGCAGCAGGTGCCACCGGCATTGTGCCCATTGGGGGGACAGGGGAATATCCCTCACTGTCCCGCGCCGAACGCGGCGAAGTCGTGGCCAGTTGCGTTGAGGCCGCCGGCGATGCCCCTGTCATGCCGGGCGTTCTTTCCACTGGCTATTATGATGCGCTTGATGCGGGGCACGACTTCAAGCAGGCTGGCGCTGCGGGCCTGATGCTTGTCACGCCCTATTATGCGGTCGGACCTCAGGACGGTATGCGCCGCTATTTCAACAACTATCGTGAAGCGATTGATCTGCCATTGCTCGCTTATGAGATCCCGAGACGCACCGGTGCGGCCCTCTCACCGGATACCTATCGTGCATTGGCCGATGATGGCGCGATCATAGGCATGAAATATTCCAACTATGACATGCCGCAGTTCATCGCAAGCCTGCGCGAGTCAGGCGACAAGCTCGCCATTCTCTCCGGCGAGGAACCGCTGTTCGCAACTCATATTGCTCAGGGCGCCGTGGGCGGTGTGCTTGCCTCGGCGAGCATCTATCCGGAATATTGGCTAAAAATCTTCGAACTGGCCAAGGGCGGTGACCTCAAGGCAGCGCTGGCGCTGCAGAACAAGATCGATCCGGTCCTGAGCGCCATCTATGCCGAGACCAATCCGGGTCCTTTGAAGAAATATATGAGTCTGGCGGGTGCTGATGTCGGCGGCGTCCGTCTGCCGCTTTGTGACCCGAGCGAGGAAACGCTCGCCATGCTGCGAGCAGCGCTTGACGGTTTCAACGGGGATCTGGAAGCCTGAATGCGATGAAACACAAAGATCTGATAGATGAACTGGTCGACATCCTTGGTCCCAAGGGTGTCCTGACCGCCCCGGACGATGTGGCGCCCTACGTGACGGACTTCCGTCACCGCCGCACCGGGTCGGCCCTTGCGGTGCTGTTGCCTGCCAACACCGAGGAAGTCTCCCGCGCGGTTGCCGCTGTTACGAGCCGCGGCATTGCCGTCTATCCGCAAGGGGGCAATACCGGTCTCTGTTATGGTGCGGTCCCTGACAAGGGCGTCGTCATTTGCCTCAGGCGCATGAGAAAACTCCGGAACGCCGACCCCCTCTCCGGACTTCTCACCGTTGATGCTGGCCTTACCCTTGCCGAGGTGCATCAGGAAGCTGAAAAACTCAACATGCAGTTCCCGCTCTATCTCGGGTCTGATGGCACAGCCCAGATCGGCGGTCTTGTCTCGACCAATGCCGGAGGAACCGGCGTGTTGCGCTATGGTTCCATGCGGGATCTCACTGCGGGGGTAGAAGTCGTTCTTGCCGATGGCAGCATCCTCAACGAGATGCAAGGCCTGCGCAAAAACAACACCGGCTACAATATCACCCAGCTCGTTGCGGGCGCTGAAGGGACGCTGGGCATCGTCACCGGGGCGGTTCTTCGTCTGGCTCCTCGCATGACCAGCCGAGCTGTCGCATGGCTAGGGTTCGAAGATATCGACGCGGCCCTGAAAGTGGGCAGCAAGGTGCGAACAACCTTCGGGGCCGATGTTGAGGCGCTGGAACTTGTTGACGATGGCGAGATAAACTGCGTGCTTCGCAACATGTCTGAAGTGCGTATGCCGCTTTCTGAAGTCCCGGCCTATTCTCTCATCATCGAAATCGCAACGCCGCGCGTGACAGACAATCTCAATGACTTGCTCGAAGAGGTCCTCGTTCCACCGATGGAAGAAGGTCTCATCAGCGACGCCGTCATAGCCCAAAACGAAACGCAAGCCGCTGAAATCTGGCACTTCCGCCATTCTGTGACGGAGGCAAACCAACTCAACGGCGTTGGCGTTGTTCTTGACACATCTGTGCGACCATCCGCCGTGGAGGAATTTGTCAGGCAGGCCGACATTGTCACCGCGGAAATGTTTCCGAAGGCAAGCCGACAGATCGTGGCCCATCTTGCCGATGGTAACGTCCATTATATCGTCATGTTCCCCCGAGATATTTGGGACACCTACCCGGACAAGCCCGCCAAGGAACTTGAAGTGGAAGAAGCCATCCACAATGTCGCTCAGGCGGTGGGTGGGACATTCTCTGCTGAACATGGCATCGGTCGCAAGCTCACCGATGAAATGACGCGCCTGATAGATCCTATTCGCCTCGATGTCATGAAGCGGATCAAAACGGCACTGGATCCTGACAATCTGATGAATCCAAGCATCTTGATCCCGTGAGGACTACCCATGATGCCGGTTTCAACATAAGGCCAGACCTGGGCCCCGACTCTCTCCTGTCGTTGGGGCTCAGAGCATCACGTTCAGGCGCCCACGCGGCATTGTCCGCTTCTAACTGAACCTATTGTTGACAATGCCATCCTCGGAAAGAAGCTATCGATGACCACCTGCGGTGTGCCATGGCCCAGATACGTCATGATTTAATGTTCCGTGTCTGTGAGCTCGACAAGAAATAGGCATAAAGGCCCCTCACCTTCCCACGGTTTCGAGACATGACAGTTTTTGGCGGAGGATGCATTATTCGGGCTTTTCGCGCCTTTCAGAATGATAGTATTGTGAACGCTGAACTATCATAGCGGCGGTCGGAAAGCATGAGCTGGTTGATAACGCATTTGGCAATCGTCGCGATCAGCTTGGTGATCGCGGCAAGTGCACTTGTCATTCTTGGGCAGAAGCGAAGCCCACAAGCCACCCTCGCATGGCTTCTGTTCCTCATTCTCCTGCCTTATGTTGCGTTGCCGCTCTATCTGACGTTCGGCTTTCGCAAGAGCACGTCCAGCGCCCATCAACTGGCCGATCGTGCCGGTGCGCAGCCGAAACCCGATCATCCGGAAAAACGGGTAATCAACCTGCTCCAAAATAGCGGATTTTCTGGTTCCGCTGGCAATTCCTTCAAGATGCATGAAGATGGCATTAAGGCTTGGGAAAGCCTTCGCGATATCATCGCGAATGCCGAAATCTCATTGGACATCACGTTTTATCTCCTCGCATCGGACCCGGTCGGTGAAGCCTTTTGCGCGCTCTTGGAAGAAAGAGCAAAAGCAGGCGTTTCCGTGCATCTCATTCTCGACAGGTTCGGTTCGCTTCAAGCGCCGTGGACTGCCTTGAGGCGGCTTAAGGCAGCTGGCGCCGAGGTCAGGCTCTACTCGCCCTTCACCGATTGGGCCAAGGGTGTGAACATCAGCTTGCGAAACCATCGAAAGATGGTGATTGCTGACGGGCAACGGGTCTGGGCCGGAGGCCGCAATGTGGCCACCCATTATCTTGGGCCCCAAAGCGATGAACAAAGATGGATCGATTTTTCATTCGTGGTAGAAGGCCCGGTTGTCGAACAATATATCGCTGTTTTCTCTGCAGACTGGACGTTTGTCGGCGGGAGCCATCGGCCTGAAAGCCCTGTACTGAGAGAAGAGAAAGGCAGCTCTAGCCTCAATCTCATACCTTCAGGCCCCAACATGGCAGACGATTTACTCTACGATGCTGTGGTTCTGGCCTGTCATCAGGCAAATGCGCGCATATGGATCTTCACGCCCTACTTCACTCCCACCCCAAACCTTACACAGGCGCTTTCCATCGCTGCCCGGCGCGGGGTGGACGTTCGTATTCTGCTGCCAGAAAAGTCTAACCAATGGCTCGCCGATCTGGCGAGAGGCCCCGCGCTGCGATCCCTTGGCTGTGACGGTGTCCGCATCCTGACATTGACGAAGATGATTCACGCAAAGGCCATCCTGATCGACGACAGCGCATTTGTCGGCTCTGCCAATTTCGATTCCAGAAGCCTCTTGCTAAACTACGAGACAATGCTGTTTGTCCGGTCAGTTGAGGACATCTCTGCCCTCACCTGCTGGATGAATGGTGTCATGACCGACGCCTCAGAGGAGCTCGCCAAAAGCAGCCTATGGAGGCGGTTCTCAGAAGGTGTTTTCAGGCTCATCTCGCCGATCCTTTGAAGGGACACACCCACTGAGAATGCCAACACAGACAATTGTTTCCTGATGTCCTACTTGATGAAATTGTCGCGAAGCAGGGAAACAACTTCCTTAGTCCGTCCGTCCAGCACAGCTTTCATGCCGAACATGGCGGTGGAGAAGACTTGAGAGGCCTCGATTTTTGGCGGCATAACAAGCTCCATCCGGTTGACCTTGACGTCGAGCAAGGCCGGACCGCTTGCTGCCAGCCATTTTTGCATCGCGGGCTCCAGATCATCGCTGTTCTCAACCCGCCAGGCATCCAGACCGCATGCATCGGCCAGTTTGGAAAAGTCGGGGTTCTTGAGGTCCGTGAAGGAATCCAGAAGACCTTCCACGCGCTGCTCCATCTCAACAAACCCGAGGGAGCCGTTGTTAAAGACCAACAGCTTGACCGGTATGTCATGTTGCACCAGCGTTAGCAGATCCCCCATCAACATCGTCATGCCGCCGTCACCGCAAAGCGCAATGACCTGCCGTTCCGGGTAGGCGGATTTGATACCGATGGCTTGCGGGTAGGCGTTCGCCATGGTGCCATGCAGAAGGCTGGTGAGGAAACGGCGGTCACCCTTGGCGGTCAGGTAACGCAGAAGCCAGACCATGGGCGAGCCACCGTCAGCGGTAAAAATGGCATTGTCCTCGGCCAGACGGTCAAGCATGCGTGTCACCGTCTGAGGGTGGATAAGCTCGGGATCATGAATTTCGGCATCGTCTTCATAGGTGGCCCGATCTCCCTTCCACTCTTTCAGGATCTTGCTGAGGTGTTCGTCCTGCGCGCGGTCCTGTAGTTTCGGGAGCAGCGCATCAATCGTTGAGGCGACATCGCCAACGAGCCCCATTTTGACCGGAGCGCGGCGACCAATATGAGTGTGGTCACTGTCAATCTGGATGACCCGCTCAGCGGAGGGATAATATTGCGTCCAGGCGAAATCCATTCCAAGGCAAAGCACAATGTCGGCACTTTCAATCGCATTTGCGCCAGCGCGATTGCCCAGAATGCCTGTCATGCCCACATTATAGGGGTTATCCGGCTCGATGAATTCCTTGGCCCGGCTGGTGTGAGCCACGGGTGCCTTCAGTTTTTCGGCCAGAGCGACAACCTGATCATGGGCCGCACGCGCGCCGAACCCCGCATAGATGGTCACACTTGTGGCGTCATTGAGGATATCGGCCAAAGCGTCCAGTTCATCATCGGACGGAAGCAATCGGGGTTTTGGCCGATGAACGAACCATGCCAGATCATCGTCAGTCTTTTCACGGAACATATCGCCGTTGACAATGACCACCGCGACACCGCCGCGGGTCAGTGCGGCCTGTGCCGCAAGTGTGGTTATCCTGCGCGCTTGGGAAGGATGGGAGATATATTCGCAAAAGACGCTGCATTGCTCATAAATCCGGCGCTGATCGACCTCCTGTGGGAAGTTGAGGCCAACTTCTGCCCTCGCCACGTCCGAGGCAATCAGCACGACGGGCGCGCCGTTGCGGTGACTTTCAAAAATGCCGTTGAGGAAATGAAGGCTACCGGGCCCGCAGGTTCCGGCGCAAACAGCCAGCTCACCGGTCATGTAGGCCTCGCCGCCAGCTGCAAAGGCGCCGACTTCCTCGTGACGGACACCAACCCAGTTCAAGTCCGATGTGCGAACCGCATCCGTGAAGTGGTTGATCGTATCGCCAACGATACCCCAGCAGCGCTTTGCACCAGCTTCAACGAGCGTATCAACGACGATTTCAGCGACGGTATTCTGCATCAACTTCTCCTTCATTGCTTTGCCTCTTCTTTTGACTTGGTCGCCCGGGTGGAAACCAGATCGATCACGGGGCGGAAACTTTCTGCGCTGGCAGCATTCCACCAGTCTGCAAAGATCGTTTCTTCTGGCGCATCCAACAGGATGCCTTCTGGCAGGAAGGTGTGAACGCGGTCCATAGGCACGGCCTTTTCAGGGCCGACGCGGTGCATCAGATGATGCGCTTCCAATTGTGACGGATGCTTCAAGCCTGCCGATGCGATGATTTCGGAAAGGGCTTCCAGCGTTTTGGCATGGAAGCGGGCGGCGCGCTCTCCTTGCACTTCTGGGATAAGGCCGCGCTGACGCCATTGGTCCTGAGCCGTCACACCAGTTGGACAGGTGCCCAAGTGGCAGCGCTGGGCCTGAATGCAGCCGATGGAAAACATAAAGGCCCGGGCGGCGTTGCACCAATCCGCACCTTGCGCGATGTTGCGGGCCAGCCCCATACCCGAATAGACCTTGCCGCTGGCTGCAAGCCTGATTTTGCCTTTAAGGCCCGCCCCCACAAGGGCGTTGCGCATAAGAACCAGCCCTTCGGACAAAGGCATTCCGACCCAATCTGAAAGCTCAAGCGGGGCTGCACCCGTGCCGCCTTCGCCGCCGTCGACCACAATGAAATCAGGTGTTATGCCGGTCTTGAGAATAGCCTTGATGATGGCAAAGGGTTCATGCGGCTGGCCAACACAGAATTTCAGTCCAACGGGCTTACCGCCAGAGAGGTCACGCATGTGTGCCGCGAATTCCAACATCTCAATTGGAGTGGAAAATGCCGAATGTCCGCGCGGCGACAGACAGTCCTGATGGACAGGAACGTTTCGGATCTTGGCGATTTCCTCGGTCACCTTGGCAGCGGGAAGCAGGCCACCATGGCCCGGCTTTGCCCCTTGGCTGAGCTTGATTTCGGTCATCTTGACGGCATCATGGCTCGCGTTATGGCGAAAGAGCTCGGGATCAAAATGTCCGTCCTTGTCCCGCGCTCCGAAATAGCCAGACCCCAGCTCCCATACCATATCGCCGCCGTGCTCAAGATGATGGCTGCTTAAACCGCCCTCGCCCGAGTCATGATAAAACCCGCCCTTTTTCGCACCAATGTTCAACGCCTTTACCGCATTGGCAGAAAGGGCGCCAAAGCTCATGGCTGAAATATTGAGGAGTGAGGCCGAATAAGGTTTGCTGCACTGATCGCTGCCCACCATAACCCGCGGTGACGTATCCGGCTCCGGCTCAGGCGCAATCGAATGGCCAACCCAATGATATTCCTCGGCGTCCACATCGCGCTCGGTGCCGAAAGGATGCGTATCGGTTTCATTCCGCGCCCGGGAATGGACCAGATTTCGAGCTTCAAATGAATAAGGCTTGCCGTTCAGATCATCTTCAACGATATAGACCCGCAGATAGGGGCGCAGTTGATAAAATAGCCACCTGATGCGCCCTGCAACAGGAAAATTGCGGGTGATGGTCCAGCGCTCTTGCGTCCAGTCATAGACGCCAAGCGCCAGCACCAAGGCCGCCAACACCGCAACGAGATACCATCCCATAATCAAAGCGACGACCGCCAGAATGCCGCCCGCAATCGGGATGATCCCTCTCTTCATTGTATCAAGCATAATGTCTCCCGATTTCTTCCATCACACAGAACGCATAATGAACCACCCCACATTTTTTCGGAGGCTGTGTGGCTTAAGTTATGCTGCCATTGCCGGCTCGTCCAGCACGTCAGAGTATTGTTCCTTATCTTCTGACGTAGAAATACGTGCGATGGGCTTTATCAAGTGGCGGTGAATGACCCTTCCGATCCACTTGGACCTTGCCATAAGCTATCTTGCATGCACCTTGCACGCAAAGTTATAGCGGACTGCCAATGAGCCAGGATGCAAAATACAACAGCCATTCGAAGCTGAATTGCGTGATCCGCTGCTTTCAGGCAGAGCAGGCCGGAGCAGACGAAGCGCTTATGCTTGATCCCCATGGTTTTGTGAACACCACCAACGCCTGCAACTTCTTCATTGTCCGCAAGGGTGAAGTTTGGACGTCAACCGGCGATTACTGCATGAATGGCGTCACCCGCCAGAAGGTGACCGATATCTGCAAGGCAAACGACATTCCCGTCTATGAAAAAAACTATTCGCTTTATGAGGCGGTTAGCGCTGACGAGGCATTTCTGACGGGCACGTTTGGCGCGCAAACCCCTGTGGCCGAAATTGATGGAAAGCCGATTGGCGACAAAGGCGCAGGGCCAGTGACGCGCAGGATACGAGACCTCTACAAGCAGCTCATCGCGAAGACTGTGAAATAACGCACCGATTTTTGGTGAACATGCACCAGATAGGGCGCGAAATCTCGAATATCGCGTGATATTGTGCGATCTTCGATTGAAAGAATGAGTGTTTGAGAATGACCAAAACCGTGCAACTCGCCCTGGATGACATCAAACCATTTTGCGTAAAGATCCTGCGCCATCATGGCTATGGCAACGCACATGCCGACGCAATTGCGGATATGCTCTATACCTGCCAGCTCGATGATTGCCAGTCACATGGTCTATTCCGGCTGTTCATGGCAATCGACACAATTAGCAACGGCAAAATCGATGGCAACGCCGAACCGGTGATTGCCTCCTCCTCCAATGCCATTGTCAAGGCAGATGCCTCAAATGGCATGTCACAATTGGCCTTTGAGCAAGCGTCGCCCGAGCTGATCGCCAAGGCAAGACAGCATGGCATAGCGGCTTTGGCGATCAACAACTGCTATCACTTCTCCGCACTTTGGCCGGTGGTGGAGCAGCTGGCATCGCTCGGTCTTGCGGCTATGTCCATGGTGCCCAGTCAATCCTGGGTCGCGCCAGCAGGTGGAACCCGCGGAAGCCTTGGGACCAATCCATTCGCATTCAGTTGGCCAAGACAGGGGAAAAATCCTTTCACCTTTGATTTCGCGACAAGTGCCTTTGCCCGCGGAGAAATCGAACTCTACAGGCGCGAGGGAAAGCCGCTGCCTGAAGGCGTGGCAGTCGACAAGGACGGCAAGCCAACAACAGATCCGCAAGCCGCCATGGATGGAGCAATGCTCACATTTGGTGGCTACAAAGGCTCGGCGCTGTCGATCATGATTGAGCTGCTGGCCGGCCCCCTTATTGATGATCTGACCAGTTTGGAAAGCATGGATCACGCTGAAGGAAGAGGCGGCGCACCCTATCATGGGCAAGTGATCATTGCGTTCGATCTTGCTCAATTCAATGGCTCGCACACGGATCAGAACGACGCAAGGGCTGAGCGCCTGTTCGCAGATATCGTCGATCAAGGGGCACGCCTGCCATCACAGCGCCGCTATGCCGCAAGAGCGCGCAACCTCGAGCGGGGCTTTGTTGAAATTTCAAAACAACTGCATGACGATATTCTCAAGCTGCAAGAGTAACCCCGCTCACGCGCTCTGTTTGACCCCATCTCAACAAGGGTAGCGGGGCTGCCGATAGCGCAAGTGTGGCCGGTTGGAACCATGAAGCCGGTTTGCCGATCACAACGCAGGCTTTTCAGATCGTTGCTGTTCTGATTGGCGAAGGTGAAGCGCTGCTGGACGTGAAGCCGCCATCTGCTATTCAATCCACCCCGTCGCCAAGGCTCTGGCCCACTCGTCCCGGCCGTTCGACCGGGCGTGCTCAATCATACGCGAAGGATCATACGGCACCGATCGAAAGGTGAAGGACCAATCATCACCCGCTTTCTCAGCGATCGCATAGGAAGCGTTGGGCGTCCCGGTTTGCATGAGGTGGAAAACAGGCACATCGTCGTCGTAAGCCGGGCAGCCCACACTCCCCGGGTTGAGGATGATGCGGCCGTCACGAAGCCTTACAAGCCTTGGAATATGGGTATGCCCGCAAAGGATAAGGGATGCGTTGATGCCGTCCGCACGGGCCTCGATGTCATCAAAGCCGGCGCTTCTAACGGTGCCCTCCGGATCAACCTGTTCCAACCAATAGGTCGCATCACTATCTGGCGTACCATGGCACGCAAAGACCTCATCCTTCCAATAAAAGGACGGGCGAAGGTTTCGGAGCCACTCCAAATGGGATTGCTCAAGTTGCTCGAATGCGACCCGGTCAGATGGGCCCATATCTTCAGGGGCGGTCTCGATCAGCCATCGGTCATGATTGCCACGGATGGAGGGGAAGTCCCGCGCGATCAGAAGATCTGCCGTTGCGGCTGCATCCAGCGGGCCGCTGAAATGATCGCCCAGATTGATCACGTCCGCAACACCGAGATGGTCCATATCCGCGAGAACCGCTTCAAGCGCAGAGGAGTTCCCATGGATGTCGGCGATTATGGCAAATTTCATGGCGTCTGGATCCCAATCTCTCTTTGGCCGAAATCGTCATGGCAAGAGTGGCTATGAAACCCGGTTATTGAATTCTCCGGCTCGGCAGGTCAGATCTCGCTTTCTTACTGATTGAAACAGCGATGGGTTCGAAAAACAACTGCGCATTTGATCAGTTGAAGCGGCGAAGCGCCTGCCCCCCCTAAACGCACAACGCCCCCGCTATCGGTCCTGAAGAAGGAGCAACAGCGAGGACGCTGGGGGACTTACCCGGTGACTGTGCGGATGGTCGAGCTGGACCGACCGCGCAGTCTGATTAGTATTCCATGCGCCACATGTAGCGACGAACGCTCAGCGGATGACCACGAGAATCGCTGAGAGCAACGGCATAGGTGCGCAGCAGAGCGGTGAACATAATCGGAACCAGATATTCCGCTGCATCACCGGCAACTTCTTCAACGCCAAATTCTTCAGCATCAAGAACCAGCAGGCGCTTGGAGTATTTCTCAGCAAATGCCAGAGCGCGTTCGTCCATCTTGCGGGAATTTGCAAGGGTTTTCAGAACGATGAACGGCGTGTCGAAATCGGTGATTTCGAAAGGACCGTGGAAATATTCGCCAGAGTGGATGGCCGCAGAATGGACCCACTGCATTTCCTGCAGAAGACAGATAGCGAAGGAATAGGCGATGGAGTGGCAGGAACCAGAGCTCATCGTGTAGATGACAGGTTCGCGCTTGTAGGATTCGGCCCAGGCTTTTGCATTGTCTGCATGAGCGGCTTTGACTTTTTCAGCCTTGTCATGAAGCGTCGGCAGAGCGGCTTTGACCTGATCGATCTTGGTGTTGCCTTCCAGCTCTTTCAGGGAGCCAAGAACCAGCTGAACCAGCAGCAGAGCGTTGTGTTTTTCGCCAACGGTCAGCGGATCGAATTCATAGTAGATGGCTTTTTCAGCAGCTTCATCAAGCTCGGATTCCGGCTTGTGGGTGAAGCAGATCGTCAACGCACCAGCTTCGCGGGCATAACGGGTAGCCGCGATGGTTTCAGGCGTGTTGCCCGAATGGGAACAGGTGATGACAACAGAGTTCTTGCCAAGACGGACCGGAGCACGCGCAATGAATTCAGCGGAGCTGTAGGAATATGCAGCGATGCCCTTGGCTTCGCGGTCCATGACATACTGGCCCTGCATGAGAAGGGCGTTGGATCCCCCACATGCGACAAAATAGAATTCCGTGACTGACTCGCGTGCTGCAACGGCAGCAATAGCCTCATCAAGGCCGGTATTTTTTACTTGATCATTCATGATGAGATCCTTATGACGTTATATGACGTCTCTATACTTAGGCCACTATTGAGACCGGTGTCAACACGGTGTTTTCATTTGCCGCCCCAAAAAGCGGAAATAACTGGCCTACGCTTTTGCAGCACGTCACCCGTTCGGCTAGTCTGTCGGCGAGTGAGCCGTCGTCTGCGGCGGCAAGTGACAAGGACCTTGGTTTTTCTGTCTGCGCACCTTTGGGTTGCCGCATCAGGAAACACTGGGATTGATTGGGGACCCCTGCCCTGGGAATATCCGAAAGGGGAAGATCCGAAAGAGAGGCACGCGATTGTCTGAGAATGCGAACACACTTGCAAAAAACGCAGCAGTTCCGCTCTACGAACAGCTTAAATTCGCGCTCAAGGAGATGATCTCCACGCGTGCCCTTGGTCCCGGAGACACCATTCCCACCGAACCGGAGCTGTGCAAGCAATATAACGTCAGCCGCATCACCGTGCGACGCGCGATCGCGGATCTTGAGGCCGAAGGTCTTCTGGAGAAACGGCATGGCAAGGGCACCTTCGTCACAGTACCAAAGATGGAAACCAGCCTGTTGAATCTCGGCGGCTTCTCCGAAAGCTTCGGTCTGCGTCGCTTTCACGTCGAGAAATCGATTATGGAACTGGGAGAAGAGATTGCGGGCGAGAATTTGGGCCAAAAGCTGGGCATTGATCCGTCTGCCACAGTGCTGCATGTCAGTCGCCTGATCACCGCAGATGGCACGCCCTTCACGATCGAAAGCTCCTACTTCTCTCTGGACCTTTTCCCCGGATTGGTGAGCGAAATTCACGATGACACCTCGCTTTACCACCTGCTGCAGACCAAATATGGCCGTGAGGTGAAGCATGCCAAGCGTGTCATCAGCTGCCGGGTTGCCACCCCCAAGGAGAACACCATCTTCCACTGCAAAAGCGGAGATATCATCTTCGAGGTGGAAAAGACGGTGTATGGCGATGATCGCTCGATTCCGCTGCAATATTCGATGCTGCTGACGCCCAGCACCCGCATGAATCTCGTGATCGAAGTCTGAGGCAAAGCCTCGCAAAAGTTTAATTCCATTCCCCGTCCGGTCCGGCCATCGGGCAGCGGGATGTGCCTCCCCGTTGCCACTGTTTGATAAATGCGAAAAAAAGGCGGGATCTCCAGCCAGGCCAGAGATCCCAAGGCTGCTTATCAAAGGGAATAGCCGTAAACCCGTTTCGCAAAGTCTTCAGAGATACGATCTTCTGCAAGATCCTTATTGATGGCCTCGACCGGTCGTTTGGAGGGGTCACCATAGCCCCCGCCACCGGGGGTCACGATTTCAACGATCTGGCCGGGTTTCAGGTCAGTCATGCCCTTGAAGTCGTCACGTCCATCGCCATAGTCGAGATGCGTCATCTCACCCGGCGTGCCGCCTTGCAGCCCCCAAGCGCGAGAGCTGACCCGAGATCCTTCCACAGTGAAACGGCAAGGTTTCTCAACGCGGTAAACGCGCCTGATCCCCATGCCGCCGCGATATTCTCCACCACCTGCAGAATCATCCACCAGTTCATAGCGCAGCAGTGTAAGCGGATATTCCAGCTCGAGCGCCTCGACAGGCAGGTTGGACGTGTTGGTCAGATGCACCTGAATACCCGAAAGGCCGTCCTTGGTCGGACGAGCACCGCCCCCACCGCCGATGGTTTCGAGATAGACCCAGATCGACCCATCCTCATGGGCACCATTGAAGATGGCACCAGTGCAGCAGCCGTTGCCCGCCGCAGCGACCTTGCCGGGAATGGCCTTGGCAAGAGCACCCTGAATGATATCTGCGACGCGCTGACAGGCCGCGATGCGCCCTTCAACAGCGGCTGGATGCTTGCAGTTGAGGATCGACCCCTCTGGCGCGGTCACCGTCAACGGACGAGCCAGACCGGCATTGGGCAGGATGCTGGGGTCAACCACCATCTTCACCGCGTAATAACAGGACGCAAGCAGCGAAGTGTAGATCATATTAAGACCACCACGCACCTGTGGCGGGCCGTCGAAGGCAAGCGTCATCTCGTCGCCAGCAATCGTGATATCAACGGAGAATGTCATTTTCTCCTGCCACTGGTTGCTGTCAAAGATGTCGGAGAAGGAATAGGTGCCATCGGCAATGGCGGCAATGCCGGCCCGCATCTTGCGCTCGGCATAATCCTGCAATTCATCACCGGCCGCGAGCACCTTCTGGGTGCCGTATTTGGCACAGAGATCCTGCATCCGCTGCACGCAGAGCCGGTTGGCTGACATCTGCGCCCGCAGATCGGAAATCCGCTCATGGGGCACCTGACAGTTCAGGAGGAACATGTTCTGGATGTCTTCCTGCAACTCACCGGCCTTGTAGAGCCGAACAGGCGGAATGCGGATACCTTCCTGATAGATATGCTCGTGACCAAGGTCTGCAAAGTCGGAATGATGCGCGGTATTGACGGCCCAGGCGATCAGTTGATCATCAACAAAGATCGGCTCGGCCATCACGATATCGGGCAGATGCGTCGCCCCGCCTTCATAGGCGTCATTCCCCATAAAAACGTCACCGGGCTTGATATCTTCAAGCCTGAAACGCTTCATGATGTTGGGCAAGATGCCGATGAAACTGCCCAGATGCATCGGGATATGTTCAGCCTGACAAAGGGTGTTGCCCTTATTGTCGAACAGCGCAGTCGAGCAATCGCGTCGTTCCTTGATGTTGGTGGAATAGGAGGCACGGACCAGTGCCTCGCCCATTTCTTCCACGATCGAGGACAGCGCGGAGCCGATGACTTCTACGGTGATTGGATCGATCTGGCTCATTGGGCGATCTCCACGATAAGATTGAGATAGGCATCGACGACAGCGGTCATGCCGGGCAGGAGAACACTGGTTGTATCCATCTGCTCGATAATGGCCGGGCCGGTAATCTGGTTGCCGTGCTTGAGGAGCTTGCGGTCATACACCGGGCAGTTGACGAAATCGCCAGCCTCTTTCAGCCAAACGTCCCGCTCCCCGATCCGGGCAGCATCTGATGCAGCGCCCTCGAGCGGATAGGACTGGAGCTGGGCCTTCTTGACTTCCCCGACAGCCTCGAGCCTCAAGGTGACCAACTGGATCTTTTCGCCCTTGGCGATAAAGCCGAAGCGCTGTTTATGGACGGCTTCAAAGCCTTCTTCCAGTTGCTTGAAGGTCTCAAGACTGATCGGACCTGCGGGGACAGGAACGGACAATTCATAATTCTGACCGGCGTAACGCATGTCGACCGTGCGCACTTCCTTGCGGCGGCTTTCGGGGATGTTGTCGGCAAGGAACCAGTCCTGCGCCTGAGACGACAATTCCGCAAAACCGGCCTCGACGGCGTCAAGCGAATGAGCCTCAAGTTCAGTGAGCCGCGAGATCGCAAAGTCGGCACGCAGATCGGTCAGCAAAAGGCCAAGCGCACAAAGGGCACCCGGCGTGAGCGGGATGATCATGCGCGAAATATCAAGTTCCTTGGCAAGCCGGGCTGCATGCAAGGGACCGGCTCCGCCGAACGCCATCAGCGTATAATCGCGCGGGTCATGGCCACGCTGCACAGAGATCACACGAATGGCCTTGGCCATGTTGGCGATCACCACCTGCAGAATACCGTCTGCGGTTTCCATCACCCCAAGACCGATCTGGTCAGCCAATCGCTGCACAGCCTCAACGGCAAGATCCCGGCGCACTTTCATACGGCCACCAAGGATCTCAACCGGGTTGAGGGTCTGCAAAACGATGTTGGCGTCGGTCACCGTCGGTTCTTCATTGCCGTTGCCATAACAGACCGGCCCCGGATAGGCCCCGGCAGAACGCGGCCCCACCTTGAGCAGACCACCGCTATCAACATGGGCGATCGAGCCGCCACCCGCTCCCACTGTGTGAATATCGAGCATCGGCGCCTTGATCGGATAGCCATGGACATCCGCTTCGCCCGTCAGATGACACACACCATTTTGCAGCAAAGCCACATCCGAGGAGGTGCCCCCGACGTCAAAGGTGATGATGTTGGGGAAGCCAGACATCTTGCCGATTTCCTGTGCGGCAACCACACCGGTGGACGGCCCGGAGAGCACGGTGCGCACCGGCAGGTCCGCTGCGGCATCAAATCCGATCACGCCACCATTGGACTGGGTCAACTGCGGCGCGACCTTCAGACCAACCTCGTCAAGACGCTTGCGCAGCCTCTCGATATAGCGCTTCATCACCGGCCCAAGATAGGTATTGACCACGGTCGTGGAGAGGCGTTCGAACTCTCGGAATTCCGGCGCGACGGCATGACTGGTTGACACGAAGACATCCGGCAGCATGTCCGCAACCACCTTCTGCGCCATCACTTCATGGTCTGTATTGAGGAAGCCATACAGGAAGCAGATCGCGATTGCCTTGACATCCTGCTCCTTGAGCAGGGCGACTTCGCGCTTCAGGGCTTCCATATCAAGTGGCAGATCCACTGTACCGTCTGAGCGCATCCGTTCGGGCACCTGTCGGCGCAGATCACGACTGACCAGCTGCTCGGGCTTGTCGACATTCATGTCGTAAAGGCTTGGACGTTTCTGGCGGCCAAGCTCCAGCAAGTCACGGAAGCCGTCTGAAATCAACAATCCGGTCTTCACTCCGCGCAACTCGATCAGCGCGTTGGTGGCAACGGTCGTCCCGTGACCAAGGAAGCCCAGTTCGCTGGCGGACGCATCAACCTGCTCCAGTCCCTCGACAACCCCTTGCGCAATCGCACGGGACGGATCGTCAGGAGAAGATGACAGTTTCCAGATCTCCAGTCGCCCGGTCTCTTCCTCAAACAAGCAGATATCGGTGAAAGTGCCACCAGAATCCACTCCAATTCTCCAAACCATTGTATTCTCTCTCTTAAACGGAATTATGCTGCCACTTGCAGCTTCGGTGATTGGGTTTTGCCAAATCGGTTGAAGCGAAACTGTCCGGTTTCCCCCGTTGGCTTCACTCCCATGGCGATCTGCGCACTTAGCGCGTGCGCGCCGCCCCATTCCTCAGCGCTCTTCCTATCAGATGCGACAAACCTACCAAAAAGTATCACTATATCGGACATACCATGAAGGTTTCCGAGCATCGTCGCGTCACCCGCGCGGCGCGAAAAATGATAGTCACGAGATCTTAGGCAGCGCACGTTTTCTGCTTCATAGCTCCGATTCCTGCCACTTACGAGAGCAATCTTAGCGTTCCCACCATCATTCATGGAGACTGCACCTCGTGATAGAATTGTTCCTTAGCGAGAGGATATAACCAGAAATGTTGCTCCGTAAACCTAATTTCTATCATTTTCTATCGTAACCCACCACGAAAACGTGCAAACCATGACAATTATCTGGGCAACTGAATTATTTTTAGGCTTTTGACACCGGTATCAATTCGAGAGCTTGACAATATTTGGAATTTTATGGCTGCATGTGAGAGATATGAGAGAAAACTCTTTCATTTCACCGTTAACAAATACCCGGAAGCGGGATCACTGGGTCGATTGCCGACTGGAGGATTACATGACAATTTCGAGACGCGACGTTCTTAAATATTCAACCATACTGGGCGCAGCCACTCTGGTTGGAACACCGTCCTTTGCTGCAGGCGCACGATGGGACTTGGCTGACGAGTATGGGGCTCAGTCGCTCACAGGTCAGGCCTGCAAGTTCTTTATCAATGAATTGAAGAAGAAAGTCGGCGACGCGCTGCAGATCACCTATCAGGGTGGTGGCGCACTTGGTTACAAGTCTGCCGATCATTTCGACGCGGTTGAAGATGGCGCCGTGCAGATTGCGATCACGCTGCTGACTCAGTTGGGCGGCATCGATCCACTGTTCAACCTCACCTCCCTGCCCTTCATGGCCCGTTCGCCCGAAGAAGCGCTCCTTCTTTGGAAGACCGCAAAACCCGAATACTCGAAGATCTTTGAAGATCACGACATGAAGCTGTTGTGGGCCATGCCAAACGCTCCGTCCGGCATTCACGCCAAATTGCCAATCACATCTGTTGATGCCATCGAAGGACTGCGCATCCGTACCTATGATGTGAACGGCACCCAGACACTGGTCAATGCAGGGGCCTCGCCGCTGCAGATCTCCTGGGGTGATCTGATCCCGCAGCTGTCGACCGGCGGCATCGATGCGGTGCTCACCTCGGCAGATGGCGGCATGCAGCTCTCCATCTGGGACTATGTCTCCGATTTCACCGAAATCAACTATGCCATGGGGCTGTTTGTCTGCCACGTCAACAAACCAGCCTTTGACGCCCTGCCCGAAGATGTCCAGAAAGCGATCATGGATATCTGCGATGAGTGCGACACCTACAGCTGGAAGATCGTCGTGGACTCCATCGAGAAGTCCTACAAGGTCATGAGTGAGAACGGAATGACCATCACCCATGATGATGACGTACCCAGCGAAGTCTTCGACCTGCTTCAGAATGCAGGCAAGCCCGTACGTGAAGACTGGCTTGCCCAGACCGGAGAGAAAGGCAAGACCGTTCTCGATGCCTTCGAAGCCAAGAAGTCCAGCTAATCCGGCGTCCGGTATCCGGGTCTTGCCGGGTACTGGACCTTTTTAAGGTCACCAATCGATGTCCACGAATACTGGCTTCGACTCATCGGAAGCAGACGCGATCTCCGACGGGTCACCTTTCAAATTCCCCTCTCATCCCGATGATCCGGTTTGGCTCGCCATGCTGAGCCGCATTTCGAGCAGCCTGAATCTGTTCTGTGCAGTGATTTCGGCGATCTTTGTGTCCCTGATGACCCTGTTGATCATCGTCGAGATTGGTTTGCGCTTCTTCTCGCTCTCGACATTCATGGCAGACACGCTGGTCGGATATGGGGTCGCGGCGACGACCTTTCTGTCGGCCGCCTGGGCGCTCGAGCACGGTGCCATGATCCGCGTCACCGCACTCACCAATATCATGCCCTCCTTCGCGCAGCGCGTCGCAGAGCTCTTTTGCCTTGTTGCCACTGAGGCCATCTTCCTCTTCCTCATCAGCTACCAGTGGCACTCGGTTTATAAATACTGGTCGCGCGGAACGGTCGGCCAGCATTACGTCAAGATCCCGCTCTGGATACCGGAAAGCTTTTTCCTCATCGGACTGGGGCTTCTGGCCCTGCAGGTTTTTGTGAGACTGCTTCGCGTTCTCGCTGTCGGACATACATCGGAAGGATCGCTCAAGATCTGAGCATGAAAGGTTAGAACCATGTCTGTTGCGCTTTCCTCCATTCTCCTGCTCGCCCTGCTGGCCCTGTTTCTGGGAGCCGGTACCTGGATCTTTGCCGGCCTCATGCTATCGGGCGCAGGGGCCATGTGGCTCATTCTTGATTTTCCCTGGGTCCGGGTCGGTGCGATCGCCACGAAAGTGATCTCCTCCTCCGCCGTATCCTGGGAATTGGCCGCTGTGCCGATCTTTGTCTGGATGGGCGATATCATCTTCAGAACGGATATATCCGAACGCCTGTTTCGCGGGCTCGCCCCTATCGTCGCCAAGATCCCGGGCGGTCTGTTGCATACCAACGTCTTCGGCTGCACCCTGTTTGCCGCAATCTCGGGCTCTTCGACCGCAACAACGGCAACGGTTGGCAAGATCACCGTGCCAGAGCTCAAAAAGCGCGATTACAGCATGTCGCTGGCAGCCGGATCCCTCGCCGGCGCAGGCAGTTTCGGTTTGCTGATCCCTCCCTCCATCGCCATGATCATCTATGGTGTGTTGGCCGAGGTCTCGATCTCGAAACTCTTCATCGCAGGGATTGTCCCCGGTGCGATGATGGCGCTGCTGTATTCGGGCTACATCGCCATCATCTCGACCTTCTTCCCGCATATGGCCCCCAAATATGAAGGCGAAATCTCTCTGCGTGTCGTCCTGAAGGGGCTTTGGGAACTGGCCCCCCTCGCCGTCTTGATGTTCGTCGTCCTCGGCTCGATTTATTCGGGCCTTGCCACACCGTCTGAAGCAGCAGCAGTGGGCGTTTTCTGCGCCATCCTGATCACGATAGCCACCCGGCAGTTCAGTATCAGGATGCTTGTCGAAAGCCTGATGAACACCCTGCGGATTTCGTCCATGATCTGCATGCTGATTGCAGCATCGGCCTTCCTGTCCGCAGCGATCGCCTATATGCATCTGCCTACGATGATCACCGAAATGATTGCCAGCCTCGATCTCTCACCTTATGGGGTCCTGTTGATTCTGGCTGTACTCTATATCGTACTCGGCATGTTCCTGGACGGCACATCGATGACCGTGATGACCGTGCCGATTGCCGTGCCGTTGATCGTTCAGGCTGGCTACGATCCGCTCTGGTTCGGCATCTATCTGGTCATCATGATCGAAATGAGCACGATCACGCCACCCGTCGGCCTCAACCTTTACATCCTGCAGGCGCTGACCGGGCGAAGTTTGGGAGCCACAATTCTCGCCGCGGCCCCCTTCTTCCTGCTGCTCTGTCTCGGCACGGCCCTTCTGGCCACATTCCCCCAGATAGTTCTGTGGTTGCCGTCGGCACTATAGTGACATTTCGACTGGAATTTGTTTATTCATCCATTCCCCGAGTGAGGTTTTCGGGGTAAGTTCAAGTCAGGGTTGATAGATCTGTGTAGTAACATTCAATCCATCAACCCTGCCTATTGAGAAACTACTGGAGTGTATCTTGGTCGAAATAACTGTATCTCAAGGGGAAGAGCTGTTGCCCGCAGAAAGACGGGAACAACTGATTCAGTGGTTTCAGACCAATGTCTCCGGCACCAATCAGGAACTCGCACGCATGTTCAACATCTCCGTCTCGACAGTGAGACGAGATCTGGACTCGCTGGCAGCCGAAGGCATCGTACGCCGCACCCATGGCGGCGCAGTGAGGATTCGCTCGCGCACCAATTTCGAACCATCAACCGATCTGGCGCGGCGGACCGCGGTCGAAGAAAAGAACTCGATCGTCCGGCTCACCTGCAAGATGATTGAACCCAAGCAGAGCATCATCATCGATTCCGGTGCCGTGATTGCCCATATGCTTGCAGAGGAAATCGCAGCCAATGGGATCCCCCTGACTGTCATCACCAACGACCTCTATGTTGCCACCACCCTCGCCTACAAGGAGCATATCAAGCTTATCGTACCGGGTGGAACCTGTCGCTTCGGCTCCTACGGCCTGCTAGGAGAGCCCGGGCTCGAGTTTTTCGATGATATCCGCTGCGACTGCTTCTTCATGTCAGCTCAGGCACTCGACATAGAGTGCGCATCGGAAACCTTGCTGGATGTGATGTTGATGAAGCGGGCGATGATCAAGGCGGCCGAACGCACCGTCCTGATGCTCGATAGCAGCCGCTTCTTTGACCGCGCCATTTATCGCACCGTGCCGATCGAGACCTTTGACACCATCATCACCGATGAAGGTCTGTCCCACGAGGCAGCCGAGAAAATCCGCCTGCGCGGTGTCAATCTCGAGATTGCCCGTTTCTGAAGCTCCCCCCCTACGAGACCATAGCCTCAGCCCCTTCCGGACCTGCGCTACAAGCGCTTTTTGGGGCACCTGCACCCACACCTGCCTTCCATCGCGAATTTCTGAATAGGGAAAAAACCTCTTTTTTCTTGCCAAAAAACGTCCGTTTTGCAATATTGACACCGGTCTCAATATAAGATTCCATTCAAAACATCCCATCACGTAATCAAGGATCTCAGGATGAACGATCAAGTTAAGGCCTACGGTCTGGATGAAGCCATCGAGGCTGTCGCGGCCCACGGCTCCATCTCCGAAATTTATTTTGTAGCCTGCGGTGGATCCTATGCGCTCCTGCAGGAAGGGCAGTATGTGGTGGACTGTGAGGCGAAATCCATCGCCTCTTACGCATACAGCTCAGCCGAGTTCATCTCCCGCGCACCGGCGCGCCTTGGCAAGAATTCACTGGTCATCACCTGCTCGCATTCCGGCAACACCCCCGAAACGGTTGCAGCAACCGAGTATGCCCGCAAGGCCGGAGCGCTGACCATTTCCCTGACCAATCTGGCCGACTCCCCGCTGGACAAAGCCACAGAAAACACGGTCTTCTACGAATGGGATCCGCTGTCTGTCACCACCAAGCACAATTCGGTGATGCTGCTCCTGTTGGTGCTTGGCATTCTCAACAAGCTTGAAGGCAACAGCAAATATGATCTGGCGAACAAGGCTATCCCCGCGCTGCACGATATCGGTGAAGGCCTGAAAGAAAAATATGCTGCCGCGGCTGCTGAATTCGGCGAGTCTCACAAGCGCGAACCGGTCATCTACACGATGGCGTCCGGCGCGAACCATTCAACCGCTTATGCCTTTGCAATCTGTCTGCTGCAGGAAATGCAGTGGGTGCATTCCGCCTGCATCCATTCGGGCGAATATTTCCACGGGCCGTTTGAAATCACCGATTTCGATACCCCGATCATCATCCTCAAAGGCCTCGGCAATGCCCGCAAGATGGATGAACGCGCTCTGGCATTTGCACAGAAATACTCCAAACGTCTTTCTGTTCTCGATGCGACCGACTTCGGTCTCGAAGCAGTGGCTGGCGAGGTTGCAGAATATCTCACGCCGATCATGTTCAATCTGGTCCTTCGGCTCTATGCCGTTGAACTCGGCGACAAGCGCGGCCATCCGCTGACCGTCCGCCGCTACATGTGGCGCATGGAATACTGATCAAACTCGGATCGGAGGCCCTTTCGATTGTCTCCGATCCGCCCTCACTTTTTTGAATAGTCAAAAATCAATAATCAGAACGCACCAAATTTTCGGCCTCATTTCCAAAAGGGAAGCGATCTCACCGAATTTTCGCGAAAAGACAACAATAGAAAGTCCTAGAAATGGCTCGCTCCAACAACAAGGCCTCCCTGCTCGGCATTGGCGACAACGTGGTTGATTTCTACAAAGACCGGAATGAATTTTTCCCCGGCGGAAACGCGCTCAACGTCGCAGTGCTGGCCAAACGCTTTGGCCTCGAGAAAGCCGGCTATATCGGACTTGTCGGCAATGATGAAGAGGGCAAGCATGTGGTCAGAAGCCTTGAGGCCGAGGGCCTCTGGATCGACCGCATTCGTCAGGCTTGCGGCGAGAATGGCAAGGCCGTCGTCCATCTCGACGATCAGGGAGACCGCGTCTTTCTGGGGTCCAACAAGGGCGGCATCCAGCGCCAACTGACCCTGAAAATGGAAGAGGTCGACCTTCAGGCCGTAGAAGATTATGGCTGCGTTCACACATCCATCTTCAGCTATCTGGAGAATGAACTGCCCCTGATCAGGGAGCGGGCGAATGCGGTGGCGTTCGATTTCTCCTCCCATCTGGAACTGGACTATGTGAAACGTATCGCCCCTTCTATCACGACGGCTTTCTTTTCCGGATCTGCGCTGAATGAAAGCGAGGTTGACGACCTGATCGAGACCGTCGCAGGGCTGGGTGTTGACACAATCGGCGTGACCCGCGGCTCCGACGGTGCCTATTGGCAGGTTGGCGGCAAACGCTATCGCCAGGGCATCAAGCCGGTTGAAGTCGTCGACACGCTCGGCGCGGGAGATTCCTTCATCGCCGCGTATCTGAGTGGCATCCTGATGGGCCATTCTGTTGAGGAATCTCTGGATGGTGCCGCGACTTTCGCAGCCGACACCTGCACCCGCCTCGGTGCCTTCGGTCATCCCTATAAGGTTTCCGCGAGCTGAGGCTGCAAGACGACAGGATTGCTTCATCGAAGCCAGATCTGGTCACAAATTGACAAAAGGGCGAGATTTGATCTCGCCTTTTTGTCATTTCGCAGTCTCGACTGACTGTCTGTCGATCATCTGCATCTTCATCACATGCCGCAATGGCGGCTCGGTTACGCCTTCAATCCGTTTGATGAGTTGTTCGGCACACCAGCGCCCCATCTCCGCGACAGGTTGGTCAATCACCGTGATTGTCGGGTTCGTGACTTCCGTCCAGTCGGCATTGTGAAACGCGATCAGCGACAAGTCGGACGGCATATCTATATCGCGCCGCTTTGCCTGCTTGAAGATCTTCAGCGCCACATGACTGTCCGATGCAAGCATCGCGGTCGGACGGTCCGCCTGATCAAGCACCTTGCTGATCGAGGCACTAAGACCACGATCGGGATCGGCATTGAGTACGATAATGCTGTCCTCCTGCGGAATTCCGCCAGCACGGCAGGCTGAGAGGAATCCCGAGATACGGCGTCCGACCGACGAGGTGGGAATCAGCAATTCACCATTTTCATCCATCCCGCTTTCCAGCGTTTCGGTCACGAATGCCAGCCGACGGTGGCCAGCCTCGATAAATTGCTCAGTCGCCTTCGAAGCTGATTCGAAATCATCGCTGACAACCGTATCGACTTCCAGACTGGGAACCTCGCGGTCGAACAGAACCATCGCACAATTGAGGGATTTGAGATTCTCAAGGTGGGCCGTTTGATAGCGATTGGCCGGCGCAATGATCAAACCGTCAACCTGCTTACCCACCAGAACGTTCACAGCCTCTCGTTCCACATCGAAATTCTCATCCGAGTTGGTCAAAATCACATTGAATCCGCTCGCATTGGCAACGTCGGTGATACTTCTCACAGCAATACCAAAGAATGAGTTTTCGATGTCACCCACCACAACACCGATGGTTTTCGATTTTCCGGTAGTCATCGAACGAGCCAACTCATTTGCTCTATATTTCAGAGACTTGGCAGAGGCTTGCACGCGTTCGCGGACTTTTTCGCTTGTCACGCCATAGCCCCCAAGCACACGCGCTGCGGTCGACTTGGAAACATGTGCATGTCGGGCAACGTCGGCAACGGTGACGGCAGGAGACTGAAGTTTCTTTTTATCCATAATTTAAATGCCTACAGACGAGTTGACGGTCAGTCAAGATCATTATAGTCTTTCATTGAGACCGGTCTCATTAATAAGGATCGGAATAAAATTCGCCAAAATCACTCACTTTCGATTTTGTCGGTTCAAACACCAAATAAGCCAGATAACCGGCAAGCCCCCATGGAGAACAGCATGAAGATTACCAATCTTTTCGGCAAATTCACCCGCCGTTCCTACCTGGCAATGATGTCAGGTCTAGTTGTATCCTGTCTCGTTGCTCCCGCCAACGCTGCAGATGACAATCCCTACGGACTTTTGGATACTGACTCCATTATGGTAGGCACCATGTCCGATGCGAAACCATATGCGTTTGTGACTGCAGACGGCACATTTTCCGGTTTCGACGTTGAGTTCTTCCAAAACATTGCCAAACGGCTCGGCTTCGAAAAAGATCAGGTCACCTTTGTTGGTCAGGATTTCGCAGCACTTATTCCTTCCGTTGTCAATGGCCGCTTTGACGTGGCCGTCGGCGCGATCGGCACCACCGCGCAACGTCAGAAAGTCGCTGACTTCACGGATGGTTATCTCGCAGGCTTCCTCTCGGTTCTCAGTTCCGATGAATCGCTGTCCACCATCGAAGCCCTGGATGACAAGCGCCTCGGCATCGTGCAGGGCACTTTGCAGGATGACTATGCGCAGAAGCATTTCCCCAAAGCTCAGCTGGTTCGTTTCCCAGACAACAACAGCGCCGTTGCTGCCCTGAACAATGGCATGGTCGACGCTCACTTCCTCGATTTCGAAGCAGCCAAACAGTTCGGTAAAAACTATCCGGGCCTGAAAGTCATGCAGAACTTCGCATCCTTCGATGCACCCGCAGGTTTCGTTGTGCGTAAAGGAAACAGCAGGCTGCTTGACGCACTCAATGAAAAGATCCACGAAGCCATGCAGGATGGCACTTGGAAAGAACTGCACAGCAAGTGGTTCCCAGGCAGCCCGATGCCTAAACAGTATCTCCCGCAGAACTGATTACTCGTCATTGCAAAACCAGCAATTCAAGAAGCATGGGGGCGGAGCATTCCGCCCCCAAAGGCAAAAAGTAAAAAAGTCGAGGTGTTTTAGCGTGCCCTATTACCTTCCCATACCTGAAGGACACGCCGCATCTCCATCGACCAAACAGGGCTTTCTCGCCAGACGGTAACAAACAGGACAACAGCAGATGGAGTGGTTAGAAACCCTAAGACGTAGCTTTCTCGATTTCGACGCTATGGCTTCAGTTCTGCCCAGTATGTTTTACATCGGGCTCAAGAACACACTAATTCTCGCAGCATTTTCAACATTCTTCGGCGTTCTTATCGGCATTGTGCTGGCGGTCATGGGCATCTCCCGGTCCCCTTGGCTTAAGCTGCCCGCGCGTATCTATACCGATATTTTCCGTGGTCTCCCCGCAACCGTAACCATCCTGTTGATCGGTCAGGGCTTTGCCCGCATCGGTCGCGAGCTGTTCGGCCCCTCCCCCTTTCCTTTGGGAATTGCCGCACTCAGCCTGATTGCTGGCGCTTACATCGGCGAAATCTTTCGCTCGGGTATCCAGAGCGTTGACAAGGGCCAGATGGAAGCCAGCCGCGCTCTTTCCATGAGCTACGGTCAGGGAATGCGTCTTATCGTCATCCCGCAGGGTATCCGCCGCATTCTCCCCGCCCTCGTCAACCAGTTCATCGGCAACGTCAAGGATTCGAGCCTTGTCTACTTCCTTGGCTTGCTTACCTACCAGCGCGATCTGTTCCGCGTTGGTCAGGATCAGGCTGTGGTCACAGGCAATCTCTCGCCGTTGCTCCTTGCAGGCGTCTTCTATCTGATAATCACGGTGCCGCTCACCCATCTGGTCAACTATATCGACGACAGGCTCCGCACCGGCAAGGTCACCAAGTCAGGCCCGGTCTCAGGCCTTGAGGAAGTAACCGAACAAGCCTCTGTCCCCAACCTTCCTGCGGTCGAGAAACCGGCCTTCAGGGGCGGCAGCCTGAAAATCTCGAACCTGACCATGGCCTATGACGACATCGATGTGCTCAAGGATATCTCGCTCGAGGTTCCCGCTGGCTCCGTGACCTGCGTCATCGGACCCTCCGGCTCGGGCAAGTCCACCCTGCTGCGCGGTCTGAACCGTCTGGTCGAGCCCAAGTCCGGCGCGGTCACTCTGGACAGCAGCGATGTGCTGACCATGCATCCCGAGAAGCTTCGCCGCCGCATCGGAATGGTCTTCCAGCACTTCAACCTGTTCCCCGACCATACTGCACTGCAGAATGTCAGTCTGGCGCTGAACAAGGTCAAGAAGATGCCGATTGCCGAGGCTCGCAAACTTGCCGAGGAACGCCTCTCTGAAGTGGGGCTTGCCTCCCGCATGAATCATCGGCCTGCCAACCTGTCTGGCGGCCAGCAACAGCGTGTTGCCATCGCCCGGACACTGGCCATGGAACCGGAAGTCATCCTCTTTGATGAGGTGACAAGTGCGCTTGACCCTGAACTCGTCAAGGGCGTTCTGGAACTGATGACAGATCTTGGCAAGCGCGGCATGACAATGCTTGTCGTCACCCACGAAATGGGCTTTGCCCGCAAGGTGGCCGATCAGGTCGTTTTCATGGATGAGGGCCGCATCGTCGAGGCGGGTACGCCCGAGCAGATCTTCGATCATCCCAAGAATGACCGTCTCCAGCACTTCCTGCAGGAAGTGCTCTGACAAGCAGCGGCGCACATCATGGCGCTGCACATCACCAAGTAAAAAGGGGAAGCAACCAAGGTTGCTTCCCCTTTTTTTGTGTGCATCAGTCGGCTCCGGATTGTTTCTTTGCCTTCGTTTCGAGTGACCCAGCGCGATCCCTTGAAATCCCGCTACATCGCTGACAAGGTTGCGAAGATAACGATGCCAATTCCAACTGCGCTGAGGACAAAGAGCAATCCTCTAGAAAGCCCGCTCGGAACGCCTCCCCTGTCTCCTTGTGAAGCGGAAACAGACCGGATGCTTGCGACGATAAGCATCACCCCAAGGACCGTGCCAACGCTCTCCAATGTGGTTAGCACTGTCGACATTGGATTTTGTGATACGGGGAAAATATGCAGGAGATCCGCCACATAAACCGCAACATACGCAACACCGGCTACTACCGGCCACATACCGGTTCTGCCATAGCGTAAGGCAGCGTAGGCAAGGATGAAACTGCCCAGTCCCAGGATGGTCAAAAAGACATTGAAAGCGGCCAGAACAGAAACGGAATAGTGCGGAAAGACTCTGGTTTCAACGAACCCGCCCGGCACCATCAGGGCCAGATTGAGGGCGCTTAACAGAACGAGGATTCCAACGATACGAGAATGAGTCATGAGTTTTTTCTATCGGATTGATGCGTGGGGAATTGTTGAGGCGGAAGAAGGGGTGCTATCAGCATGCCAAAGGCACGTTGGGACAAGATGGTTTCTTCTTCGCTGGATAGGTCTTGAGCGTAATTTGCAAACCAGCGATCAATCGTTGTCGCAAGGTCTAGCGTGACGCTTGTCAGAAGCGTGTGCGGAACGTCATCTCGAATGGCACCAACAGATTGACCTACGCCGACGAACTTTTCAATTTGGGTCTGCAGCCGAGTAAGCGGCTCTTCGAACGCACGCTTTGCAGCGACTTCGTGGTGCAGGATCCGAACCAACTCCGCAAGACTTTTGTCTTCGTTGAGCGCTGTCGTCACCTGTTCAACCAAGCCAGAAATACCTAGCCAGAATGCCCGTGCATCCGTGGCTTGAAGCGGAACCGACAGCGTAGACTCATCGATATGAGGCAGGCGAGCTTCGAGAGTGGCACGATACAATTCGCCCTTATTGGCAAAGTAGTGATAGGTGCGCCCTTTGCTCACGCCAGCGCGCTTCAAAATCCGGTTCAGGGAAGCCCCTTCCAGCCCATATGCGCAGAATTCATCTTCGGCTGGTTCCAGCCAAAGCAGGCGATCTTGTTTGCTCAGCGCCAGAAATCGGTCTCGTGGGGTCATGATGATGTCTTCTCAAACACTCCATAGACTACTAGTCTAAATCGTTGAGAAGGAATTAGACCACTGGTCTAATTTTGTCAAGACGAGCTCAGCCCGTTCCGTCACCGACACTTTGGGTAGCACATGCAGAGTATAGCCGAGCTTTTCCAAAGTGCGGGTGATGCGCAGATGTTCCTGAACCGCCGCATCAAAGTCATGCCTGCGTTCATCGTCCCCAACGAACAGCTCTTGCCATGGCGGAACGATGAAAACACGCTTCGCATATGGCGGAGTTTGACCAAGGGTTTCGCTTGCTGTCGGCCCGCCGGAATGCTCCAAAGCAACAGCGGCATCGATCAGCCCCCGGTCGAAGAAGACGGGACCATCCAGACGCTTCGCCCTCTCCAGATCGGCCTTGGCCACCTCGATGGCTCGGAGCGCGAATGCGTTCATATCCACCCATGGCAGGGCCTTACCGTCTCCCGCCAACTCATCCGCAACGATGCGACGACCCGGCTCTGGCATAGTTGCAAAGCCACGGTCGGCCAAGGCATCGAGCAGGGTCGATTTTCCCCCACCCGAACACCCCGTTAGCAGTATCAATCGATCGTTCAATGCATTTCCCTTTCTTTTGGCTCTTTGAACCTGATCCAGCACCTTCTAACTCAACGTGCGGTTTGAGCGAATTTTCCAACCTTGGTCAGCCACTTCTCGCGAACCTGCGCGGTCGAGGCCTTGGTGGTGGCGAAGTTGGTGACCTGCACCGGCGAGAAGCCGACATAGCCCAGAATTTGCTTCTTGATCTGCTTGGCGATGGCAGCACCCAAAAACAATTTGAAGTACCAGTTGGGCGTATCTGATGTGATGAACACATGCGCGGTTTTGTTGGTGAGTAGTTTTTTGGGAAGTGGTGCCCCCTTTTGTTGCGCGAAAGCTCTTCCGGGCAGCAGGATCCGATCAAACAGCCCCTTCAGCTTGGCAGGCATTCCACCCCACCACAAAGGATGCGTCAGGACGAAGTGGTCACATTTTTCAAGCGCATCCCAGAACGCTTGTAGATCGGCTTCCAGCTTTGGCGCGTTCTTATAGGTCGCTTGCCCGAAGTCGCTGTTAAACTGCATATCTGCCAGGTTGAACCGCGCGACATGATAGCCCGCATTCTGCGCTTTTTGTTCATATCGGTCTGCGATACCTTTAGACAAACTGCTCCCGGCAGGATGTCCATTCAGAATCAAGATATGGTTGCCTTTGTTTTCTTTGTTGCCGATTGCCATTTGAGTCTCCATAAAATTGACCGCGGTCAATTTCTATATAGAATGGTTAGGGCCATATGCAATATCAAAAATTGACTGCGGTCATTTTTTCTTAGGAGAGAGCCAATTCAAAAGAGAAGCTATGAGACGAGAGCGAACATTCTGGAAGCAGCTCGGAAACTGACAAAAGGGAAATCATTTGACGATGTGTCCATGGATTCGATAGCGAAAGAATCCAGCGTCGCCAAAGGATCGCTCTTCGCACATTTTGGCGACAAGAACAGCTTGTTCTCGTACCTTGTTGCAGAGCGCATTCAGGCAATTGTTGACGATTGGGAAAAGGAGTCTGCTGGCGTAGAAAGTCCGCAGGACTATCTTGTTCGTCAGAGTATGAAGCTGATCCGTCTTCTCAGTGCTGACAGAACAGTTCTTCAAATCTATCTGGATTTTTCGGGAGCAACGTCCCACAAAACATCCGAACAGTTTCTGGCGGCACTCGACGCGCTGGAGACCAAATTGCTGTCATTTCTGGAAGACTGGAGCAAGGATGCGACTGAAGGAATCAGGACGGATCTTGTCCCCGCAGACCTTGCGGCCGGCATTTCTGCCTTCGTCACGACGGCTGCCATCTATCGATCATGCAGCAAGATCGGCTCAGATTCCGAGTGCCAAACGCTATTGGCTCGCCAGTTCCAAGCATGGCTATCTCCCGGCTGTCTTTGATGGCGACAGTTCGGTTTTGAAGACCGCGTGGTTCGGGAAGATACCACGCGGCCAATTGCTTTAATCCACGATGAAACGGTTGCGGAGTTCGCTTTGAACCTTGTCGGCAGCGCGAACCTTGAGGTCGATGCCGTCCTCGCTGTCGAGACGGTCCAGAACATCGCAGTGACGATAGAGCCAGGCGAGGCCCTCGCCGTCCTCGACGGCCAAATGCAGCTTGAGGATATTGTCATTCTGGGCGAGCTTGGCTTCGATCTCGTCGAGCAGGATATCCGTCCCCTCGCCGCTGACCGCAGACAGAGCGACCGGTTGCAACTGCTCTGTCGCCTTTGATGGCTGCTGGCTCGCGGCACGCTCGATCACCTTCTGCCGATCATCGTCTTCAAGCAGATCGATCTTGTTCCAAACCTCGATCACACGCGGATCTTCATCGATCTCAATGCCCAGATCGTGCAGCACATTGGCCACATCCTCGGCCTGCGCGCCTGTATCCTCATGGGCAATATCGCGCACATGCAGAATAACGTCGGCCTCGAGCACCTCTTCAAGCGTCGCCTGGAAGGCCGCAATCAGATGGGTCGGCAGATCGGAAATGAAGCCCACAGTGTCAGACAGGATTACCGGCCGACCATGGGGCAGTGTCATGGTGCGAAGGGTTGGATCGAGCGTAGCAAACAGCAGATCCTTGGCAAAGATCCCCGCCCCCGTCAGATGATTGAACAGCGTCGACTTGCCAGCGTTGGTATAGCCGACCAGAGCCACGATTGGATGCGGAACCTTCTGGCGGTTACTGCGATGCAGCCCGCGCGTCCGGCGTACCTGTTCAATATCCTTCTCAAGACGTGTGATCTTTTCCTGCAGGGCCCTGCGGTCGGCCTCGATCTGGGTTTCACCGGGACCACCCATGAAGCCGATCCCGCCGCGCTGGCGTTCAAGGTGCGTCCAACTGCGAACAAGTCGGCCTTTCTGATAATTCAGATGCGCCAGTTCGACCTGAAGCCGCCCTTCCTTGGTGCGGGCACGACGACCGAAAATCTCAAGAATGAGGCCGGTTCGGTCGAGAACCTTTGAGTCCCATTCCTTTTCGAGGTTGCGTTGCTGGATCGGAGTGAGCGGATAATCTATGATGATCAAGTCGACCTTTTCGCGGTCAATGATATCCCAGATATCCTCCAGTTTACCCTTCCCGATGAGGGTCGAGGGGCGAAGCGCATTGAGCGGAATGCGGATGACATCGACGACATCAAGCTCGATGGCAGCGGCCAGACCGGCGGCTTCCTCCAGACGTGAATCATCGGTCCGCCGAACGATCTTTCCTTCGGCAGCCGCCTTGTTTTGCAAATTCTGCGATAGAATGGGAACCAGAACAAGCGAACGGGTCGCAACCGTCTCTCGCTTGATCATCTTCTTCTGCGATCGCCGTTTGGCTCCGCTTTCTTCTAGATCTTCTTTATCTTCTGACAATCAGCCTTCAGCCTTCTCGCCATTTTCTGCCGCTTCGAAGAGCGACAATGGCCCATTTGGCATAATGGTGGAAATGGCATGTTTATAAACCAGCTGCGAATGCCCATCGCGCCGCAACAACACACAAAAATTATCAAACCAGGTCACAACACCCTGCAACTTAACCCCATTGACCAGAAAAATGGTCAGCGGTGTTTTAGTTTTGCGAACGTGATTGAGAAAGGTATCCTGGAGGTTCTGGGCTCTTTCTGCCATAGGTCCTGCCTTATTGTTGTCGTTTATCTCGTAAGATGTTGCTTTAATGGAACCACCATTATGACCTAGTCACAAGAATTAGACCAGACCGGCAAACCCCATAAACTCGCCACCAGCCTCACTGGCAGTGATATTTTCCACATGTCTGGGGATATCGGCAAATTGCTACGACAAAACCGAGTCCCCCAACAACACCGGCCGCGCAATTTTATTCCTGAACCATCGAGTACCGATAAGATCGATTCTCGGAGGAACAGTTTACCCATATTGAGACACTTGCCAAGTCTCAAACGCAACCATTCTATGCACTAAAACTGAAAACCACTCTAAAATGAAGTCATAAACGGATCACCGGCGCCAGAAGTTCACATTAAACGCACCAAACAGAACGATAATTTCAATTCGCCCGAGGATCATTGTGACAACCAGCGCATATTTGATAACCAGCCCCATCTCCGCATAAGGCGGCCACTCGCCAGTTTGGCTCCATCCTGATTGATAGAGTGGGCCGATGTTCGAAAAGCTCGATATGGCCGCAACGAGACCTCCGTCAAAGTGACCGATCTCATAGGTCACCATACCGGTGACAATGGCAATCAGGATCATCGACAACAGGAACGAAGCCCAAATCGCCTTCATCAACTGAATGGTATATTCGGTTCGGCCAAGGCGGCCTCCACGGATCGAATGCGGATAGATCAGGCGCCCCACCTCGCGCGTTGCCTGAAGGATCATGGCGCCAATCCGATAAAGCTTGAGCCCTCCCGCCGTTGAGAAAGGCGTCGCACCAATGAGGGCCACACAGATGACGAGAATGCCCGGCAGAACTGTCACGTCCGCATGACGCAATTCAAACCCGGTCGTGGAGACCAGAGACGCCGCCGCAAAGAACCCCTGCCGCAGAGCGGACAAAGGCGGCAACACAGATGCACTGCCCGCCAGTTGGAACAGCGTAATGGAATAGAAAAGCCCCAAGACCCCGATGATGGCCAGAAGGGCGTAGCTTTCACCCTGTTCGTACGAAAGCTGAAATTTGCCGCGCACCGCCATCCGGTGCCACAAAATGCTGGACGCTCCGATCACCATCCCCACCGCAACAATCAGCTCGGCGAAACGATTGTCATAGACAGACAGGGGGCCATCAACCGGCATGAAACCGCCTGTTGAAATGGTTGAAAAGGCAAGACAAAGGGAATCAAAAGGAGGCAGCCCTGAAATGATCAAAAGCCACGCCAGCCCCATCGTCACAAGGCCGTAAGCACCTCCAACCTGCCGAATGACATAGAAGGTGCGCCCGGACTCGTCGCCCAGATTGCGCTCTGTGATCCCGGTCTGGTGATCAGGCAATCCGCCCACCCCGCCGGGGGCCAGAATAAGCAGGAAGCTCAGCAACGTAAGAAAGCCGCCAAACCATTGCAAAATGGCCCGCCAGAAGATCAGCGCACGCGGCACGGGTTCCAATACCGTGAAGACCGTGGATCCGGTCGTCGTCAGCGCTGAGGCTGCCTCAAACAGCGCATCAATGCCGGAAAGCTGTCCTGACAGAATGAAGGGAAACGCACCGGCGAACGGCAAACCAAACCACGCAAGCACACACAGAAGGAAGGTTTGCGCATTGACCAGATCTTTCTTCTGCCCACGAAGGGCAAAATAGACCCCACCCGACAGAAAGCCGGTCAGGCCCGCAACGAGCAGAAACCCGCCTGCCAGTTCCGTATTTCCCGAACTGAGTGCAACGAGCGCCGTAGGCAGCATGAGTGCGCCCAATGCTCCAAGCAGGATCGACAGGAAATAGAGGATTGCGGTCATCCGGTGACAGCCCTTTTCGTGCCTTAGAAGAACTCGAAGCTGACACGGAACAGCATTTCAACCTGTTTGACGCGATCAGCCAAAGCAAACAGGATGACACGGTCCCCCGCCTCGATCTGAACGTCGCCGTTGGGCATGATCACCTGCTTGTCACGGTAGATTGCTCCAACACGAACCCCTTCGGGAAATTCGACACTGCGCAAAGGCCGACCGACAAGCGGTGACGTCTCCAGCGCTTCTGCCTCGATGCCTTCTGCCGCACCATCCTCGACCGCGTGTACTCCGCGAATACGGCCGCGGCGAACATGCTGCAGGATTTTGGAAATCGTCACCGAGCGCGGGTTCACATAGGCATCAATGCCCAGATCATGCGCCAAATCGGGATAATGGGAATCATTGAGCAGGGCCATGGTGCGCGTACAGCCCAGACGCTTGGCCATCGCACAGGACAGGATATTGACCTGATCATTGTTGGTCAGCGCAATCAGCGTATCCGCGTCCCGCACATCGGCTTCCTTCAGGATATCCTGATCAAGCGCACTGCCCTGCAGAACAATCGTGTCCTTGAAATCATTGGCAATCTTGATCGCCCGGTCGCGGTCCAGCTCGATCACCTTGGCGCGTGTGCGCGCACGTCTTGCTTCAATTGCCATGGCGACATACCGACCGATGTTCCCGCCACCCGCGATCACGACGCGGTTGGCAAGCCCCTCGTCATGCCCGAAGATATTGAGCGTCCGCCAGACCTGCTGGCGATCCACCACCACATAGGCAAGATCGCCGGCCAGCATCTGGTCCTCGGCATGGGGAACAAACAGCCGTGAATTGCGGCGGATCCCGACAACCACCGCCTGAAGATCAGGAAAGAGTTCAGTCAATTGCCGCAAGGGCGTATCGACAACCGGACATTCTTCCTCGCACAGAACCGCAATCATCAGCACTTCACCATCGGCAAAGCGCACTGTGTCCTCGGCGCCAGGCATCGCCATGCGCGACAGCACCATCTCGCCCACTTCCACCTCGGGCGAAATCACCACGTCAATGGGCAGATGCTCCCGAGAGAAGAGGTTTGCCCAATGCTTCTCCAGATAGGACTGGGCCCGCACGCGCGCTACCTTGGTCGGCACGTTGAAAAGCGAATGGGCCACCTGACAGGCGACCATATTGACTTCGTCGTAAAGGGTAACGGCGACGATCATGTCCGCTTCATCGGCCCCTGCCCGCGCCAGCACGTCCGGATGGGCACCATGGCCGACATATCCACGCACATCGAGCGTGTCGCGAATGGCAGAAACCAGAGCCGGAGAACTGTCGATCACCGTAACGTCATTCTGCTCGGAGGATAGATGTCGGGCAATACCGTAACCGACCTGACCCGCACCGCAAATCACCACTTTCATATCTTGCAGCTCTCTTTCTCAATACCAAGCTGGCGGCAAGCCCAACGCGTTTCGCAATTCGCTCCAAGGGAGCATCGCAACGAGCGGAACGACAGCAGACTCAAACCTCTTGTTCAGGCACTTTCGAAATTTATTGCACAAATTTCGCTTAAGCCCAATCACTTATCGGCGCTTGCGAAAAAGTGGGGCCATCCGTAATCGCGTTTTCGGGCGGCCGACATGCGATCAAACAACGCCAAGGCTTTTGAGCTTGCGGTGCAGTGCGGACCGCTCCATTCCGACGAATTCTGCGGTGCGTGACACATTACCACCAAACCGGGCAATCTGAGCCTTCAGATACTCCCGCTCAAACACCTCACGCGCTTTCTTGAGAGGCAAAGACATGATCTGCTCGCTGGCTTCCCCACTGCCCGGAACACTTGGGGCGGTTTCCCCAACTTCGCTGGGCAAAAGATCTGCCGTGATGATCGCGTCTTCATCCCCTTTGGTCAGGATCAGGAGGCGCTCGATATTGTTTTTCAGCTGGCGAATGTTTCCCGGCCAGTTATGCGCCTGCAATATGGCCATCGCGTCTTCACCGATTTTGCGGGATGGAAGCCCGGCGGTACTAGACAGAAGCTCCATGAAATGCAGCACCAGCTCAGGGATATCCTCACGCCGGTCAGCAAGCGGCGGAACAGCGAGGGGCACGACATTGAGGCGGTGGAAAAGGTCTTCCCGGAACCCGCCAACCTCGACCAGGCTATCCATATTGCGCGAGGTGGATGAAATGAAACGAACATCCACTTGCACAGGTTTCTGCCCGCCGACACGCACGAACTTGTTGCTGGTCAGCACACGGGTCAGTTTGCTCTGCGTTTCCATCGGCAGATCGGAAATTTCTTCCAGATAGAGCGTCCCTCCGTGAGCTTCTTCCAGCGCCCCGATCTTGCGGGGTGTGGTGCCATCGGCCTCGGTGCCGAACAGTCCGATTTCCAGATCCGTCTCGGTGAACTGGATGGCCGAAAAGGACACAAAAGGCGAAGACGAACGATGGGACTCCAGATGGATGCAGCGCGCGACCAGCTCTTTGCCACAACCAGAAGGGCCGGATATCAGCACGCGACTGTTGGTTTGAGAGATCCTCTGGACCAGTTGGCGCAGATTGTTCATGGCGCTGGAGGAGCCGATCAGCCGGTTGGTCTCACCGCTGCGCGATTGCAGATCCTTCACCTGCCGCTTAAGCGTTGAGGCCTCGAGCGCCCGCTCCGCGACGAGAATAAGCCGGTCGGCCTTGAAAGGTTTTTCAATGAAGTCATAGGCCCCGCGCTTGATGGCCGCCACCGCCGTTTCGACGCCACCATGGCCCGAGATCATCACCACCGGCAATTCCGGATGCTTCTGCTTGATCACTGCGAGCAACGCAAGCCCGTCAAGGCGGGATCCCTGAAGCCATATATCCAGAAAAATCAGGGACGGCCGTCGTTGTTCGATCAGCTCGAGCGCTTCATCGCTATGGGACGCCATGCGCGTATCATAGCCCTCATCCTCTAGAAGACCGGCGACGAGTTCGCGAATATCGACTTCATCATCAACTACAAGAATATCCGCTGACATGTTCACTCTCCTCCTGCCTGTCGCAGATTATCCAGCGACAGCCCTGAATTATGGTGTCCTTCTGCGGTGCCATCGGCACCATCCATAGACGCTACAGCATCCTTGAGAAGCCGCATCTCGATGCAGGCCCCATGCTCAAAATCGGAAACTTCCGCGGCATCCCGCAACTGGATCGAACCGCCATGCTCATTCAAAATCTTGCGCACGATGGCGAGTCCTAGACCCGTGCCCTTTTCTCTCGTCGTCATGTAAGGCTCCAGCAAGCGCTGACGATTGTTGACGGGAAACCCGATGCCATTGTCAATCACCCGGACGCAATAGGTGTCGTCCTCGACCGTGGCAACGACGAGAACTTTTCCTGCTTCTTCGTCTCGGTCCTCTCCACCATCGCGGCCACTGATCGCTTCGGTTGCATTTTTCACGATATTGGACATCGCCTGAGACAGAAGACGGTGATCAAAGGATCCGGGCATTTCTTCCGGCAGATCCGTTTCGAACGTGATGTCGTGATTGGCGACTTCAATCAGAAACACGGATTGCTTGACGACTTCCGACAGGTCTCCCGGCTCAAACACCGGTTTGGGCATGCGGGCAAACGAGGAAAACTCATCGACCATGCGTCCGATGTCACCGACCTGACGGACGATCGTGTTGACGCACTGGTCAAACACCTTGCGGTCATCATCGGCGACCTTTTTGCCATACCGACGGCGCAACCGTTCCGCTGACAACTGGATGGGAGTGAGCGGATTCTTGATCTCATGAGCAATCCGCCGCGCAACATCCGCCCACGCGGCCGAACGCTGGGCCGAAACCAGATCGGTGACATCATCAAGCGTAACCACATGGGAATGCAGGTCATCATCTCCACTTTCAGAGGTGATACGCGCCCGCAACGCCAGTTCCAAACCGCTCCGGACAACAGAAATCTGTTCTTCCAGATGCTGGGACCCGTCGGCATAGATCGCATTTTCGAAAAGATCCGCAATCTCGGGCAGCACCGATGTCAGTTTCTTGCCCAGCAACTCGCGCTCGCGCATGTTCAGGAGCTTCTGAACCGAGGGATTTGCGAGAGTGATCTGCCCCAACTCGTCAATGCCCAGAACACCGGCGCTGACACCCTCCAGCATCGCCTCGGTGAAGCGCCGCCGGGCGTCCATGGTGTCGCGAGCAAGGATGAGTTCATCCCGCTGAGAGCGCAGCTCGGTTGTCATGGTGTTGAAGGTCTGGTTGAGGCTCGAAAAATCCGATGATCCGATCTCGTTGGGCAGCCGCACAAACAGATCACCGTGACGGACCCGCTCCGCTGCGCTGATCAGACGCCGGATCGGAGCAACCAGCGTATTGGCAAAGCCGATGGCAAACCAGGTCGTCGAGAGAAGCACGATCAGCCCCGCACCGATATACAGCATGGCGAAGGCTGCCAGAATGTTTGATCGGCTGTCAAAAAAGGCCTGATATTCCTGCGCATTCTCCGATGTCATGCGCAGGAAGTTCGACACGACCGGATCGATGACCCGCACCACGAAAAGATAGGCATCGCTGAATTCGTCAAGACGCAAGATTCCGGCGACAAGGTTGGAATCCCCAAGCGCGATCAACTCTGGCTCGCTACGGGCTCGTTCGAGCAATTCGGGGGTCGGCATTCTGGGCAAGGGCTGATCAAGTCGGCTCGGACTCGCCATCATCTCCTTGCCATCTCCGCTGACGATGAATGCCGCAGGAATGCCGCGAATGCGCGCCTGACGGGCGAAGATGGCCCGGAACCGGTCTTCGGCCAACAAAAAATAGGGCTCGGAGTCGTTCAACGCCCGTCCCATCCCGAGCAGTTCGTTGCGCAGAACGCGGGCATGTTCCTTGGTGTAAGCGGTTGCGACCGTCTGCGAGCTGTTGATGATCGCCATGGTGCGCGATGAAAACCAGCGATCAAGACCGCGATCAAGGGTGATAGACGCGAAAATGGCCACCAGCACAGTCGGCACGGTCGCAACAAGGGCGAACAACCCCATGACCCGAATATGCAGGCGCGCGCCGGCCTTGCCTTTGTGGCGGGCCAGAATGATGGAACTCGCTTCCCAAGAAATCAGAAACGCCAAGCCGACCAGAATGATGCCGTTGACGATCATTGCGATGCGAATGACATCATCGGTCGGTTCGATTGAGGTAAGACCGAGCAGAACCACAAATGTGGTAACGCCGGAGACAACCGCCAGAATGACGACAGCAAGACCAACCAGCCGCACCTTGCGCTGCATGTCCGGCATCTCGCCCACCATCGACAATCCTTCAGCGAGCAAACCCGTACGTCTGCCGCTCCGGTCACTTTGGCCGGGCTCTAAATCCTTTTCGGAACGATCATTCACGCGCAACACATCCTCTGCAAAGGGCCTGATCAAACGATTGAAGCAGGCCCCTCTATTGAACTGAAATGTTGCTTAAATGTGACAGCTATCGCAATGACTGTCCATGCCCCACAGTTTGTTGTGTTAAATTAGCCACATCAAACCGGGAAAAATCGCCAAAGTCTGCCGGTCAGGCACCCCGCACCACCTGAATATCCAGATCCTTTATCTTCTTACGCAGGGTATTGCGGTTGAGTCCCAACAACTCCGCGGTCTTGATCTGGTTGCCCTTGGTCGCGGCAAGCGACGTGCAAATCAGGGGATATTCGATTTCACGCAGCAGTCTGTGATAGAGACCGGGGGGCGGCAAGCTGTCGCCGAATTCCTTGAACAATTGCTCCAGATAGGATTCCATAGCAGCAGCCAGATTCTGGACCTTCTGCTCTGGCTGAACATCCGTGGTCAGACTGATCTGATTGAGCTCATTTTCGATCTGCGCTGCCGTGATTGTTTCTTGTGGGTAAAGCGCAGCAAGACGACGCACCAGATTCTCAAGCTCGCGGACGTTGCCCGGCCAGCGATAGCGCAGCATGACATCAAGCGCATCTGGCTGGATGGTCTTGACCGGCAAGCCCTCGCGTTCGCCGACAGCGAAGAAGTGCCGCATCAGATCCTTGATATCCTCGGACCGCTCGCGCAAAGGCGGCAAACGCATCGGAACCACGTTGAGCCGGAAAAACAAATCCTCTCGGAACAGGCCCTGATGAATGAGGGACTGAAGATCCTTGTTGGTTGCGGCGATAATGCGCACATTCGTCTTGATCGGCGTGCGTCCGCCGACAGTGGTATATTCTCCCTGCTGCAGGACGCGAAGCAGACGGGTCTGCGCTTCCATCGGCATATCGCCGATCTCATCGAGGAACAAAGTCCCCCCTTCAGCCATTTCGAACTTGCCCGCCGAGCGACCAAGCGCCCCGGTGAAAGAGCCTTTCTCGTGGCCAAACAACTCCGACTCAATAAGGTCCTTGGGGATCGCCGCCATGTTGATGGCCACAAATGGTCCCTTGCGGCGTTTGCCATAATCATGCAAGGCCCGGGCAACCAGCTCCTTGCCCGTTCCGCTCTCGCCGGTGACCATAACCGTGAGATCATTTTGCATCAGGCGCGCCAGCATCCGGTAGATGTCCTGCATCGCAGCAGAGCGACCAATCAACGGAATATCCATGCCGTCGTCTTCGGTCGTCTTAAGGCTCGGGCGTGGCTCGGACAGCGCTCGTCCGGCAATGTTGATCAGTTCCTTGAGGTCGAACGGCTTGGGCAGATATTCATAAGCACCGCGCTCGGACGCCTTGATCGCCGTCATGAACGTGTTTTGCGCACTCATCACAATGACTGGCAAATTGGGTCTGGTTTTCTTGATCCTTGGCAGAACATCAAAAATATTCTCATCCGGCATCACGACATCGGTGATCACAAGATCGCCTTCCCCTTGTGAGATCCAGCTCCACAAGGTCGTCGCGTTGGATGTCAACCGAACCGTATATCCGGCGCGGGACAGCGCCTGATTGAGCACGGTGCGGATGGCAGTATCATCATCAGCCAGCAGGATTGTCCCTTTGGTCATGGTACAATCTCCTATTATAGTTCCATGTCGCTGGGTGGCAGCATGACGCGGAAAATGGTTTGACGGCCAGTTCCGTCATACTCAATCACACCTCCATGATCGCCAATCAGCTTGGCAACCAGAGCCAGTCCCAGACCGGATCCGTTCGTCTTGGAGGTGACAAAGGGGTCGAACAGACAATCTTCGATTTCCTTGGGAATGCCCGGCCCGTTGTCCTTGACGCAAATTTCAAGCGGCAGGGATGTTTTCTCGGTCGATCCTGGCACCTGAATGCGGATGCCGGGACGAAATGCAGTGCTCAGAACAATCTCAGGTCCGGGTACTTCCAACACGGCTTCTGCAGCGTTCTTGACCAGATTAAGGAAAACCTGAACCAGTTGATCCTGATTGGCATGCACGAAAGGCAGGGACGGATCATATTGTTCCCCGAAGTGGATGCGGTCGCCGAATTCAGCCTGTGCCAGCTTCTTGACCCGATCAAGCACCACATGAATATTGACGGCCTCTCGCTCAACGGGGCGTTGGTCGGAAAAGACCTCCATACGGTCGATCAATCGGACGATCCGGTCTGTCTCGTCAGTGATCAGCCTCGTCAATGCGCGGTCATCGTCGGACACCGAGCTCTCGAGCAGCTGGGCAGCACCGCGAATGCCCGAAAGCGGGTTCTTGACTTCGTGGCCGAGCATGGAGGCAAGGCCCGTAACGGAGCGAGCCGAATCCCGATGGGTCAACTGCCGATCCATCTTGTCTGCAATCGTGCGCTCCTGCAGCATCAGGGTAACAGCGCCCGTGCGATCCTGTACCGGTGCGGCATAGACATCCACCACCTTGTCTATTCCGATGCGCGGATTGGAAATATCGACCCGATATTCATTCACCGGCGCAAGTCGCTCTCTGGCCTGATCCACCAGAGCCAGAACGGGGCTACCAAAGGGAAGAAGCGTTGTCAGCTTTTGCTTGGCAAGAACCGCCGCGCTTGTCTGAAAGAAAAACTCCGCCATATCGTTGGCCGCAACCACATAGCCGTCCCGATCAATCATGACGATCGGGTGCGGTAAGGCACTGAGCATCAGTTGATAGGGAACGTCCTTGGGATTGCTGCGTCTTGGCTTGTCATTCATGCTACCTGCCTCGCCGCAGCCAAATCGAAAAAGTCGCGCAGCCCCGCGCGAACGCGTTCCGGTTCATTTGCGGTCAAAATTGTCTTTTTCAGATCGGCCAGTTCGGAGGAATAATAGCCGGTCCGTTCAATTTGATAATCCATATACCACCCCAGATGTTTGCGGGCGCAACGCACGCCCACCACGTCCGGATAATAGTCAATCATTCGGTCATAATGCTCGAGCACGAGAGGGAGCAAAGTCTCTCCTTCGGGCTCGTCAAGCTTTTCCCCGGTCGCCAGATAGTGCGCCACATGACCCGGCAGCCAGGGGCGCCCGTAGGCACCGCGCCCCACCATCAGCCCATCGGCACCCGACTGGCCGAGAATTTCCATGCTGTCCGCTTCACTCATTACATCGCCATTGGCAATGACCGGAATGGACACGGCCTCTTTTACGGCGTGGATCGCAGTCCAGTCAGCCGTTCCCTTATAGAACTGGTTGCGGGTGCGTCCATGGATGGTGACCAGCGCAACACCGCTCTCTTCAGCTCTGCGCGACAACTCCGCCGCATTGTGGGATGCATCGTCCCAACCCAGTCGCATCTTAACGGTGACAGGCACCGACACCGCGCCGACAACCGCATCGATCAATCTCAGCGCCTGATCCAGATCCCGCATCAACGCCGACCCCGAATAACCTGAAATGACCTTCTTGGCCGGACACCCCATATTGATATCAATGATCGAGGCCCCGGCGCCTTCACTCAGGCGTGCTGCCTCGCCCATCCAGTCCGCTCTGTTACCGGCCAATTGAACAGCATGGACCTCAAGCCCCTGCCCTTCTGCCCGAAGGCGCATTTCTTCCTTGCCAACAGCAAAGGCTTTGCTGGCAACCATTTCGGAAACCACAAGCCCGGCTCCGAATCGACGCGCAAGGGTCCGAAACGGCACATCCGTGATACCGGACATGGGTGCAAGAAAGACGCCGTTTGGAACGACGACGGGTCCGATAGCAAGGCTGGAGGCGGCCTTATGTAGGGAGCTGGACTTCATAAGGAGGTCATCTTTCAAGGCATTCTTCAAAAACAGTATAGAGATGCCTAATAAATGTGCAAGGGAATTTAGTGTCTACAATTTGGTCATTAACACCCTTTGTGCACGCATGCGATCTCACATGGGCAAAAGCGGCTCAGATTGCTTTGGCAAAAAACAGGAATTTTCAATTGGTCAATTCCCAAACAGACCGCCCCCTGCTAAAGCAATGAGCATGGTGGTAATCCAGAATGATCTGCCAAACGCAAATGGATCCGCCCTTAAAGCAAAAGCACAAACGCACAAGGATGGCAACGAACATCATGACATGCGCCGCAATCATCGTGGCTGCCGGAGTTGGCAACCGCGCCAAGCGAAGCAGCGACACTGTTGCCAAACAATATGTCCGAATTGCCGGAAAACCGGTCCTTTGCCACACGCTGATACCCTTCCTGGAATCAGAGGATATCGATTTCGTCAAAGTGGTCATCGCCGAGGGGGACAGGTCGCTTTATGATTGTGCCATCGAGCCGCTGCTGTCCGATTATCCGGAAAGCCTTCTGAAAGCCAAACTCCTGCCGCCAGTCATAGGCGGGGACACGCGACAATCATCCGTCCTGAACGGCCTTGATGGTCTTGCCGATCACAAGCTGGACAACGTTCTTATCCACGATGCCGCCCGCCCCTTTGTCACCAGACAAATTCTGAGACGCTGCCGCAGTGCCCTGCAACAGCACAAGGCCTGCCTCGTCGCCACCCCGGTCACCGATACTATCAAGCGCGTATCGCAAGACGGCGTGATCGAGGCAACAATCGACCGCTCGACACTCTGGGCAGCCCAAACACCACAAGGCTTTCATTTCGACTTTATCCTTGAAGCCCATAGGCGCGCCGCCCAATCCGTCACCGCCGCATTCACCGATGACGCAGCCGTGGCCGAATGGGCGGGTCAGCCCGTTCGCATTGTAGAAGGCAGCCCCAGCAACACCAAACTGACAAACCGGGAAGATCTAGACATGGCAGAACAGGCCCTTAGCGGCATCAAGCCCGCCACCCAACCTCTGACCGACGCAAGAATGGGCACGGGATACGATGTTCACGCCTTCGAGCCGGGCGACGGCGTGATCATCGGTGGTATATCCATCCCCCATGACCAAAAGCTCAAGGGGCATTCGGATGCCGATGTCGGCCTGCATGCCATCACCGATGCGTTGCTGGGCGCCATAGCAGATGGCGATATCGGGACCCATTTCCCGCCCTCCGACCCCAAATGGAAGGGCGCATCCTCGGATCTTTTCCTCAAGGACGCAATGCGGCGCGTTGCGGATCGAAACGGAAAGGTCTCCAACATCGACCTGACGATCATTTGCGAAGCACCCAAGATCGGACCGCATCGCCCTGCCATCCGCGCCCGCATTGCTCAGATTTGCGATCTTGACCTTGAGCGTATCAGCGTCAAGGCGACAACGAGCGAGCGGTTGGGCTTCACGGGCCGCAAAGAAGGAATTGCGGCCTTGGCAAGCGTCTGTGTCCGATTGCCCGAACCGCAAGACTAGAGTATCACTGGTATAGACCTGTTGCGTGCAGCCGGACGAATGCGCAACTCACGCGGCCCTATGATCAAACAAGCGGCAAGGATTCGCCATGTATGTTCCCTCCGATGCAATCGAACTGTCGAACGAGTTGCTCGATATCGCCAAAAAGAAGGGATACACGATCGCGGCAGCCGAATCCTGCACCGCCGGCCTGATTTCAGCCACCCTCACCGAAGTCCCCGGCTCTTCGCAATTCTTTGATCGAGGCTTCGTCACCTATTCCAATGAAGCCAAGATAGAGATGTTGGACGTGCCCAGCGAAATGATCGAGGATTGCGGTGCCGTGAGCGAAGAGGTTGCCCGCGCCATGGCAGAGGGCGCGATCCTTCATTCGCGCGCCGACTTTGCAGTGGCCGTGACCGGTATCGCCGGTCCCGCAGGCGGCACAAAGGAAAAGCCGGTCGGGCTTGTCCATTTTGCCGTATCGTCGCGCCACTATCCCCAGGCCCACAATCACAAGATCTTCGCCACCATGGAGCGCGAAGACGTCAGGGCGGCAACGGTTGAGCACGCTCTGATCATGCTGATCGAAGCAATGACGCAGAAACCTTACGTAGCGATTGAATAACCAGCGCAAACAATCATCAAAAAAAGCCCGTGAGGGCATAAAAAAAGGGCTGCACAGGCAGCCCTTTTTTTGTGGTATCGCATGTCTTCAAGACATCAACTGCTGACCAGATACGGCACCGGATCCACTGGATCGCCCTTGATTCTGAGTTCGAAATGCACTTGCGGGGCTTCCACATTGCCGCTCTTGCCGGCCTGCGCGATGATCTGTCCGCGCCGCACCTGCTGCCCTTTGGACACCATCACTTTTTCATTGTGCGCATAGGCCGTTACCCAGCCGTTTGAATGCTGCACGAGCACAAGATTGCCATATCCCTTGAGCTTATCACCGGCATAAATGACCGTACCGCTCTCCGCAACGCGTACCGAGGTTCCTCCAGGCACCGCAAGATTGATCCCGTCATTGCGGCTGCCATCCCGCTTGCGACCATAGCTTGAAATGATCCGCCCCCGAACCGGCCAGCGGAATTTCGGCGTTTGCGACGCGTTTTGCTTCTTGACGGAACCCGTGTGGTTCACACTATTCGCACTGCTGGAATCGGGACCGGGAAGCCCAACCGTCTGCCGGATACTCGCAACCTGATGGCGGCTTTTCGCCTTAGGCAAAGCTGCCAAAGGACGGGCGTGCGTTTGCTGAATCTGCTGAGATGCCTGCTGCACCAATTGGCGTGGCTTCGAGCGCGGCACTTTATTCAGCCGCACTGATGGCATCGCATCAGGACTGCTGACCGGAACCCTGCTGTAGGTTGGCTGCCGGTTGACCGAAGCGGTTGACGTATAATCGACCGGACTGGACTGCCGCGCCTCCGGAATATGAAGCCGCCGCCCCATCCGCACATGTGATTTTGTTGTCAGGCCATTGGCATTCGCAAGCGCCGCGATAGACACGTTATAACGACTGGCAATCCCGCTCAAAGTATCACCCGGCATGACCATGTGACGACGTTCGGCATTCGCGCTTTGCTGCATGCGCGTCACCTGCTGGGCGTACGGCGTCTGGCTTTGAAGGCGCAATGGATTAGCTTCGGGCATTTTCGAGATCGGCGGCACATAACCCTGATTAGCCACATAGCCCTGACTATTTAGGGAGGCAACCTGTTGCCGTGCCGGATAGGTCTCGTGTCGCTGCTGCTGATAGACTGGAATCAGAATGCGTTGTCCGGAGACAAGCGCGCCATTGCTCGGCAGATTGTTTACCTCGGCAATCGCCTTTTCGGGAACGCCATAGCGCTGGGACAAAAGCTTGATATTTTCACCCGGCAGCACACTCACCATGGTTCCACCGGCGCTCGTCCACTGACCGCTCGTGCGCGGAGATTGCCCGGACGATGGAGCGACGGATGCAACCTGTGTCCGGGTCGGCTGATTGACCGGAACCGAAGCCGTCGTGGGGATCGGCGCAGGCGGCGTTACGGATGCTGTCTGCGTGTTGTCGATCCGCTTCGACTTGGGAGCTGCTTTCGGTAGCGCTTCAAACCGCGAATTCGTGTTCGGCTGATAGACCGGCGTTCGTGAGGACTGCTTGATCGAGCTGGTTGCCGTATAATCGATCCCTTGCGGCGCATTTGATGCCAAAGGCGGCATGGGCTGCGAGGACACAGGAACCGGTGTCCTTTGGGTATTCACAGAATGGGTCGGAAAATTAGACACAGACTGCTGTGCTGACGCGACCTGCTGCCGTTGCACATTGACCGGCTGATAACTGACCGATTGGGAACTGACGGGCTGTGGATTGACATAAACTGTCTGAGGCTTGTTGTAGGTCGGCTGAGGCGCAGAATAAGACGCCTGCTGAGACCACGTGTTCGGCATCGGCTGAGCCGCCGATTGCTGCACAGGAGCCCTGGCAGTCGAATTCGTAAAAACGTCTTTTTGATTCGCAGTATATCCCGACCCGGGAGTGCCAAATCGCTCTATCTCGCCACTGCACGCGCCAAGCACAGCTGCGACTGCAAGCAAAGACGTCGTGGACAGAAACTTACGCAATACTGAATAGTTCATACCAACACCGGATTAAACGCACTACACCCCGTTACTCAGTTTGATTAGAACTCAGTAACCTTTCTAAACCTTTAAAACGGGTTGGATTCCGCGCAAGGATTGCCAAAAAGATTGCAAATTGGCTTGGATAGAGAGCGCGCAACGTCCCCAACCCACCGCGCGACAAAGACCAGTAGAGCAGCATGAGATGATGAGCGAGGGCTGACGAACCAAGGAGCGCCCTCACCCGGATCGGCATAAATTGACCGAACAACCTCTCAATGAGATGCCCTGTTCCAATAGGACACACACGAAAACGGCCCACCACATTGTGATGAGCCGCAATCACTCTGATTTGTTGCACGACTTTGGTCGGTAAGCAGCCTTGGACGGCCTATAGAGCGGAGAGTTTCTTCAAGGTTTCACGATCTGTCATATCCAGATGCAACGGCGTGACCGAGATCTGCTTGTGGTAGATCGCATAAAGGTCTGTACCCTCCTGCGGCTCAAACCGGCGCCCCTCGAACCCGAGCCAGAAATAGGACTGGCCTCGTGTATCTTCGCGGGCTTCCACGCTCAACTGTGCCTGATCCCGGCGTCCCTGACGGGTGAGCACCACATCCTTGACGTCCGCAGGATCACAATCAGGAAAGTTGACATTGAGCAGGGTCTGGAACGGCAGCACATGCTTCAGCAGATCCTTGACGACGCGGGCTCCATGCTCGCGCGCGCAATCCCAGCTGATGCCGTCCTTGGACTCCCAGCCATAAGCTTGACTGAGCGCGATGGAGCGTACACCGAGCAACGCCCCTTCCATGGCCCCGGCCACCGTGCCCGAGTAGGTCACATCCTCGGCCATGTTCTGACCACGGTTCACGCCGGAGAGCACGAGATCCGGTTTCTCCGGCAGCGCATGCCCTGCCCCCATGATCACGCAATCCGTGGGCGTTCCCTTGACCGCAAAGCGCTTCTCGTCAATCTGGCGCATCCGCAAAGGATCATGCAGTGTCAGAGAATGCGACATGCCAGACTGTTCTGTTTCGGGCGCAACCACCCAGACATCATCGGAGAGGGAATGCGCGATTTCTTCCAGAACCTTCAGGCCCGGCGCGTTGATACCATCATCATTGGTCAGCAGAATACGCATCTTTTCCCTCTTCAAATCTCGGTCAAGAGCTGCGCGGGCAAAAGTCCCCCGTAGCGACAAAAAAGCCAACAGAACGTTTGGCGTTCAGATCGACCCGAAGCGAATCTCAGCTCTTGGCCGAAATCTTTTCAAGTCCACCCATGTAGGGTCGCAGAACCTCGGGGATCACGATGGACCCATCCTCGGTCTGATAATTCTCCACCACGGCAATCAGGCAGCGTCCAACCGCAACGCCAGAGCCATTCAGCGTGTGCACGAATTTCACAGCCTTTTCGCCGGTGGGGCGATAGCGGGCATTCATGCGGCGAGCCTGAAAGTCACCACAGGTGGAAACAGACGAGATTTCCCGATAGGCGTTCTGCCCCGGCAGCCATGCTTCGATATCGAATGTGCGGCGGGCTCCAAAGCCCATATCGCCGGTACAAAGCGTCATCACGCGGTAAGACACACCAAGTTTCTGCAACACCGCTTCAGCGCAAGACAACATGCGTTCCTGCTCGGCAACCGAGCTGTCCTCATCGGTGATGGAGACCATCTCGACCTTTGAGAACTGATGCTGGCGCAGCATGCCGCGCGTATCGCGCCCGGCGGATCCTGCCTCGGAACGGAAACACTGCGACAGCGCCGTGACGCGCATTGGCAGCTGATCGCCATCAACAATGGAGTCGCGCACAAGGTTGGTCAGCGGCACCTCCGAGGTCGGTATCAGCCAACGGTCATCGTCCGTGTGAAAAGCATCTTCGGCAAATTTCGGTAGCTGGCCGGTTCCAAACATAGCTTCGGACCGAACGAGCGTTGGCACGGATACTTCCTCATAGCCATGCTCGTTCGTGTGCAAATCGATCATGAACTGACCGATTGCACGCTCAAGGCGGGCCAGCTGGCCCTTGAGCACAACAAAGCGCGAGCCGGAGAGCTTTGCCGCGCTTTCAAAGTCCATCTGGCCGAGCGCTTCACCCAGCTCGTAATGCTCCTTGGGCTCAAAGGCCATCTCTGGCTTGTCACCCCAGAGATGGTGAACCACATTGTCCTCTTCGTCCGCACCTTCAGGCACGTCATCAAGTGCAATATTGGGCAGCTTGCTTAGAATATCTGCGATCGTGTCCTGCAATTCGCGGGTCTTGGCTTCGCCATTCTGGATGACGCTCTTGAGGTCACTGACCTCCGCCATCAAAGCCTGTGCCTTGTCCTCATCGCCCTGCCCCTTGGCCTTGCCAATCTCCTTGGAGGCAGCATTGCGGCGCTGCTGAGCATCCTGAAGGATCTGCACCTGCGTAACGCGTTCATCGTCAAGTGCGATCAGGCGAGATGAGGATGCCTCGGCTCCACGAGCAATCTGAGCCTTATCGAAGCTGTCCGCATTGTCGCGAATCCATTTGATATCAAACATAACGATGATCCGAATCTACACTGGTCGGTGGGAAGGGTTGTTAGACGGGCGGAAAAATAGGAGAGCGCGCGCCCGGACGCAAGCCCAGAGCAGCAGCATGCTCCCAAACGGGGGACTAACCCACAAACTCTGTTGATTAAGCCACCACAATCACCCCGGAACGAAGCGAAATCGATGCGACAGAACGCATCAGTCAGCCGCTTCGCGTTCCTGATCGCGCTCGCGCCGCATCTTCTCAACCCTTTTTACCGACAGGATCGAAATCTCGTAGAGCAGCAACGTCGGGATAGCCAAACCGAGCTGGCTGATCGGATCGGGCGGCGTCAAAACCGCAGCCATAACGAAGGTGGCAACAACGGCATATTTCCGCTTGGTCTTCAGCCCTTCGGAATTCACGAGGCTCGCCCGAGCCAGAAGGGTCAGGACCACGGGCAACTGAAAGACAAGCCCGAAGGCGAAAATCAGCGTCATGATCAGCCCGAGATATTCACTCACCTTGGGCAGATGAATGATCTGGGCAACCCCCTCACCGGTCTGCTCCATGGACAGGAAGAAATCCATCGCAAGCGGCATGACAACAAAGAAGACAAGAGAGGCCCCGATTGCGAACAGAATCGGTGTGGCAATCAGGAACGGCACAAAGGCCTGTCGCTCATGACGATAGAGCCCCGGAGCCATGAACATGTAGATCTGGCTTGCAATCACTGGAAAGGCAATGAACAGGGCCCCGAACAACGCCAGCTTGAGCTGAGTGAAGAAATATTCCTGCGGCGCAGTGAAAATCATCTCCACCTGACGACCCGAACCCACCGCTTGCTCATAGGGAATGATGAGGATGTTGAAGATATCGCTGGCAAAGAAGAAGCAGACCAGAAAAGCAATAAACACCGCGATGACAGTCTTCATCAGGCGACTGCGCAGCTCGATCAGATGCTCGATTAGGGGGGCCTTCGAGGACTCGACGTCGTCCAATTCACTGTCACTCATGATCAGGCCTTCTGGCTCGCGTCATCTTCAGAGGATGACGATCCTTTGTCTTCGCTCGGCGTTTGGTCATCTGACACCGCAGCGACCGGTCCGGGTTCGACCTCCAGAGGTTCCTTGTCGGCGACCTCCGGCTCTTTGGACTTGTCTTTGTTGTCTTTTTTCACTGAGCTGGCAGCGCTGTCTGTCCCGCCCGATTTAACCTTGGCATCGGAAAGGGCCGAATTGATATCGCGGCTGCTCTGGCTAACCTGTTCGGTCAGGTCATCCGCAAAATCATCGTCAAAGCCGAGCTGTTTTTGAACAGCATCCTTGACCGCGGTCCTCGGATTGAGGTTGCGCACATCACCAATGGCGTTTTTCACGTCATCCAGCTCTGCCTCTCGCAAGGCTTCATTGAACTGGTTCTGAAAATCACCAGCCATCCGGCGCAAATTGCCTATGGTCTTGCCGACTGTTCGCAACAGACCAGGCAATTCCTTGGGACCGACCACGAGAACCGTGATGATCGCAATGACGAGGATTTCACTCCAACCGATATCAAACATTCAGGCGCACGAGCTCCGCTGTTGACCCTGTTCAGCACTTCAAAAACAGACTGGCTCAGCTAACCTTGTCTTTCTGCTTGTCTTCGGCGGAAACTTTTTCTGCGGGCTGATTTTCGATCTGCTCGGCGTCTTTATCTTTTTCCTCGCCGGTAAGACCCTTCTTGAAGCTGTTGATGCCCTTGGCGACGTCGCCCATCAACTCGGGGATCTTGCCCCGACCGAACAGCAGCACAACAACGACTGCGACGATGACGATTTGCCAAATTCCGATCTGACCCATGGATCAATTCCCTGTTTTGTGTACGCACACTGTGCAATCTATGATGACGATCGCACCTTTTTTTGTTCATTTTGCGAAAGAGATAAGCTGTTTAGTCCTCTTTGGCAAACATCAACATATCTTTTTTTCGGAAAGATACACCAATATTCTCTCCCGGAGAAAAAGTCTTCCCCATGCGGGATCGCACTATAAATGGATGCTCGACACCCTTGATCGACACTTCATAAAGATCGACTTCGCCCAGAAACATCCGTCGCTTCACCCGCGCAGCAAGTGCCGAAACATAGCCGTCCGTGATGGCTTCATGCAGAATCACGCCCTGCTCCCGGACACAGACCCGCACTGCCTGCTGGTCCTGAAACCCCTCGCAATCGAAAATGCCGATCGGTGAGCGCACCTTGCCGCCCTCTACCACCCCATCGACTTCGTTGAGATCGGAGAAAAAGCGCGCAGCCCAATAGTTCGCCGGCTGAAAGTAGAGCTCCTCGGGGCGTGCATATTGAACGATGCGCCCATCCTTCAACAGCACAATCCGGTCGCTCATCCGCAAGGCCTCTTCGGGATCGTGCGTGACGATCATGCACGTTGCGCCAATCTCGCGCAGCACCGCGAGCGTTTCATCCCGCACCCGATCGCGCAGCCGATTGTCTAGGCCCGAAAATGGCTCATCCATCAGCAAGATACTCGGACGGGGCGCAAAGGCTCGCGCCAGTGCCACGCGCTGCTGCTGGCCACCGGACAACATATGCGGAAAGCTGTTGGCCCTGTCCTCCAGCCCCACACGCCTGAGCGCCGCACGCGCTTCAATCTCGGAAGCCTGGGCCGGTAGATCAGTGAGGCCAAACATCACATTCTTGAGGATGGAAAGGTGCGGGAAAAGTGCATAATCCTGAAACATCAGACCGACGCTGCGCTTTTCAGGCGGAACAAACACGCCGTCTGCGGCAACCTCACGATTGTTGATCAGAACCGAGCCGCGGCTTTGGCGTTCAATGCCCGCAGCAATGCGTAACAGCGTCGTCTTGCCGGACCCGGATTGACCAAGCAGGGAAACCACTTCTCCCGGCTCGATAGAAAAGGCAATATCGCTAAGAACCTCTTTTTCATCAAAGCTTCGGGAGATCGAATCGAAACGCAGTCCAGCAGCAATCGACGCTGCCGCGGTCCCTCGGTTGCCCCATCTGGAACCCCAATCCATCGGTCCTTCTTGCACGCCCATTCCAATCCCTTCACTGTCTTCTAAAGGCAACTCTTATCCTGTCCTCGCTGACAAACTCAATGGAAACTTTCGTCTTTTGGGTGGGAGCGTAAACAACCGCTATGGTTTCTCATCTTCAAGCGCGACGGCCTCAAGCGCCTCAAGATCCTCAATCGGGTCTTCATCAGGCGCGAGATCCTCATTGTCATCCGGCTCAGGCATGGAGAAGGCCGGAGGCAGGGCAGAATCCAGCATTCCCGCGCCCTTCAACTCCTCAATACCCGGCAAATCCTTGATCGATTCGAGATCGAAATGAACAAGAAACTGATCGCTCGTACCATAGGTGACGGGACGTCCGGGAACCCTCCTACGTCCGCGCACACGCACCCATTCGGTCTGAAGCAACACGTCCAGCGTTCCGCGCACCGTCGACACGCCGCGGATCTGTTCCATTTCTGCGCGGGTGACCGGCTGGTGATAGGCGATGATTGCAAGGGTTTCCAGAGCCGCGCGTGACAGTTTCTTCGGCTCCAGAGCTTCGGCCTGCATGAGAAAGGACAAGTCCTTGGCCGTGCGAAACAACCACTTGTTTTCGATCTGGATGAGATTGACCCCGCGGTCGGCATAGTCCTTCTGCAATTGCGCCAACAGCGCCACGACATCAATGTGATCGGGCATCCGTGCGCTGATCTCAGACAGGCTCAGCGGCTCGGCACTGGCGAAGAGAAGGGCCTCCAACATGCGTTTAAGCTGCAGGCGGGCTTCACTGGCCAGAGCGATAAGCTCGTCGTCATCGCCGATTTCCAGCGCCTCGGTTTCGTCCTTGCTCATCCCTCTCCCCGTTGCTTACCGCGCATATAAATCGGGCCAAATGCATCCGTCTGCCGCAATTCCAACTGCCCTTCTCGCACCAGCTCCAGCGCAGCGGCAAAGCTGCTCGCTGTTGCGGTGACACGCACATCACGCAGCTTAAGATAGCTGCGCAAGATCTCATCAATCGGCGTCCAGTCGGCCAATCCCCCCACCAGACGGACCAGCACATCCCGCGCCTCCTGCAAGGACCAGACCTCACGTTTGCGGACATGAACGAGCGACACCGATTGCCGTTGCCGCAGCCCGGCATAAGAGGTCAGAAGATCATAAAGCGTTGCTTCAAAATGCGGCTTGCGATTGAGTGACATGTCTTCTGGTGCCCCGCGCAGGAAGAAATCCTTGCCGCATTGCTCTCGCTGCATCAGCTTGGCTGAAGCCTCGCGCATTGCCTCTAGCTTTCGCAGCCGGAAGGCAAGCAGCGCCGCGAGTTCCTCACCACTGGGCTCATCCTCGTCTTCCATATCCGGTATGAGAAGGCGCGACTTCAAGTAGGCAAGCCAGGCTGCCATCACCAGATAGTCCGCAGCCAATTCGAGCCTTAAAGCCTGCGCTTTTTCAATGAAGGCAAGATACTGATCCGCGAGTGCCACCATGGAAATCTTGGTCAGGTCGAGCTTCTGCTGCCGAGCAAGCGCCAACAGAAAATCCAAAGGCCCCTCGAAGCCTTCGACGTCAACGATCAGCGTCGGCTCGCCAATCCCGGCCTTGGGAACCAGATCAATGCCTTGCATATGAGTCCAGCTGTCAGGCTGCGCAAGATCCTCTTTTGACAAGGAACCCGGCACGACCTCGACCTCAACGACCTTTGAAGCCTTGTCCTTGGGGGAATCGGTGCTGGGATCGTCCGTGTCTGACATCATCCATCCAGATCAGCAGAGAGCGACTCATTCGCACGCACCAAAGGTGCGCATGGCTTGTCGCAGGAGCCTAGCGCCAAACGCTCCATGATCCAAGCAGGCAAACAAAAAACCCGGCTGAAAAGCCGGGTTTTAAGTGCATCAACTGAGCGAGGCCTACTTGCGGGCAACCAGACAGTCGCCGCCGGCAGCCTTGATCGAACTACAGAAGCTCGTCGCGCTGGCCCGGTCCGCAAACGAACCGACACGAACGCGGTAGTAGGTCCCACGTTCACCCAGATCAGCCTCCTTGATATCAGGCTGATAGCCAGAGAGAACGCTTGGAAGCTGTGCCTGAATGCTGGCATAGCTTGCCCTTGCCTGGTCTCGCGAGCGCTGGGATGTAACCTGAACCGTATATTGCCCATTGGCCACATTGTTGATCGGCACCTGTGGCGTCGGCGCCTGCAGCGTCGGCGTATTGCCCGGAGACAGCACAAGCGGACCAGAATTGGTCTGAGCGTTCTGATTTGTCTGTGGTGCAACCGTATTCTGAACAGCCTGCTGCGTGCTTTGAGCGGCCTCTTGCAAGGCAACGAGTTCAGCCGGTTTGGACCGCGGCAACGGAGCCGTCGCGGGCGCGGTTGTCAGATCAGGCTGATTGTTCGCACCATTCACGTCAGAATTGAGGGTTTGCTGCAAAGCAGACTCGGACGGGGTCGCCTGCAGCAGGGGATTAGTCTGTGCAGTCCCGGACTGGTTGCTCTGCGGCACGATCGTTCCATCAGGACGAACGATGACCGTACGAACTTCCTTGGGAGCGATCGATCCCGGATCGGCTGGGTTATTCGACTTGCCCGAAGACATGTCGATGACCCTTGGAGATTGACCATTGTTATCAATCGCCATCGGCGTTTCCGTCGCCGGCATCATGCTGCTCGGCGCTTCGTCGGTCTCGGTTCCATCGATCCGGTTGTAAACGGTCTTGTTCTGATGCGGCACGACCTTGCCGCCCGGATCCTCAGGGGCTTCCTTGACAGGATCGGTATCCGCAGTGATCACTGGCGTTTCGGTGCTGCCATTGTCACCACCAAAGAAACTCCAAGCAGCGACACCACCGAGAAGAACAACCGCGACCGCAGCCACGATGGGCACCAGCTTCTTGCGGCTTTTCTCGCGTCTCTGGGCAGCGGCAGCAGAAGCCGCAGCGGCGGCTTCGACATCGGCAGCGGAATACTCATCATCATGGACATAGGGAGACCCTTCCATGGCCGCCTGCGCCACCGCCGGGTCCGCATAGGTTCCATGCGCATAATCTGACTGATAGGCCGGATCATAGGCCGCGTAGTTGGGATCATGGGCCTGCGGTGAATGGGGATCCGTATAAATCTGCGGGTCATAGTTCTGCTGGTCATAGTAACGCGGATCTTGGGCCGCATAATCGCCACCCTGCCCCGTCACATCAACACTGGGTGCAGCACCGTAGCCCAGCGCGGGATCATATCCTTGCTCTGGCTGCGCCCCATGCTGATTGAAGGCAGCATAGGGATCGGACGCCAGATCACTGGCAACAGGAGCCGCCACTTCCGGCACATACTGAGCGGGCGCGGGATCATAGGCCGGCACATAACCGGGCTGTTGGCCATGATCGACATGACCCGGATCCGTGTAAGAAGAATAATGGCGATTATCAACCGGTGCAGTATCACGCGCAGATGTCGCCTGCGGGCGATAGTCGCGGGCCGGGTCAGGATAACTCGGTGAAGGAGTAGCAACCTCTTCATCCCATGTCGAGGACACAGGCGGCACCGCGGGGGACGCTTCCCGGTGATCATAAGATGGTGCTGTCGATCGATCTGGACGATAGGCTCCGAGCCTGTCGTCAGTCTGCTGATCGCGGGTTGACGAGCGTTTCAACTGCCCGTAGCTACCGCTAACCGCGCCTCCAGCATCAACACTCGGAGCTGAAACGCCAGATGTCGCTCCCCCTCGCTCAGATGCAGTCGCAGGATCATCATAACTGGTATCCGGCGTATCATCGGTGAATAGGTTGCTCCAGTCATCAAGGCTGGGGGCAGCAAAGCTGCTCTTTGCGGCATGATCCGAGCTTGGCATGGCCGCCCGTGGCTGAGAAGGCTGGGGCGTCTGAGGCTGGGTCGCCAGTCTCTCTTCAGGCCGATGGCCAACAGGTTCGGGCGCATAGCGCGAACCGGGCTGGGATGGTTGTTCAGGCCTCGCGGCAGGATAGTCCGGCGCATTGATCGTCGGACCATTGCGAGGTTCAGCAGCAGGCTGACGAGGAGCCGCTGGTGATTGCGCTGCAGACGCACTGGGTGAAAGGGGATGAGGACGGCTCAGCTGATCGCTATCCTGTGCGCTGGTCTGCGGCCGGGCGGGCGACGCAGGCTGCGAAGCCACCGGATCTGGTCGAGCCGCTGGAGCAGATTGTTGATCAACGCCCTGCTTGCCGCGCAACTCGCGGATCAGTTCCTGCTCGAGGAAGCGCAAATCTTCATCTGAAACCACCCCATGCTGCTGTCCACCGGAACCGTAATTCTGGTTCACGATACGGTCCAACTCCGCCAGAGGATCATCGATTGAATGGCCAGCGGCCGTACCCTGTCGGGCCGGATCGCTGGCACTGGGCCAACCGGGACTGGAGGAAGCGGGCTTCTTGTCATTGCTATCAGACATGACGATTTGCCTTTTCATTCATACTCGTACTCGTATTGCCTGGCAAAAGTTTGTCTGCATTATCGCGACAGCGATATTATCGCATTTCTTCTGGTGCCGTCACACCAAGCAGACCCAGCCCCGACGAGATTACGGTGGCCACGGCCTGAACAAGAGCCAAGCGCGCTTGAGTCAATTCTTCATCTTTAGCGTTAATAAAGCGTAATTGCGGCATTTCCTTGCCTTTGTTCCACACAGAATGGAAATATCCGGCAAGATCATATAGGTAAAAAGCCACCCTATGTGGCTCCTGTGTTTCGGCTGCGCCCTCGATAACCCGAGGATATTCTGCCAGCTTGCGAATGAGCGCCAATTCGACTTCGTCTTTGAGTCGCGACAGATCGGCCTTTGCCAGATCATCGGCTGAGACCGAAGCGCCCGGCAGTTCAGTTGCTGCCTGCCGGAAAATCGACGCCGTCCGAGCATGGGCATATTGCACATAAAAGACCGGATTGTCTTTTGTCTGCTCGGTCACTTTAGCAAAATCGAAGTCGATGGTCACCTCGGACTTGCGATACATCATCATGAAGCGGACCGCATCACGGCCGACTTCCTCGACCACATCGCGCAGCGTGACGAAGTTGCCCGCCCGTTTCGACATCTTGAGCTGCTCGCCGTTGCGCATCAGGTTCACGAGCTGGCAGATCTTGACTTCAAGCCCGCCCTTTTCTTCGGTAATCGCAGAAACCGCAGCCTTCAGCCGTTTGACATACCCGCCATGGTCCGCGCCCAGAACATCGACCTGATGCGCATAACCGCGCTTGAACTTGTCGAAGTGATAGGCAATGTCGTTGGCAAAATAGGTATTGCTGCCATCGGATTTTTTCAATGGCCGGTCGATGTCGTCGCCAAAGTCCGTCGAGCGGAACAGGGTCTGCTCGCGATCTTCCCAGTCATCAGGCAACTGCCCCTTGGGAGGCGGCAACGTGCCGACATAGACCTTGTTCCGGTCAGTCAGCCAGTCGATTGCTTCCTTGACCCGGTCCGTCTCACCATAGATGAGGCTGCGCTCGGAGAAGAAGACGTCATGCTTGACATTGAGGGCAGCGAGATCTCCCCGGATCATGTTCATCATAGCGTCGACGGTGAATGCCCGCACCAAGGGAAACCATTCTTCCTCACTCGCCAACTTGAGCTTGCCGCCATGTTCCTTGGCAAGCGCCTCACCGATTGGAACAAGATAATCTCCCGGATAGAAGCCGTCCGGAATGGAACCAATATCCTCGCCGAGCGCCTCGCGATACCGCAAGTAGGCAGAGCGTGCCAACACATCCACCTGCGCGCCTGCATCGTTGATGTAATACTCACGGCACACATCATAGCCGGCAAAATCGAGCAGATTGGCAATACAGTCGCCCAGCACCGCGCCCCGCGTATGGCCCACATGCATCGGGCCGGTCGGGTTGGCTGAGACATATTCGACGTTGATCTTTGCACCCTGCCCCAGATCACAGCGGCCAAAAGCGCTGCCAGCCTTGATGATCGAAGCGACCAGTCCACGCCAGAAATCATCGGACAGGGTAAGGTTGATGAACCCGGGTCCGGCGACTTCGGCCTTGGCGACATCCTTATCCTCGAGCAACACGGCAGCAATCGTCTCGGCCACATCGCGAGGCTTTGCACCGATCTGTTTTGCCAGCACCATGGCCGCATTTGTGGCCAGGTCCCCGTGAGACGCATCGCGCGGCGGCTCTACGGCAACGCGAGACAGATCCAACTCCCCTCCATCACGGGCGGAAAGATCACTTTTCGTCACGGCTGACACGACACGATCGGTAAAAAGAGTAAAGACGTTCATCGTCATTCCTGTCTTGTGAAGCGGCTCAAATCATCGCATTTCCCAACGCTGTTCAAGCATTGGAGAAAACAAACAGACTGGCACGCGCCACCATTTTATTCTGGACAGAGCAAATCGCCATCTCACCCGAGACCGCGCGACCGCCCACCACGCCATAAAAGGCACAATTGTGCCCAAAGGACCGTCCGGTTTTGTTGGATACGCTCTAGCGCAAATCCGGGGTGACGTCAAACAGTCGCCGATGTTCGAGAATGGCAAATCGATCGGTCATTCCAGCAACATAATCGGCCACCCGCCGGGCAAGTACCGTCTCGGCACAGCCATCCAGATCGGACTGCCACTCAAGCGGCATGCTCTCGGGCTTCTCGAAATAGGCCTCGAACAGATCCTTGAGCACCTGTTCGGCGTTATGCATCACGCGCATCACATGCTTTTCGCGATAGACATTGCCGAACAGAAAGGCCTTGAGACCAGCCTCCGCCTTGGCCATCGCATCCGAAAACCGAACGATGGTTTCCCCGGCCGCACGCACATCGGCGGTGCTCTGCGGCTTGATGCGCGCCAGATTGTCCATAGACGTCTTGATCACATCCTCAACCATGCGGGTGATCAGGCGCCGCACGATCTCGTGCACCGTGCGCGTTTCATCCAATTTCGGGTATTTCTCGCTGACTTCGCGATAGGCCTCACCCACCAAGGGAACCTCCCGCAGCTGATCAAGGTGGATGAGCCCGGCCCGCAAGCCATCATCGATGTCGTGGCTGTTGTAGGCGATATCATCAGCAATCGCCGCCGCCTGCGCCTCGATGCTGGCATAGGACCAGAGCATCAGATCCTGCTGCTCGGCATAGGTCCGAATGCCCCAGGGCACGCCGCTCTCCTGATAGCGACCAACCCCGTTGCCTTCCCGGTCTGTCACCGGGCCATTGTGCTTGACCAGCCCCTCAAGGGTCTCCCAACTGAGGTTGAGGCCGTCGAATTCCGCGTAGCGTAGCTCCAGACTGGTCACGACGCGCAAGGACTGTGCATTGTGATCAAACCCGCCATAGGGCTTCATGAGAGAATCAAGCGCCCGTTCACCGGCATGGCCAAACGGCGTGTGCCCGACATCATGGGACAGCGCCAGCGCTTCGGCCAGATCCTCGTCGGCGGACAGGGCGCGAGCGATAGAGCGGGCGATCTGCGCCACTTCAATGGTATGCGTCAGACGCGTACGAAACAGATCCCCCTCGTGATAGAGAAAGACCTGTGTCTTGTATTTGAGACGGCGAAAGGCCGACGAGTGAATGATCCGGTCACGGTCGCGCTGGTAGTCCGTCCGGGTCGGACTGGACGCCTCCGGATAGAGCCGCCCCCTGCTTTCACTGGGCTGCACCGCATACGAAGCGCGTGGCTGGGCACCAAATCCGATGGCAGGATTCATCATGACTTCCAATCTTCACTCGAGATTTACCGCAAATGCTGGCACCATGCTTTGGCATAAGGGTTGACTGGGGGCAATTCAGTCTTAACTATCAACAATGACAATATTGCCTCACGGCAGTTCGGCAAAGGCATAAACCTTTGATTTCTGGACTGTCAATGGCCGATCCGAACCCATGCCTTCCCTTCAGGCCAATCCCTCTTGACCAACAAGGCCGAACAGGTGAAAAAGGCACCCCATTCAGTCGGGCAAAAGACATCATGCCCGCAACGACAGGAGCGCACATCATGTCGAATATGATCACAGTGACCGACAGCGCCATCCGCCGAATCGCTGCCATCCTCGCAAAAGAGAGCGACGGTTCCATGCTGCGCATTTCAGTGAGCGGCGGCGGTTGCTCCGGATTCCAGTATAATTATGACCTCGTCACCAAGAGCGAAGACGACGATCTGGTGATCAAACGGGACGGCGCCATCGTGGTGATCGACCCCATGTCGCAGGCCTACATGGAAGGCTCGGCTGTCGATTTTGTCGACGATATCATGGGCCAGGCCTTCCAGATCAAGAACCCGCAGGCCACGGCTTCGTGTGGTTGCGGCACCAGTTTCGCGATCTAGGCCATATCTCTCTATTGAACGCTCAGGCAAAGGCAAGAACACCATGCGCATCGCGACCTGGAACATCAACGGCATCAAGGCCCGCGGCATCAATCTTGTTCGCTGGCTGGAAGAAGAAAAGCCGGACATCGCCTGCCTGCAGGAAATCAAGTCGGTGGACGAAGCCTTTCCGCGCGCCGACCTTGAGGCGCTGGGCTACAATGTCGAGACCCATGGCCAGAAGGGCTTCAACGGCGTGGCCCTTCTATCTAAGACACCCTTTGAAGAGGTCAACCGCCGCCTTCCCGGTAACGAGGAAGACGAACAGGCCCGCTTCATTGAAGGGGTGCTGTCAACTGACAAGGGGCCATTGCGCATCGTCAGCCTTTATCTGCCCAACGGCAATCCGGTTGATAGCGACAAATATCCCTACAAGCTGGGCTGGATGCGTCGTCTGATCGACTGGTCGAAACAGCGCCTTGAACTGGAAGAGGCCTTTGTCTTGTCCGGCGACTACAATGTCATCCCAACGGTCGACGATGTTCATGATCACGATGCATGGTGGGGAGATGCCCTTTACCGGCAGGAAACGCTAGACCTGTTTCGCGAGCTCAAGATGCTCGGCCTGACCGAGGCCTATCGGGCCTGCGACGACACCGCCCATCTTTATTCGTTCTGGGACTATCAGGCGGGCGCCTGGCAAAAGAACAAGGGCATCCGGATCGACCACCACCTGCTCTCGCCCGAGGCTGCTGACTGGCTCGCTGCATGCGAAATCCAGAAAGACACGCGAGACTGGGAAAAGCCTTCAGACCACGTACCCGTGGTGCTGTCGCTAGACTGTCAGGCAGCCTGACACCTAGAGCCAAAGCGACACCTAAGGGCAAACCGGCCTCAAAAGAGATGAGACGCTTGTAAGGAAGGCGCACCATCAATCATCATGGATTGATGACGTTGACCCATTCCTCGGCCAGCTCAACCGCTTTCTTGCGGGTCGCTTCATCAGCGAGCGCAAAGGCCGCTTCCTGCCGATCCATGACGACCGCATTTCCGTTGTCCAGCATGCGGGCAATGGTCAGCCATTTCAGCCCATTGACGGGCTGCCGCGGCACGGTCTTGCCTTCCAGCAGAAGATCTCCGAGCTGCATCTGGGCCATGACATGCCCCTTCATCGCCGCCTTGTTCAGCCAGCGCGCAGCCTGACGGGCATCGGACTTGCGATCCGAGTTGCCAAGGAAGGACATGGCCAGATGATATTGCGCATCGGGATCACGGAAATAGGACGCAGCATAATGCAGGAATTCCTGCGCTTTCTGCGGATTTGGCCTGACTTTATTCTCGATGCCAACCCTGAGAAACTCGCTCAACTTCACAATCGCGTTCGAAACATAGCGCGCTTCAACAGATCCGGGCCGCGCATCGCCGTAGCGGGCGGCAATATCGTTGAAAAGATCGAAGGCTCGGGCGCGGTCCTTGGAGACGCCATCACCCTCGGAATACATGATACCCAGCTTCCACTTCGATGCCATGTGGCCATTGTGCGCCGCATAGGTCAGCGCATCGACGGCAGCAGTCTTGTCACCGAACTTGTAGGCTTGTGCTCCGAAGCGGAAAGCATCCGCTGCCTGAGCACCGCCATCTTGCATGGTTCTGGGATCAAAAGCATAACAGTTGCCATATCCTGCAACGGCCAGCAGCCCAGCCAAGGACAGGCAGCGCATCACTCTTGAAATAGCCATTTGACGCTTCATCATTCACCAGTTCATCCACCGAATAGGATCACATCCCATCGGCAGCATTAATTACCCTGTTTGTCATAAACCACGACGAGGCATTCTTTGACGATTCGATCGATTCTGTGATGCCTTTTGCAAGACGCCTCTTCTTGTCGCGAACCTGACCTAAGGTTTGGCATTCAAACGCCCTGCTCAAGAAGTCGGCTTTCGTGGTCAAGACGAATGTGTCAGCATATTGTGGCTGAAGACGGGCAAACTCTATGAAACAGAATGGTTAACAAATCACTTTCCACCCATCAGTTGTATTTCTGCAACGTTTTCCCTTTTCACCATAGGTTTCCTAGAGTTTAAGCGTTGCAAACCGGTCATATTTGCCTCACCCGCTCTTAACCATTTTGCGTTATGATGAGCCATCAGATGCATCAAAGGACATTCCGGATGACCATAACACCTGATCAGCCCGAACACGAAGACTTGGAACCCCTGAGCGACGCCGAACAGGATCATTCGGACGCGGCCAACGCGACAGCACCGAAACAAGAAGAGCAGTTCGGGCGGGGCAGCAGCCTGCACCATCTCGCAGAAATGCGGCATGATCCCACGGAGATCCACCGCGTCTTCGAGAAAGGGGTCTACCCCTACAAGACCAAGATGAAGCGGGCGAATTATGAAAAGCAGAAAAATCTGCTCCAGGTCGAGCTGCTCAAGGCGCAGAAATGGGTCGAAGAAACAGGCCAGAAAGTGGTTCTACTGTTCGAGGGGCGCGACGCTGCTGGCAAGGGCGGCACCATCAAGCGCTTCATGGAACATCTCAATCCGCGCATGGCGCGCGTGGTCGCCCTCAACAAGCCCAGCGAGCGCGAAAAGACCCAATGGTACTATCAACGCTATATCGAGCACCTCCCCTCTGCCGGTGAACTCGTGCTGTTCGACCGCTCATGGTACAACCGCGCCGGCGTCGAGCGTGTCATGGGTTTCTGCACACCGAACGAATATCTCGAATTCATGCGCCAGACACCGGAGTTCGAGCGCATGATCTGCCGCTCTGGCGTCCGCATGTTCAAATACTGGTTCTCGGTCAGCAAGGAGGAGCAGCGCCGTCGCTTTGCCGCACGAGAGACCGATCCACTCAAGCAATGGAAGCTTTCGCCCATCGACAAGGCATCCCTCGACAAGTGGGATGAATATACCGAGGCCAAAGAGGCGATGTTCTTCTACACCGACACCGCCGATGCCCCCTGGACGATCATCAAGTCAAACGACAAGAAACGGGCGCGCCTCAACTGCATGCAGCATTTTCTCTCGTCCCTGCCCTATCCCAACAAGGACACAAGGCTGGTGCATGGCCCCGATCCTCTGATCGTCGGGCATTCCGGCTATGTGATCGGCAGCGACAGCCACATTCTGGGCAAGAGCCTGCATCCGGACATGAAAGACTGAGACTGAACCCCGCCTCCTTGGATAAAAAGAAAGGCCGCACGTAGCGGCCTTTTGTGATTTTCGCATTTGATATCTGATGACGGCCCCTAGCCGTAGATCAGATCAGCCCGTCGCTCGAAGGCCGTGGTGAATTTGGCGAAGGCCTTATCGAACATCGCCCCCATCAGCCCGGCAAGGATGCGGCTCTTGAACTCATAATCGATATAAAAAACGATAATGCTCTTGTCCGTCTCCCCTTCGATTGGCTCGAAGGTCCAGCGATTTTCCAAATGTTTGAACGGTCCATCAAGATATTCCGCAACAATCTGGTTGTTCTGCGGTGTCAGCGTCACCTTGGAGGTGAAGCTCTCCCGGATCATCTTGTAGGCCACCGTCATGTCGGCCACCAAGATTTCCCCATTTGGAGCGGTATGCCGCCCCCGCACCGACAGGTGTTGGCACAGCGGGACGAATTCAGGGTAGCGCTCAATGTCCGCGACCAGAGCATACATCTGCTGCGCGGAGTGATTGACCTTGTGGCGCGTCTGGAATTTTGGCATCGGCGATGTCGGCCTCTTAGTGACCGATTTTGGCAATACGAGCAGCCTTGAGCTTGGCGAAGTCCTCACCGGCATGGTGCGACGACCGCGTCAACGGGCTGGAAGAAACAAGAAGGAAGCCCTTGGTATAGGCGATCGTTTCATACCCCTTGAATTCATCAGGCGTGACGAAATTCATCACCGGATGGTGCTTCTTGGTTGGCTGCAGATACTGACCGATGGTCAGGAAATCGACATCGGCCACCCGAAGGTCATCCATCAGCTGCAGAACTTCATTGCGCTCTTCGCCAAGGCCAACCATGATACCCGACTTGGTGAACATGGTGGGATCCAGCTCCTTGACCCGCTGCAAAAGGCGGATCGAGTGGAAATAACGAGCACCCGGACGCACCTTGAGATAATTCGACGGAACAGTCTCAAGGTTGTGGTTGAAAACGTCCGGCTTGGCGGCCACCACGGTTTCCAAAGCCCCATCCTTGCGCAGGAAGTCCGGCGTCAGCACCTCGATGGTTGTCTCAGGAGAGGCTTCGCGGATCGCATGGATCACCTCAGCAAAATGCTGCGCTCCACCATCGTCCAGATCATCCCGGTCAACCGAGGTGATCACAACGTGCTTCAGCCCCATCTGAGCCACCGCGCGGCCAGTGTTTTCCGGCTCGTGCGGATCGAGCGCATTGGGCATGCCCGTCGAGACGTTACAGAAAGCGCATGCCCGCGTGCAAATCTCGCCCATGATCATGAAGCTCGCGTGCCGATGCGACCAGCATTCGCCCATGTTGGGACATCCTGCCTCTTCGCACACGGTGACGAGCTTGTTGCTGCGCACGATATCGAGCGTTTCTTGATAGGTCCCGGATCCGGGTGCCTTGACACGGATCCAGTCTGGCTTGCGCTGCACCGGACTGTCAGGACGATGCGCTTTTTCTGGATGGCGGGGACGCGCAGGAGCTGCTTCGCCTGCTGCCTTGTTCGAAACGGTATCGATGATAGTAACCATTCGCTTTATCCTTCGCCATCCTTGACGTTTATACGGCCGAACCAGCCTAGCCGACCATCAATCGTCAGCCATGTCGATCAGCTTCTGACTTTCTGGTAAATGAACAGAACCAGAATTGCGCCGAGGGTGGCAATGATCGTTGTATCGACGAGCGCATTATTCACGAACGAAATGCCGAACCTATCGGCAATGAAACCGCCAACAAATGCGCCGATCAAACCGACGATCAGGTTTGTAATCAGTCCATGATCGGACTTGGTAACTTTCTCTGCAATGAAACCGGCAACGATGCCGACGATGATCCAACCGATAAAGCCCATAATCTCTAGCCTCTCACTCTTGTAAATAAGCACCCGGACCCCAAAAGCCCCGACTCTTACATAACATTTCGTTAAGGATCTTCAAGCGAAAGCTTAACGAACGGGAGAGATCCCGTTCGTCCGGTTGTTTGGCCCCATTGCGAAGGCCTGCATTCGGCCCGTCAGGCCTGGATCATCATGTCATAGGCTTCGCGTACCGATTCCGGCATCATTTCCGACAGCGTCGGATGCGGGAAGATCGTGTGCATCAGCTCTTCTTCGGTGGTTTCAAGACCCATCGCGACACAGAAGCCCTGAATGAGCTCGGTCACTTCAGCGCCGATCATGTGCGCGCCCAGAAGCTGCCCGGTCTTCTTGTCAAAGATCGTCTTGATCATGCCTTCCGGCTCACCAAGCGCAATCGCCTTGCCGTTGGCAATGAAGGGGAAGCGCCCGATACGAACATCAAGGCCTTTTTCCTTGCACGCCTGTTCCGTCAAGCCGACAGAAGAAACCTGCGGGTTGCAATAGGTGCAGCCCGGGATCTTGTTCTTGTCCATCGGATGAGGATGCTTGCCAGCGATTTTCTCAACGCAGACCACGCCTTCATGCTCGGCCTTATGGGCAAGCATCGGAGGACCGGCAACGTCACCAATGGCATAGACGCCTTCAACGTTGGTGCGGCCGTAATCATCGATCACGACGCAGCCACGATCCGTTTTGACGCCCAGCTTTTCAAGGCCGATTTTCTCGATGTTGCCCTGAACGCCAACAGCCGAAATCAGACGGTCCGCCTTGATGGTTTCGGTCTTGCCGCCCTTCTTCTCGACGGTGGCTTCAAGAGTCTCGCCGCTCTTGTTAACTTTTGTCACCTTGGCTTCGGTCAGGAACTTGATGCCCTGCTTTTCAAGCGCCTTGCGTGCCATGGCAGAGATTTCATCATCTTCCACGGGCAGGATCTTCGGCATCATCTCGACCACGGTCACATCAGCGCCCATGGTATTGAAGAAGCTGGCAAACTCGATGCCGATGGCACCGGAGCCAACCACGACCAGAGACTTGGGCATGATGTCCGGCTTCAAGGCATTGAAATAGGTCCAGATCAGCTTGCCATCAGGCTCGAGGCCGGGCAGAACGCGCGGACGGGCACCGGTCGACAGAATGATGTGCGGCGCCTTGTAGGTGCCTTCATTCTCGCCCGTAACCTTGATCGTTCCCTTGCCTTCGAGAACAGCGGTGCCCCTGATCACGGTCACCTTGTTCTTTTTCATCAAGAAGCCGACGCCGTTGTTCAGCTGTTTCGATACACCGCGGGACCGCTCGACGACCTTTTGCAGATCAAAGTCTATACCCTCTGCGGAAAGGCCGTAATCCTTGGCATTCTGCATGTAGTGATAGATCTCGGCAGAGCGAAGCAGAGCCTTCGTCGGGATACACCCCCAGTTCAGACAGATGCCGCCAAGGTCTTTTTTCTCGACGATCGCGGTCTTCATGCCAAGCTGTGACGCACGGATTGCGGCAACATAGCCACCCGGGCCCGAGCCAACGATGATCACGTCAAATTCATTTTGAGCCATATCACAGGTTCCTTTACATAGCCTGTTCCGAAGGATTAAAGGGCCAGCCCTTTTCTCGATTCATTGTCTTTGCAACACTGTGGCGCTAGGCCGCCGTGTTGGTGCGATAGTGAGTCACGAAGTGGATTGCCGAACAGCCATGACCATTGTTTTGATCAAAACCCGCTCTCTGGGGCTGCTTTGCATCAGCCAGATCGCGGTGCTGTCTCTTTGGTTCTCCGCTTCTGCGGTTGCGCCAACACTGGCGCGCAAATTCTCTTTGACCGGCGAGGTCATCGCGGGCGTCTATCCCGTCGGCATGAAGATCGCCACGAGCTGAGCCAAAGGCGGCCCGGTTGTTATTGTTTGTCTTCTCGCCATCCTCTGGGGCGCAACCGTATCTCCGGACAGCGCTCAATGCTCGACCGCTGTGGGCGAATTGGCCAAGCCGGAAAATCGCGGCACGATGCTGACGATGCAGATCGCTGTCGGCTTTTTCCTTGCGCTTGTCTCTGTTCAACTCATGCCCCATTGGATCGACCTGGTTGGATGGCACTGGGCCTTCACGCCGTTGGTGGCGGGCCCTCTGTTCGGGATCGTCTCCATGCTTTCGCTAGGGCGTCTCCCGCAATCCCGGCAATTGGCGAATGGACGCCGCTAGCGTCCCCCCGCCCCGTCGGGCCGGAGTGAGGTCGCGCACCGTGGCGCGACCTGACTGTCTTTCAGATTGAATGTCCGGCTTTCCTGATCAGACCGGACAGCATTGATGCGGCTCTAGACGAGCATTGCCATCGGCTTTTCAAGATAAGCCTTGAAAGCAGCCAGCAGCTCGGCACCCAGCGCACCATCAACAACGCGGTGATCGCAAGAAAGCGTCACGGACATCACGGTTGCGACAGAGACTTCACCATCCTTGATCACGGGCCGCTTTTCACCAGCACCAATCGCAATGATCGTGCCGTGCGGCGGATTGATGACGGCAGAGAAATTCTTGATGCCGAACATGCCAAGGTTGGACACAGCGGTCGTGCCGCCCTGATATTCCTCAGGAGAAAGTTTCTTGTCGCGAGCGCGTCCAGCCAGATCTTTCATTTCATTTGAAATGGTAGAAAGAGCTTTCTGCTCGGCTTTGCGAATGACCGGTGTAAACAGTCCATCCGGCACGGAAACCGCAACACCCACATCAGAATTCTTGTGAATGAGCCGCGAGCCTTCCGTCCATGTGGCATTCGCCATTGGGACCTTCTGCAACGCCAGCGCCATACCCTTGATGATGAAGTCATTGACGCTGAGTTTGTAGAGCGGCTTGCCATCATCATTGACAGGAGCCTGACCATTGACCTGCTTGCGCAGCGCCATCAGATCATCAAGCATGATGTCGGCTTCAAGATAGAAGTGCGGCACGGTCTGCTTGGATTCCTGCAGGCGCTTGGCGATGACCTTGCGCATACCGGAATGCGGCACTTCTTCGTAAGAGCCTTCCTCGTACAGAGCCTTGATCGCATCGTCGCTTGGTGCGGATGGAGCCGCAGCTGCACCACCACCGGCACTCGGCGCTTTCTCGGCACTTGCCTCAGCCGGAGCCGAAGCACTGGCCGTACCCGCTTCAAGAGCAGCATCGACATCGCGCTTGACGATACGGCCACGCGGGCCGGACCCTTCGATCTTGCTGAGATCAAGATCGTTCATCTTGGCAAGTCGGCGAGCCAGCGGCGAGGAGAAGAGGCGATTACCATCGCCATCGGACACACCAGCACCGGCAGCCACCTCGGGTTGAGGCGCAGCGGCCTCTTTCTGCTCAGGCTCGGAAGGCGCCTCTTTCGCGTCGTCTTCGGCCTTTGGCGCCGGAGCCGCAGCAGGGGCCTCGTCAAGAGCGGATTCATCCTCGCCCTCTTCGAGCAGCATGGCAATCGGCTGATTGACCGGGACTTCGGTCGCACCAGCTTCAACGAGAATCTTGCCAACCTTACCCTCGTCGACAGCTTCCACTTCCATGGTGGCCTTGTCGGTTTCGATTTCGGCAATGATGTCGCCGATGGCCACATCATCCCCTTCTTTCACCAGCCATTTGGCCAGTGTGCCGCTTTCCATGGTGGGAGAAAGCGCAGGCATCGTAATGGTTACGGGCATTGATCTTTCTCCTTACGCGTAGGTGACGGCTTTGACGGCCTGAATAACCTCGGCAATGCTCGGCAGTGCGAGCTTTTCGAGATTTGCAGCATATGGCATCGGCACATCCTTGCCTGTCACCCGGGCGACCGGAGCGTCGAGATAATCGAAAGCCTTTTCCATGATCTGGAAACCAAGCTCCGAAGACATTGAACATTGCGGCCAGCCTTCTTCGACCGTCACGCAGCGTCCGGTCTTGATGACAGAGCGAAGCACCGTATCGATATCGAGCGGACGCAGGGTCCTGAGGTCGATCACTTCAGCATCGACACCCTCTTTGGCCAGCTCTTCCGCTGCGCCAAGCGCATAGGTCATGCCAATACCGAAAGAGACGATGGTCACGTCGGTCCCCTTGCGGGCGACGCGCGCTTTGCCGAGCGGCACAATATGATCTTCGATATCGGGAACATCAAAATTGTGGCCGTAAAGGATCTCGTTCTCAAGGAAGACAACCGGGTTATTCGTCCGGATCGCCGATTTCATCAGGCCCTTGTAATCGGCCGCAGTATAGGGGTTCACCACGATCAGGCCGGGCACCGAGGAGTACCATGCCGAATAGTCCTGGCTGTGCTGCGCGGCAACGCGGGCAGCAGCGCCGTTCGGACCACGGAAGACGATCGGGTTGGTGATCTGCCCACCGGACATATAGAGCGTCTTGGCAGAGGAGTTGATGATCTGGTCCATCGCCTGCATGGCGAAGTTGAAGGTCATGAACTCGACGATTGGTCTGAGACCAGCCATGGCTGCACCGGCGGCAAGGCCGGTAAAGCCGTGCTCGGTGATCGGCGTATCGATGACACGCTTCGGACCGAACTCGTCCAGCATGCCCTGCGTGATTTTGTAGGCACCCTGATATTCGGCAACTTCCTCACCCATCAGGAAGACGCGATCATCCTTGCGCATTTCCTCGACCATACCGTCGCGCAAAGCTTCGCGGACGGACTGGGTTTTCATCGGTGTGCCTTCAGGAATTTCAGGCGCTTCTTCCTCGACCGGCTTGACGAGCGGAGCCTGTGGCGCAGCTGCAGCAGGAATGGTCTTGGGTGCGTCAGTGCCCTTTGCATCAGAAGATGAATCGGAGGATTCTTCTTTCGGAGCACTTTCGGAGGCTGCAGGCGCATCGTCAGAGACATTGTCCAGAGCAGATGCATCTTCACCCTCTTCGAGGATGAGCGCGATCAGGCTGTTGACCTTGACCCCTTGCGCGCCTTCTTCGACGACGATCTTGCCCAGCGTGCCTTCTTCGACGGCTTCCACTTCCATCGTGGCCTTGTCGGTCTCGATCTCTGCGATCACGTCACCGATGGCGATCTCGTCGCCTTCCTTCTTGACCCACTTGGCAAGGTTGCCCTCTTCCATGGTGGGGGAAAGGGCCGGCATCAGAACTTTAATTGGCATGATTTATTTCCCTTTTCCTCACACGGTCACATCGGTCCAGAGCTCGGCTTCATCCGGCTCGGGATCGTTCTGCGCAAATTCTGCCGCTTCGGAAACGACGGCACGAATTTCCTTGTCGATGCTTTTGAGTTCGTCCTCGGTTGCCATGCCCGCCTCGATCATGCGCAGGCGGACCTGCTCGATCGGGTCATGTTCATTGCGCATTTTCTGCACTTCTTCCTTGGAACGATACTTCGCAGGGTCCGACATGGAGTGACCGCGATAGCGATAGGTAATCATTTCGAGAATGTACGGCCCCTTGCCTTCGCGAGCCCATTCGATGGCGCGCTCGGCGGCGGCAAGAACGGCGCGAACATCCATACCGTCGACCTGCTCGCCGGGAATGCCGAACGACGCACCGCGCTGAGACAGATCACTGTTGGACGAGGACCGCTCGACCGAGGTGCCCATGCCGTATTTGTTGTTCTCGATAATGTAGACTGCAGGCAAGTTCCAGAGCTTGGCCATATTGAAGCTCTCGTAGACCTGACCCTGGTTGGACGCGCCATCGCCGAAATAGATCAGCGAGACATTGCCATTTTCATTATAGTGGTTGGAGAAGGCAAGACCTGTGCCGATCGACACCTGAGCGCCGACGATGCCGTGGCCGCCAAAGAAGTTCTTGTCGCGGCTGAACATGTGCATCGAGCCGCCCTTGCCTTTGGAATAGCCGCCCTTGCGACCGGTCAACTCGGCCATGACACCCTTGGGATCCATGCCGGTTGCGAGCATATGCCCGTGGTCACGATAGGATGTGACAACCTGATCACCATCCTTCGTTGCCATCTGCATCCCAATAACAACAGCTTCCTGTCCAATATATAGGTGACAGAAACCGCCGATGAGGCCCATGCCATACATCTGGCCGGCCTTCTCTTCAAAGCGGCGAACAAGCAGCATTTCACGATAAGAGTGAAACTCCTGTTCCTTATCAAATTCTACAATTTTTCGATTGATCTGGGTGCGTCTCGACCCTTTGGCCACCGTCTTCTTGGTGGTGCCTGTCGCGGATGCGGCCATGCTGGTGCTCCCTTAAGCGTTTCCCTTGTCTGCACAATACTTTAGAAACTGAGTCACCGCAATTCAAGAAACGCCAAGCAATAACACTTAGCGCATCGAACTAAAATATTGAAAAGAAGAGGGAAATTAGATTAACTTGATTTCAGTTAATTGAAAACCGTGAACCGTTTTCAGGTTAATTCGTCAAAATAACCAGCTCGTCGGGGTGCGCAACATTCATATAGGCCCGCGCCCGCTCGTCCATCATATCAGGATCCAGAGTCTCGCGGCGAAACAGGGCAATACGATGCTCTTCGGTTTCCCGTTCGATCCGATAGGCCAAAAGATCGGCCTCAAGCGCGTCAGCCCGTGCCTTCATGTCACCCAGCGCATAGACGCCATAGCCACCATGAAGCGCATGGAACACAAAATATCCAAGAATGAGGAGAAAACAAAATGGAAGCGCCAGATGGCGCAGAACAGAATTTCTTCTCTGGCGAGTTGCCATGCCGTACACCCTACTAAACCGGCGTTCGAGCAGTACGCAAAACCTTTTCTGCTCGACACATGCTTATTAAGCCCCACTAGCGTTAACAAACGCTTTCAAAAACACATCTTCTCAAGAAATTTCGCAAATTTTTTGGTATATGAAATATTAATTAATTCAGCCACTTAACAAACGGTTTACAATTTTGACTCAAAGCGGAACAGACCAAGTTACCAACGAGGAAACCACCCGCCATACCAGCTCCATAGACGGTTTGATCCTTGTCATGGGAAATGCCGCGTGAAGGCGCGACAGTCCCCGGCACCAATGTGTGCACAAACACAGAGCATGGGTACTCAAGCCGGCCCGCGACACTCAAAGCACACCCCAGCAGAAGAAGGCAAAGACCGATGTATCACCGCAGCCAGCCACCCTTTGCCGATCTGCGCAGCTTCCTGCAATTCTGTGAAAAGCAAGGGTGCCTCAAAAGAATCCGTCAACCGGTTCACATGAAGCTCGAAGCCACGGAGCTGCAACGACAGGTCATGCTGAAAAAAGGCCCGGCCCTGCTGCTTGAGGAACCAATTCTCCATGACGGCACCCGCAGCAGCATTCCTGTTCTGCTCAATCTCTTCGGCACCATCGAGCGCGTCGCCTGGGGCCTTGGCTGTGCGCCGGACCAATTGCTTGAGCTCGGCACCTTTCTGGCCTATTTGCGCCAACCTCAACCACCGGAGAAATCTGAAATCCTTTCGGCCATCGGCCCGCTCCTCAAAGCAGCTACAAGCCTCAGGGGCAAAGTCCAATCCTCCGCCCCTTGCCAAGAGGTCGTCACCCTTGGCACCGACATCGATCTGAACACCTTGCCAATTCAGGGCTGCTGGCCTGATGAGCCCGCCCCTCTTGTCACATGGCCGATTGTCATCACCCGGCCTGAGAATAACGAGCAGATCCGCAGCTACAACTGGGGCGTCTATCGCATGCAGCAGGCAGGACGCAACCAACTGATCGTTCGTTGGCTCGAAAGCCGCGGCGGTGCAGCACATTTCCGCTCCTGGAAAACGTGCGGCAAAGACATGCCCGTGGCCATCGCCATCGGTAGCGATCCGGCAACGATTCTGGGAGCCGTGATCCCCATCCCCGAAACGCTGAGCGAAGCCCAGTTCTCAGGCCTGTTTCGCGGCAAGCCGACCCAGCTTGTTCAAGCCAAAACCCAACCACTCCTCGTGCCGGCCAACGCCGAAATCGTCATAGAAGGCATCGTCTCCGCTTCCGACACCCGGCCCGAGGGCCCGTATGGCGATCACACCGGCTATTATAACAGCGTAGAACCCTTTCCCGTGATGACCGTCACCGCCATCACCCACCGGCGCGACCCCATTTATATCTCGACCTTCACCGGCCGTGCACCGGACGAGCCCTCTGTGATTGCTGAGGCCCTCAACGATGTCTTTCTGCCGCTCGTGCGCCAAAGCTTCCCCGAGGTTGTCGACTGCTGGCTGCCACCCGAAGCCGCATCCTATCGCATCGCCGTTCTGTCGATCGACAAGCGCTACGCCGGTCAAGCACGCCGGGTGATGATGGGCATGTGGTCCATGCTGCCGCAATTCAACATGACCAAGCTGATCATCACGGTCGACAAACACGTAAATGCACGCAATTGGGCCGATGTCATGTGGGCCGTCGCCACCAAGACCGATCCGTCCCGCGATCTCCTCACCATCGAAAACACCCCGATGGACTACCTCGATTTTGCGTCAGTCAAGGAAGGGCTGTGCGGCAAGCTCGGCATCGACGCAACAGACAAAATAGGATCAGAAACCGACCGCGACTGGGGGAGAGAGCTCAAAATGGAACCACAGACCATTGCCAGCGTTGAGAAACTAATGAAGGATCTCAATCTCTGAACGGGCAAAAGGAAGCGTCGATGACACGCGAGAAACCAACCAGCATCGGAATAGTGGTAACGGGCGCTTCGGGCGGCCTGCTTGCGCTTGAAACCCTGCATCTCATCCAGCGACTAAAAGAAGACAACCCCGCGCTGGAAAGCCATGCGATCTTCACCAAAGGCGGCAAGCGCACCTGCGCCCTTGAATTGAGCGACGTTCAGCGAGGGGCACTTTATTCATTGCCCGACAAGAGTTACGACGACACCAATCTGGCCGCTCCCATCGCAAGCGGGTCCAACACCCTTGATGCTCTGTTGTTTGTCCCCTGCTCAATCCGCAGCCTCAGCGCCATTGCCTACAGTCAGACTGACCGGCTTTCCATTCGCGCCGCCGATGTGATGTTGAAAGAACGCAGGCGCCTCGTTCTCGCAGTCCGCGAAAGCCCGCTTCACGCCGGGCACCTGCAATCGATGCTCACCGTAAGCCAAATGGGCGGTATCATCGCGCCGCCGGTTCCCGCCTTCTACCTGCAACCCGAAAGCGTCGAAGACATGGCCAAACAGACAGCGGCCCGCCTCCTTATGCTCCTCGGGCTTGATCTTGGCGAACACATGAAACGCTGGGAAGGATGAATGACCAAATAGAGGCCACGCCAGACCAAAAACACCTGACATGCGGGTTTCAATCGCGTAAGCTTCTCACGCGATGAGACAATTTGAGGAATGACCATGCTGCTTATGAGAGCTTTCAGTTCCACGTTGGCCGGCTTTTGGCGCCTGACCATCGGCATCATTCTGGGAACCATGCTCTATATCTACTGCTTTCTCTATCAGGAGCAGATCTATACTCAAGTCCACATGGTCACGCGCGTCACCCTCGACTGGCTTGAGCTTCAGCCCGTCATCATGGACTACGCCAAATGGTATGAGCTCCTCAAAATCGACGACAAACTGGCCTTTGCGCTCTACGTCCTGTTTGCCCGCCTCGTCTGGATGTTTTTCGAGACCCTAATCACCTTCCTTTATCGCAAGGCACGCTAACCTCGATCCCGCTCAAGCCGGTCGACGCGACTGGCCGCTGCACCAGCCCCTCCCCCAGCAGACGACTTTACCATTCATCCGGAGCCATTTTAGCTGCGGGGCTACAACGGCGCTTATCTTTCAAAATTACATTTCATATGCAATGAAACACCTCATTTCAAAAACAATGTAACAAAACTCCGAACATCGCTGCTTTCATGGAAGTGCCAAACCCACCAAACGGCAGATCGGATTGCCCCTTTTTATCAGGCAACGGAGTTCATGGCCTGAAAAACGCCACAAAAAAACCGGCGTGTGAGACACACGCCGGTTGAATTCTTTTGATCAGGCCCGAAGGCCCAAGCTTACCTCAGCTTATTCGCCTTTAAGGATCGAGCGGCCAGCGAATTTCGCCATTGGGCCAAGCTCTTCTTCGATGCGGATCAGCTGGTTGTATTTTGCCAGACGGTCGGAACGAGACAGCGAACCGGTTTTGATCTGGCCACAGTTGGTGGCAACAGCGAGGTCAGCAATGGTTGCGTCCTCGGTTTCACCAGAGCGGTGAGACATCACAGCGGTGTAGGATGCCTTGTGAGCCATTTCAACGGCTTCCATGGTCTCGGTCAGGGAACCGATCTGGTTCACTTTCACGAGGATGGAGTTGCCAACGCCCATTTTGATGCCGTCTTTGAGGCGAGCGGTGTTAGTCACAAACAGGTCATCGCCAACCAGCTGGCATTTGTCGCCGATTTTCTCGGTGAGCACTTTCCAGCCTTCCCAATCGTCTTCGTCCATACCGTCTTCGATGGAGATGATCGGATAGTTGGCAACCAGGTCAGCGAGATAGTCAGCCATTCCGGCAGAGTCAAGAACCTTGCCTTCGCCTTTGAGGTTGTATTTGCCATCTTCGTAGAATTCGGAAGATGCACAGTCGAGAGCAAGATAGACATCTTCGCCCGGCTTGAAGCCAGCGTCCTTGATGGACTGCATGATGAAGTCCAGAGCTGCTTTGGTGGATTCAAGGTTCGGTGCGAAACCGCCTTCATCACCAACAGCGGTATTGTGACCAGCTTTGGAGAGGTTCTTCTTCAGAGCGTGGAAGACTTCAGCGCCCATGCGAACGGCTTCAGCGATGCTGTCAGCACCAACCGGCATGATCATGAATTCCTGAACGTCGATCGGGTTGTCCGCATGCTCACCACCGTTGATGATGTTCATCATCGGAACAGGCAGGGTGCAAGCGTTCATACCACCAACATAGCGATAGAGCGGCAGGCCAGCAGCATTTGCAGCAGCTTTGGCAACCGCCATGGAGGTGCCGAGAATGGCGTTCGCGCCGATGCGGCCTTTGTTCTCGGTGCCATCCAGTTCAATCATGACCTGATCCAGCTGGATCTGGTTTTCTGCATCGAGGCCAACCAGAGCGTCAAAGATTTCGTCATTGACGGCTTCAACGGCTTTGGAGACGCCCTTGCCGCCGTAGCGATCTTCGCCATCGCGCAGCTCGTGTGCTTCGTGCACACCGGTAGAAGCGCCGGACGGAACGGCAGCACGGCCAAAGGAGCCGTCTTCCAGAACGACGTCGACCTCAACAGTTGGGTTTCCGCGGCTGTCGAGAATCTCGCGGCCAACGATGTCGATAATTGCGGTCATGTTCGTACCTCAATTTGGATGAGTTGAATAAATTCTGATGCCTGCTATCTAACGAATTCCACGCCAGAATCATAGGGCAGAAGACTAAAATAAAGCCCAAATGGACCCTAAGGAGCCATTTTGTCAGTCGGATTACAGTCTTTCGCGCACGCCGACATTGATCTGTGTAAAATTGGGCTTTAGTCGTAAGGCTTACTGCGCAACAACGGCCATGCAGTGTTCGCATGCCACAGCGCTCCCCGGGCATGGCAAACCGGATTGACGGGTGCTTGCTTTGCCTTCCGAATCACAAGTCACGCCCAATGAGCGACAGCACCTGTTCACTCGACGGATCAACAAAGCTTCCTGCCAGCAGGAACAATCAGTTGGTCCGGGCGATGATCATTGACCCACCTTTCAAAAGCTGCTTCAAACAAATCAGCAAAGGCCACAAGTACCGGTCACGGACAACCGGATGATTGCCTTGATCAAACTCGTAAAAACGGCAGAAGGACACCTCATGGCGACCCTGATCATCACCAACGGCACATCTGCCGCAGACTTGCTGCGAGAAGCTCAAATCGGCGATGCGATTCTGCCATGGGAAGATGTGCTGCACGAGGGGCCGGTGCCAGATGCCGACGACACCCTGTTCGCTGCCATTCGCTCCAAGGCCCTCGCTGACGGATATGTTCACACCGAAGCCTCGGTGATGGAAACATTCAAGAACCGCTTCGACATTCTCCGGGCCCATCAGGACTTTGATCGCATTGATCTGTGGTTCGAGCACGACCTCTATGATCAATTGCAGATCCTGCAGGTGCTGGACATGCTGTCGCGTTTTGGCCGGACCAACAACGTCTTTATAACGCAGGCTCCAACCTATCTTGGCATGCAGAAGCCAGACACAATCAGCCGGTTTGAAGAATTGACACTACCGGTGCTCGACCGCATGTTCGCCTTCGCCTCAAAAGCCTGGCATGCCTACACATCCGGCGGGCCGGAGGCGGTCAACGCCCTGCGCAAGGAACCGATCCCCGGGTTTCCCTTCATGGGTCATGCCCTGCTGCGCGCTCTTCAGGAATTGCCGGGGTCTGATGGCCTGTCTCGCACAGAGCGGCAGATTCTATATAGTCTTGATCGAGGAGTAACACGTCCGGGCATGCTGTTTGCGCAGGTCCAGAATATGGAAGAAGCCATTTTCCTCGGTGACCTGACCTTCTTTCAGATCCTGTCCGGATTGCAATATTGCCAGCGCCCTGCCCTGACCGGTTTACCGCAGGACTTCAAGGCCCGCATCCTCTCCAATTCAGAGCAGCGCAAGGAGTTCATCACCTCGCCACTCCACATCACGGACTTCGGAAAGAAGGCCCTCTCCGGGCACGCCGACTTCCTGTCGGAAAACGGTTTGCATCGCTGGTGGGGCGGCACCGAATTGACCACCGCAGACCATTGGCGCTGGGAAGATGATGGTGAGTTGTTGTCCCACCATCGGGCTGCCTGATCATCAGTCAGGCAACGCGCGCCTCAGACGATAGATGCTTAAAAAGGGCTTTTCCGAATCGGGAAAGCCCTTTCTTGACGCCCCGAAAGGCTCAATGATCGTCCGAACTCAGCGGAGTATCAGCCGCGCGTTACAAAAATCAGGCTGATCAGCGAGGTCGCCGTAAGTGCCAACGCAGGCACGATGATGGCGCCGTAGCCCCACGTCGCAATCGCAAAGCCCCACACAACAAGCAGCACCAACAAGGCTGCAATCAGGGCCCAACTCAGTTTGGTTTCGGATGCCGTTGCTTCAGTCATATTTCACCCTTCATTCCTTAGCACATCAGGACTTTTCCTGATGTTTAGCGGAAACATAGGGTTTGTACGGACGAATACCAGATCAAAAGCAAACACTGAGCCATTGTGTCGCACCCCGCCAACAGGCAACGGCCACACCCTTCACGACCAACATCACTGAACAAGAAGAAAACCGTTGGAGTGCGGGACAATAGGCCCAACGAGCCCAAAGTCCCACATCCATCCAGAAGGCTGTCCCCACGCCTTCGGATGCTTATATTTCAAAAATATACTTGCGTTGTCCCGTCATTTATAACGCAGCGACGGGAAGAGCCCCAAAAGAGGAGTAAAAAACGCTGCACATATCTGTTTTGTAAAGTCACAGACAGTCTATCAACGTTATGAGAAATATGAAGCTTTTTTTGAACAGACTCAGATAAAATATCATTGAGGAGGTTTCACGGCAGCCGGAATGGAAAGTCTCGCTCCGCCGTGATCCCTTGCTCGTCAAACCTATCCTGAAACGATCAGGCCTTTGCAATCCTGTCGAATTGCTGAAGCTGCGCCAGCATCTGCTCAAGCTCTGACAGCGGCACCATATTGGGACCATCGCACGGAGCATTGTCCGGATCCTCGTGGGTCTCGATGAACACACCGGCAACGCCAACCGCAACAGCGGCGCGCGCCAGCACGGCAACAAACTCCCGCTGACCGCCGGAGCTTTCACCCTGCCCACCCGGCTGCTGTACTGAGTGAGTGGCATCAAAGATCACCGGCGCTCCGGTTTGCGCCATGATCGGCAGGCCGCGCATGTCCGAGACCAGCGTGTTGTACCCGAAGGACGCGCCGCGTTCGGTCAGCATGACATTCTTGTTGCCGCTCCCCACGATCTTGGCAGCGACACTGCGCATGTCCCAAGGAGCCAAAAACTGCCCCTTCTTCACATTGATGACCGCGCCGGTTTCAGCCGCAGCGATCAACAAATCGGTCTGGCGACACAGGAACGCCGGGATCTGAAGGATATCGACTACCTTGGCGACTTCCGCACACTGGTCGGCATCGTGGATATCGGTGACAATGGGCAGCCCGAACGTTTCCTTGATTTCCGCGAAGATCGGCAAGGCCTTTTCAAGCCCGATCCCGCGTGCCGCGCCAAGACTGGTCCGGTTGGCCTTGTCAAACGAGGATTTGTAGACAATTCCGATGCCCAGCTTGTCCGAAATGTCCTTGAGTGCCGACGCGGTTTCCAGCGCATGCTCACGACTTTGCATCTGGCAAGGGCCAGCCATGATGGACAGGGGCAGATGGTTACCAAATTGGACGGAGCCGGCGGAAACGACGCGATTGGGTGCAGTCATGATGGATCTCTTCAGATTGGATTCCGTTTAATCAGTTTTCAGCAGCAGAGCGCAACCAAATGCATCGCCCGCTTTGACAACAAGATAGCCATTCAATTGACGATACGCGATACCCGCTTTGACAAGACACTCTTTGGCCTTATCGGCATCGACACGGATCGACAACGCGGCGATACCGCCTTCATCCGGCATATCGCTGGGCAAGTCAATGCCGTAGAACGCGCTCAGAGCAGCAGGGGTCAGGATCTCAAGTTGCTCATCCACCGTATCCATTTCAACCCCGGCACTTGTCGAACGCATGACCCTTTGCCCACAAAAGCCACCCAGAAACTCGTGGTGGTCTGATGGATTAGCAGCAGCGAACAGAACGGACGCTAGTCCGGACGCACCATTCTTGTGTGTCTGATAGGCATTGTGCCAAAAGAAAGCCGGATCGTGGCGATGATCGCAAACAAAGAAACCCGTATGCGCCATCAGCCGATGTGAAAGATAGCCATTGGAAAAACGCAGCTTGGCCCGGCTTCCGTCTGGCAGCGTTGCCTCACGCTCGAAGTCAAACTGCGGATAGGTCTGAAGGCCGAGCGCGGCAAAATCATCAAGGTCCGCAGCCACATCGCGCGACCGAAGGACCAGCATCGAGGCCCCTTCGCGCTTTTTTAGAAAATCCCGGTTGAAGCCGCCAAACGAGAATTTGCCAGCGTCAGGCGCGGGAATTTTGCCTTCATCATCAACCGCAAGCAATTCAAGAAAACTGCCATTGAACTGGATGAGCGCGTTCTTCGTTCCGAACGGATGGTAGGCCGTCGGCGTGATAGTGAAACCCAATGATGAATAGAAGTCGCGGGCAGCGTCCAGATCCTGAACAGCCAACACGATATGATCAACCCCACGCATAATGGTCCTCACTCCCAGACACGACCTGCAAAACGCAGTCGCTTGTTGCCTGACCGCTTTTTTAGGCATGCAAATATGATTGGCAATCAAAGCAAGGCTGCGCAGCCAGAAGACCGCGCAGCCTCAAAAGGAAAGATGGATCAAACCAGTCGGCTCTGCTCAACCGCTGCCCCGATAAAGGAGGCAAACAGCGGATGCGGAGCAAACGGCCGTGACTTCAGTTCCGGATGGTACTGCACGGCGATGAACCATGGATGATCAGCGATTTCGACGGTTTCGGGCAAGACGCCATCTGGCGATAGACCCGCAAAGGATAGGCCGCAATCTTCCAGCTTTTCCTTATAGTCGATATTGACCTCGTAGCGATGGCGATGCCGCTCTTGGATAATGGTCTCGCCATAGATTTCTGCGATTTTGGAGCCCGGCGTCAGGTGCGCTTCATAGGCACCAAGGCGCATGGTTCCGCCCAGATCCCCGTCTTCCTTGCGCACTTCCTTGGCATTGCCCTTGCTCCATTCGGTCATCAGGCCGACGACATTGTGTCCGCTGGCACCAAATTCCGAGGAGCTCGCATCACCGATACCGGCAAGATTCCGCGCCGCTTCGATAACCGCCATCTGCATCCCGAAGCAGATCCCGAAATAGGGAATCTTGTTCTCACGCGCATATTTCACCGCAGCGACCTTGCCCTCGGCTCCACGCTCACCAAAGCCGCCCGGCACCAGAATGCCATGAACGCCCTCAAGCCGCGCGGTCGGATCATTGCCACCCTCGAACAGATCACTTTCGATCCAGTCGAGATTGACCTTGACCTTGTTGGCGATGCCGCCATGGGTCAGAGCCTCGATCAGCGACTTGTAGGCATCCAGCAACGAGGTATATTTCCCAACCACTGCGATCGTGACCTCCCCTTCGGGATTGCTCACGCGATCAAGAATGGTGTGCCAGCGTTCGAAATTGGGTTTGGGAGCCCCATCGATGCCAAACGCCGCCAAAACCTCGGTATCAAGCCCTTCGGCATGATAGGCCAGCGGCACTTCATAGATATTGCCCACATCAAGCGCCTGAATGACGGCCTCTGGCCGCACATTGCAAAACAGCGACAGCTTGCGCCGCTCCGCCTCGGGAATGGGCCGGTCGCAGCGCACCATCAGGATATTGGGCTGAATACCAATGGACCGCAGTTCCTTGACGGAGTGCTGTGTCGGCTTGGTCTTGAGCTCGCCTGCACTGGGAATATAGGGAACAAGAGTGAGGTGGATATAGATCGCTTGTCCGCGAGGCAATTCGTTTCCAAGCTGACGAATGGCCTCGAAGAAAGGCGTTGCCTCAATGTCACCGACGGTACCGCCGATTTCACACAAGACAAAGTCATAGTCGTCATTGCCATCAAGAATGAAGGCCTTGATCTCGTCCGTGACATGGGGAATCACCTGCACGGTCCCGCCCAGATAGTCGCCACGTCGTTCCTTGGTGATAATGTTCTGATAGATCTGACCGGTCGTTATATTGTCCTTCTTGTTCGAAGGACGTCCGGTAAATCGCTCATAATGCCCCAGATCCAAGTCCGTTTCCGCACCATCATCGGTTACGAAGCATTCCCCATGCTGGTAGGGAGACATCGTGCCGGGATCGACATTGAGATAGGGATCGAGTTTGCGCAGTCTAACTGAATAGCCGCGCGCCTGTAGAGCCGCCCCAAGAGCCGCAGACGCAAGCCCTTTGCCAAGCGAAGACACCACACCGCCAGTGATAAAAATATATCGCGCCATGGAATTTTAAATTACTTCCCTTTGCGCCGATTCGCCAAGCAAATCGATCTTAGCCAACAACAAAAGCTGTGAGCGCTGTGAAAACGGCACCCATTGCTCACGATTTCTGTTTCGCGCGCCTCCCGCTCGGTGCTGGATCAGGCCATCACCGAAACGCAAAAGTCCCTTCACTGCCATCTCTTGTCGGATTTATTTAAGCAGGAAGGAAATTGGGTCCGCTCGCCCCTCCAATCACCCCAGATCTTTCGGGGTGGGCCGAGCCACGACCGTACCATAACAAATCGGCCCTTGCACACATCGCAAGGGCCGGTTTGAAGTGTCTTAGTCAAAGCAGTCTTTATGCCTGCGGTTGCGGATCCTACTGAGAGGTCGGCACCTGCGGACCGGTCGGCTCGGTAGCCGGGGCCTCGGAAGGTGTCGGAGCACTCGGGCTCAACTGCTGCAGTTCATCAAGAATGCCGCCGCTGTTTTCATCCACACCGCTCGGCAGCGTCTGTGCCGGAACATTGTCAAGCACATCAGAAGGCTTGCTTTTCATGCCGGCCAGAATGGTCAGACCAAGGGATGTCATGAAGAAACCGGCGGCCAGAATTGCAGTCGTGCGGGTGAGCAGGTTCGCTGCACCACGGCCGGTCAAAAAACCGCCACCGCCGCCACCGCCGCCGCCGATACCGAGACCGCCGCCTTCAGAACGCTGCAGCAGTACGACGACCACCAGCGCGGCAACAATCAGCAGATGAATGACAATTACAACTGATTCCATTATCCAACCGTCTCACAAACGATGAATCGGGCCAGCACGTTCCTGCGGCCCGACGCAAAAGGTTCATATTCTGGCCCGTCTTTACAACAAGACCATGCGCAATTCCAGTGCCAACGGGCATTTTTCCGGGGCTATGGTCTCATTTGGTCATCACAGCCGCCTCAGACAACCCCGAAAGGTGGATATTCCACCGGTTCGAGGCCTGAATGCAGGGTGTGGAACGCTCAGGGCCAGACCTGGTCTGGGGTCAGGCTTATTTATAAGCCGCCATGATCCCAAGGAAGTCGGACGCCTTCAGGCTTGCACCGCCGACGAGCGCACCATCGACATTGTCGACGCCCATCAGTTCAACAGCGTTGCCCGGCTTGACAGACCCACCATAAAGAAGACGCATGTTCGCCCCTTCGTCACCAAAGGCCTTGACCAGTTCGGCGCGCATGAAGGCGTGCACTTCTGCCACATCATCTGCAGTTGGTGTCAGGCCCGTGCCAATCGCCCAGACCGGCTCGTAGGCAATCACGGTGTTGGCAGCAGTCGCACCTTCAGGAATAGAGCCTTCAAGCTGGGTGCCGACAACTTCCAGTGTTTCGCCGGATTTGCGTTCGGCTTCGGTTTCACCCACGCAGATGATCGCAACAAGACCCTGTGCCCAAATGGCTTTTGCCTTGTCAGCAACCGTGCCGTTGGTCTCGCCATGGTCGGCGCGACGCTCGGAGTGCCCGACGATGATCGCGCTGGCGCCAGCATCCTTGAACATTTCAGCAGACAGATCACCGGTGTGAGCGCCCGAAACATTCATGTGACAATCCTGAGCGCCAATGGCGACAGCAGTTCCGGCAGTTTTCTCGGCAAAGGGAACAACCAGTGTAGCGGGCGGGCAGATCATCGTCTCAACCTTGTCCGCAAGATCGAAGCCAGCGACCAGCGCTTCGAGTTCAGCGACAGAGGCCTTGAGGCCATTCATTTTCCAGTTACCGGCAACGAGAGGTTTGATGCTCATGAATCTGCTCCTTTAAAAGCGCAATCGATAAAAATTGGTCCAGCCCGACACACGGCGAAACAGACGAGACATTGCAAGCCCGCTCCGCGCCTTGCCGCACATATACGACGAAAGCCGCAACAGGCATAGCCCATCTTGTCGTTCCTGTGCACAGGATCTGGGTCAAGCCTGCGTCAATTCCTCTCGATTTACACAAGCCATTTTTGCCATAAGCCCCTTCTCGCAGGCACGGCACCCCCATTGAGCGGAATCTTTTTGCGAATAAACAAGATACCATCCCCATTTGTGCCACCTTTCTCTTCTGTTTGGGTTGCAGCAATGGATCGAGCTTTCTATGATCCGGCGAACATGAAAAGAAGGCAGAAGGAACCGCCCGCACCACCAGGTGCGCCCCGAGAACGGGATGTAAAGGCAGGTCTCCTCATTGCGTCAGAAAAGGACACACCATCCAATGATGGAAACAATGCGTTCGTTGGCCTCGGGGTTTGTTGCCAAAATCCTGATGGGTCTGTTGGTCTTGAGCTTTGCGGTCTGGGGCATTGCCGATATCTTCTCGAACTTCGGTCGCGGTGCCATCGCCACCGTTGGCGATACGGAGATTGACGCCCGAGACTATCAGAGCCAGCTGGTGCTCGAAGTCAACGCCCTGTCCAATCAGTTGGGCCGCCGCCTCACCCCGGCACAGACATCCGCCTTCGGTCTGCCAACTCAGGTACTGGGCCGCATGATCAGCGAAGCAACTCTCAACGACATGGCCAAGGACTTCAATATGGGCCTGTCCTCGGAGGAGTTGGCCAAGGTGATCGCAACCGAACCTGCCTTTCAATTCTCCGGCCGTTTTGATCGCAACCAGATGAACCTGATGCTGCGCAATGCTGGCACGACAGAAGACCGCTATGTCCTCAGCCGCGAAGCGCTTGAGACCCGCAAACAGCTCTCCGAGTCCCTCACGGGCAAGACGACGGTTCCCAATGCCGCCCTCAAGGTCTTCAACACCTTCACCTACGAGCAGCGCGATATTGACTATATTGCCTTGCAGGAAGACGACCTTGGCGAAATCGAAGAGCCAACGGACGAGGCGCTGCAGACCTATTTCGATGCCAACAAAATCCAATTCCGCGCGCCGGAATATCGTTCTTTCGTGGTGTTGAAGCTCGAACCGGGCGACATCATGGATGCCTCGGCGGTGACCGACGAAGATGCAAAGATCTATTATGAGACCGCATCGAGCCGGTTCGTCCAGCCCGAAAAGCGCCAGATGCAGCAAATCCTGTTCGGCACGCGCGAAGAAGCCGAAGCAGCATCAGAAAAAATCAAGAATGGCGCCAGCTTCGATGACATCGTCAACGAGCGCAACCTGTCCATGGAAGATGTCAATTTCGGCCTCCTGACCAAGGAACAGATCACCGACCCCGCAGCTGCAGAAGCCATTTATTCGCTTGATGAGGGCGCAGTCTCGGATGTTATTGAAGGCCGCTTCGGGTTCCTGATCCTGCGCAACGCCAAGATCGAACCGCAACAGGCCTCTCCGTTCGATGAGATCAAGGATCAATTGAAGGCTGAAATCGCAGCCGAACGTGCAAGTGGCGAAGTGCTCGGCATTTTCGACAAGGTCGAAGACGAACGGGCGGGTGGCGCGACGCTGAAGGAAGTGTCCGACAAATTCAATCTGCCCTTGCGCGAAGTGTCCGCCATTTCCAAAACGGGCGAACTCGAAACAGGCGAAAAAATCACCGATCTGCCAGAGCAGGAAACGCTTTTGAGCTCGGTTTTCGATAACGAAATCGACTATGAGGCCGACCCCATCGACATCGGCAGCACCGGATTTGCCTGGTTCAACGTCACGGATATTATCCCCGATCGTGATCGCACCCTTGATGAGGTCCGTGATGATGTTGTCTCTGCATGGAAGGCCGAGGAGCGCCGCACCCGCAACGCAGCAAAGGCTGAAGAGATCCTCGCCGAGATCAAAGCAGGCAAAAGCCTTGACGCCGTGGCGTCCGATCGCGACCTGACCAAACAGACTGCGACCGACATCACCCGTCGCGGTGGTGCTGACCTGCCGACCCCTGTCGTCGAGAAGGCTTTTGAAGGCCCCCGCGACTCCAAGACCACGGCGGTCAACGGCACCACGCAATATGTCCTGCAGGTGGTCGACGTCACAGAGCCGGACTTCAGCCCGGACGCGCTACAGCTAGAAAACGTGCGCAGCACCCTGAATAGAAACTTCGGCACGGATCTTCTGGGCCAGCTCAGTTCGGCCAAACTGCGTGAACTCGAATATACGATCAACGAACCGCTGTTGCAGCAGATCGTGAACGGCTCCAACTAGCCAACGGTAGTCTCCGTTAGGCTATAGTGTCCGTTCCACAATGATAAATCGGTATGCCCGCAATGAGCCCCCCTCTTGTGGGCGTACCAAAAGGACAAGACCCTGCCTCCGACCGAAGCGCAGGTGAGAAGCAGACCAACCCTGCCCGCCCGCTCCGGCCCCAGCAATCACACCTTTTGACAGGAGAATTCCAGATGGATGAGATGAAGCCATTTCTGGCAAAAGTCGCAGAGGGCCAGTCCCTGACCCAGAATGAAGCCGCTGAGGCGTTCGACATCATTCTGGAGGGCAACGCCACACCGGCTCAGATGGGCGGGTTCCTCATGGCCTTGCGCCTTCGCGGCGAAACCATTGAGGAAATCACCGGTGCCGTCATCAAGATGCGCGAGAAAATGACGCCGGTCGATGCCCCTGCGGGCGTGGTAGACATTGTCGGGACGGGCGGAACGGGAACCAAGAAATACAACATTTCCACCTGCGCCGCGATGATCATGGCAGCAGGCGGTGTGCTGGTGGCCAAGCATGGCAACAGGGCCGTCTCCTCCCGCTCGGGGGCCAGTGACGTTCTCTCCAGCCTTGGCGTCAATCTCGATCAGACATCAGACGGCGTCACCCGCTGCATCAATGAAGCCGGTATCGGCTTCATGTTCGCTCCCAATCATCACACTGCCATGCGATTTGTCGGCCCCGCCCGCGTAGAAATGGGCGTCCGCACCCTGTTCAATCTCGTCGGCCCGCTGTCCAATCCGGCTCATGCAAAGCGTCAATTGCTCGGCGTCTATGATCCCAAATGGCTCGAACCCTTCGCTCAGACGCTCAAGAAACTCGATTCCGAGATGATCTGGGCCGTCTACGGTGCTGGTGGCCTTGATGAAATCTCCACCCTTGGCGAAACCAAGGTGGTCGAGCTCAAGAATGGCGAGATCCGAGCCTTTGACCTCAAACCCGAAGACTATGGCCTCAAACGCGTGACCATTGATGATGTGCGTGGCGGAACCGGTGATGAAAACGCCAAATCCATGATCGCTCTTCTTGAAGGTGAAAAAGGCCCCTATCGAGACATTGTCCTGATGAATGCCGGGGCTGGCCTTCTGATTGGCGACAAGGTCAAAACCTATGAAGAAGGCATCGAGATGGCAGCAGACCTGATCGACTCGGGCAAGGCTCTGGCGAGCCTTCAGAAACTGATCGAAGTCTCCAACGCTGAGGCCTGAGGTCAAAGTCAACAGTTTGCAAGGAAGGAAACGCCAGATGGCCGACATCCTGACAAAAATCGAAGCCTACAAGCGCCAGGAAATCGCTGCCGCCAAGGCCGCAATCCCCCTTGCCGACCTCAAGGCTCGTATCAAGGATCAGCCCCCCGCACGCGGCTTTTTCAAGGCCCTCAAGGCAAAGGTCGATCATGGCCACTATGGCCTCATTGCTGAAGTCAAGAAGGCAAGCCCCTCCAAAGGCCTCATCCGGGCAGACTTCGATCCGCCCAAGTTGGCCAAGGCCTATGAGGACGGCGGCGCAGCCTGCCTGTCGGTGCTCACAGACACCCCATCCTTTCAAGGACATCCCGACTTTCTCATCGCTGCCCGCGAGGCAGTTTCCCTGCCTGCGCTGCGCAAGGACTTTCTCTATGAGACCTATCAGGTCTATGAGGCCCGCGCATGGGGTGCCGATTGCATCCTGATCATCATGGCTGGCGTCACCGACGACGAAGCCAAGGCTCTGGAAGAAACCGCGATGGAATTGGGCATGGACGTTTTGATTGAGGTTCACAATGCGCCAGAGCTGGAACGAGCGCTGAGCCACCTCACCTCCCCGCTCATCGGCATCAACAACCGGAACCTCAAGACGTTCGAGACCACACTGGAGACATCCCTGTCGCTCGCGCCGATGGTCCCCGATGACAAACTTCTTGTCGGCGAAAGCGGTCTGTTTACGCCCGAGGATCTGGCTCTGTTGGCAACCAAAGCAAACATCCATTCCTTCCTCATTGGCGAGAGCCTGATGCGTCAGGACGACGTGATGGCAGCGACGCTCGATTTGCTGACGCGTCGATAAGCCAGCACGACTGAGGCAAGATGCCAACAAAGGATCAAAGAAAAAGAATGAGCGACGCAAAACTGACCCATATCGATGAAAGCGGTGCGGCCAATATGGTCGATGTCTCCGGCAAGACACCGACCGTGCGCACGGCAATCGCCACGGGCAAAATCACAATGAAGCGCGAGACGCTTGATCTCATCCTGTCAGGCAGTGCGGCCAAGGGTGATGTGCTGGCCACGGCCCGCATCGCAGGCATCATGGCAGCCAAACGCACCCACGAGCTGATCCCCCTTTGCCATCCCCTTGCACTGTCCAAGGTCTCCATCGACATTGAGCCGCTGGATACCGAAGCGGGCTCCGAGCCGGGCTTCAAGGTAACGGCGATGGCCAAACTGACGGGTCAGACCGGCGTCGAGATGGAGGCGCTCACAGCGGCTTCCATCGCGTGTCTGACGATCTATGACATGGCAAAAGCCGCGGATAAGGGCATGATCATCTCGGATGTCCGCCTGATGGAAAAGACCGGCGGCAAGTCTGGCAACTGGAAAAGTCAATAAAACGGATTTGAGGAGAGCAGCATGGCGCTGATGAGTGTAGAAGAAGCCCTTGCGCGACTGTTGGCCGATGGTCCGCTGATGGCAAGTGAAGACGTGCCGATTGACAAGGGCCTGCGACGCGTTCTGGCCTCGGATCTTGCCGCCAATCGCAACCAGCCGCCTTTTGATGCCTCCGCCATGGATGGCTATGCGGTCAAGGCAGAAAATCTCGTACAAGTCCCCATGCGTCTTCAGATTACCGGTGAAGCACCAGCGGGTAAAAGCTTTCCCGATATCGTGCACCGCTGGGAAGCGGTTCGGATTTTCACCGGGGCGCCAGTGCCTAAAGGCGCTGACACGATCCTCATTCAGGAAAATGCCGAACGCGACGGCGCATTCGTCACAGCACTTGAAAGTGTCGAAGTGGGCAAGCATATCCGCAAGGCCGGATCGGACTTCAAGGCAGGCGACGTGCTGTTGACCAAGGGCACAGAACTGAGTCCTTCTGCACTGGCACTCGCAGCCTCAATGAACCAGTCGGTCCTCAGCGTCTACAAACGCCCCAAGGTCGCCGTGCTGGCAACAGGTGATGAGCTTGTCCATCCCGGTGACGATCCCACCCCCGACCAGATTATCGCATCGAACAGTTACGGCGTTGCCGGGCTTGCTCTGGAAGCGGGCGCCGAGATTATCGATCTGGGCATAGCATCCGATGACAAGGATGCCATTGCGGCCAAGGTCGAAGAGGCCCGGTCGCAAGGGGTCGACATTCTCGTCACCAGTGGCGGCGTATCTGTCGGTGACCATGATCATGTGCAAGATGTGCTCAAGGATGCGGGCATGACACTGAATTTCTGGCGCATCGCCATGCGGCCGGGTAAGCCCCTGATGGCGGGCACATTGGGTGAGACACAGGTTCTCGGTCTTCCGGGCAATCCGGTTTCGGCCATGACGGCAGCCCTGCTCTTCCTTGTCCCGCTGATCAAGAAACGCATGGGGCTGGAAGGCTCCCACCTGCTGGAACCGGCACTGCTCGGCGATACTCTCGCAGAGAATGGACCGCGTCAGGCCTATCTCAGGGCGACACTGGAGCGCGACAGTGAGGGACGTCCGGTAGCAACACCGATGACCGCGCAGGACAGCGCCATGCTCAGCGGCCTTGCCCGCGCGGAGTGCCTCATCGTCCATCCGCCCCATGCAGCGCAAAGTGAGGCAGGCAGCGCCTGCCAGATCATCCGCCTCTAGGCCCCCAAAAGATCAGAAACAAAAAAGGCCAGCCCGAACGGACTGGCCTTTTTCACTAGTATCAGCGTTGCAATCAATCCACGAAAGCACGCTCGACAACGAAGGTCGAGGGACGGGCATTGGAGCCTTCCACAAGACCGAAATCTTCCAACACCTGCTTGGTGTCGTTGAGCATCGCCATGGAGCCGCAGATCATGCCGCGGTCGTCTTCGGGATTGATTGGCGGCACACCAAGATCTTCAAACAGCTTGCCCGAGGTCATCAGATCGGTGATGCGGCCCGTGCGCGGATAGTCCTCACGGGTAACCGAGTTATAAAGCACGAGTTTTTCGGCTGCGAACTCGCCGATCAGCGGATCGGTCTTGCACAGTTCAAACAATTCCTCTCCATACTTGAGCTCGGCAACCTCGCGGCAGGTATGGGTCAGAATCACCTCATCGAACTTCTCATAGGTCTCGGGGTCACGCATCAGGGATGCGAAAGGCGCAATGCCGGTGCCGGTCGAGAACATATAAAGCCGCTTGCCCGGCAACAGGGCGTCATTGACCAGTGTCCCGGTAGGCTTCTTGCGCATCAGGATGGTGTCACCAACCTTGATCTTTTGAAGATGCTCGGTGAGCGGTCCGCCAGGCACCTTGATGGAATAGAATTCCACCTCTTCATCCCACGACGGACTGGCAACCGAATAGGCGCGAAACACCGGGCGCTCTGCGTTGGGCAACCCGATCATCACGAACTCGCCGGACCGGAAGCGAAAGCTCGCCGGGCGTGTGATCCGGAATTTGAACAAGCGATCAGTATAATGCTCGACTTGGGTCACTGTTTCGGCAAACACATTGGCCGGAATCGGAAACACTGATTTGCTGGCCGCGCTGGCTGTGGCGCTAATCACCTCACCTTGCTGCGTCATTGCATTCTCCTTCAAAAACCGGACCGCAGAGCGCTTTTGCACAGCGACTCGTGTCCACGATCCTAATCCGCGCCGTCTTTTGCCAACCGACAAACGGTACAAGTCCGACATTTGCGTGAAACACGCCTTGCCATTCCGCAACGGCACCATTTTCGGCCTGTTTATGCCCTTGCAAAGCAACAAGCCTTGATTTTTGTCACGCTTCGCTCAACCGCGACAAAAGTTCACACTGCTTGCATATTTTCGCAAATCACAAATCATCGCCAGAGACAATACGTCGCAACACTCGGTGAAGCGTGATCGTCTGCGGCTTCGTTCCACAGTCTGTTAAAAGCCCGGCAGGAAAAGATCAACCCCTATCAGAGGACTCGCCGGTCCGGTTCGGGTGGGTGGACTTGCGCCGCAGCCAGGGGCGGCTGGCAATCGCGTCCGCTCCGTCTGCTGCGACCGGTTGATAATAGTGGGTAACTTCCGGCCATTCACCGCGCTCAAGACCGGCCCGCACCTTGTCACTGGAAATCATGAACGCATCAACGCCGCACCGCGCAAGAAGCGGCATCTGATCGAGGATATAGTGCCCCATAGCCCGGATTTCGCCAGTAAAGTTGAGCCTCTCGCGCAACAGGCGCGCAGATGAAAAGCCGCGCCCGTCTGCAAAACCGGGAAAGCTGATCGCAACAACACTGACGCTGTCGAGATGGGGCGCCAGGGCCTCCACATCATCATCGGCATCCACCAGCACACCGAAGTGCTCAGGCTTCTCATTGCATTGAGAGAGGAACATAAGGGCCGCGTCAAACGGTATGAGTATGTGCGACCGTCCAGAAAAATCGGCATCTTCGGCCAACACGGTCCATTCGTCTGACCAAAAGGCTCCATCCCGATAAAGGGTCTTGGCTTCCTTGTTCATGCTCGGCAATCCCTTTCTCAGATATGAAGTCCGCATTCCGATTTGTCCGACCCCTTCCAGCGACCGGAGCGGGCATCCTGCCCCTCTTCGACCGGACTGGTGCAGGGAGCACAACCAATCGACAGATACCCTTTGGGCACCAACGGATGCCCCGGAAGGGACTGTGCCTTGACATAGTCGGCCACATCCTTTGGCCCCCAGCTTGCCAAAGGATTGACTTTCACCTTGCCATCCTTGAGCTCAAAAGTGGCGAGCTTTGAGCGATCGCCGGTCTGGTAGCGCTTGCGTCCGGTGATCCAGCCACCATAACCGGCCATCGCCCGGTCGAGCGGCAGGGTCTTGCGCAGATCGCAACAAGCATCCGGATTAGAGATCCAGAGTGAGCCATACGGATCCTGCTCTTTCAACTGAGCTGCATCCGGCCCGATTGAGGCGAGATTGGTCAAACCAAAATGCTCCCTGAGCTGATCGCGATAGGACAAGGTGGCAACAAAATGCTTGCCGGTATCGATAAACAGAACCGGATAGCCCGGATCAATCTGGGAGATCATGTGAAGCAAAACAACGGAATCAGCACCGAATGATGACACCAGCGGCACGTCACCATTGGCGGTGTTGTGCGCCAACCATTTGAGCACCTCTTGTGGCGCAAGGCCGTCAAACGCTGCGTTCAGTGTCTCCACATCCTGCAAGGAAAGAGCATCCAGCTCGCTTTTCTTGAGCATAGGCATCATCTCAGGCCACCTTCTTGCTGTCTGGATAAAGGGCTTGCTTGAAAGGAGCCGGCCCAACCCGGCGATAGGCTTCGATGAAGGTCTCCTCTCCGGAAAGCCGCAAACCGATATAAGTGTCGATGACCAGCTCGATGGCATCGGTCAGATCTTCGGCAGGAAAGCCGCGCCCGAGGATCTCACCGATGGCGCTCTGGTCATCCGCTGATCCGCCAAGCGTGATCTGGTAGAGCTCCTGCCCCTTCTTATCCACGCCGAGAATACCGATGTGGGCGACATGATGATGCCCGCAAGCGTTGATGCAGCCGGAGATGTTCAGCGTCAGTGGACCGATCTGGGCCTGACGTTCGGTCGAACCGAGCCGACGGGAAATATCCTGCGCGATCGGAATCGAACGGGCATTGGCCAGCGCGCAATAGTCGAGCCCGGGGCAGACGATCATATCGGTGACCAGCCCAACATTGGCTTCGGCAAGCTCCGCTTCCACGAGCTTTTGATAGATCTCGAAAAGGTTGGTCTTGGCAATGTGCGGCAAGATCAGGTTCTGTTCATGACTCACCCGCACCTCGTCATAGCCATAGCGTTCAGCGAGATCGGCAACCAGATGCATCTGAGCGTCTGTCGCGTCTCCCGGCACGCCACCGATGGGCTTGAGCGAAATGCTGACACTCACATGGTCCGCCTTCTTGTGACCGTGGGTGTTCTGCCCCACCCAGCGCGAGAATCCAGCGTCAGACGCGCGCTGGCGCACCAAAGCCTCTGCGCCTTGAGGGTCATCAACAAGAGCGGGCATCGCAAAATAGGCGTTGATCCGGTCAATCTCGCTCTTGGGCACATCCAGAAGCGTCGATTTGACGTGAGCATATTCCTCGGCGATATCCGCCTGCAATTGCTCAAGTCCGGTCTCATGCACCAGTATCTTGATCCGCGCCTTGAACTTGTTATCCCGACGACCGTAGCGGTTGTAAACACGCAAGACCGCCTCAAGGTAGCTCAGGATGTCGGTCTCGGAGATACCTTCCGCAACCAGCTTGGCAATCATCGGCGTACGCCCCTGCCCGCCACCGACATAGACGTCAAAACCGACCGTCCCGTCAGAGAGCGCGACCAACTGCAAACCGATGTCATGCACCCGGATCGCTGCTCGGTCCTGTTTGGCCCCATTGATGGCAATCTTGAACTTGCGCGGCAAAAACGAGAATTCGGGATGCAGGCTCGACCATTGCCGGATGATTTCGGCATAAACACGCGGATCCGCCACCTCGTCGTGGGCCGCCCCGGCAAACTGATCGGTCGTCACGTTCCGAATGCAGTTTCCCGAAGTCTGGATGGCGTGCATTTCCACCTCAGCCAACTCATCGAGTATGGCCGGTGTGTCCGCAAGGCGCGGCCAGTTATACTGAATGTTCTGACGCGTCGTGAAATGGCCGTAGCCGCGATCATACTTGGTCGCGATATCGGCAAGTCGGTGTAACTGTGTGCTGTTCAAAGACCCATAGGGAACAGCCACCCTGAGCATGTAGGCATGGAGCTGCAGATAAAGCCCGTTCATCAGACGCAAGGGTTTGAATTCATCCTCGGTCAACTCTCCAGAAACCCGGCGCTCGACCTGACTGCGGAACTGGTCCACGCGCTGGCGCACAAAACTGGCGTCAAATTCGTCATAGCGATACATGGCAGGGGTCCTCTTTTGGGGCTTGGTCTGACGTGGCCTTCAGTGCACGACACGCAGGATCAATGATCGAGATGCGGAAAGCGGCGGGATAAATCGATTGTCTCGAAGGGATTGATGGTTGGCCCAGCGGCGCGAATGCGTTCTCTCAGGCGCGCCGGACGCACACCGTCCGTGACGTCATGCTCGACCGGAATGACATCAAGACTGACAATATCTGCATCTTGAGCATCAATGGCTGCCTGAGCATCGTCCTTCACTTCGTAAATTCGGGCACTTTGAATGTCTTCCACCCACGAGGCGTCTTTCGCCAGATAGACAACGATGCCATCGAGCAGGCGATTGCCAGTTGCAACAAACATCACAGTCTCTCCATCCATACACGCCGCTATAAGGCGGAAAATCGCACCATTCAGATTCACAACGGGCATTGTGAAACGCAGGTCAATGTGAAAAGGGCCTTACGCATAGATAGATTTTTTGAGCCGCCTCAACAATTCAGGCAGGCCGCAATCGCAAAAGCGATTTACCCCGCAACCGTTTCTCCGAAAACCAGACCACCGGGACGATGCAGGGAAAGATTATTTTCTAACATTCGGGAAAGGACAGAATGTCATGACGTTCCGACCGCAAAAACGCAACCCCGGGGCCTTCTGGACATGCAAGGAAAGCGCGAAAGGCAGGGGGCGGGACATGCGCCCTGCCCCCTTTGATCTCGCATCAGACAAGAGGATCAGCCGATTGCTGCCGATCACAAAAGGCAAGCCTAGTTGAACGGCACACCAAACCCGCCCCTTGGCCTCAGAACACATCGCGTCGGCGAGACCTGAACCATTTCTGGCATCAGGCAGACACAGCGATTCCCACGCCGTATCGTGGTGGTCCGGTCGCATGCCGGAGCCGTCTCGCGCGATCGTTCCCGACGGCTCGATCCATAGAGGGGTTCTGAGGGGATCACACAGCCTCGGCCCGGGATCAGGGCCGCATCGGGATTGTTGCACGCACAGGCACGCGCCGAAGTCTTGTACATGTAGGGATAGCGACACTCGCACCGACCGCCATAGACGAGCGCGGTCTCACGATCACAGCGTGGGGAGCGCGATGGACTGGGCGTGATTGGTGCCTTGTCAATACAGCCCCTGCCATTGACGAGCTTTTGCCCCCTTGGGCAGCGACAGGCGCGGCTGGAAATGCGTTCCATGCCCGGATACCGGCAGAAGCATGAGCGCCCCTTGCGTTCGGCAGTTGCCGGATCACATTGCGCTCGCTGATCGGTAAAGACACACCCCTGACCGGCAACAAAGTCGGCACCGCGACGACAGTCACAGCGTCCCGGCGATATCTTGCGCATACCGTCATAGCGACACGCACAACCATTGCCGCGCTGTACAGCAGTTTGCCCATCGCAGGCGGCTTTGGTGTCTGGTTGTGCCGGGATAACAAGCGGCTCATCATCCGGGTCAGAAGCGCCGGGTGCCTGCCCTCTTGGCGAAAACGGCATTGCGGCAAGCTGCGTTGTCGAACAGGAGGCGGAGTTCGCATCCGCTTGAGGCAGGTTCAGACGGGTCAACACCCTGTCACCCATATCGCCGGTTGCCTTCATACCCAGTTGAGCCTGAAGCAGGCGAAGGCCCCGTTTGGTTTTCGGCCCAACACGACCATCAACGCCGCCTGAGCGGATACCCGCCGCTTCGAGAGAAAGCTGGGCCAAGGCGACCTTTTGCCGAAACACGGACTTGTATCCAAGCAATGCGCAATTGTGAAACTGGTCCGCTCTGATTTGGGCAGGAACACGAAGCCGCATCGTCAATGATCTTGATTGCCCCACATCCAGAGTAAAAGCCTCATGCAGGCACATCAGGAAGTTGGACATCGGTTGCGAACACCGCCAGTCGCGACTGCCAACCAGCGCCATTTCGGTCGCATGAGGTCGCTGGAACTCATCGGTGATAACCATCGGTCCCGAATATCGTTTATCGCCCTTGTTGGTCAGCGTCAGCCTGAATTCACATCGAAAACTGCGCGAACTGCGATCAGCCCGACAGTCGCCAACCTGCTCCTTGCTCAATTCCAGTCCCGTCTGAGACAAACGCAGAGGCTTGCCCGGCAACTGGATATAGGACGATGGCTCGGGCTCTGCAGCTTCGGGCTCAACGGGATTTTTGCGCAGATCGGCCATACCGGCGCACCCATAGATCTCCACATCCCCGATATGGCCAGTTTCAACCGTGCTGGGATATTGGCCATCAAAATCGATGAAATAGGATTTCCATGGAGGCCGTGTCTCATCCGAAATCGCAAGCAAGGACTGTGCCTGCGCACCAGAGACCCTCAGCGCGCCGCCCTGCCGCAATTTTTCTGCAAGACGCGGGTCATTGCGCAAATTCTCTCCCGTCGTCCAAAGCGTCTCCGAACAGCGATAGCGGACCAGCTTGCCGTGATCATCATACCCGGGGCCAAGCGCAACACCGCCCGTGCCATTGCGTTTGCGCGCGGCAAACCCGACGGCATAGGCTGTGGGACTTTCGCGCCAGCTGCCGTCACGCGTCTTTTTGTATCTCAGGACCTGCGCCTGCCTCGGGCGCGCAAGTCGGGAAAAATCATAAGCCCCGACCATCATACCGCGCTGCGCAAGGATAATCGATCCATCCGGCCCGAATGCGATGTCCGAAATCTCCATCTGGCGGCGGGTATCAGGCAAAACAAGTTCCTGACGGGCATCCAGCTTGAAGTTGCCGTCATCAGCATCGATACCGACCGACCAGACAGACGGCCCTTCAGCCACGGAATAGTAAAGCCGTCCCTTATTCACCGCGACAGCCCAGACCCGCCGCCCCTCCTTGGCAAAATGCCAGCTTGACGGGTCCTCTACGTCAAAGGACGGCACGGTGATGTCGAGACGATTGCGCGTATCAAAGTGGATCGGGCGCATACCAGCCACAGTGCGGCCGATCGATCCGTGATCGAAACTTTCAAGAATGTGGCCTTCCATATCAAGCCGGAAGATCATGCCCGTGTCGCGATCGGAGACAAACAACTGGCGCGACTTGGAGTCAAAAACGATATTCCCCAGCGCCGGGCCGGAGTTGGGCATATTGTCGAGCTTGATGGAGGCAAAGCGACTGATCTGGCCGGTCGCGCCGTCTACTTTCCAAATGCTGCCCGGTCCATTGTCATTGACCGATCCGAACAGGCCAGCCATGAATGCCGCATCCGACCGTCCTGCATAGAGCTTGTCTGGCACGCCATCTCCGTTCTGATCACGTCCGACGATGGGCAGACCATAAGCGGAGGTCGCAGCAAGATAGAGATTGGGACGCTCTGCGTCGTCAAAAGCCATGCCGAACACCTGCCCGATATCCTTGGCCAATAAGGAACGGTAGGGCTGTCGTTTGATTTCCCGGCCATCAAAACCCGCTTCAAAATCATCAATAGCGAAAAAGCGCACCGATGGCCCATTGAGATCAATGAACAGGCGCGTCGCCTCGGCTGGATCAGTTGCATTCCCAGAGCCGACCCCAGAGCCGAAGAGCTTGCTGCCGGAAAACCCGCTCATCACCATCGTTGGCCCATGAAGCACTGCACCGGGATCTCCTCGTCGCTCCGCTTGCGAAAGAGCCGGTCCGGCGCTCAAGCCTATAAAGACGAGCAAAAGGCATACAGCCTGATAAAGTCGACAAGTCATGTTCGCTCCGCTGATGATCACGTCGCACCGCGCCACCGGATCCCTTGCCAATGAAGAGACTGAATGAACAGGGCCAATAATCAGCCCCGCTGAAAAACATCGTAGGAACAAATTTTGTCACAATTGGGCTGCGAGCAAAAGAACAGCCGCAAAATTGGCCAATCCCGGCCAAGATGACCTTTCCTAGGCCCCCATCACCGACAGGTGCGACCACACGCAAGAGCCCCGCAGGCGTCAAAATAAGGCATTTTCAAGCCCGGCCCAAGAAATTCTGTGGGTATGGGATAATTACCAATGGATGTGACAAATAAGCAATACACCACCTGGTTTCATTAAACCAAAGTGAATGAATTTCTAAGACCACAACAAAGCACAGGAGAATAAGCCGCATAGATTCAAAGTGTTAGACATCCATACCCAAAACCGGACATTCACCCGATTGGCTCTAAGACGTTGATGGTATCGGATCCGACAATTCTGGACCAGATTGTATCAAAACCCGCTTCCGTTAAGAAAACAGCAGGATGACTTGGCTTGCGGGTGCCAGACAGAAGGTAAGTTACATCAATAATTCAATGGCTTAGAAATTTACAGCGCAAAATCCAGATTGCCACCGATAAGAATATCAGCGCTTAACCATTCTCCCCGGACTCAATTGACAGGCAAATATCAATACTATACTAACCATTTTTGGTTGTGCTAAATAGCTATACAACCTTATAGAACGGCAATTGCAACCGCTGCAGACGCGTTGATTGCAGGCTGTTGGGGAACAAGCCTGACGAAGGAGAGTTTGACGTGAGAATATTGCTTGGCTTTATCACCTTGTTGGTGAGCATTCATGTAGCCCAATCATCCGAATTGAACTACACGCCCGTGAACCCGTCCTTCGGCGGCAATCCATTGAACTCCACCCATCTGCTCAATCTTGCAAACGCGCAAAAGACGGCGACGGCAACGGATGCGAATAGCAATTCTGGAAGTGCTTATTCATCATCAACCGACGGCGATACGTCGGCGGAACTGTTTGTACGCCAGCTTGAGGGCCGGTTGCTGTCCGCATTGGCCAGCCAGGTGACCGAAGCCATCTTCGGTGAAAACCCGCAAGAGAGCGGCACCATCACGTTCGGCGAAACCGAAATCACCTTTGAGCAGGGAACCGGTTCAATAATCCTGACGATTACCGACTTCACCGACGGCACCGTCACGAACATCGAAGTTCCGCAGTTGCAAACAAACTAAGCTCAGGTTGACATCATGTATAACAGCACATCAGATCAGCCTGCGAGCAGGCGCTTTACGTTGCGAAACTTGGCGATTTCAGTGATCGTTTCATCCGCATTCCTGGCCGGTTGCACCTCGGATCAAATGCTTTACACAGAAGAACCGATCGTAGCACGTGTCACAAACGCCAATCTCAAGCTGCGTGAATTGCCGCCACCGAAAAAACGTATCCCGGTCGCGGTCTACGATTTTGCCGATCAGACCGGCCAATACAGGGAAGCCGCCACCTATCAGCAGCTTTCGCGTGCGGTAACACAAGGCGGTGCGTCCATTCTCATCAAGGCTCTTCAGGATGCCGGCAATCGCAAGTGGTTCGCCGTCATGGAGCGGAACAAGCTTCCGAACCTTCTTAAGGAACGCCAGATCGTCACCGAAATGCGGCGCGTCTATCGGGGCGAGAGATCTGTCAATGCACGGGTTCTTCCGCCGCTCAAGCACGCAGCGATCATTATCGAAGGCGGCATCGTCGGCTACAACCAGAATGTTACAACAGGTGGGATCGGTGCCCGCTACCTTGGCATTGGAGCCGATACCAAATATTCGCGCGATGAAATCACCGTTGCCCTGCGTGCCGTATCCACGAAAACCGGTGAGGTGCTCGCCTCGGTCACAGCGCGCAAGACGGTCGTATCCGTCGCATTGCAAAGTGGCGCTTTCCGTTTTATCAAGCTGGATGAATTGCTCGAAGCGGAAGCAGGCATAACCAACAACGAGCCAAGGCAGCTCGCGGTTGAAGCCGCCGTCGAAAAGGCCGTCGAGTCTATGATCATTGAAGGTGCCGAACTCCATGTTTGGGCGTTTGCGGATCCATCTGCTGGGCGAGAGTATATTCAAGACTACAGACAACAGCAGTTCGATGGTATCGAACAGCAGCAGCGCATGGTCAAGGCGACCCCAGATACCAAGCAGGCGACCACCTTGGCGGCAACCATTCCGCGGCTCTTCAGAGCAAAGTCAAAATCTACAAGTAAAAATGTAAAATCAACAACAAGAAAACTCCCTCCTCCGCCATCACAGACAGAAAAACCGGTCGGATAGGGAGTAATACTAAAACAATTTTACATAAAAAGGCTCTCTACGAAACGTACGGGAGCCTTTTTTATATTTCAGATCGCTTCTTAACAATTACTAACATTTACCATTAAATTGTATTTATATGAATTTTGATAAAAGTACGTAGCTTTCTTATTGACTTCCGAAGTTAACAAAGGGTAAATAGGTTGCATTGTCGTAAATCTCTTTTTAAAGTTGTATTCCTCATGGGCAATTTGGACTGAGAGGAGCAGCAGGAGAAGGCGACGTAAAGACTTGACCCCTCGACCAATTGATTTTTAAAAACTCGGGAGACGTATAATGAAAAATTTCCGCTTGGCCCTTCTTGCAGCCACCGCTGGTATCGCACTTGCCACCGCAGCCATCGCTGCTGAAAACAACGATGCAACCGTCGATCAGACGGGTGCCAACAACTCGGCCTATGTTAATCAGGCTTCAGGCTCAAATCACCGTGCATATGTCACTCAGACGAATGACAACGACAGCAGCTCGAACACCGTAGAAATCGATCAGAGCAACTACTGGCAGGCCGTTTTCAGCCTGGATCAGAATTCCGAAGCAGGCTGGGGCACCAACACCGCAATCATCGAACAGGGTGGCGGATCAGCCAACGCCATTCGCAATCTCGACCAGACGGTCCAGATGGGTGGCGACAACAACGCAACCATCACCCAGGATGGATATGCCAACGACATCAACAAAATCGAACAGACCAACACGGGCTTGCTGCTTGACAACACCATCACAGCAAACATCGTGGGCCAGAGAAACGGTTCGACTTATGTGGGTGGCGTTCGAGAAGTCCTCACCGGCAAGGCAGAGGCCACTGGCGTGACCAATGGTGAACTGATCCAGAACGGCGCGGGCAACACCATCGACCTGTCTATCAACGGCGCTCAGAATGATTTTGGCGTAACCCAGAACGGCACCAACATCCTCTCTGCCTTGGATATAACTGGTGATCGCAACCAGCTCGGCATCAAACAGACCTCAGGAACAGCTTCGGTGTTTGGCATTCCTTTCCCGACGCCCAACACTCTGATCATCAGCGCGATTGACGGCGATGACAACAACATTGGCGTCAAGCAGGATGGTGGGAACATTGCCAGCATCGGCCTAGTCTCTGACAGCCAGAATAACCGGATCGGCCTCACACAGGACGGCAACAACTTGGCAGAGATCGACATCGTGGCTGGCGCCAACAACGATATCACGTCCTACCAGCAAGGCGAAAACATCCTCGATGTTTCAGTTGAAGGCAGTGATAACGGCCTCAACACCGAGCAGTTCGGCTCTTTCAACACGATGCTTGTTACCATTGTTGGCGATAACAACGGCACAGGCCTCTTCACGAGCATCAGCGCCAGCGATGCTTTCACCGTTGCCAGCGCTAAGGGCCTGACGTCCGGTTCTCTGGTTCAGGACGGCAACAACAACTCAGCAACGCTGAACATTGGCAACGACCTTTCCGACAACAGCAATCAGTTCGCCATGCTTCAGGATGGTAACAACAACGACGTGGTTGCATCTGTTGACGGTAGCGACAACCAGCTCGCGATCGCACAGGTTGGCAATGGAAACTACAGCAGCGTCACTCAGGTTGGCAACGGCAACTCCGTTGGCATCAGCCAGTAATCATCAGAACCCACTGATGACGTTGTAACAATCGGCCGGGTGGCATATGTCACCCGGCCATCATCCGTACCCGGCCCACTCACACACGTTGCTTGCGCGAGGACACCATGACCTATATGAGATCCCCCTTTCTTTCGACAGCATTTCTGTCACTCATAGCGACGAGCGCAGCCCGAGCCGACGACAATGAAGTGTATATTGGGCAGACTGGTAACACCAACACGGTCATCATTGACCAGCTCGGCAGCGGCAACCTCGTCGGATCCAATGACGACTCGATCTTTGTCTCGCAAGTCGGCAGCTACAACACGCTCTCTGTTGATCAAACAGGATATGACAATGAAGCAGGAGCCGCACCAAGCGCCGGCGCCTTGAACCTATTGGGCATCTATCAGAACGGCGACCGCAACGAGGCCACGATTTCCCAGAAAAACGACAACCCTCTGGGAACCAACCTGATCGGCGCGATTTCGCAGAATTCGGCAACCCTTCGTGCCACAACCGCCAACACGCTTTCCATCACGCAGACCGACATCTCCGCGGACGGCACGACAGGCACTGGCAATGGTCAGGGCAATCATGTCATTGGAGAAATTCTTCAGGTCAACACCGGCGGCGCATCCAACAGCCTGACCATCTCTCAATTTGACGGCACGACGAGTGGCGGAGAAGGCAACCGCGTCCAGACCGTGATTCAGCAAGGCAGTGACAACCTCGCGATCATCAATCAGGAAGAAGAAGGCAACGAAGTTACCGAATTACGCCAACTTGGAGCCAGCAACGAGGCAACAATCTATCAGCAAGACGGCGTCAACAATCTGGTCAACAGCTTAACACAGGACGGTGACAACAACCGCGCCCGAGCTGCGCTCAATGGCTCCCGCAACCTGATCTTCTCGATCCTGCAATCCAATGCCCTCGTGGGTTCCATTGGCAATCTCATGACAGTCACCCTCAGCGGTGACGACAATGGCGGCGACGGCATGGGTGGGCTGGGCCAATTCACGCGCCCCATTACCCAGGCCTTGCAAGTCGCTCAGGGCGAACTCAATCAGTTTGGCGATGAGAATGTGCTAAACTTCGTCACGTCCGGTACATCCTCGATGAACCTGTTCGGCTTTGTGCAAGATGGCGATGGCAACGCACTGAGCGGAACCGTGGACGGCGTCGAGAACGAAGTTGCTGCGCTGGAAATCGGAGATGGCAACCGCATCGATTTCACGCAGGATGGCGACCAGAATACGATTGCCATTTCCTATCGCGGAGACAACAACGCGATTTACGCCAAACAGGAGGGTGACGAGAATACGCTCGACATCTCGTTTGACGGTGGCATCGCTCCGATCACCCGCAGCAATCAGAACAACGACCCGGCAGTCGGTGGGTTCGGCGACACAGTGGCTGCCTTTGCAGGCTCGCTTATGCCTGGCGATGCGGTTCAGATTGGCGACCTCAATCTGGCCAAGATCTCCATCACCGCAGGCAACCAGAACAAGATCGCCTTTGCACAGGTCGGTCAGAGCAACACCATCACGGGCGCAACGACGGGGCACCAGAATCAGGTTCTGATCACGCAGACCGGCTCACTCAACGAAGCGAGCTACACCCAGAATGGCAACTTCAATTCCCTTGTCATAATCCAGTAGTTTTGGTTGCAATGAGAGGAATTAAATCTTAAAGTTGTTTTGATAAACCTACAAGCCATGAGCGCAATGAGCGAAAGATCGCTCATGCGGGGTGGCCATTCCGGTTCTGGTTGATCGAGCCCCTTTAAGCTGCAGAAACCGGGGTACCAACGGAATGGCAACAACAACATGACGCCGGTTTGCGAGGATTTGCAGCCACCGCTCGGAAACGGAGGCAGGAACGCCCCCAATCCTGACAGGTGTCCTAGCCATATAGACGGAGAAGATCCCATGTTTGAAACACGACACATTCGATCCGGCAGCCAAACTCTTCCCCGCCGTGCCGGTATCCTTGGCGCACTCACTCTTTGTGCCTTTATGACTTTCCCCGCGTCCGCGGGGGAAAAAAACGTGCTCATTCTCGAACAGCAAGGCACCAGAAACAGTGTGACCGTTGATCAGACGAACGCGTCGCAAAGTCAGGTTGGCGGCGTTGAGATAATTGAGGGAGCCGCGTTTTCCGACACTGAATTCAATGTGCTCAGTCTCGATCTTCAGCCCAACACAGCTGCGGAAAATCCAATCCTCCAACTGGGGGCAGACAACGTTGCCGACATTACCGTTGACGGCGTTGGTGGCGCTGTCTTCCTGCAGCAAGGCGCAAACATCAACGATGGCAACAACACCGCAACGATCGACATCAACACAACCGGCGATTCCTTGGCTGCAATCCTTCAGGCTGGCAGCAACAACAACGCCGGGCTCACTGTGATCGGCAACACGACAGAAGGTCGCATCCTGCAGCTCGGAGACAACAACGACGCCCAGCTTCAGGTCGGGCTTGATGGCCTACCGGCAAATGGCGCTCAGGCAACCGTGACACAGGATGGAAACAACAACACCACCAATGTGCAGGTCGTCGGCATTTCAAATGGCCAATACAGCTACACCGTTCAGGCAAACGGCACCACGACGAGCGTTCCGGTCACCATCCAGACCAACGGTGCGTCGGTCAGCGTGACGCAAACCCAGTTCTAGGGTCAAATTCGGAGTTGGCTTTCATGAAAAATTCTGGTTCCCGGCTCCGAATGCTCTATGCCCTGATGATCAGCCTGTTTGCCCATGGCACCGCCAACGCCGACGAAGCCACAGGTGAAATCCGCATTGTCAGGCAGGGAGAACAGCTCATCGTAAAGGATGTTTTCACCGCCAAAGCCGCTGGCATTTACAAAACCAGTCTGCAGGTTTCCAAAAATGGACTGTCCGGTCAAATCTCATCGAGCCAGAATAGGCAAATGCAAGCAAAGGCCGGGGAAATCTGCGAAGGAAACCGCATCGCCATGAAAGTTCAGACCGGAGATCAGGTGGAGGTGGAACTAATCATACAGTTTGAGGGAACAGAGTTCGTTCATACCGAGCGCACCCTGAAAATCCAGACCGATGGACTGAAGCCCTCACTCTACGAGACAAACGACAAATCCATTCGATTGTGAAACAACACGTAAATTGGTGCAAAAGATGCTTTCTCCTGCCTGGCTGATCACCACGATCTCGCGCTCTATTCCGCGCGTCCGGTTCTTCATCCTATCCCTGCTTCTGGGACTGATCCACGCCTCAAGCGCTCAAGCGCAATCAACCAATGCGATTGCACAGGCATTCAAAGGCCAATGGGTGACCTATGATCGCTCCTTTGCCGCCGATACCGGCCTCTGCACGTTGACCTTCTCTGCGACACGGAAAGGCGAGATTTACCCCATTTCGCAGAGCAATTGCACAGGTGAGATCACCTCGATTGTCGGCTGGTCCATCGTCAAAAACCAGCTTGTCTTTGTAGATCAGGATAACAAGCCGCTGGCCAAAGTCGGCGGCAATCAGGGGCGCCTGAGCGGCACCATGACACAAAACAACAAACCTGTGATCTTCGAAAATGCAAAAATCGCAAAGAAGATCAACGCTGCGCGTGAAAGCATCTCGTGCGCCTACGTCGGCTACAGCCAGATCTGCGCCAAGCCGCAGGAATTTTCACCGCCACCGGTCAGCCCCGGCGCTGAAACCCCAATCAAAATCCTGGTCAATCTCAACGCCAGAGTGGAGCCACGGAACGACGCAGAGGCTGTCGCGACACTCAAACCGCAATCCTGCGCACAAGCATTGACATGCTCACGGGCATCAGACGGCCTCTGGTGCAAGATCAAGCATGAGAACAAACAGCTCTGGATCAAGAAGCAGGCTGTTCGGCTGAAAAAGTACCCGATCATAACCTTCCAGAATGGCTGTTCCTGAGACGTCACACCTACTCAGCAATCCTAATCCATTTACAAGGGCATGGTGCAGCACTCGCACCCTGCCCTTTTTCTATGTCTTCTTCGTATTCCGATAAGATTCGCACGATCAAACCAGAAACGCCCCAAAAGCACCCAACCCTCCTCCCAGATCGCACAGAACGGATCAATATACGCAGCTTTAAGCAATTTTGTTACAAACATCCAAGGACCCTCGCCGGATGTCAGTCTTTGTTCCCCTTTTCGAGCTTGCGGAACACAGCGAGAACATGTATATTTTGTTCGTGATTTGTGCCACTGATGACTCGCTTTGTTGGGCTCTGTGGTGATTTGGACCTTCCAAGGCGGAGCGGGATATGCTGACAAGAAAACAGCACGAACTACTTATGTTCATCAATGAACGCATCAAGGAATCCGGTGTTCCGCCTTCCTTTGATGAAATGAAACTGGCGCTCGATCTTCGCTCCAAATCTGGCATTCACCGCCTGATTACGGCTCTTGAGGAACGAGGCTTCATCCGTCGCCTCCCCAACCGCGCCCGCGCGCTGGAGATCCTCAAGCTGCCGGAAGCCAGTCTGCCCACCCTCAACGTGGCGGGACGCGGGTTTTCTCCCAGCGTGGTCGAAGGCGGTCTTGGCAAGAAACCACCTCAACCGATCAGTCCAGAACCAAAAGAAGAAAGCACCAGCATGTCGGTGCCCGTCATGGGGCGCATTGCTGCCGGCGTTCCCATCTCGGCGATCCAGAACCAGTCTCACACGATTTCAGTACCGATCGAGATGCTGCGTGGTGGCGAGCATTTCGCGCTTGAAGTGCGTGGCGACTCGATGATCGAAGCAGGCATATTGGATGGCGACACGGTCTTGATCAAGAAATCCGATGATGCCGTGTCCGGTGATATCGTTGTTGCGCTGGTTGATGATGAGGAAGCAACGCTCAAGCGCCTGCGCAAGAAAGGTGCCTCCGTCGCTCTGGAAGCAGCCAACCCTGCTTACGAAACGCGCATTTTCGGGCCCGACCGGGTTCGTGTTCAAGGCAAGTTGATTGGGCTTCTGCGCCAATATTAAATCACGGCCAAACTGGACCGCAGTCAGTATGAGATCGCGAAAAAGCAGCCTTGCTAACCGGTAACGACGCACAACGCCTGCTTTTTCGTTTACTCGTCTATTTCGCCCAACCATGCCTGGCGATAAAAACTCGCGATCATGGCTCTCTATGCCATGGCCGCCGTCCCTTGGGCATGGCCGACTGCATGGACAGTGCCCACTCTCGTGAGCGGTTCGCGATATCGCCACTTTGTGCGCTGTTCGGTGGGCTTTGAGATTTGTGCGCAAAGGTGACCAACACCGAGCCATTGGCTTCAAGCTCTTGGCGTCCCATTGTGAGCTTAGGCGCTATGCAGGTTGACGGGATTGGCAATTTTGAAATGATGATATCGCGTCTGGCGCACTCTTCATCAAAAGCTCCAGGATGCTTGACCAGTGCCGCAGACAGATTTGTTTTCGGTCCTGAGGCCGTTCTCAATCCCGCCATCACACAGGCATGTTGATCACACGCCCAAGGTTGGTGAGAGCTTTCCGTCCGCAGCAAGCCCTTGGCTCCACCACCCGTGCCTTCGTTGAGTGCCGCGCGCACATCCCCGTCAGCGCGGAGCAGCGCCGAGAAATCAAGCACCATCCGGTTGGAGCCGATCAACTGCCACCGTTGATCCACGCCCCTGACAGCCATTCGCCGGCCTGTTTCCGAGATCCACATATCTCCAAGGCTTCCCCCCCACCATAACATCAAGGCAGCCGCAGCAGGAATGAGCGCCAACAAAGCCATTGTCCGGCGATGAATGGCAAACAGCATCAATGCCAAGACTGCGGGCAACAGGAATTGCCCTCCCGCCCGAACGACAACCATACTCGGGTCACTGTGGCTGGAGACGAGGCCCGACAGGGCGATCACCTGTTCGAGCCCCCACTGCACGCCTTGAAGAGGAAGAGACTGCAGACCGAGCGGCGCCAATACAAAGCTGACCAATCCCAATGGCATCACGACAAGACTGATGATTGGCATCACCAGAAGGTTGGCAATCAGACCAAGCGGCGCCATTTGCTGAAAATGCGCGACAGAGAATGGCAGAACCGCAAAGCTGGCAATGAGAGATGTAAGACCAATGCCGATGATCCACTTGGCAGCACCCTGCGAGACGTGCAGCAAAGGCCCCAAGGCACTGGTTGCAGCCAAGCCTCCCCGTTTAGCGAGCGCCTCCTCCCGGCCAGCAGAGCTGCGGCGCATTCTTGTGACACGGTCGTAGGTCGCGATCAACGCCGCCGTTGCGGCAAACGACATCTGCATGCCCGCCTCGATAACCCCGTAAGGCTGCATCAGCACCAGAACCAGAAGCGCCAAAGCAAGATTGTGCATCGTCAAAGCCGACCGCCCTGCCATGATCGCCAACAGGAAAATCGCAGTCATCAGGAAGGCCCGGATCGTCGCGACAGAAGCACCAGACAACACCAGATAGAAAGCCGCCGCCGCCAGAGCGACACCGGCCGCCCACTCCTTGATCGGATAAGTCAGTGCCAGATGAGGAAGTGAAGACAGCACCGAGCGCATGCCCCAAAATACCGCCATGGCAATCAGCCCCATATGCAGCCCGGAAATCGCCAGAATATGAGCCAAACCGCTCCGCCTGAGATTGGTCTCAACCTCTTCGGTCAACCGATCCCTCTTGCCAACCGAAAGCGCAATGGCAAGCCCCGCAGCCTCGCCCTCCATCCGAGCGCCGATATAGCCGGCAACCGCCGAACGCATCTGCTCAACCAGAACTCCCCCCTGTTGCCACAGGCCGACCAGCCCTTCACGCTCCACAGAAGGCTGGCGTTCGACCCGTCGGCCCATATAGCCTTGCGCCCCAATGGAACGGGACCACAGATAGCGCCCGTAATCAAATCCCCCTGGATAGGCCGGCCTTTGCAGTGGCACCAAACGCGCATAGATCTGTACCCGCTCGCCCGCCCGATAGGCTCCACCAACAGACTTGCGCACAAGCAGCAGTTTATGTGGGGTTTGCTGCGCGGCAAGGCGCTCAATGCTCTCAACCGCAAGCGTCCAACGCTCATCACCGCTTGAGCGACGCTCGACCCGTTCGATCCGCCCGACAATTGACGCAGATCGCGCCTCGGCCAGCACGGGTGTTGTAAAAAACTGGCTCTGAAAAGCCGCCGCCGTACAGCCAAAGATTCCCATACCGACAACAAGCAAGAGAAACACCCGCCTGCCCCGCAAGGCGCGTTGGAGCGCGACCACCGCAAGGCCGAGCGTTGCCGTCAGCAAAAACGTCAGGCTGGGTTCATCGGGGAGATTAAAATAGCTCGCCGCGCCAAGCGCCAACGACGCCACGAGCCAAAGGAAGCGGGCATTCTGCTCCTCCCCGTCTCTTCGCCAATCAGCGGCAAGTCGCTGGAAGATGGCCTCAAGAAAGAAGCTGACCCGCCGCGCCAAACCCGGCTTTTCCAATAAACCCTCAAGGTCTGCAACACGCACCTGATTTGCATCTGTCGCCAAATCCGGACGGACCAAATCAGCGAAAGTACCTGATTGCCCCGCCATCTGAGGACGATCAGCGTCTTTTTCACCTTTTTCCTCGCTCCGTTCGACCATCAGGCCTTTTACCCTGTCGTCAAGCTGTGCTAGATCCAGTGCAGCTTTCATTGCCGGTCGGCGAAATCCGGTTGCAGCCCAATTGTCTGGGCTGTGCAACCGACTTCAATTTCCGGTACACCCTATCCCGAAATACAGGTTTCCGATAGCACAATGTCATCTGAGGTTGTAACTCGCTTTGCCCCGTCCCCCACGGGCTACCTTCATATCGGCGGCGCTCGCACCGCTTTGTTCAACTGGCTCTTTGCCAAGGCCAACGGCGGCAAGATGCTCCTTCGCATCGAGGACACCGACCGCGAACGCTCGACTGATGCAGCGATCGAGGCGATCATCGCCGGGATGGACTGGATGGGGCTGAGCTATGACGGCGAGCCGCTGTCGCAATATTCTCGCGTTGAGCGTCATCGCTCCGTGGTTGAACAGCTTCTGGCAGAGGGCAAGGCCTATCGTTGCTATTGTACCGCTGAAGAGCTGACCGAAATGCGCGAAAAGGCGCGCGCCGAAAAACGGCCACCCCGTTATGACGGAACATGGCGCGATCGTGATCCAGCAGAAGCCCCAGAGGGCGTCAAGCCAGCGATCCGCATCAAAGCGCCGCTTGAGGGCAGCACCGTTATTGAGGACAAGGTTCAGGGGACGGTGACCTTCCCCAACAAGGACCTTGATGACATGATCATCATGCGTTCGGATGGCAACCCGACCTACAATCTGGCCGTCGTTGTCGATGACCACGATATGGGCGTCACCCATATCATTCGCGGCGATGACCACCTGACCAATGCGGCCCGCCAGACCCTTGTCTATCAGGCAATGGGATGGGAAAGCCCAACCATGGCCCACATCCCGCTCATTCATGGACCGGATGGTGCAAAGCTGTCCAAGCGCCACGGCGCTCTGGGCGTCGAAGGCTATCGCGACATGGGCTATTTGCCCGAAGCCATGCGCAACTATCTGGTTCGTCTGGGCTGGGCCCATGGTGATGACGAGGTCATCTTGACCGATCAGATGATCGAGTGGTTTGGCTTTGACGGCATGAACAAGGCGGCCGCCCGGTTCGACTTCAAGAAGCTGGAGAATCTCAACGGCGTCTATATGCGAAACGCCGACGATGACTATCTTCTCGAACGCCTGACGGCGCTCCTGCCCTTCATTGATGGCGAAGACATGCTGGCGAAAATCGATGACGAGAAAAAACGGCAAATCCTTCTGGCCATGCCCGGCGTCAAGGAACGCGCAAAAACGCTGCTCGATCTGAAAGCGGGACTTGAATTCCTGTTCGACACCCGCCCCCTAGCGATGGAAGAAAAGGCAGCCAAGTTGCTGACCGACGACGCACGCGCGATGCTGGCTGAACTGGTGCCGCAGTTCGATGCGTTGTCGGACTGGACCCTTGAAAGCACGGATCAGTTGGTCCGGGCCTTTGCCGAGAAAAAGGAATTGAAACTGGGCAAGGTCGCCCAGCCCCTGCGTGCAGCCCTCACCGGTCGGTCCACCTCACCGGGCATTTTTGATGTCCTGGTTGTGCTGGGCAAGGACGAGTCAATCGCACGCCTCAAAGATCAGGCGTCCTGACCCCTGCAATCATCGCAGTTTTATGCTAAAAAGGCCGGATACAGTTCCGGCCTTTTTGTTTCAAGGCCATCGGTTTTTCCCAAATGTCGAATCCTCTCGTCATCATCCTGTCGCAAAGCCAACGGACTGGTAAAAATACATAATTTATAGGTCTAATTAATTAGACCAAGAAGGAGGTAAAATGGAATTTATTAGTCATACTTTTGTAGGATAACTCGCTGAAATAACTTGATATTTCATGATTTTATACGCATATCCAACCTCAGAAGAGCTTGCGGCGCGTATAAAAATCATATACCGAAATTGCAGTTCCTTTGTTGCCTAGGAGGGTTTGCTGCGCCTGAGCGCACCCTTCCGTTCCGACAGCAACAGCAAATTGTTTTCAAAATTTGGGAGTAGCCGAATGAGTGACAACAAAGCAACATTGACAGTTGGTGACAAGTCTTGGGAGTTTCCGGTTCAAAGCGGATCAATCGGCCCAGACGTCATCGACATCGGTGCTCTTTACAAAGAGACCGGAATGTTCACCTATGACCCTGGTTTCACCTCCACTGCCTCCTGTCAGTCTGACATTACCTATATTGATGGCGACGAAGGCACCCTTCTTTATCGCGGCTATCCGATCGATCAATTGGCCGAAAAGGGTGACTTCCTCGAAACCTGCTACCTTCTTCTTTACGGTCACCTCCCGACCAAGGCAGAGAAGCTGGACTTCGACACCCGTGTGACCCGTCACACCATGGTGCATGAGCAGATGAGCAAATTCTACACCGGCTATCGCCGTGACTCCCACCCGATGGCGGTCATGGTCGGCATCGTTGGTGCATTGTCTGCCTTCTATCATGACTCCACCGACATCTCCGATCCGCATCAGCGCATGGTTGCAACCTTGCGTCTCGTTGCCAAGATGCCCACGATGGCAGCCATGGCCTACAAATATTCCATCGGCCAGCCGTTCGTCTATCCGCGCAACGATCTTGGATATGCGGGCAACTTCCTGCACATGTGCTTCTCGGTTCCCGCTGAAGAATACAAGGTGAATCCGATCCTCGCCCGTGCGATGGATCGCATCTTCATTCTCCATGCAGACCACGAGCAGAACGCATCCACTTCGACCGTCCGCTTGGCTGGTTCGTCGGGGGCCAACCCGTTCGGCTGTATTGCCGCCGGTATCGCCTGCCTCTGGGGCCCTGCTCATGGTGGCGCCAACGAAGCAGCTTTGAACATGCTGCACGAGATCGGCACCGTCGATCGCGTCGAAGAATATGTCGCCAAGGCAAAGGACAAGGACGATCCGTTCCGTCTGATGGGCTTTGGCCACCGCGTTTACAAAAACTATGACCCGCGCGCGCGCATCATGCAGAAAACCTGTCATGAAGTGCTCAACGAGCTGGGCATCGAAAACGATCCGACCCTTGAAGTCGCCATGGAACTGGAAAAGATCGCTCTTAACGATCAGTATTTCGTCGAGAAAAAGCTCTATCCGAACATCGACTTCTATTCCGGTATCACCCTGCGTGCTCTGGGCTTCCCTGCGGACATGTTCACCGTGCTCTTTGCTGTGGCCCGTTCCGTCGGCTGGATCGCACAGTGGAAGGAAATGGTCGAGGACCCATCCCAGCGCATCGGTCGCCCGCGCCAGCTCTTCACCGGAGCAACCCAGCGCGACTATGTGAACATTTCCGAGCGCTAAGCGTTCACGACAAGACGCAAAAAAGGCTCCCTTCCGGGAGCCTTTTTTTGTTTCTGCTCATTCGGCGAACCATGCACCGAACGTCACGAGCGCAGCGGTGGCCAAGACAGGTCCCTCACGCAAACGCTATCACACCAGTGCAGCGCTTCATTTGGACGTCGGTAGATAATCAAGAATGACCCGCGCGGCCGCCTCGCTGGGCGTTCCTTGCGGCAACTGCATCTTTTCATCAAGTTCGAGAAGCGCTGCAAGCTGCTGATTGCGCTCCAAGCCCTCTTGAAGCAAAGGCATAAGTTGAGCAGCCAGAGTATCCGCATTGGCATTATCATCGATGAACTCGGGGATCACATTGTGCCCAAGAACCAGATTGGTCAAAACAATCGAGTGTGCCTTGAGCAACCATTTGAACTGACGCGTCAACCAGTCGACCTTGTAGGCCACCACCATCGGCACCCCGGAAAGGCCTAGCTCAAGGGTCACGGTTCCAGACGCAGCCAGCGCAGCGTGGGCCTGACGAAACGCGGCAAACTTGGCCTCCTCGCCCTCGACCACCTCCGGCATCACCGTCCAGTTGGCCAGTCCTTCGTCAATCAGCCCCCTCAGATGAGGCACGGCGGGCAGAATGACGCGCAAATCCGGGTAACGCGCCTTGGCCATCGTCACGACTTTGCCGAACTCGACCATCAGCCGCGAGACTTCGCTGCGGCGCGATCCGGGCAACACCAGAAGAACCGGCGTATCGAGCGCTCCGCGCTCTCCCTTACCCGGACGCAGGACGTCGAGACGCTCGATCAGCGGATGCCCCACATAGGTGCAGGGAGGGCCAGACAATCGACTGTGTGCATCAACCTCGAACGGCAGGAGGGCAAGCACGTGATCCACGTAAGCCGCCATCTTTTTAGCGCGGCCCGGACGCCACGCCCAGACACTCGGCGAGACATAGTCGACAATTGGGAGATCGGGCCGCTTCTTACGCACACGCTTGGCAACGGCGTGGGTGAATTCGGGACTATCGATGATCAACAGCAAGTCCGGTCGCTTGTCGAGAATATCATGCACAACATCCATCCCGCGTTTGTGCAGGGACGGATACTGCCGAATGATATTGATGATCCCCATCACCGCGATGTCCGACAGCGGAAACAATGAGCTCAGCCCCTCGCGCTGCATCCGCTCACCCGCCAAACCGTCAAAGACGAATTGATCACCAGCCAGTCTGCGCAAAGCCTTGACCACCTGTGCGCCCAGCTGATCGCCGGACTCTTCGCCGATGACAATATAGATCTTCACCTTCTGAGCCTCGGACATGAGGGCCTCCTTGTGGAGATGAGACAGGCTTCATTCCAGAGCATTTTCAAACGGCGTTGTCCGACAAGGCATGTGCCTGCAGGAACAAGCCGTTGCTCCGCGCCAGCTCAATCGTATGCGTGCGGTTGGCACAAAGGACCTCGCCCTCGGCACAGACGATACCGGCAAGGCCGGCTTCACGCACATTCTCAATGGTTCTGGGGCCGATGGTCGGCATGTCGAAGCGCAGGTCTTGGCCCGGACGGGCCCGTTTGAGCAACACCCCCTCCTTGCCGAAGTCCCAGCGCGCCCGCTTCTCGTGGCGAATGCGGCTGACCCGCTCAAGCATCTGATCCGTGCCTTCAGGACCTTCCGTCGCAAGGATACGGCCGGCAGCAACAACCACACCTTGTCCTGCATCCATTGCCCCGATCGCAAGCGCCGCCCGGGAAGCAAGCGCGATATCGCTTTTGCTCTGTTCAGCAAGATCTGATCCGACTGAAAGATCGGGACCGACGACCAATGAAGGCGCAACATCCTTGACGGAAACGAGCGTCAGGCCGCGCTTTTCAAAAAAGCGGGCTACACCTTGCAACACGCTTTCATCACCGCCCCCGGCCATGATCCGGACAATATCAGGCAAGGCCCTCATTGCCCCCAGATCAAGCCGGATGGAGCGAAAATCCGGACGATGAGTGATGGACCCAATACACAACAACTCCGAAATCCCGCGCTGCTCGATCAGCCGGAAAAGCTGGCCTATCTCGCCCCATTTGAGCCAGACATGAGGGTGAAACTCAATGCGAACATCGGCTTCTCCGACGAGACCAAACAGGAAATAGTCGCGCCCCGCCGCCTGTAGAGCTTCAACCACTTCAAAAGGAAGATCCTGTCCGCCGGCGATGATCCCAACCGGTCCCTGTCCGGGCTCCACCATGGCGTTAGTCTTCGTGCGTGCGCGGTGTGCAGAGCGCCTTTTTGGAATCCGCGCGAATGAAGGAGACGATCTGCATTACATTTTCATCTTCGGCAAACATCTCCGCAACATCCTCGACCCTTTCGGCGAGCGTGCCTTCTTCGGAAAACAGCATCCGGTAGGCGCGACGAAGATTGTGAATCTGGTCGCGTGAGAATCCGCGGCGCTTGAGTCCGACAATATTGAGGCCGCCCAGATGCGCCCGGTTGCCAAGCGCAGAACCGAATGGAATGAGGTCATTCTCAAGCCCGGACATCCCACCAACAAAGGAATGCGCCCCAACACGAGCGAACTGAATGACCGCGGACAAACCAGCGATGATCGCGTGTTCGCCCACTTCAACGTGCCCGGCAAGCGTTGCATGATTGACCAGAATGACGTGGTCTCCCACGATGCAGTCATGGGCAATATGGGCTCCGACCATGATATGACAATGATTGCCAACCTTGGTGACACCGATGCCGCCCTTGGTGCCCGGATTGATCGTGACATATTCGCGGATATTGACATGATCGCCAATCTCGCAGCCGACATCTTCCCCTTCGAACTTCAGATCCTGTGGCTGCAGGCCAACAGAAGCAAACGGGAAAATCTCGACATTGGAGCCGATTGTCGTCTTGCCATCGACAACGACATGAGAGTGCAGTTTACCGCCCGGCCCGATCGTTACCCCATCGCCAATCACACAATAGGGACCTACGACCACGTCATCGGCAAGCGATGCACCATCAGCGATAATCGCTGTGGGGTGGATATCAGACATATTTAACTTGTCCCCATAAGCAGCATTGCACTGACTTCAGCTTCGGCAACCCGCGTTCCTTCAACCGTTGCCTCACAAGCAAACCGCCAGATGTTGCCACGGTTCCGCACCTTTTTCACATGGATATGCACCACATCACCGGGCACAACCGGTTTGCGGAACTTGGCTTTGTCAATGGTCATGAAATATACGACGTTCGGCGGCCCTGACTCTTCGCGGTGATTAACACAGAGTGCACCGGCGGTCTGTGCCATCGCTTCAATAATCAAGACGCCGGGCATAACCGGCTGCTGGGGAAAGTGCCCCTGAAAGAATGGTTCGTTGATAGACACATTCTTCACACCGATGCAGCTGTCATCTCCATCCATCTCGATGATCTTGTCAATCATCAAAAACGGGTAGCGATGGGGCAAAAGCTCCATGACGCGCATGATGTCAGCACTGTCAAGGCTTGTCTTTTCGTTCATATTACCCTTCCCTTCAAAGCTCCGCTCCGCCGCTCCAATTGCCGGCAACGCTCAAATGATGGCACACGGGTGGCAGGCCAATGAGGCTGGCTTTTAAAATTCTCCGACACCCCGATAGTGTCCGTTCAACTACCCTTTTCAGCCAGCCGTTTGAGGGCTGCCATTTCACGGAACCATGTTTTCACCGGTTTGGCGGGAACACCGCCGTACCGCGCGCCAACTGGCACATCGTCCTTTACAACGCTCACCGCGGCAATCTGTGCACCCATGCCAATTCTGATATGACCAGCTACACCAGATTGTCCTCCGATGGCAACAAAATCATCAAGTTTTGACGAACCGGACACACCGACTTGAGACACCAGAACGCAATGGCGTCCAACCTCGACATTGTGACCGATCTGTACCTGGTTATCGATCTTGGTTCCTTCACCGATGATCGTGTCCCGATTGGCGCCGCGATCAATCGTGCTGTTGGCGCCGATCTCCACGCGATCCTGAATGATCACGCGCCCGATCTGCGGCACTTTGCGGTGCCCCTGAGGGCCCATAGCAAAACCAAATCCGTCTTGCCCGACACACACACCGGGATGGATGATCACATCATCACCGACCAGACTGTGTTGCAGAACCGCGTTTGCCCCCACATGGCAATTGCGACCGACACGGACGCCCTGCCCGATGACAGCATTCACGCCGATTGTCGAGCCAGCCCCAACCTCTGCTCCGGCACCGATGCTGGCGCCCGGTTCTATGCAGACACCGCTTTCAACCTTTGCGTCGGGATGGATATGTGCGCCCTGAGAAATGCCACCTTTCCGTTCGAAATAGGCGAGCGGCACCATCGCTTCGGGATAAAAGGCGCTAGAGACGAGCGAAAAAGCCTCATACGGGTTGCCAACAACCAAGGCGATGGATCCGGTGGGCACCTTTTCCGCATAGCGCTTGGAGCATAGCACAGCTCCGGCCGAAGTTTTCTCCAGTTCCGAGACATATTTAGGATTGTCAAGGAAGGTGATCTCGCCGTTGCTTGCCGCATCAATCGGAGCAACGTTTTCAATGGCAACGGAGCCGTCTGCCCCTTCAGGCAGAGGAGCTTTAACGATTTCAGCAATTTCTGAAAGGGTAAGGCTCTCGACTTTGTTGAAAAAGGCAGGGTCTGTCATGATCGCTTTCATGAAAAAAGCCGCCGCCCGAAAGAGCAGCGGCTTGTTTTTTAGAAGGTATCGGCAACCTAGAAGTTTGTCGCCGCACCGAAACGGAATTCTTGTTTCTCGTCGTAGGACTCTTTGGTCAGAGCGTAGCCATAGTCGACACGCAGACGACCGAACGGGCTTGCCCAGACAATACCGGCACCGACGGAAGAACGGATGGAGTTATCGCTATGGAATGAGCCCTTGGCGGCATCAGAACCAAACAGTGTGCCCGCATCGGCAAACACCGCACCGCTCAGGCCGACGCCATCAAGATAAGGCAGCGGGAACTGCAACTCGGCTGTGGCATTGAAATAGGTCTTGCCACCCAATGCTTCACCCGATCTTTTGTCTCGCGGACCATAGCCTGCAGTCGCGAAGCCACGAATAGTCTCACCACCTTGATAGAAGGCATCCAGAATACGGACATCATCGCCGCCAATGCCCTGAATGTGGCCACCGCCAACTTTCAGCATGCCGACAAGGCCCCAAGTCGGATAGAGCTCATGATAGTAGCGCGCATCAATGGTCGAGCGGATAAACCGCACATCGCCACCAACACCGGCAAACTCCTGCTGGAACTTGGCGTAAATCCCGTCGGACGGCGCGACCATGCTATCAACCGTGTTGTAAACCAGCGAGTAGCCAAGAGACGACTTGATCGTTTCGCCTTCGTCGATCGCTTCGGTGACACCAGGCGACGCATTAGGCTTACTATACAGTTCATAGTTAGAGAGTTTCTTGCGCTCGAGCGTATAGTAAGGATTGAAGCTCAGCTCATTGGTGATGGGAAGACCAAGACGCAAAGTTCCGCCAACGCGATCATAGTCATATTCGCGACTGTCGGTATCTTTATAGGTCTGTTTGTACAGATCAAAGCCAGCAGCCATGCGACGACCGAGGAAATAGGGCTCGGTGAACGACAGCGTATAAGACTGCTGAGACGCACCACCGGAAACCGCAGCCTTCAGATACTGGCCACGGCCCATGAAGTTTGTCTCGGTGATTGAAACATCAGCAATAAAGCCATCTTCGGTGGAGTAGCCACCACCAAGAGACAGAGACCCGGTCCCTTTCTCGGTGACATCCACATTGAGGACAACACGGTCGGGCGAAGAACCCTGTTCGGTGGTGATCGCAACTTTCTCGAAGAAGCCAAGTGCTTCAAGACGACGCTTCGCACGATCCAACAGCACACGGTTGAAGGCATCCCCTTCTGCCATGTCAAATTCACGACGAATCACATAATCGCGTGTCCGGGTGTTACCGCGAATATTGATCCGCTCGACATAAGCCCGCGCACCCTCATCAACCTGATAAACAAGGTTGATGGTCTTGTTTTCATAGTCGCGATCTGCACGAGGCGATACGCGAGCAAAAGCATAACCGGATTCGGCAATCGCGATGGTCATATCTTCGAGGCTTTCGGACACTTCCTCAGCGCTGTAAACATCACCCTGATCAGTCTTGACGTAGCCGCGAAGTTCTTCTGCGTCCACGTCTGGCACCGCGCTATCGACCTCGACATCTCCGATCCGGTACTGTTCACCCTCTTCAACCGTAATGGTAACGAAGAAGACGTTCCGCTCGCGATCAAGATCGGCGACGGAGGAGATAACACGGAAATCCGCATAGCCATTGTTCAGGTAAAATTTGCGGAGACGCTCTTCATCGGCAGCCAGCCGCTCTGCATCATAGGTATCGTTGGCGGTAAACCAACTCAGCCAACCGGATTCCTTGGTTGTGATAACTTTAGACAGGCGGCGATCACTGAATTGCGTGTTGCCAATGATGGAAACGCGAGAAACGGATGTCTTCGCCCCTTCGGTGATTTCAAAAACCAGATCGGCGCGATTGCGTCCCAGATCAATGATTTTCGGCTCAACCTGCGCACCAAATCGTCCGGCCCGACGATAGGCTTCGAGAATGCGCTGGGTGTCTGTCTTAACACGACTTTGACTCAGTATTCCGCGTCCTTTGGAAGTGACCACCTGCTCGAGAACCTCGTCCTTAAGCCGGTCGTTTCCTTCAAATGAAATTCGGTTGATGACGGCATTTTCCTGAACTTTGACAACAAGAGTGGAACCACGGCGATTGATCACCACATCCTTGAACAAACCGGTCTGGTAAAGCGCCTTGAGCGACTCATCGATATCGAAGGCTGACGCCCTCTGACCGGGTTTCACCACAACATAAGAGCGAATGGTATCGTCGGAGACGCGAGCGTTTCCTTCGACCGCAATTCTGCTGACGGTTTGCGCGAAGGCGGGACTGATACCGAAAAGATCGACGGGAGCAAGTGGTGCGCCCACTGTCATCACAGTTGCTATCGCCGCGCCCCAAGCGAAGGTCTTCAAATTTTTCATCAGCCCAAACACTCTTAATATCTGTTTCAGCAATTCGCTCACACATATGAGCATCAACGAATTGGAATCTTATTGTTCATTAGGGTTTTACCCTGAATCGTCACAGGATCAACCCCCCATGACACATTACCCCAGCAAACATTGCCATCCGTTGCCCTTAAGCCACATCTTTGTAGCAAATAGACAATGTCATTTGGTTAAAGCTCACGCAAGCACTCATTCTCTCAATCACTGAGGAAAATACTGGTAATGTCGTTGAACGTGGCAAAGACCATCAACGACAGCACCATGGCCATGCCGATTCTGAAGCCAAGCTCCTGACTGCGCTGGGACAATGGCTTCCCCCTCACCGCCTCTGCAGCAAAATAGACGAGATGCCCGCCATCCAGCATGGGAATCGGGAACAGGTTGATCAGGCCAATGCTCACCGACAGCATGCCAGCCAGATTGATCAGCGCCATCAGTCCCAAGGTTGCGACCTGTCCGGAGACCTGTGCCACCTTCAACGGCCCGCCAAGCTGATCGGCATCTTCCTTGCCAACAAAGATGCGTCCGATATACGCAAGGGTCCGTTCGATGATGAAGTAGGTCTCTTCAACCCCGCCCTGTAATGCCTGCAACGGACCATATTCCTTCACAACGACGTCTTCAGGATCCCGGGTGTGATGAATGCCCAGAACGCCAATTTTCTGCTTGTTGCCGAAATTGTCCGTCACTTCCATGCGGCGCGGCGTGGTCGTCAATGTCACAAGTTCACCGCCACGATCCACGATCACATCAAGGGTGACCTCAGAGCTCAATGCCACAAGACGCTGAACATCGGAGAAGGCCTCGATATCGACACCGTCAACAGACACCATGATGTCTCCAGGCTTGAACCCGGCTTCCTCAGCGGCACTGTTGGGAACCACGCTATCGACCCGAGCCGGCGTGATCGGCTTGCCATACAAAAACAGCAGCATCGCGAAAATAACAATAGACAACAGAAAGTTGGCAAACGGACCAGCCGCGACGATCGCGGCTCTCTGCCAGAGGGCCTTGCTGTGCAGCGACCCTTCCCGCTCATCCTCGCCAAGGCTCTGCATCGCCTCTTCGTCAGGCATGCTCGCCGCATTCTCATCGCCCAGAAACTTGACGTATCCTCCAAGAGGAATCGCACTGAATTTCCAGCGGGTGCCATACTTGTCATAAAAACCAAACAACTCCGGGCCAAACCCGATGGAGAAGGCCTTGATGGTCACACCGCACCAGCGACCCACCATAAAATGGCCAAGCTCATGGAAAAACACCACAATGGTTAGGACAAAAAGGGCTGGGATTAGGTACCCCAAAAAGCCCGTCCCGGCAGAAAAGATCCCTTGCAGGAATTCCATCTCAATCTCCAAACACGTGAGCGCTGCATGCGCTCGCTACGCTAGTTCATCAGTCTCTAAAGAAGGCTTAAATAGGGTCATAATAGGACCAAATCAAGCTGTCTGAGGGCAGCAACGACGCCATAGCACACAAGGGCCTGCGCGACGGTTAACAGGGCGCGAAAACCCAGCCCTCGCTTCTAGCGCCGCGATCTTCAATCCTTGACTGCAGCGGTTGTCAAAAAAGCAATCGCTCGTTCAATCGTGGTCATACTCGGCTTGAAATGCGCTGAATAGTGCAGAAAACCGTGGTTCGTTTCGGGGTAGAAGTCATAGTAGAACCGCCCCCCATCTTCCATCAAGCGAGACGCCAACCAGCGCGTATCATCCGCAAGACAGTCGAATTCTGCCTCACACAGGTAACATGGCGGCAGATTTGAAAAGTCGGCACCGCTCAATTCACCATAAACCGCGTCTTCCGCTCCGCCGAGATAATCATCCCACATTTCCCGCATCCCATCGGTCGCAAGACCAAAGCTGCCATCACCATAGGCCTTGTGGCTGCGCGTATCAAAGCTGTAGCGATAGCAACCATACCAGAGCAACAGGGCAACAATAGACTGGATCTTGTCCTCATCGCGCAGGCGCAACGCCGCCGCAAGAGCGAGATTGGCCCCCGCACTATCCCCAGCAACAATCAGCTCGCCCTTATGCAAGGATGCCCCAATCGCCTTGATCTGATCACACACGGCATCAATCGCGCTTGGGTAGACATTTTCGGGCGACATGGGATAGGTGATGCCATAGACATCAAGGCCACTCTCTCCCGCAAGGTCAGTCATGATGCTGCCGTGAGTCTGCGGGTCACATTTGCACCAGCCGCCCCCGTGAATATAAATGATCGCCTTTTCGCTTGCTTCCGAACGATCCTTGCGACGGAACAAATGGATGACATGTCCATCGATCTCATGATCGGTTTTCGACACGACCGCATCATGAACGCCCAGCAGATCCTTGCGAATTTCATGCAACCGTTCTCGTGCCTCTTGCGGCGTCACCTCTTCGGAAGGGTCCGGATTGTAGCTGTAACGGGCTGCGACTTTTAGCAAATCGGCATTAGGCGCTTTGGTCATGAAACACTCCGCGAAACTTGAATTTTAAACAAAAAGTCCTGAACTTGCCCAGTCAAACAGGCAATGAGTGCCCCAAAAGGACACAATGGAGCAGGACAGGATGCATTGTTGATCAATTGATATGGACAAGCAATTGTTCTGCGACCACGCGAGACGATTTGTCAGCCTCCAGAACGTCTTCAATGCTCCCGGCAGGCTTGCTTTCCCCGCGCTTTTGCATCTCCAGCATTGTTCTTTCCACAAGCTCGGGGATGCCGCCAAAGGTCATGCGCCCACCAAGGAAAGCGGCAACCGCTATCTCATTGGCAGCATTCATGATATTGGGCAGATTGCCACCATGGTCCAGCGCATCAAGCGCCAGCCGCAGACAGGGGAAGCGCTCAAGGTCCGGCGCTTCAAAGGTCAACTGGCCAAGCTCAACGAGCGAAATCCGGCGTGTATTTGCCGGCGCACGCTCCGGCCAAGCCAAACAATGGGCAACCGGAATGCGCATGTCCGCAGCCCCCAGATGGGCCAGCATGGATCCGTCGGTGTAGGTCACAAGCCCATGAATGATGGATTGGGGATGCACCACCACAGAGAGCTTTTCGCGTAGCATGCGGTAAAGATGGTGGGCTTCGATGACCTCCAGCCCCTTGTTCATCAACGAAGCAGAATCGATCGTCACCTTGGCGCCCATCGACCAGTTGGGATGCTTGAGGGCCTGATCCGGCGTGGCCTTGGCGATTGAGCGTTGATCCCAAGTCCGGAAAGGACCACCCGACGCGGTGATCGTCACCTCTTCGATCTCGCACCGGTTGTCTTCATCGAATATTTGAAAAATGGCGCTGTGCTCGGAGTCCACTGGCAGGATCGGCTTGCCAAGCTTTGCGGCTTCCGCCATCACGAGGTCACCGGCACAGACCAGCGCTTCCTTGTTGGCAAGCGCCACCTGATTGCCTGCCTTAAGGGAGGCCATGGTGGGCCGGATACCCGCCGCGCCGACAATGGCACCCACAACAATATCGACCTGCATGGCTGCCGCTTCCTCAAGCGCGGAAAGCCCGGCTCCGACAGCAACGCCGCTCCCCGACAAAGCGGCCTTGAGGTCATCGTATCGACCCTCATCAGCTATCGCGACATATCGGGCTCGATGCTTGATCGCAAGCTCGGCGAGCTTGGTCACGTTTTCATTGGCCGTCAGAGCCTCCACCTGATAGCGCTCCGGTGATCCGGCGATGATATCAAGAGCGGAGTCGCCAACCGAACCGGTCGCGCCAAGAACGGAGATTCTCTTTGTCGTTCCGGCCATGCGGGTCTCGGGAAATTGCGTCGTGGCTGTGAGTCCGTTCATTTGATATTTATTCCTTGCATTTCACCGGCATCCCAACGGGTAACGGCATTTATCCCCCTGGGCCAAGCGGCAGAACCGAGCGCGACCCGTGATGGGTTACCACACCAGAAAGCCTGTGGCCACGCCGGTGACAGAGCCGGAGGAAAGCCCAATGACCGCGGCGGCCACCATCGCAACAGCCAGCCCGTCAACCCGATCCATGACGCCACCGTGGCCGGGAATGAGGTTGCCCGAATCCTTGACCCCGAACAAACGCTTCATGTGCGATTCAGCCAGATCCCCCAGTTGGGACACCACAGACAGAGCTGCCAGCATCAGAATCAGCAAAAGGCTGATTGGCACATTGAGCGCAAAGGCAACAGCACAGGCAAAGGCCACACCAACCAGCAGCCCGCCAATCGAACCGGACCAGGTCTTCTTGGGCGACACCTTGGGCCATAGTTTCGGACCACCCAGAGTTTTCCCAACGAAATAGGCAGCCACATCCGTACCCCAGACGATTGCGAACAACAGCAAAATGGCAGCAAAGCCGTTTGCCGGATCCTGCCTCAGCGCAATGGCGGACAATCCGAACCAAGCCGAATAGAGAATACCCGAGGCACACCAGCGCGCAAAAGGATAGGAACAGCGGGCAAAATAGAGAAAGCCAGCCCCAAACAGTGGAATGACGAGGCTCGCCTGCCACGCACCGACATAGAAGCAAACAAGCGCGCCAGCGATCGAGGCATAACCGATCAAGGCTGGAATGCCGAATGGCGCCTCTCCAACGATTGCCACCCACTCACGATAAACGAGCAGAGCACCAAGCCCGAAGAGAAGAGCGAACGCAAGACCACCCCACCACGTCGCCAAAAAGGCAAGCACGGCGAGTAAAATACCGGACAAGGCACGCAAGGCCAGATTGGACCATGGGGCCTTAGCCTTCCCCTGATCTGCTGCCGTCTTGGCAGTTTTGTCTTGTTTTTGACCCAGCGCTTGGTCCTCCACCAACAGGCCAGCTTCACCAAGCGGCCCGGACTTGGCAGGCATGAATGCCCGCTCGCTTAACCGCCAGATGCGACGATCTTTTTGCTACCCTGACAGTCTTCTTCCGCCAAACCGCCAAATCGGCGATTGCGTCGTCCGTACTCTTCAAGCGCAAGAATGAGTTGCTGCTCGTCAAAGTCCGGCCAATTGCAATCCACGAAAACGAACTCCGCGTAAGCTGCCTGCCAAAGCAGAAAATTCGACAGACGCTTCTCCCCGCTCGTGCGAATAATCACATCCGGATCAGGAATGCCCGCAGAATAGAGTGAAGACGAAATCATCTCTTCGGAGATTTGATCAGAAGCAAGACGGCCTTGTTCCACTTCGCGGGCCAGCCGACGCACCATATCCGTCATTTCACTGCGCGACCCGTAGTTGAATGCAATCACGAGAGTCATGCCGGTGTTGCCAGCGGTTCGTTCCTCCGCCATCTCAAGCAGATCAACAAGATCGGCCGACAAATCTGCCCGCCCGCCGATCACAAGGACACGAACATTCTGCTTCTTGAGCGTTGAAAGGTCCTTGCGAATGAAAAGCTTGAGCAATCCCAAGAGTTCTGCGATCTCGGTTGCTGGCCGTGACCAGTTCTCGGAACTGAAACTGAAGAGTGTCAGATACTCGATCCCGATCTTGGTAGCGCTCGCCACAATGTTGCGGACCGCCACCACACCCTGCCTGTGTCCTTGTGTGCGAGACAGGCCGCGCGCCTTCGCCCAACGCCCATTGCCATCCATGATCACGGCCAGATGGCGCGGAATGGAAACTGCATCTAGGATTGGGGCTTCAGCTAAACCTGGGTGCCCGGCCATAAATTAGATCCCTCTGCTTGACGTCAAGATGGTGCCACTTTGTCTCACAGCGAGAGAATCGCGGCAACCCCATCCATTTGGAATTGTAGTATTGTACCGCCATGCGAAAGAAGAGCTAAATTCAGCACAATACACAACCAGAGCGACAATCGGGGGCGAGCCATGCCCTAAACACGTCTCTTTCCCCATCCTGCGCCACTCTTGGGTCGTCACAATTCCAGATCTAGACCTGCATGATTTCGGTCTGCTTGGCTTCAAGCAATTCGTCGATTGCATTGACGGTCTTATCGGTCAGGCTCTGGATTTCATCCTGATAGATTTTGGAGTCATCTTCACTCATGCCGTCTTTCTCGGCCTTCTTGCACTGGTCCATACCATCTTTGCGAACATGCCGCACGGCAACCTTGGCATTTTCAGCATAAGAGTGGGCAATCTTGGTCATCTCGGTGCGTCGTTCCTCATTCATTTCAGGAATGGGAAGGCGCAACAACTGCCCGTCTGTCACCGGATTGATACCGAGGTTGGATTCGCGGATCGCTTTTTCAACAGCGCGAACCATACCTTTGTCCCAAATCTGGATCGACAGCATACGCGGCTCAGGAACAGAGACAGTACCAACCTGATTGATCGGCATGGTCTGGCCATAGGCCTCGACCGTGATCGGATCGAGCAGGTTGATAGAGGCGCGCCCGGTGCGCAGACCGGACAACTCCGTTTTGAGAACGGAAACGGCACCCTTCATGCGACGCTCAAGGTCATCAAGATCCAGTTCTTCGGCAGACATTTTTTAAAACCTTTTTCGTTTTGCTGTTGTCTTTGATCATTTCAGTGGGACCATCAGCCCGAGGGCTCCTCAAAACCCTTTTTGAGCGCGGGATACGTCGAAACAAGGGCAAGCCATTATCCCGCATGTCCCGCTCACTGGCCAAAAGCCCTTCATCCTGACATAAAGTCAGAACAAGCAGCCTAGTCAGACACCACGGTGCAACGCCCCCTGCCCTGTAGAATTTCGACAAGGCCGTCCGGTTCGTGGAGTGAGAATACAATTATCGGTATATTGCCGTCCTGAGCAAGCGCAATTGCAGCCGCATCCATAACCTTGAGCCCCTGTTTGAGCATATCGGCGTGCGTAATGGTATCATAGCGGATCGCATCGGGAACGATTTTGGGATCGGCAGAATAAATCCCGTCGACCTGTGTGCCCTTCAGCAGTGCATCGCATTGCATTTCCGCGGCGCGCAGCGCTGCACCAGAATCGGTAGTAAAGAAGGGGCAACCTGTCCCGGCTGCAAACAGCACGACCTTGCCATCCGCCAGATGAGCCTTGGCACCGCGCTGGGTGAAGCTCTCACAGACCTCGGGCATGGCGATAGCGGACATCGGCACAGCCGGGATGCCTTTGGCGTTGAGCGCGCTCGACATGGCAAGGCAGTTCATAACCGTGGCGAGCATGCCCATATGGTCGCCAACAACGCGATCCCCACCCTGAGCTGCGACGGACACACCGCGAAAAATGTTCCCGCCACCAATCACGACACAGATTTCGGCACCAAGGGCGCGCGCATTCTCTATATCAGTGGCAACTCGCTCGATAACGCTCTGATCAATCCCGAAGGACTGCTCCCCCATCAGGGCTTCGCCCGAAACTTTCAGCAAAATGCGCTTGTATTTGAGCTCTGCCATGCTGTGTCTGATCCTTGTCTTAAAGCGTCCGGCCCGCATCCGGCCAGTCAAAAAAAGCTGACCCTGCATACACGAAGGGCGCTGGTTCGTCATCCCCGGCGCCCTTTGTTTTTTAGGTTTTCAACCCCGCTTGCTGCGAGGCAAGATCGCGCAATCAGGCATTGCCGGAAGCGGCAGCAACCTCAGCAGCGAAATCTTCTTCTTTCTTTTCGATGCCTTCGCCCAGCGCAAAGCGGGTAAAGCCAACGAGTTTGATCGGAGCGCCAACTTCGGCTTCGGCATTTTTGATCGCCTGCTCAACGGTGTTTTCACCGTCGATCACGAAAGTCTGCTTGAGAAGAACAACTTCTTCATAGAATTTGCGCAGACGGCCTTCGACCATTTTCTCGATGATGCTTTCCGGCTTGCCGGATGCTTTGGCCTGCTCGGAGAACACGGTTTTTTCACGTTCGACAGCAGCAGGATCCAATTCATCCGTGGTCGCAGCCAACGGGTTGGTCGCAGCTACATGCATGGCAATCTGTTTGCCCAGAGCATCAAGCTTTGCTGCATCGCCTTCGGATTCCAGAGCAACCAGAACACCAAGACGGCCAAGGCCGGGAGCCGTTGCGTTGTGCATGTAGGTAGCAACAATGCCCTTGTCGACGCTCATGACCGCACCGCGACGCAGGTTCATGTTCTCGCCGATCGTGGCAACAGCGTTGGTGATGGTGTCTGCAACAGTGGCACCACCCGGATAGGGGGCGGCCAGAATAGCTTCAAGGTCGGATCCGGCTTCGATGGTCACTGCAGCAATTTTGCTGGCCAGCTCCTGGAACTGTTCGTTGCGGGAAACGAAGTCGGTTTCGGCGTTGAGTTCCACCACGGCAGCCTTGTTGCCTTCGCCAGCGATGGCGATGAGGCCTTCAGCCGCGATACGGCCAGATTTCTTAGCCGCTTTGGAGAGGCCTTTGGTGCGCAACCAATCGATTGCTGCTTCCATGTCACCATCGGTCTCAGCCAGAGCCTTTTTGCAGTCCATCATGCCCGCGCCAGAGGTTTCACGGAGCTCTTTCACCATAGATGCTGTAATCGCCATTGCAGCCTCACGTCCTTTTCAAACAAGCCAAAAAGTCGCCCGGCAGCCCGGGCGACCAAATTAAATTTTAAGCAGGGCCGTCAAGACCCAAACACCTTAGCAATCAAACTCAAGCGTTTTCAGTTGTTTCTGAAGGCGTTACAGCAGCTTCTTCAGAAACCACTTCAGCTTCAGCCGCACCTTCGTCAACGCCCTCGATTTCAAGCTCGACAAGGCCTTCTTCAGCTTCGCCCAGATCAACGCCGGTTTCACCAGCAGACCGGGAGATGCCGTCGATGGCAGCAGCAACAATCAGATCGCAGTAAAGAGCCAGAGCACGAGACGCGTCATCGTTGCCAGGAACCGGGAAGTCGATACCATCCGGATCGCAGTTGGTATCAACAATGGCTGCCACGGGAATACCCAGACGGCGCGCTTCGTTGATTGCGATGGTTTCTTTGTTGGTGTCGATGACGAAAATCAGGTCAGGCACACCGCCCATGTCCTTGATACCGCCCAGAGCACGTTCCAGCTTATCGCGTTCGCGGGTCAGGGTCAGGCGCTCTTTCTTGGTGAAGCCTTTGCCTTCGCCTTCAAGCAGCTCATCGAGCTTACGCAGACGCTGAATGGACTGGGTGATGGTTTTCCAGTTGGTCATCATGCCGCCAAGCCAGCGGGAGTTGACGTAATACTGAGCGCAGGACTTTGCGGCTTCAGCGATCGGGCCAGCAGCCTGACGCTTGGTGCCAACAAGGAGGACGCGACCGCCGCGAGCAACGGTGTCGGAAACAACCTTCAGAGCTTCGTTCATCAGGGGAACGGTCTGAGACAGATCGACGATATGGATGTTGTTGCGAGCGCCGAAAATGTATTTGCCCATTTTCGGGTTCCAGCGGTGGGTCTGGTGACCAAAATGCACACCTGCTTCAAGCAGCGTGCGCATGGATACTTCAGGAAGTGCCATGTTTATTTCCTTTACCGGTTTAACCTCTGTGGGATGTGACCTATTAGGGCACCGGATGGATGTCAGCACATTTCTCCATGCTGCCACCCTATCCCACATGTGGATTCGAGAGGGCTTATAGGCGCTATAGAAAAGGATTGCAAGGGCAAAAGCCCGCCTTTTGCCTGACATCCCGCACAAAGCACCGACTTGACGAAAAGCCCACGCTCAGAGCAGGATGATCGAAGGCTCGAGGCTTTGTGCCTTGCATTTGTCCACGACACGCCAAACGCGAAAAGGACGGAGTTTCAGGACGACAATGACAACAACAGCCCCCTTACCAGCATACACGAACAAGACACGACACCCACAAGCGCGGCACCTTGCGTCCCCGGTCATGGTCGCGTTCATGCTGTTGTTGTTGTTGATCAGCTCGATAGCCCAGGCCGATCCGCCAAACTGCCGGAAGAAATACGAAGCCTATCTGCAGCAGAGCACGAGCCTATCCGCCTTCATGGCGCAGGAAACAGCCTGCCTTGAGGCAACGAACGGCTGCAGCCAATGCACCCGCGCCCCAGACATGTCGATCTCCTGCACCACGCCGCGCCTTGATTGCACGAGGAGCGCGATCCATTGCACACGCGCGTCCGAACTTGACTATACTGCACTGATATCAAATGGCAGTGAGTGAGCGCTCAGGCAACCGCCTTGCGATACGCCGCGGGCGTCACGCCCGTTCCAGCCTTGAAGCTCCGCGTGAAATGGCTCTGACTGGAAAAGCCGCAAGCGTCTGAGACTTGAATCAGCGGAGCGCCTTGCCTGATCTGCAGTTTTGCACGCTCCACCCTTCGATGGCTGGCAAAGGAATGCGGAGACACGCCGCAAGTCTGCTTGAAGGCGCGCTGGAGGTGAAACTCACTCAGGCCTGCAATCGCGGCCAGATCCTGCAGCCGGATGACCTGATCGAGATTGGCCTCGATATAGTCGGTCAATTGCCGCCTGACACGGCCAGACAGTCCGCCACGCAAGGGCTGGACCGACAGCCCGTGGAAGCGCTGATCCTTCAAAACACCTGCGACAAGCTCGGTCATCGCTTCCTCGGCACGCAGTGACTGCCCCGTTCGGGTCGCAACGAGCATCTCTGCAAAGGCGCGCGCCAGGTCTCCCGCGTCCGCATAGGTCACATCGGCGAGATCCAGCAATTGCCCATCCCGATCAAGCATTTCCGAATAGCACCGGCGCAGCTCATCACTGGGCAAATACAGATGCATCATTTCCAGCGGACCTGTGATATCCCATTCTGAGGTCTGGCCTTGCGGAAAAATGCAAAAGGCCCCGGGCCGCCCTTCCCGTTTATCACCATCGACCCGAAAGACACCCTGCCCGCCGCGTGCGTACCAGCTGAAGGTGTGCCCTTCCAGTTTCTCGTAACGAACATGGTCCTTGGCATTCGTCCAGATCGCGCCATAGCGACCAAAGCCGAGATCAAGATAACTCTCCTGAACAGCAGCGGACGTGTCTTTCAGATATCCAAAGACGGATTTACCGGTCTGGGTCATAACAAAGGCCGAAATAGACAAAGATAATCAAGAAAACGGATCGAATGCCGTTGGCGCCACATTAGCACCGACAAACACAAGGCACCAAGCCCTCTATTGGCGCGCCGGATCATTCACCGCAAGATCGTGCAAAAGACAAACCACATCTGGCGCTACATGTAGGATCCAATCTTCGAGGTTTCCAACATGATCCCGGTTCTTTTTCTCTCCACTGTGCTCATCTGGGGTACGACATGGCTCGCCATTGCATTGCAGGCTGGCCCAGTCCCCGTGCTTGTCTCTGTTTTCTATCGGTTTGCCCTCGCCGGCATCCTCTTTCTGTTCATTCTGGCCGTAACCGGTCGCTTGCGTCTGCCAAAACGCGAGCATCAAGTCTGGCTCGTGGCACAGGCCCTCTGCCTCTTCAGCCTCAATTTCATCTGCTTTTATCATGCCGTTCACTACATCCCGTCGGGATTGGAATCGTTGATCTTCTCGCTGTCCACCATCTTCAATGCCCTCAACGCCCGGATTTTCTATGGTGAGAGAATCAGCGGCAAGGTCATTCTTGCCAGCCTGCTCGGTATCAGTGGACTGGTGCTGCTGTTCGGCCGTGACATCCTTGATGCTGATGCATCAGGCACGCTGACCGGCGTCGGCCTTGCCATGCTGGGCACCCTGTTCTTTTCCCTTGGCAACATGGTCTCGCGTCGCAACAGCAGGGAAGGCATCTCTCCTGTCTTCGCCAACGCCTGGGCCATGAGCTATGGCGCGATTGTCCTGATGCTGCTCATCATACTCACGGGAACACCACTCATAGCCCCTCCAGACGCCACCTATCTGGGAGCGCTGCTTTATCTCGCGGCCATCGGTTCGATTGTTGGCTTCAGCACATATCTCATTCTGGTCGCCCGGATCGGGTCGGCGCGCGCGGCCTATGCCACCGTCCTGTTCCCGATCATCGCCCTTGGCTTGTCGACCGTGTTTGAAGGCTATGTCTGGCACTGGACAGGCTTTGTGGGACTTGGCCTCGCGCTTCTGGGCAACATCGTCATCTTCGCCCCCAGCCGCCGACCCCGCCGCACAGCGCCCATCGCCAAGGATGCAGAGACGGTTGCCTCTTCATAACGACCCGGGCCCATACCTTATGAACACCCAAGATCCGACAGGGCCGCACGGATGGCGTCAAACGGCTCTGTTCTTGGTTCGGCCCCCAGAAGCGTAAGGAGGCGGTGATTATCGAGCCGCAAGGGATATTTCCAATGCGGAATGATCTCGGCCACTTCACGCGGGAACCCGCCAAATGGGGCCAGAAGCCGAAAAAGCCACCACGGCATCGACCAGACCGGCAGTTTTCGGCCAACCGCCTGTCTTATGCCGCCGGTCATCACGAGGCCCGTATCGTCATAGATGCCCTCAAAATGCACCACCTCGAAAGGAAGCAACTCAGCCTCCCGATCCAGTAACATGGCGAAGGCTTCACCAAGATCAGGCAGATAGGCCCAGCTGTGCCCGGCCCGGATCGCCGGATTGACAATGCGTTTCAACCGCTTTCCTCTTGCCACCATGGCCTGAGAAAACCAGCTAGAACCAGCGCCTGGACCAAAGAAGTCGCCGGCTCTGAGGATGAGCACCGGCACTTCGGCTGAAACTGCCCGCAACGCACGTTCCATTTCAACCCTGATCCGGCCCTTGCGGCTGTTGCCGTCCTGCTCGGTCATTTCATCGATGACGCCATGGCTTGCTGCATCAAAATTGTATATCGTGCCCTGCAACACGAGGCGCGCACCGCCCACGGACCGGGCGGCAGCGATGCTGTTTTCCAGCATCGGCATCACCAGCTTGTCCCAGTTTTGGTAGCCGGGAGGGTTCACCGCATGAACAATCACACTCACCCCATCAGCGGCACGCATCACATCATCAAGAACCAGAGCATCGCCCCTGATCCACTCGATGGGGGTGCTTGACGCCGCTTGTGATTTTTCCAGATTGCGCACCATTCCGCGCACCTGCCATCCACGCTCTTATCGGACCGGACCGCAGCGTACCCGACATCGCTTTTGTGAAATCTATGGACGGGACCATGGAGGCCAGCAATTGGGTCATGCGATGCGACAGTCATCCGGCCATGCTCGCCGCTGCCCGCGCAGGGCTGGGGATCGCAATCGCCCAGATCCCGACGATCAAAACCGATCCGCGCCTTCAGATACTGCTCCCCGACCTCGAGCTTCCCCGTCTTGATACATGGGTCGTCACCCATGAAGACTTGCGTCATGTCCCCAAGGTTCGAGCGCTTTTTGACCGGTTGGTCGAGGGGTTCAAGACCTATCGCTAACCCCACCCGCTTAGCCGGCACCCACTTCGACATCGACAACACCGGGAATGGCTTTCATCGCACGGCCCACTTCCGGCGAAACATAATATTTCCCGTTGATCCGCATTTCGACTTCGCAGTCGCCGTCGTCCAGCATCACGATGACAGATACGTCTCCATCCCCTCTGTCATCAAGCTGTGCCTTGAGCGATGTAAGGGGTTTGGGGTCGCGCACAAACACCCGCATGCTCTTCTGGATGCTGCCGCCATCAAGAGGTCGCACATTGTTGATGCGCACCGAAACGCCCTCAGGCCTGAGATCTGCACCGACCTCCAGAATGACCGTCTTGCCCGGCTCAAGCATATCGCGGAACCGATGCAGGGCTTCAGAGAACAGCACCGCCTCATAGGCCCCGGTGGGGTCAGAAATATTGATGATCCCCATGCGGTTCCCAGTCTTGGTCTTGCGCTCCTGACGACCGGTAATGGTGCCGGCCAAACGCCCCGCGCTCGCTCCCTGCTTTACGGCAGCCTCAAAAGGTTGCCAGAACTGGACGCGCATTTTCTCAAGCTGAGGGGTGTAGTCATCAAGCGGATGAGCTGACAGATAAAAGCCAATGACGCTATATTCTTTCTGAAGCTTTTCCTCATTGGTCCACGGACGCGCATTGGGCATGGGCAACGGCGCGGCCTCTTCCTCACCAAACAAGCCTCCCTGCCCCGAAGACGAATCCCGGGCGTGGCTCGCCGCTTCCCCCATGATGACATCAACAGCCGCAACCACTTGAGCCCTGTTGGGGCTCAGCACATCGAATGTCCCGGCCGCAGCAAGGTTTTCGATGGTCCGCTTGTTCAGAACACGCGGGCTGATGCGTTTGGCAAAATCGGCCAGATCCTTGAACGGCTTGTCGCCCCGCACGTCCATGATGTGCTCGGCCGCGGGGTGGCCAACGCCCTTGATCGCCGCCATGGAATAGATGATTGCACCATCCTTCACGACAAATTCAACACCGGACTCGTTGATCGATGGCGGCCGTACCTCGATGCCAAGACGAATGGCATCCCGGCGATATTCGGCCAGTTTGTCGGTGTTGTTCATATCCAGCGTCATGATCCCGGCGAGGAACTCGACCGGATAATTCGCCTTCATATAAGCCGTCTGATAGGCGACGAGCGCATAGGCGGCGGCGTGTGACTTGTTGAAGCCATAGTCGGCAAACTTGGCAACAAGGTCATAGATCTCGGAGGCCTGTTCACGCGGCACCCCGCGCTCCTCGGCACCATCACAGAAAAAGACCCGCTGCTTTTCCATCTCCTCGCGGATTTTCTTACCCATCGCGCGGCGCAGCATATCAGCTTGGCCAAGAGAATAGCCCGACAGGATCTGGGCGATCTGCATCACTTGTTCCTGATAGATGATGATGCCGTAGGTCTCCTTGAGCACGGGCTCAAGCAGCTCATGCAGATAGTCGGGCTTTTCCTCGCCCCTCTTGCGCGCGCAATAGACCGGAATGTTGGCCATCGGGCCGGGCCGGTAGAGCGCCACAATAGCAATGATGTCCTCGAACTGGTCAGGCTGCATGTCGAGCAGGGCCTTGCGCATGCCCATACTTTCCAGCTGGAACACGCCGACGGTTTCACCCTTGGCAAGAATTTCATAGGACGCAGGATCGTCAATGGGGATTTCCGCCAGATTGATCTCGATCCCGCGCTGTGCCACGAACCGAACGGCGGTTTGTAGAACCGTCAGTGTCTTGAGGCCCAAAAAGTCGAACTTGACCAGCCCGGCCTGTTCCACCCACTTCATGTTATATTGCGTCACCGGCATGTCGGAACGCGGGTCCCGGTACATGGGGACCAGCTTGTCGAGCGAGCGGTCGCCGATTACGATCCCCGCCGCATGGGTCGACGCATGCCGATATAGTCCCTCGAGTTTGAGCGAAATGTTGATCAGGCGATCAACGATCTCTTCTTGCTGTCGGGCTTCCTTGAGGCGCGGCTCCTGCTGAAGTGCTTCAGGGAGCGAAACCGATACGGCCCCTTTCATGGGGACCATCTTGCACAGCTTGTCGACCTGCCCGAACGGCATCTGAAGGACACGACCAACGTCGCGCAAAACGGCGCGCGCCTGCAGCGTTCCATAAGTAATGATCTGCCCCACATTGTCCCGACCATACTTGCCTTGAACATAGTGGATCACTTCCTCGCGCCGGTCCTGACAGAAGTCGATGTCAAAGTCAGGCATCGAGACGCGTTCTGGGTTGAGAAAGCGTTCGAAAAGCAGCGCAAAGCGCAAGGGATCAAGGTCAGTAATGGTCAGCGACCAGGCCACGACTGAGCCTGCACCCGAACCACGCCCCGGCCCCACCGGAATATCTTGATCCTTTGCCCATTTGATAAAGTCAGAGACGATAAGGAAATAGCCCGGAAACTTCATGGATTGAATGATATCAAGTTCGAATTCGAGGCGATCCCAATAGTCTTTTTCTTCCTTGCCCGGCGCCAAACCATAAACATCAAGTCGCTGCTGTAGGCCTTCCTTAGCCTGCCGTCTCAACTCAGCCGCCTCGTGACGCTCCGCTTCTTCCGGGTCGGCGTCAGCACCGGCAAAACGGGGCAAAATGGGATTGATGGTCCGGGCACGCGTGCTGCAGCGACGCGCAATCTCGATGGTGTTTTCCAGCGCCTCTGGCAGATCGGAGAAGAGCGCTGCCATTTCATCCTGAGACTTGAAATAATGCTCTGCGGTGAGTTGGCGTCGATCATCCTGAATGAGGACTTTACCCGCGGCAATCGCAATCAGCGCATCATGGGCTTCGAAATCGTCCCGCTCGGCGAAGTAGACATCGTTGGTCGCAACCAGCGGAATGGCCAACGCATAGGCGAGATCAAGAATCTGCGGCTCCACAATTGCCTCATGAGCCATACCGTGGCGCATGATCTCAACATAAAGGCGATCCTCGTAAATATCGTGAAGAGCCTTGAGCCGGTGGCGCGCAGAATCGGTATGATGATTGAACAAAAGCCGATCAACCGGACCATTGCCACCGCCAGTCAGGCAGATGACACCCTCGGCGAACTCCGCGAGGTCCTCGACGAGAACATGGGGGTCCTGGTCATCGTGCGGCTGAAGGAAGGACCGGGATACGAGACGCACCAGATTAGACCATCCGGTGTCGGTCGCTCCGATCAGCACGAGGGTTGGAAAGTGGGTATGGCCGACACCGCCGAAATCTCCGTCGTGAAAGTCGACCTCGACCTGACACCCCAGAATCGGCTGCAGGCCCTCGCCCGCCGCTTTTTGCGAAAACTCCAGCGCCCCGAAAAGGTTTCGTGTGTCCGTAATGGCCACGGCAGGCATCTCAGCCGCCTTGGCCGTCTTGATCAGCTTGCCAACCGGCAAGGCCCCTTCCAGAAGAGAGTAGGCAGAGTGAACATGAAGGTGCAGGAATTTGAGATCGCTTGAGACCCCAGTTACCGCCCCTTCCGTCGTCGGCATCTCAGACATAACACTCCAGCCTCTTGATCATGATCGGTTACGCGCTGCGAAGGCAGCATGAAAGACAAGAGAATAGAAAATGACCTGCGAGTCGCATAGCCAGCCAGCATGCTTTTCGTGTTTATACCCAGCCCCCGCTGATCCTCACGCAAAAGCAAGCCAAGATATCAACAGTCCATCCACTAAACGAGAATTTGCGTCCACACCGTCAACATGGACATGAAGGTAACCAGCGAGCCAAGAGCGAGTACATCACGAATAAGCATTGAAATCCCCTAAGGTTCGTTCTCTATTTAAACCCATTATGTATTTGTTTTGTTCTTTATTCAAGACATTTTTCGACAGAATGCTGTCACTGGAAAAATTAGCATTTACAGAAAGTTACAAGCGGAAAAGCACAAATTGTTCACAAACTGTTCCAGTGGCAGCAGTATCCATGCCACGCATCCACAAGGCGTGGACAGCGTTTGGAAGACGTGAGTATGGGCTCACTTTAGGACACAGCTTATCCTCAGCTGCTCCACAGCCTGATCAACAAATGGACACACCTGTCAGGTCACCGCCAGCCGAACAGCTGCGGATAAATCGAGGTGTGAAAAAGAAAAGGGCTAAAGCTCGACAACCTTGCCATCAACAAGGGTGATCTGTCGATCCATGCGCTCGGCAAGAAACAGATTGTGCGTGGCCACAAGCGCGGCGATGCCAGATTGCTTGACCAGTGAATTGAGCGCCTTGAACACATATTCCGACGTGGTCGGATCGAGGTTGCCAGTCGGCTCGTCAGCGAACAGAACGCGCGGCGCGTTTGCCATGGCACGGGCAATGGCCACCCTCTGTTGCTCACCCCCGGACAACTCGGCAGGACGATGCGAACCCCGGTGATCGATTCTCATATAACTGAGCAGTTCCTTGGCCCGGCTTTCGGCTTCGCCGAGCTTTTCGCCATGGATCAACTGCGGCAGCACGACATTCTCGATGGCCGAGAACTCCGCGAGCAGGTGGTGAAACTGGTAGACGAACCCAATCTCGTTGCGCCGCGTAAGGGTGCGAGCCCGGTCAGGCGCATTACTCTGGGCCTTACCTGCGATATAAACTTCACCTTCGTTCGGTCGTTCCAGAAGGCCCGCCACATGCAACAAGGTCGACTTGCCAGCCCCTGATGGCGCAACAAGAGCAACCATTTCGCCCGCATACACCGACAGATCAATGTCATCGAGCACCATAAGCTTGTTTTCGGCCTGCTCATAGTAGCGTGTCACATTGCGAAGCGCCAATAGCGGCTCTCCCCTGTGATCGACTGGCGCACCCGTATAGGCGAAATCGCTGACCTCATCCGCCTGCCCGGACGGCCCTGCCCCGGCGTAGTTGGCGCCCTCTGAGGGGGGCATTTCCGAGGTTTGAGAGACAGAGGTTGGCATCACCGGCACATACGTTTGCTCTGCAGCCTCAGCGCCGCGTCCGGTCAGACCGGAAAAAACGCCGCGCCCAGACACGTCCTTCACGCTTTTCTTTTTCTCTTCTTCAGACAGCACAGGCCAAAAGAAACTCTTCCTTTTATTCATAGCGCAGCGCCTCCACCGGATCGAGGGTCGCGGCACGCCAGGCCGGATAGAGCGTTGCCAGGAAAGAAAGCAGCAAGGCGATGATCAGAACGGAAACGGTCTCGGTGAAATTCATTTCCGCTGGCAGCTTTGACAGGAAATACAGCTCCGGCGAGAACAACTCGGTGCTGGTTATCCAGGAAACAAACTGGCGGATACTCTCGATATTCAGGCAAACAACCAACCCGAGCGCAAACCCAGCCATCGTTCCGACAAAGCCGATGGCCGCTCCGGTGATCATGAAAATGCGCATGATCGAGGATCGTGTCGCGCCCATTGTCCTGAGGATCGCGATATCGCTGCCCTTGTCCTTAACCAGCATGATCAGGCCGGAAATGATGTTGAGGGCCGCAACCAGAATGATCAGCGTGAGGATGATGAACATCAGATTGCGCTCCACCTCGAGCGCAGAGAAGAAGGTGACATTGCGAAAGCGCCAATCGGTGATATAGACCTGTCGCCCCAGCGCTTCTTCAATCGCAGGACGGATCGCACCAACAGCGTCGGGATCATCGACATAGACCTCGATTGCAGATGCCTTGCCGTCATGATTGAAATAGGTCTGGGCATGTTCGAGCGGCATGAAAATGAAGGTGCCGTCATACTCGCTCATGCCGATCTCGAACACCGCCTTGACCGGATAGGCCTTGATGCGCGGTGCCACACCCATGGGCGTGACCGCACCATTGGGCGAGATCAGCTTGACGCTGTCACCTGCAACAACCCCGAGCGTCCGCGCAAGACGCGAGCCAAGGGCGATGCCCTCCTGATCATCAAAGTCATCAAACGAGCCCTGAAGGACTTTTTGTGAGACGAGATTCAGTTTCTTGATATCAGCCTCGGTCATACCGCGCACGAGCGCACCCGATGATCCACCCGCCGCAGAGGCCAAAATCTGGCCTTCGACAAAGGGGATGGCGAACGACACGCCATCCACGCCCTCAATGCGCGTCACCATGTCCTTGTAGTCGGTAAAATCCTTGTCGATGGGCTGAATGACCAGATGGCCGTTGATCCCGAGGATTTTGTCCAGCAGCTCCGTGCGAAACCCGTTCATCACGGCCATCACGATGATAAGCGTCGCAACGCCCAGCATGATGCCGAAAAAGGACAACCAGGAAATAATGGAGATGAATGCCTCCCGCCTGCGCGAACGCAAGTAACGGAATGCCATCATCCACTCAAATAGGGTGAATGGTCGCTGGCCTTCTGACGCGGACATGAACTTCTCCAGACAGAGTGGCCCGGATCAGTAATCTGCCGGACCAATCTTTGTGCAGTTTAGTCGAATCAATTGCTTGCAATGATACGATCTACGACCGCATCGAGGGAAACCATTTCACGTTCGCCAGTGGCGCGATCCTTGATTTCCACTTCATTCGACTTCAGACCTCGCGGCCCGACAATCACTTGTGTCGGCAGGCCGATCAGATCCATGGTGGCGAATTTGGCACCAGCCTGTCCGGTGCGGTCGTCATAGAGAACATCAAATCCGGCATTTCCAAGGCGTTCGTAGAGCTGTTCACTGACAGCGCTGGTTTCCTCGCTTTCGGCCTTCATGTTGATCAGGCCGATATCGAATGGCGCGACGGATTTCGGCCAGATGATGCCGTTTTCGTCATGGCTTGCTTCAATGATTCCGCCCAGCAAGCGCGAAACACCCACGCCGTAGGACCCCATGTGCACAGGATAGTCCTTGCCATCGGCGGCCATCACGCTGGCGCCCATCTTGTCCGAATATTTGGTGCCAAAATAGAAGATATGCCCCACCTCGATGCCGCGCGCAGCAATCCGATCCGCTTCAGGGATCGCATTGAAGGCCGCTTCATCATGCATCTCGTCCGTCGCGGCATATTCGCTCGTCCAGTCTTTGACGATATCGCTGAGATCGCCCATGAAGTCGAGGTCATCGCCCGGAACAGGTTTGTCGAGATAGCTCTTGTGGCAGAAAACCTCGCTCTCGCCCGTGTCAGCAAGAATGATGAATTCATGGCTGAGATCGCCGCCGATCGGGCCGGTGTCAGCCTTCATCGGAATGGCAGTCATACCAAGTCGCTTGAAGGTCCGAAGGTAGGCAACGAACATGCGATGATAGGCTTCCCTCGCCCGTGCTTCGTCCATGTCGAAGCTGTAGGCATCCTTCATCAGGAACTCGCGACCACGCATCACGCCAAAGCGCGGGCGAATCTCATCCCGGAATTTCCACTGGATATGATAGAGATTGAGCGGCAGATCCTTGTAGGACTTCACATAGGTGCGGAAGATGTCGGTGATCATCTCTTCGTTGGTCGGTCCGAACAACATGTCCCGCTCATGACGATCGACGATGCGCAACATTTCCTTGCCATAGTCATCGTAACGACCGCTTTCCTTCCAGAGCTCAGCGGGCTGCATGGTCGGCATCAGAAGTTCAACCGCACCAGAGCGATTTTGCTCTTCCCGCACGATCTGCTCGATCTTGCGCAGCACGCGCAAACCAAGCGGCAACCAGCTGTAGATGCCGGCCTGCTGCTGGCGGATCATACCCGCACGCAACATGTAGCGGTGAGAGACGATTTCCGCCTCTTTAGGGGTCTCTTTCAGAATGGGCAGAAAATATCGGGAAAGACGCATGAGGCTTGGCTCTTTGTGGATGGTCTGAGTCATACAGGCTTGATTGATCGGTATCGCATCTAGACAGCGGCAATTTCAAGCCAGTTGTTGATGTTTATCGCCTTTATAGACCGAGATTGATCTTTCCACACCCATTATCGACATGCGAGTCGCAACAACTCTCAACTGCACAGGATCGTCAAAATTGGCAATATTCAAAGAGAAAGCCGAAAACGAGCCATGCGCGAGAAACGCTACAAAGCCGTCCAAAAAGCTACTTATGGTTTTTAAAACCAAAAATAGTGACTAATGTGAGAAAAATGACGCAATTGACAAAAAAGGGTAATGACAAATGTCGGGAATGGGACTAATCTCCGGCTCATAATTATAAGAGATACGCTCACCACGTTTATCTCACCTCGCGCGAAAATGTCTTGGGAGGATACAGATCTCTGGCGCGCTTTCACGCTGCTGCCGCTCTAACTAGCCAAAAAGCAAAGTCGAGCATCGAGATCACGTCGCGATTACTTACAAAACAAGGCTTTCGAGCCTTGTTTTTTTTGTTCCGCAAAGTACGTCAGGTCTATTGACCCTTTCCTAGGGGCCGCCGGTTACAATTGTGTGACACATCAGACCTGTTCTAAAGCATATCGCAATTAATTGACCTCATACCCGGCAGCTTTGAAGTAGTTCAGACACTCCTTGGCAGAATAGAGGTCACAAATGTCACCGATCGCGTCTGAGATTGTATCGAAGCTTCTGGCTGCTCGCTTGCGCAGCAGTGTCTTGAGTTTGGAATATGCCATTTCGATGGGATTGAGGTCCGGTGAATATGGCGGAAGAAACAGCAGCCATGCTCCCTTTGATTTGACGAGCTTTTGAGCTTTCTCACTTTTGTGGAAGGCGACATTATCGAGGATGACGATGTCGCCAGCTGACAGGGTCGGCAGTAGTTGAGTTTCAATCCAAGTTTCAAAGATACGTCGGTTCATCGGAGCATTGACGATCCAGGGCGCAACCATCCCACGGGATCTCAAACCAGCGATGAAGGTCTGGGATTTCCAATGACCAAAAGAAGCGTGAGCGCGATAGCGCTGTCCTTTTGGTGACCATCCAGACCGTTTGGTCAGCTTCGTGTTGGTTGATGTCTCATCGATAAAGATCAATGTGGCTATGCAGAATTTTGTGCCCTGGCGCATTAATTACGCCATTGGGAAACGATCTTCGAACATTATGGCGAATTGGCTTTTCATTGAGTGCCATTCGCGCACGGAGCGTTTCCATTCCACAGAAGTAGCATTCAGGGCGAGATAAATCAATTTCGCAGCTGCCTCGTCACTGGGGAAATGCCCGCGGGAGCGAACGGCCCGGCGGATTTTCGAGTTCAGTGCTTCAATGGCGTTCGTGGTGTAGATCAGCCTGCGCACCTGGGGCGGATAGTCGAGGAACGGGATCACCTCGTTCCAGGCCCGGCGCCAACTCGGCGCGATTGCCGGGTATTTGGCGGCAAGGTCGCTGTTTTCGAACTCCGCCAGCGCAGTCGCGTCCACAGCGGTGTAGACAGCCTTAAGAGCCGCTGCGACGGCCTTGCGATCCTTGTAGCTGGCAAAGCTCATGGAATGGCGCAGCAGATGCACGATACAGGTCTAGACCTGGGTCTGAGGAAAGGCTGCCTCGATGGCCTGGGGGAAGCCCTTCAGACCGTCCACGACGGCGATGAGAATGTCCTGAACGCCACGGTTGCGCAGATCGCTGAGAACTTTAGCCCAGAACTTGGCACCCTCATTGGCCTGGAACCAAAGCCCCAGAACGTCGCGGGTGCCGTCCGGGAGAACAGCCAGGGCCACAAAAACCGCCTTGTTCAGAACCACGCCGTCGGTGCGGATCTTGACCCGGATCGCGTCCATGAACACAATCGGATAACACGGTTCCAGCGGGCGGTTCTGCCAGGCGGTCACTTCCTCCATCACGGCATCGGTGATCGCCGAAATCAGGCTCGGGGACGCCTCTATACCATAGATATCCTCGATATGCCCCTGGATCTCGCGGGTCGTCATCCCGCGCGCGTACATGCTGATGATCTTGGTGTCGAACTCGGGAAAGCGGCGCTGATACTTGGCGATCAGCAGCGGATCAAAGCTGCCGTTGCGGTCACGGGGAATGTCGAGAATGACCTTCCCGCTGTCGGTCGTCACCGTCTTCTGGCTGCGGCCATTGCGACGATTTGGCGCCTGGTTCGCGCCTTCAGGCGGCGCATCGGCGCGTTCTTCGGTCAGATGCTCGTCCAGTTCGGCGCTCAGGGCTCGTTCGGCCAGCGCCTTGGTCAGTTCTTGCAGAATCCCGTCCTCTCCGAACAGATCGCCCGCTTTGCGGCCTTCCATCAGATGATCCAAAAGGGCTTTGTCGATGCTCATACGTGGGTCTCCTCATATTAGAGTTACCACGCCAGGGCACAAAATTCTCCATAGTCCCAGATCAATCGGGACAATGCTTTGTTGAAGAAAGGCCGGCGCTGATTGATCCATACATACCGATCATGAGCAATCGCGGCCCGTAGCTGTTCAGTGGCTACCAGACTTTTTTTTATGGCTCAGGCCGAGCCTGTTAAGCAGGCGCCCAACGCTGGAGCGATGCACATGGACCCCGCGTTCAGCCAATTCCAGACAAAGCTCATCAAGCGTCAGATCGCCATTCTCAGACATGCGCCTTGTGATCCATTCATGATGCACACCCAACTTGCC